>CAMPHR010000003.1 GCA_946886075.1 uncultured Novosphingobium sp. | reverse complement strand
CCCCACACCCAATCCCCCATTCTCACCAGATCGGTGATTTTAGAAGAAGCCGTAAGGGAATGGCGTGCTTAGCCTTGTGGCCTTGCGATGATGTTCGCATTGAACAGGGAGGTTCTAGCATGTCTTTGGTTGGGCCAGCGCGGTCAGGGCGGCGTCTGCTGCTTTGCGCCACGGCGATTCCACTTTTCTTACTTGGCGCCTGCTCAGATGGCGTCGGTTTCAGTGTCCGTACTGCAGGAGGCAACACGCCTTCCGGACCTTCGGGCCCAACCAGCCCCAGCGGCCCCACGGGTCCAAGCGGTCCCAATGGGCCAAGCGGTCCGAGCGGGCCCAATGGTCCGAGTGGGCCTACTAGCCCCGGCGGCCCCAGCGGCCCCGGAGGTCCTACCGGGCCCAGCGGTCCAGATGGCCCCGGCGGTCCCACTGGCCCCGGCGGTCCAACTGGTCCAACTGGTCCCGGGGGCCCCACTGGTCCGAGCGGCCCCAGCGGTCCCACTGGCCCTGGAGGACCCACCGGACCCGGCGGCCCCACTGGTCCCACCGGCCCGACCGGAACAAGCGGCGGCTCGCTGATCGGCGTCAATCTGGGCGGCCAGGCGATCACCGGTCCCACCGGACCCGGCTCCCTCGTCGGCGTCAATGTCCTGGCGGATCAGCCGGACGCGACCGGCACTCTCGCCACGGTGGGCCTTCTCAATGGTGACGGTACGGTCGTGGACGTCAGCCTGCCGACTACGGTGGGCGGCGTGCAGCAGGGCCTCGCGCCGGTCGGTACGCTCGCCGGAACGCTGCTCGGCGAACAGGTGGGCGGCACCGTCACCCAGTTGACCGACGGCCTCGCGCCCGTGGTGGCAACGGTGACGTCCGCCGCGACTCAGGTCACGACGCCCTTGCTCGACACAGTGAATGGCGCGCTTGCGCCAGTGACGGGGCAATTGGTCGGCAGCGGCGGAGCGCTTGCTCCCGTCACCGGGCTTGTCGAAACCGTGGCTGGCGGCTTGACCGGCGTGCTGGGCGGCCCCGGCGGTTCCCCAGGCGGTCTGCTCGGCGGGCCCCTGATCGGCGCCAATGTCGGTGGTCAGTCCGTCCCCGGACCGTCCACAAGTGACACGCTGGTCGGCGTCAACCTGCTGCCGTCCGCCACCGCTCCGGCACAGGGTCAGCTGTTGACGGCCGAGGTGCTGACGCAGGGAACGATCGTCGACGTGGCGGTCCCGACGACAGCGGCTGGCGTAGAGGCCGGGCTCGCGCCGGTCGGCAATCTGGTCGGCAACGTGCTCGGCGCGGAGGCGGGTGCCACGGTCAACCAGGTCGTGACCGCCGCTGCCCCCGTCGTCGCCACGGTGACCTCCACCGTCGACAGCGTCGTGTCGCCAGTGCTCGACGCCGTCAACGGACTTGCCCCGGCGCTCCCCACCGGCACCGGCAGCAGCGGCGGATCGCTGCTTGCGCCGGTGACCGGCTTGCTCGGTGGCGTGACCGCGCCGTCCACAGGCGGGCAGAGCCCCACCGCGCCTGTGACGGGCCTGCTCGGCGGCCTTCTCGGCCGCTGACCTACACCCTCCCCGCGCACCGGTCGGCGCGCGGGGAGGGGGAAGGCGGCAGGCCCGTCGCCTCCCCCCTTATCCTGTCTGGCACTTTGCAAGCTGGTCCCGCGAAAGGATTTGCCTTTGATGAAGCTCCATCAGGCCGAGCATCTGCTCGTCATATGCCTCAATAATTTTCACGCGGTCGAGACGGCTTATGGAGCGGACGCCGCGTGTGCCGCAATCGACCACCTGTGCGTTGCAGCCCGTCAGCATCTCGGCCGCATCGATCTTCGCAGCATCGACGGCAGCCGGATCATCCTGACCGCCCGCTACCCATTGTTGCAAAGCCTGCCCGCCGAACGCCTGGTCGACAGGCTGTGCGAGGCGCTGGATAGCGAACCGTTCCGGTACAAGGATCAGGACATATTGCTCTCCATCTCGGCAGGTCAGGCCTTTGTCGGGGAAAGCCTCGGCCAAGCGCAGGAAAGGGAGGCGCACGCCCGCCTCGCCGCGTCCATATTGCAGCAATGCCAGATCATCGTCCGACCGGGCGAGGGCGTCACCCTCTACCAAAAGGACATGGCCGAAGCCGCCGCTCTCCTGCGCTGGATGCAGGATGGGGAGGCGTTCATCAACTGGCGTCCCGTCTCGCGTCCGCGTGATGGCGGCACCATCCTCTATTATGAAGCGATGCTCCGGCGGGTCGGCAAAACCGGCGAGCAGATGGATTGCGCCGGACATTATGCGGCCCTTGAGCGGCTTGGCCTTGCTCACTTGCTCGACCGGCTGCTGGTCCGTGACGTGCTGCGCGAGCTTCAGGCTGACCCCGCCGCCTGCCTGTCGGTCGCCATATCCCCGCGAAGCCTGTCGCTGAACCTGCATGGGGAAGGCGCGGGCTGGACGGCGCTGTTCGATCGGTTGAAACGCGATCCCGCGCTCGCCCGGCGTTTGGTGATCGAGATTGGCGACAATAGCGGCATCGCCTGTTTTCGCGACGCGCTCGCCTTTGTCAGGGCTCTGCGCGCGCTTGGCGTCCGGATCGCCGTCGGGCGCTTCGGTTCTGGCCATGCTTCGATCGGACAGCTCACGGCGCTGTCGCCCGACATCGTGAAGCTCGACAGCCCATTCATGCGCACCGCCTATCGGTCCGAACGCAACCGGCTGCGCGTCGGTCATCTTCTGGGACTTGCCCGCACGATGAGCGCGACGGTGATCGTGGACGGCGTGGAATCACCGTGGCACCTCCATCTCGCCGCTGAAGAGGGGGCGGAGTGGGTGACCGGGTCGCATCTCGGTCGGCCCAGCGTGCGCCGTGGCTGGACGAGTGCGAGCTATGGCGATCGCGTCGCCTCGCTCGGCGCGTTCGCCAACGCCCTGCATCGCCCGGCCGCAAACGACCCGATGCGCCCGCGCTTTTGCGTACACGCAAAGGGGCCTGTTTCCACCATTTCGGACTCGGTCGGATGAGCGAAGCGGGCGGAATGCCGCTAAATCACCGGCAGCAAAGGAGGAAAGTCCGCATGGCGGGATTGATACGCGACATCATGGCGACGCTGTCCCGCGACAATGGCGCGGCCCGCCCCGTGGCGGAGCTGGAAGCGCTCAGCCGCCTCGACGACCGGCTGACCAGCTTTGCCGGAGAGCGCGCGGACAGCCGCGCCCCGCTTCTGATCCGGCCTGCCGACTGCCTGGTGTGGGATGGCAATCCCCGCGACCAGCCAGGGCTGAACCCGGACAGCTGCCGGTCGCTGATCGATTCCATCGCGGCCGAGGGCGGCAACCGGATACCCGTGCTCGTGCGGCTGAACCCGGACGCATCGGAACAGCCCTATCAGCTGCTGGTCGGCAGCAGGCGGCGCTTCGCCATCGACTGGCTCAACCATAATGGCCGCCCCGAACTGCGCCTCAACGCGTTGGTCGTCGAACTGTCGGACGAGGAAGCCTTTCGCCTCGCGGACATCGAAAATCGCGAGCGCGCCGATATTTGCGAGCTCGACCGCGCGCGCAGCTATCAGCAGGCGGTCGACCGCTTCTACGGCGGCGTCCAGTCGCGCATGGCCGAAGCGCTGGGCCTTTCGAACAGCCAGTTGAGCCGCCTTCTCGCGCTCGCCCAATTGCCCGAAGAGGTGATCCAGGCCTTCGCCACCAAGGAAGAGCTGAAGGTCCGCTACTCCGAACTGCTGACGCCGCTGCTGCGCAGGCAGGAACAGCGGGCCGACCTGATCGCCGAGGCATGCCTGATCGCGCAGGAGCAGCAAGCGCGCGCCGCTGGCAACGGGGCGATGCTCGCTTCCGCGACGGTGCTGTCCCGGCTGCGGCAGGCGGCGGCGCGGCGGCCCAGGGACAGCGGCGACATAGAGATTATGGCGGGCGGCGACCGCATCGGCCGCGCGCGGGTGGGGAAGGGCGGCGTCATGATCGACCTCACCATCGCCAGCGATGCTGATCTCGACACCTTGTTCGCGAGCTTGCGAGAGACCATATCGGCCGCGCGCGCCTTGGCATAACCAGCGCCCGGCCGCACGACCTCGCGCACGCAAATCGCGGGCGGCGCGCCATGCCTGCTTCTTCATTGCGCAGCATTAAGGGCGGGTTCAAGCTTATTGGCGATAAGTAACTTGCACGGCCGAACGGCTTTGCGTATTTTACATGGCATCAGTTAAATCGGTTGGGCTGATCGCCATATGGTTCATATGGGCGAACGGCCCGCCCTGCTACGTCAGGTAGCGAGTGAGAGGATCAAGCAATGGCGACATCGTCGGACTATCGTCTGGGAGACTTCACCTTCCCGCGTGGGTGGTTCATGGTGGGTGAGAGCGCCGAGGCGACGAGTACGCCCAAGGCGATGCGCTATCTTGGCCAGGACATGGTGATGTACCGTGGCGAGAGCGGCAATGTCTATGTGACCGAAGCCTACTGCCCGCACATGGGCGCGCATCTGGCGAAGAACACGACCAGCTATATCGTGCGCGACGGCGAGCAGGTGCAGGGGGAATCGATCCGCTGCCCCTTCCACGGCTGGCAATATGGCCCGGACGGCGCGTGCAAGAACATTCCCTATTCCGATTTCGTGCCCAAGGCGGCCAAGCTCAAGACCTTCCCCACCGTGGAGCGCGCCGGGACGATCTGGATCTGGCATGACCCTGAAGCGCTCGAACCCAATTTCGACCTGCCCGATTTCGGCGGCCATTATGATGCGCCCGGCTGGGTCAACTGGAAGATCGACTATATGGGCGATCTCGACATCCATCCGATCGAGGTAGTCGACAACATGGCCGACTTTGGCCATTTCATCCCGATCCATGGCGCCAAGGACTTCGTCTACTTCGCCAATGAGTTCAAGGATCATATCGTCCACCAATATTATGCCGCCGGGCACCGCACGCTGACGCTCAATCCCGAAGACGTGCTGACGCTCGACACCTGGTATACCGGCCCCTCGATCCTCCAGTCGGAGATGGCGGGCACGTTCGACAGCTTCATCATGATCACCCACACCCCGATCGAGGATGGCAAGATCCGCGTCTGGCATGGCCTGATGGTGCAGGTGAATGACGGCTCGGCGCCGGTCACCGATGAGCTGCGCGCCGCAGCGCTGGAATATCAGGAAGGCAGCCGCCTCGCCTTCGCCCAGGATGTCGAGATCTGGCAGAACAAGCGGGCGTGCCTCAACCCGCTCGTCATCCCCAATGACGGCCCCTATGGCAAGGTGCGGACCTGGTACAAGCAATTCTACAACCCGCGCGACAAGACCGCCGACCTGCACAAGCGCACCAACGGACTGCAT
This sequence comes from uncultured Novosphingobium sp., assembly GCA_946886075.1. The sequence continues at coordinate 148,681 of CAMPHR010000003.1, read as the reverse complement.
GTCACGCTCGACAAGCGCAGTTCCACGCAGGCGGCATAAGGCCGAAATATCGGGCGCCAGCCGGAAGGCTGGCGCATAAGCGGGCTGACGAAAGAAACGGCCCGATCCTTTGATTTCACCGGGACAGCGGTTGCGCAAAGCAGCCGGAGCAGGAGGCATGAACATGGCGACTTTGGCAGTAGAGGCTCAGGATTACATGCGGTCGATGGGGCATGTCGCCCTGTTCTACCCCAAGGCGGAGGATGGTCCGATCGCGGCCAAGCTGCTCGGCCTGCTCGGCTTTGTGGAAACGCAGATGCTGCCTTTCCCGCAGGGCAATTTCTACCGCTTCGTCGTACATGGCAACAATCGCAGCCGTGGCGATGGGATCTTCTACCTCGCCGCCTTGCCCGCCGCTCAGGCTGCGGTGAACAAGGCAGCGCGCGAGGCGCTCGGCTATGGCACGGACAAGGAGCATGAAGCGGTCAAGGCGCTTCGCGATGCGGTCGAGGCCGATCCGGAATATACCTTCCACATCGGCACGCTGGTGGATTCGTTCGAAGCGATCGAGAAGATGACGCTCGACCTCATCGAAGCGAACCAGAATGACCCTGACCTCAAGGGCCGCCTGAAGGTCACCGTCAATCGCCCGCGTCAGGGCAATGATCAGATCGACGCGCTTCTCGACGCATCGCCCGCCTTCGGCAACGTCACGCGCTATGCCTATGGCCGCAACGGCCTGCAGCTGTTCGTCGAAACCGACTTGCTGTCGAGCGGCCAGATCGGCGACACGCTGATCCTGGAATTCGACTATGTATGGCCCGGCTATGACAGCCACATCCTGTCGGTGGTCGAACTCTGACATTGAAAGGAGGAGCCCATCGCCTCCCGCGCGCTGGGCTCTCCTACCATTCGGGGGTGATTGGGCGCCCCGGCTGAGCCTCTCGTCCGCTTCCCCGCTGTTCCTTTTCATCCACCCGATAGGACAGCCATCGCAGGCCCATCCCGCTGATCGAAGTCGCCATGCCGATGATCAGGCATAGCGACAGCAAGGGATCGCGGCTCGCACTGCGCCACGATACGAGGCCCAGCAGGAGGACGCTGACGGTAGATATCGCATATCCGGCGGCTTTTATCGCAGCGCTTTTGATCATTTCGCTTGGTTGAATGTTTCTAATTGTTGCTGGTTCCAGGCGAACCAGAGGTAACAGTGCAGAGAAACATATGGACCGCATCTTCACCGCCCTGGCGACCCGGATCGCCTCCGCCGCAGGTCAACCGCTCAGCTTCGTCCTCGCCTTCGGGCTGATCCTGATATGGGGCATCTCCGGGCCGCTGTTCGGCTATTCCGACACCTGGCAGCTCGTCATCAACACCGGCACGACCATCGTCACCTTCCTGATGGTCTTCCTGATCCAGAACAGCCAGAACCGCGACGCCGCCGCCATGCAGGCAAAGCTCGATGAAGTGATCCGCGCCCTCGATTCCGCGCGCGAACAATTTATCGGCATAGAACATCGCAGCGCGGTGGAAGTCGAAAACATCCGCGCCGCGCTGGAAAAGGAAGTCGGCTGCGACCAAGGCAAAGCCGGAACGGCGGACGACAGCGTCGAACATGTCCTGCGCCGGACATAGGGGAGAATGTGATCAGCCCTTCAACCCGATCGGATTGAGCGAAGTCGAAGCCCAGCCTGAGCTTGTTGAAGAGCCGAACCCCGACGGGTCGAGAGGTTCAGCCTAGCCGAACTGCTTGATCAGCGAAGACGCCGCACTGTCCGCATTGGCGTCCGCGACGATGGCATAAGCCGCGCGCGCAATGACTTCCGCCTGGCTGAGCGCAGCAGGCATGGCGCTGGCGGCCACCTGCTCGACTCCGGCGCTGGCAGAAGTCTGCGCCGCCGCGCTGCGTGAGAAGAAGCCCGCATCCGACAACAGGCCGTCCAGCGATCGCGAAGCAACCGGCGCTTGTCCGATCTCACTGCGCGCAGGCGGCGCATAGACTAAAACTGGTTCAACCGATGCCGTTATGATCGGTGCGCCCGATGACGGCGCTGCGCTGCTCCCGGTTGTCTCGCTCGGGCTTGTCGTGGCAGTCGGCTCGGTAGCGGTTGTCGAGCCGGAAGTGCCCGTCGTGCCGGTGGAATTTTTGTTGTTCCAATTGGCAATGGCGTTGGCGCTTGAATTGATGCTGACCACAAGAATCTCCGATGTCCCACCCTGCGGCTATCGGATCATCTCTTCCAGACAGTGAAGCGGCATCGTCAGCGAAGCGTTAAGCATGGCAGGGCGGCCAATGATTCAAGACTATTTCAGTACCGTTCGCCCTGAGCCTGTCGAAGGGCTCTACTTCTTTTTAGAAAGAAAACGGCTTCGACAAGCTCAGCCCAAACGGATTGGGTAATCCAGATTCAACGCAATCGTTCCAAGGGAGAGACGGCCAAGCCTCTCCCCCTCCACTCGCATCAAACCCCAAAGCCACCCGACACCGAAATCACCTGACCCGTCACATAGCGGGCGCGTTCGGACGCAAAGAACACCGCCGCCTGGCCAATATCCTCCGACTGCCCCCAGCGCTTCAAACACAGCAGCTTCTTGGTTTCAGCAACCCAATAGTCATCGAACACGCCCTGCGCCGTCAGTTCGTGGAACATGCCCGCGTCGATCACGCCGACCAGCACCGAATTGGCGCGGATCTCATGCTTGCCCTCTTCCTTGGCGATGCCCTTGATCAGCGCTTCGTTCGCCGCCTTGGGCGCGACCGACAGGCCGTCGAGCTTGGGCCACCAGTCATGCCCCGCCGATCCCAGATGCACGAACGACCCGCCGCCCTTTTCACGCATGTGCGGGATGAAGGCGCGGGCGGCATTGTAAAAGCCGAACACCTCGACCTCCATCGCCTGCCGGAATTGCTCGTCGCTCCATTCGGCGATCGCGACCTGAGGCACCAGCGGCCCCGCGCCCCATATGACGCTGTGCACGCGGCCATGGGCGGCGGTGGCGGACGCGACAACCGCATCCACCGAAGCACGATCGCGCACATCGACCTGATGCAGGCTGGCCTTGACGCCCAATGCTTCGATCGCCCCAGCCGTCGCTTCGGCCACGTCCTTCTTGCTGCGATAGCAGATGGCGACGTCCGTGCCCGACTTGGCGAACTCGACCGCGACGCCCTTGCCAATGCCGCCGCTGCCGCCGAAGATGAGCGCCGCGCCTTCCGGGAAATCCCTGTTCATTCCAAAACTATCCTCTTCTGCTTGAATGTCATTCGGCCGCGGCGGCCGTCGGCGCCTGATCCAGCCCCTTGGTGGCATGGTCGCCATTGGCGCGGCCCTGATGGCCCGCCGCCTGCGCGCGTGGATTGTAGAATTGCCGATACCATGCCCGGTTGCGGTGGAATGGTCCATCGGTCGGCAAACGCAATATCTGCAACGCGGGCGCCTTGGTCCGCCAAATCTCGAAATCCTGCGAGAAAGCGGACAGGCCAAGCTGCTGATATTGCCCGTGCAGTTCGACATCCTCCGCCGATGGCGGCACCTGTCGTCCGCGCGTGATGATGCCATGCCATACATGGGTCACGCCATCCTCGACCGGCGTGTGCAGCACGATCTGCACCGCGTCCGTCTCGCCGGAAAAGCGAGCGATGAGGATGCCCGGCCCGGTATAATAAGCGTCGACGTCCAGCACGCCGCCCTCGCTCGTCATCGTCTCATGACCCCCGCCGGACAGCTGCCGCCCGGTGACGCCCTCAAAGCGCGAATTGAAATAGGCGAGCCGTTGCCCATGCACCGGCCCGAAATGCCGCGCATCGACCAGATTGTCGATGATCTCTTGCGGGTGGACGGGTATCTGCCCCAGATCATCATAGATGCAGCGCACCCAGCTCGTATCTTCCCATTCCGGCAGGTCGGGCAGGGGATAGTCCGGCTCCATCTGCTCCGGATCATGCCAGGCGAAGAGGCATCCGAACCGCTCCTCCACCGGATAGGCGCGCACCCGCGCCGCCGGGGGCAGCGGCCCGTCGAAATAGGGCACATTGTTGCAGATGCCGTCCGGTCCGAAGCGCCAGGCATGATATGGGCAGCGGATCGAATCCCCCTCGATACGCTGCGCGCCCGCGCCTGAACTTTGCTCGGCGGCCAGATGCGCGCCCATATGCGGGCAATAGGCATCGAGCAGCGCCGCGCGCCCGCTTTCCCCGCGATACAGCACCAGATCGCGTCCGAACATGCGCAGCGCCTTGGGCGCGGAGACTGCATCCTCAGCCCGCGCGATCATGAACCAGCCACGGGGAAAAGTGAATTCGCCCAAGCCATAGTCGGCCGTGGTCGCCATCGGTCCATCCTCTCTCTTATCTCACGCGCATAGTGGAATAAGCATGCAGCCGGATCAATTCGCCCCTTGCGAAAGGCGATCATATCATGATTTCTTGGGATCATCTTATGATCGGATGTTGAACATGCCCCAAATTGAAAGCCCCGGCGTCGCTGCCATCTTGGCCCAGCTCCGCCACGAACTGCGCGTGCAGGGCGTCCGGGTCGCAGACCTCGCCGCCCGCATGGACGTAGCGGAACCGACCCTGTGGCGCTGGCTGCGGGGCAGGGGGCTGACGCTCGACAATCTCGACCGCCTCTGCCTCGCCATCGGCATCGACGTGCGTGACCTGCTTGCCCGATCAGCCGACAGCGGCGCGGACCGCTTCACCCTGGCGCAGGAGCGCGTCCTCGCCGCCGACCGCAGCCTCGCGCTGCTCTTCTTCCTCGTCCTCAACGGCGCGCACCGGGCGGAGTGCCAGGCGACACTCGGCATAGACACAGCCGCGCTCGAAGAAGCGATCGAGCGGCTACGGCGCCTCGGCCTGGTCGACAGCCTGCCCGGCGGACGCCTGCGCCCGCTCACCAGCCGCGCGGTCCGCTGGCGCCCTGATGGCCCGCTCGACCAAGCGTTCAACCGCGTGGTGAAGCACTTCTTCCTTGGTCCCTCGCTGCTGGAGGGGGATGCGCGCTATGTCTCGGACATGCTCTGGCTAGGCCCCAATGGCCGCGACCGGGTGCAGGCGCTGTTCGAGCGCCTGCGCGACGACGTCTACCTGATCGCCCGGCAGGAACGCGAAGCCGCAGCGGACACTGGCGACTGGTGCGCCCTCTTCCTCCTCGTCCGCCCCTTGGCAATGACCAGCGTCACCAAAGACCTTTAAGCCCCCAGCCACCACAGCATCCCGATCAGCGTAATGGACGCCATCGTCGTCGTCAGCATCACCGCCCAGGCGCTCAGCTCCATCGCCCAGCGCCCAGCCTTCCCCGCCAGCACAAAGCTCGACGCGCCGCACGGCATCGCCGCCATCAATATCGCGACCTTCGCCCAAAGCGGCGGGATCGGCGGCAACATCCACAGCAGCCCCGCCGTGATCAGCGGCTGCACAAGCAGCTTCAGCGCGACGACCCGCCCAATGGGGCCGGGCGTGGCAGTCTGCCGGGGCAGGGCGATGAAGATGCCGATCGCCGTCAGCGCGCAGGGAGCCGTCGCCTGCGCCAGCGTCTGCATCAATATGTCGGCCGGCCCCGCCAGCGGCAGGCGCAGCACCGACCAGACGCACCCCAGCACCGCCATGAAGATCAGCGGATTGCGCACGGTCGACCGCGCCGCCAGCTTCAACCCCGTGCCCACCCCATGGCCATGGCTCGCCGTCACCTCGCTCATGACGAGTCCCACCGTGAACACGATCGCCGAGTAGATCAGCATCGCGACGGACACCGGCGCAACCGCCTCCGGCCCCCAGGCCAGCGTCGCGACCGGCAGGCCGATAAAGCCGGTATTGCTGAAACAGGCGCACAAAGCCGCGATATTCGCATTCGCCCCCGACCGCCCGAACCGCCGCGCAATCGCAAAGGCCAGGGCATAGGTGATCAGCGCGCCCAGCGTCACCGCGATGAACATGCCCGGCACGGCCAGATTGCTCGGGTCCATATGCGCGATCGAACGAAAGGTGAGGATCGGCAGGGTGATGGCGATGACGAAGCGGTTCAGCACCTCGAACGCGCGGTCGCCCAATATGTCATAGCGCCCGCACACATAGCCGATCAGGATCAGCCCGAACACCGGGACCAGCGCGCCCAGGATCGTCACAGCCATGAACAGCGCCCCCTCATGCCCGACGGCTCAACCCCGTCGCGCGCCTCCTATGACAGCGCTGCCGCGACGGAAACGCATTTTTTGTGCAATCGTCGATGCGCGCAGGACAATCGAGGCCCCTTTCCCGTCACCCCGGGCTCGACTTGGGGTGACCGTGAAGAAAACAGGATCATGCCTTTAGGTATCAGCGGTGAAACTGCGCAACGCTGCTGTCAAAACTACGTCGCACGGCCTCGGCCAATGGCAGCTGCCGGAAGTCATCCGACAGGATTTCCACACCATAGGGCCCGTCATAGCCCGCCCGGCCCATGGCGCGGATGAAGCCCGGCACGTCGAACTCGCCCTCGCCACACAGCTTGCGATGGCGCATTGTATCTTCGGTGATCGCGCCCTGCAGCGCCGTCATTGCGTCGCACAGTTCAGCGGCGATGATGAAGCGGCCCGGCAGCTGCGCAACCTCCTCCATCGTGCCGCCCGACCGCATCACATGCCAGATGTCGACCAGCAGCCCGCCATTGGGCGCATCCGCCGCCGCGACCATCTCCAACGCCGTGCCAAGGTTCGGCAGCATGGAGAAGGGCAGCATCTCCAGCCCGATCATCACGCCATGCTCGGCCGCCTGCGCACAGAGCGCCGTGAACTCGGCAGCCAGATCATCGCCCGCCGGATCGTCGGGCAGGAATGGCGGCATCACCTTGATATGCCGCGCGCCCAAAGCATCGGCGGCGCGGAAAAGCTCCGCCCGTGCAGCATCCGACCGGTCCCGCCGCTCCCCGCCCGCAAACCAGTCGGCCAAAAACTCCAGCTCGACGACGCGCTGTCCCGCGTCATCCAGCAACCGCCTCAGCGCCACATAGTCCCGCCCGCTCCCTTCCCACGCCAGAAGGTCGCCCAGCCAGAAGCCAGTCCCCGCATAACCTGCGCGCGCCGCCGCCTCGATCCGCTGTTCCAACGGGAAGCGGCCCAGATTGTCCGTCCGGTCGGGCCGGACATTACCCGCCGTGGTCCAGCAGGTGGCGATCAGTTGCGGCGCGCCCACGGCCTTTCGGATCAATCCATGCGCGGCGTTTCGATGCCCGCATTGCGGCAGGCATAGTCGAGCAGCGCCGAATAATCCTTCGTTGCGTAGTCGCTCGCGCGCGCGCCACCGAACACGGCGTGCGCCGCCGCACCAACCGGCAATCCTATGCGGTTTTCAGCCGCAGCATTCATGGCGAGTGTCAGATCCTTGAAGGCGAGGTCGATGGTGAAGCCCGGCTCCATGTCGCCCTTGAGCACCTTGTTCACCATCAACACATGGAACTGGCCGTTGCGCGCAGTGGTGTTGCCGGTGACGTCATGGATGGTCTGGATGTCTAGGCCGAGCTTGGTGCCGAGCGCGACCGACTCCGCCACGACCTGCGCGGTCGACAGCAGCATGAGGTTGTTGATCAGCTTCATGCGGCTGCCCATACCCGGCTTGCCGCAGTGGAAGATGTCGGTGCCCATTGCCTTCAGCGCGGGCTCGACGCGGGCGAAATCATCGTCTTCCGCGCCGACCATGAACAGGGATTCGCCGCGCTGGGCATGCAGCGCCAGACGGCCGATCGGCGCATCGACGAAAGCGATGCCCTTTTCGCGGCAAAGCGCGGCGACCCGGTCCGTGCCCTTGGCGTCAATGGTGGACAGGTCCATCAGCAGCCCGCCCGCATCGATATTCGCCAGGACGCCGTCCTCGCCCAGCACCACCGCCTCGACATGCTGCGTCGCGGGCAGCACGGTGATGACGATGTCCTGTCCCCGGCTCGCTTCGGCGATGCTGCCCGCCTTGGTGGCGCCCAGGGCTGCGACCTCGTTCATCTTCGCGTCGTCGATGTCGAACACCGTCACCGCAAAGCCCTTGCGCTGAAGGTTCGACGACATGGGCAGGCCCATCGCGCCCAGGCCGATGAAGCCGATCTTGGTGGTCATGTTAACTTCCTCTCAAATCTTGAGCCGGTCGTTTCCGGCATGATGAACTGTTGTTTCCCGATCTATCAAGAGCGAAGCGGAGCGGTACTCCTGCCGTCTTCGTCACCCCGGACGTGATCCGGGGTCCCGCTACGCTCACGGAACCGCGAAAAAAAGCGGGACCCCGGCTTTCGCCGGGGTGACGGAGGGGAAGGGCTATAATCACCGTCCTCCGCGCCTCCGCGTGAACAAATCAATGCAGCTTTTCGGCAATAACCCCCGCTTCCAACAGCGCCGCGATCTGCCCTTCGGACAATCCCAGCACGTCGCTCAACACGTCACGCGTATCCTCGCCCGAACGCGGTGGCGCCCGGCGGTAGTCGGCAGGCGTCTTGGAAAATTTGCCCGGATAGCCCAGCACCTTGACCGGCGTACCGTCCGACCGGACCATGTCCTTGATGACGCCGCGCGCGGCGATATGTTCGTCCGCCAAAATGTCGGGGATCTCATTGACCCGCCCGCCCGGCAGCTTCGCCGCTTCCATCGCAGCGATCAGATCATCCGATTTCCATTTGGCGATCGCCGGCCGCATCTCGTCCTGCAACGCCTTCCGATTGGGCGACCGGTTGCCATTGTCGATGAAGCGCGGATCGTCCGGCAGGTCCGGGCGGCCGATCAGGTTGCAGAAGCTGCGGAACTGCCGGTCATTGCCCAGCGCCACCAATATGTCGCCGTCAGAGCAGGAGAAATCCTGATAGGGCACGGTATTGGGATGCTCATTGCCCAGCCGCCGCGGGATCATGCCCCCGTTCAGATAATTGGACGCCTGGTTGGCAAGCAGCGCCACCTGCGTATCAAGCAGCGCCATGTCGATCTGCTGCCCCTCGCCCGTGCGGTCGCGATGGGCGAGCGCGGCAAGGATGGAGATCGCCGAATAGAGGCCGGTAACAAGGTCGCTGATCGGGATGCCGACCTTCATCGGCCCGCCGCCCGGTTCCTGATCGGGACGGCCGGTGATCGACATGAGGCCGCTCATCCCTTGGATCAGGAAGTCGTAGCCGCCGCGATCCTTGTACGGACCATCCTGACCGAAGCCAGTGATCGAACAATAGATGAGCTTCGGGTTGATCGCCGAGAGCGACGCATAATCCAGCCCATATTTTTCAAGGCCGCCGACGCGGAAATTCTCCACCACGATGTCCGCACCCAGCGCGATCTCCCGGATCAGGTCTGCGCCGCGCGGGTCGGCCAGATTGATCGCGACAGACTGCTTGTTGCGGTTCGCGCACAGATAATAGGCCGCGTCTTTCGATCCATCGTCCAGGAAGGGAGGCCCCCAGCGCCGGGTGTCGTCGCCTTGCCCCGGCTGCTCGATCTTGATCACGTCCGCGCCCAGGTCGCCCAATATCTGCGTCGTCCACGGACCCGCCAGCACGCGCGAAAGGTCCAGAACCTTGATCCCCGCCAGGGGACCGGTTGAGCTTTGCTGGTCGGTCACTTGTTCTTGAACTCCGGCGCGCGCTTGCCAAGGAAGGCGGCAATCGCTTCATGATGGTCTTCGGTATAATGGGCGAGCGACTGATACCCCGCCGCCATTTCCAGCAGCGTGGGCAGCTTCATGTCCGCGCCCTCGCGCATCAGTCGCTTGGCCATGCGCGTCGCGTGCCCCGGATTGGCGGCGATCTTGCCCGCCAGCTCCAGCGCCCGGTCCATCAGCTTGTCGGCGGGCAGCACTTCGGCGACCAGCCCATATTCCAGCGCGGTCTGCGCGTTGATCGCGTCGCCGGTCAGCGTCATGATATTGGCGCGCTGCGGCCCGATCAGGCGCGGCAGCAGCCAGCCGCCACCGCCACCCGGAATGATGCCCAGCTTGACATAGCTTTCCGCCACCACGGCGGTATCGGCCATCAGACGGATGTCGCACATGCAGCTGATGTCCAGGCCAAGGCCGATCGCCGGGCCGTTGATCGCCGCGATGATCGGCACTTCCAGCTCATGGATCGCCGGACCGATCATCTGCACGCTGGTGCGGTATGCGTTGCGGATTTCATAGGGCGTGCCGCCGAACATGCCGCTGCGCTCGGCCATATATTTGACATTGCCGCCCGCGCTGAATGCCTTGCCATTGCCGGTCAGGACGATCGCGCGCACCGAATTGTCGCGCACCATCTGGCGGCAGAAATCGACGATTTCCTCGCTATGGGCGACTTCCGTGATCGTGTTGCGTTCTTCGGGGCGGTTGAAGCGGGCGACAACGACAGGGCCGTCGCGCTCGACGAGAAGAAACGGGTCCAAGCGGGCCTCTCCCAATCCAGACATGAAAATATCGCGAAGACGCTAGGCGCTCGATCCGTGCCAAGCTAATATTGATTTTCGCTTAGCTGATATATGAAAGCTATCATGGAACTGCGCCAACTCCGTTATTTCGTCATGCTCGCTGAAACCGGCAATTTTCACCGGGCGGCGGAACGGCTCAACATGTCGCAGCCGCCGCTCACCGTCGCCATCCGCAAGTTGGAGGAAGAATTGGGCGCGGCGCTGTTCATCCGCAGCGCGCGGGGCGTCGCTCTGACGGCGGCAGGCCGCGCCTCGCTGGAGATGGCGCGGGCGACCTTGGCCCAGGCCGATCGTTTCCGGGAAGCCGCGCGGGAGGGCGCGGCCGGGGAGCGTGGACGGCTGCGCGTCGGGTTCGTCGGGTCGGCCACCTTCGAACTGCTCCCCCGTCTCATCGCCGAATATCGCCGCCGTTATCCGGCCGTCGAACTGGTGCTGGAAGAAGCGACCAGCGCGGAAATCGCGCGCCAGCTCGCCGCCGCTGAGCTCGACGTCGGCCTGGTGCGCCTGCCACTGCTCCAGATCGCGGCCGTGGACACGCAGGTCATCGACCCTGACGAACTCCACGCCGCCCTGCCGGAAGGCAGTCCTTTCGCGGATGCGCAGGCCGTCAAGCTGGGCGACCTCGCGCAGCAGCCCTTCATCCTGCAAAGCCGCATCAGCGTCCTGCATTCGATCACCCTCACTGCCTGCCAGAAAGCGGGGTTCATGCCCATCGTCGCGCAGGAGGCCGCGCAATTGAGCGCTGTCCTCGCCCTTGTCCGATCCGGCCTTGGCGTCGCGCTCGTCCCCTCCCGCGCGGCAGGCTCGGTGCCAAAGGGCGTCCGTCTCGTCCGCCTGGCGAGCCAGGTGCCCGTCTTCACCGGCGTCGCCCTTCCCCGCGACGCAGCCAATCCTCTTGCCAAAAACTTCGCAGCCATCGCGTCCGATAGTCAATGAATATCGAACAGCGCAAATTCGATATTGGACTATAATTTCCAAAAACGCGATTTACCCGCCACCTTATTCACGGTTTCACGAGGCCGGCTTGTTCGAAACACTCACCCTTTCCGCCCTCCCGCCCGAGGATGAGGCAATCCGCCCCGCCCTGCGCGCCCTCATTCAGGAAGCCATTGCGGAGCTCCCGGTACATCGCCGCGCCCGGTCCTGGCAGGGCTTCGACGCCGCCTTCAGCCGCAAGCTCGGCCAAGCGGGCTATCTCGGCCTCTCCCTGCCCAAAGAATATGGCGGCATCGGCCGCGGTCCCTTCACCCGCTTCGTCGTGGTGGAAGAACTGCTCTCCGCTGGCGCTCCTGTTGCCGGGCACTGGATTGCCGACCGCCAGAGCGGCCCGCTGATCCTGCATTATGGCACCGAAGAACAGCGCCGCTTCTACCTCCCCCGCATCTCGAAGGGCGAAGCGCTTTTCTGCATCGGCATGAGCGAGCCGGGCTCCGGCTCCGACCTCGCCAGCGTCCGCAGCCGCGCCGACCAGCAGGAGGACGGCAGCTGGCTTCTCAATGGCCAGAAGATCTGGACCACCAACGCGATGCACAGCGATTATATGATCGCTCTCGTCCGCACCTCCGGCACCAGCGCCGACCGGCAGCAGGGCCTGTCCCAGCTGATCGTCGACCTGAAGGCCCCCGGCATCACCATCCGCCCGATCGTGGACCTCACCGGCGACGCCCATTTCGCCGAAGTCTTCTTCGAAGATGTCCGCCTCGCCCCCGACGCGCTGATCGGCGCGGAAGGGCAGGGGTGGAAGCAGGTCACCGCCGAACTCGCCTTCGAACGCAGCGGCCCCGAGCGTATCTATTCCTCGGTCGTGCTGATCGACGCCTGGGTCCGCCATCTCGAAGCGGTGGGCCGGAAGGACAGCGCCACGCTGCGCCTCGTCGGATCGTTGATGGCGCAGCAGGCGGTGCTCCGCGAAATGTCGCTCGCCGTCACCGCGCGGCTGGTGGCTGGGGAAAGCCCGGTCGTTGAAGCGTCACTGATGAAGGACCTCGGCACCAGCTTTGAACAGGCGGTGCCGCAACTGATCGGAGACGACCTTGCCGCCAACCCGGACGAGCCGGTCGATCCCGAACTCTACCGCACTCTGCTGTACGTCACCCATATCGCGCCCAGCTTCTCGCTGCGCGGCGGTACGCGCGAAATCCTGCGCGGCATCATCGCCCGCGGCCTTGGCCTGCGCTGAAGGGAGCCACTTCATGGACATGTCCGAACTGATCGATCCCTTCGCTCGCCTGATCGAAGACATCTGCACCCCCGCCGCGATCCGCGAGGTTGAGCAGGGCGGCGACAGCAGCGCAATGTGGAACGCTTTCCTCGAATCCGGCTTTCTCGACGCGCTCGTCGCCGAGGAGCAGGGAGGGGCAGGGCTTTCATTGAACGATGCTGCCCCGCTCATCGCTTTGCTCGGTCGCCACGCCGTGCCGCTGCCAGTCGGCGATACGATGGTTGCCCGCGCGCTGCTTGCCGCCGCTGGGATGGAAGCGCCCGAAGGCCCGATCGCGATCGCCACGGGCGCTGGCGCAGTGCCCTTCGCCGCCGTCGCTTCGCACATCCTGTCGGGCACGCCGGACGCGCCGGTGCTGACCGCCGCCAATGTGGAGCCGACGGGCGTTCCGCACGATGGCGATGCCTATGCGGCTGGACTGAATGGTTCGGCGTTGCGCCCCATCGCTGCTGTACTGCGCGCGCAGCTCATCTCCGGCGCGGCTGGCCGGGTCATGGAAATGACCGTCGCCTACGCCAATGAACGCGTCCAGTTCGGCAAGCCCATTGGCAAGCAGCAGGCGGTGCAGCAGCAGTTGTCCGTCCTTGCCGAACAAGCCGTAGCCGCCCGCATCGCCGCCGCGATCGGCGCGCGCTCGGGGCTTCAGCCAAAGCTTGCCGACGCCGCAATCGCCAAGCACGGCACCAGCCTCGCCGCAGGGCAGGTCGCGGCCATCGCGCATGCCGTCCATGGCGCAATCGGCATCAGCGAGGAATATGACCTGCAACTGCTCACCCGCCGCCTGCATGGCTGGCGTTTGGCCGATGGATCGGAAAGTTATTGGGCGGGCATATTGGGCGAACTGAGGCTGGCGGCCGCAGCATCGCCGACCGCCGATTTCATCCGGGGCGCCTGAAACGCGCCTTTCCCTGGCGGCCGGACCTTCCCCCCTGCCGTCAGGAAGGCTAAGAGGCCGCCAACCCCTGCGCCGCTGATCGTCACGGGATGAGCTTTGCGGCGTATCAAAGAGCTGGAGGACCTAAGCGCATGACCGATTCGACGCCCCGCCCCATCATCGACGGTCAGGAACGCAGCGAAGCCTCGCTCGGCACGATGCAACTGGTCAACCCGGCTACCGAGGAATTGATCGCGACGCTGCCGTCCTGCGGCGCGGAAGAAGCGGCCGAGGCCGCCCGTTTGTCGGTCGATGGCTTCAATCAATGGTCCGCCATCTCGCCTTTCGAACGCAGCAAGGTCCTGCGCCGTGCCGCCGAACTGATGCGCGGGGAGGCTGACGAAGCCGCCGCTGAAATGACGCGCGAAGGCGGAAAGCCGCTGGCGCAGGCGCGCGGCGAGTGGCTGGGGTCGGCAGACTTGCTCGACTGGTATGCGGAAGAAGGCCGCCGCGCTTATGGCCGCCTGATCCCCACCCGGGCCAGCGACATGCGCTGGGCGGTCGAGCGCCGCCCGGTCGGCCCGGTTGCGGCCTTCACCCCATGGAACTTCCCGGCCTGGACGGTCATGCAAAAAGTTGCGCCTGCCCTCGCGGCGGGATGCTCGATCGTGCTCAAATGCGCCGAAGAAACGCCGAGCGCAGGTTGGCGCATCGGACGCGCACTGCTGGCGGCGGGTCTGCCGCCTCGGGCGATCAGCGTGATCTGGGGTGATCCTGCGGCGATCTCTTCAACCCTTTGCGCGGCGCCGGAAATCCACAAGGTGACGCTGACGGGATCGACGCGCGTCGGCCGCCTGCTCGCGGGCACAGCGGGACAGCATCTCAAGAAGGTGACGATGGAATTGGGCGGGCACAATCCCGTGATCGTGGCGCGCGACGCGGATCTCGCCGCGGTCGTCCCGCTCGCGACCGAATTCAAGTTCCGTAACGCAGGGCAAGTATGCGTGTCCCCGACGCGCTTCCTGGTCGAAATGCCGCTTTACGACGATTTCGTCGCTGGCGTGAGCGAGGCTGCTGCCAAGCTGCGGGTCGGCAATGGTTTGGAAGCGGACACGCAGATGGGCCCGCTCACCACCGCAGGCCAGCTGTCGAAGATCGAGGCATTGGCGGCCGACGCCGTCCAGCGTGGTGCGAAGATCGAAACCGGCGGATCGCGCATCGGCAATCGTGGCTATTTCTTCCAACCGACCGTGCTGTCCGGCATGACGCCGGAAATGGACGCCATGAATGAGGAACCTTTTGGCCCTCTCATGCTCGTCATGCCCGTCGACGACATTGACGCAGCGCTGACGGAAGCCAACCGCCTGCCCTACGGCCTTGCGTCCTACGCCTTCACCAACAGCATGAGCACCGAGCGCAAGATTTCCCAGAATATCCATGCGGGCATGCTGGGCATCAATCACTTTGCGATGGCCATGCCCGAAACGCCTTTCGGTGGCGTGGGAGACAGCGGCATGGGTTCGGAAGGCGGCAGCGAAGGCATGGAAGCTTATCTCCGGCCTTTCCTGGTTTCTGCCAAGATCGGCTGATTTCAGCCTCACTGACGATCAAGAAAATGCCCTGTGCCGATGAGGCGCAGGGCATTTTTGTTTCGTCTCCAGCCGACAGATCCTTGACTCGGAAACTGATTGGTTTACCAAATCTCCGCAACGAGAAATGAGGAGAGGGTCTAATGAGCGAGTCCGGCCGCCCCGACGCAATGTCGGCTCGACAGGATGCCGCTACGATGCCGCTGGCCCGCGTCCATGGTCCAGGCGACATGCGCGTCGATCAGGTTGCGATACCGACGGTCGGTCCGCGCGACGTGCTGGTGCGGATCGGGGCCACGGGCGTGTGCGGTAGCGATCTGGGATATGTCGCGGCTGGCGGCCTGGGCGGCGGCGCGCCACTAGTGGAGCCACTGCCGATCGGCCATGAATTTGCAGGCATTGTCGAAAGAGTCGGGGAACAGGTCAGCGATATTCATCCTGGCCAGCGCTGCGCCGTCAATCCCGATGCGGGCCTGATCGGGGGAGGCGGGCCGACCGGCGCCTTTGCTCCGTTCATCCTCGTTCCAGAGGCGCGCGTCGGCGCAGACATCTGCCCCATTCCCGATAGCTTGCCGCTCGAACAGGCGGCCTTGGCAGAGCCCTTGTCAGTCGGCCTGCATGGTGTGAACATCGGCCGGGTGCAGCCCGGTGACAAGGTGGTGATACTCGGTGCCGGTCCGATCGGCCTGTGCACCATCATCTGCCTTCGCCACCGCGGTGTCGAAGACATTCTGATCGCTGACCTGTCCGATGCCCGGCTTGATCGCGCCCGGCAGCTTGGTGCCGCCGTCACTATAAATCCCTCGCGCGAGCCGCTGGTCGAGGCCATCGGGAAAGCCCATGGCACGGGGGAGCGCTTCGGCATGCCCTTCGTCGGCAGCGACGTCATCATCGATGCGGCGGGCGCGCAACCACCGCTGGCCGAGTTGCTGGACGTTGCCAGGTTCCGGGCGAGGATCGTGATCGTCGCGCTCCACAAGAAACCGATGCCCGTCAATCTCTGGAAGATGATGGCCAACGAATTTAACATGTCCGGCTCCATCGCGACCGACCGGGAGGATGAGTTCAACGAATGCCTCCAGATGCTGGCGAGTGGCGAAATCGACGTCGACCCGCTGATCAGTCATCGGCTGAAGTTCGATCAACTGGACGAGGCGTTTCGCATCGCTGCGGACACCGACGCCTCGGCAAAGGTCATCGTCACTTTCCCCCAGATCGCGTGAAGCTGGATTAGCCACGCCAAAAGGATCAACAATGAGCGAAACCATGCTTCCTGAACCCCAGGAAATCCATATCAACGACATGGCGGACCCCGTCATCACGCCGATGCTGGCCGCCGCTCGCCAGGGTCCCGCCGCTCGCTCCGACCAAATGACCGTCGATGAAGTCCTGGCCAAAGCGATCGCTGATGCGGGCGGCCTTCATGATTTCGGCGAAGATCAGAGCTTTCGCGAACGCATGGCCGTGATGCTTCAGGCTTGGGACGAGGATGAAGGCCTGACCCGTGGCGGCCGCATCACCTTGCTGGACCATCTGGTGCGGGTGATGGTCAACCGCCTGCGCATCGAGGATATCGTAAAGCGCCACCCGGAAATCCTGGACATAGAGATTGACCGTCCGCTCTTCATCGCGGGATTGCCGCGTTCTGGCACGACGCATCTGGTGAACTGGCTGGCCCGGGACGAGCGCCTGCGGTCCCTGACCCTCTGGGAAGCTGAAGAGCCCGTCCAGTCGCGCCAACTTGCGCCCGGCGAAGTCGATCCGCGCATCACCCGAAGCGCGGAAATGTGGAGCGCGTTCGAGGCGGTTCTGCCGCATATGGCGGCGATGCACGGCATGGATGCCGCATCGATCCATGAAGACAATGAACTGCTCTACATGGACCTCAACTGCTACAGCTGGGAATTCCAGTCCCGCATTCCCCGGTGGATCGACCATTATTTCGCGCATGACCGGACGCCCAGCTACGCCTATGAAAAGAAGGTGCTGCAGGTCCTCACCTGGCATCGCGGCCCCAACCGCTGGCTGCTGAAGTCGCCGCAGCACATGGAAAATCTGGCGGCGATCAAGGCTGTTTTCCCCGACGCGACCATGGTCATCACCCATCGTGATCCGATCGCCGTGCTGCGATCGTTGACCACCATGCTTGGCTATAGCGACCGCATCCGTCGCGATCCGATCGATCCGCCTGCGCTCGCACGCCTGTGGATGGACCGGATCGAACGGTTGCTGCGCGCCTGCGTGGATCAGCGCGACGCATGGGGGCCCGATCAATCCGCCGACATCCTCTTCGATGAATATATGGCTGATCAGGAACAGGTGATGCGGCAGGTCTATGATCTGGCCGGGCTGGACCTGACGCCTGAGGTCGAGAGCCAGCTGCTCGGCTATTTGAACGAAAATCCCCGCAACAAACATGGCAAGGTGGTCTACGATCTAGAGGGCGTGTTTGGCCTGAACGAAGCTGCCGCGCGCGAACGCTTCGCCTTCTACTATGATCGCTTCCCCGTGCGGCATGAAGGTTGAGGCTGGTTGATGGCGGCGTCGGTAGCCAAGTCTGCTCTGGCTGATCCTGCTTCGCGCCCTGCAAGGGGCGGGCGGGCAGACCAGACGCTCGCCAAGAAGCGCCGCCTGCTAAAGGTCGCCCGCGAGCAATTCATCGTTCAGGGCTACCGCGCCGTCACCATGGACGCGATCGCGCAAGCGGCAGGCGTGTCGAAGCGGACGCTCTATCTCTGGCATGAAGACAAGGCAGCCCTGTTTCGCGCCTGCCTCGCCGATGGGCTGGAGCGATTTCCGTTGCCGCAGTGGCGCGATCCGGCCGAACCGGAAGCTGATCTGCGTGCGTTCGGCATTGCCATGCTGCTCGAATTCACCCGGCCCTCGACCGTGGGGATGGCGCGGCTGCTGCTGCGCGAAGCACATGAATTTGCCGAATTCGGCCCGATGATCCGCCAAAGCCAGAATGACTATCTTGTCGCGCCGTTGGCCGATCATCTTGGCCGGGCGGGAATAGCAGGCGGCGGGATGGAAGCGGCGCAGATGTTGCTCTCAATGCTCCTGATGCCGGTTCACAACTATCTGCTGGTCGGCGCCGATCTTCCCGATGAAGCGAAGATATTGTCCCATGTCAGGCTCGCCGTGCGCACCTTTTTAGAAGGTGCTTTAGCCCCAGCCCAGCAGCTATCTTGACTTCGAGCTACTGGGTTCATAACAAGAAGTAAGTAAACACTCACATATTGAGTCGGAGAGGTTTAAAAGATGGTCGAACATGCTGATGCTGCGGTGATGGTGCGCGACTGGCACGAGCGCAGCCTGCCTTTGTCTGATAGCGAAGAGCTTCGCGAGGCGCTCGCCAGCGCCAACATCCAGACGCTGTTGATGGTCTATGTGCATCTCACTCATGATTCCGCGATGCTCGATGTGTTCGGCAACTATATCAAGCCGCCCTTCGCCGCTCCCGGCACGGAGATTCCCGACGAATATGCGCAGGAACTGCGGTCAAAGCTGCTGCATGTCCTGACCACGCCCGGAGCCGCGCGCGAAGACGACCCGTCCGAACAGTTGATGCAACGGATGATGAGCGTTGGCGTGGGCGAGGAAGTCGCCGACGAATTCCTGCCGCTTCTCTTCGACCAGATCGGCTTCAAGCTTCCCAAGCCCCGCAAGGAAATTGAGGGCCGCACCCCGCCGCAGGCTGACTTCAAGGTCCTGGTGATCGGCGCGGGGATGACGGGCCTTGCGGCCTCGCTCAAGCTGGAAGAGGCCGGCTATGAGCATATCGTCATCGAGAAAAACCCCGAAGTCGGCGGCACCTGGTATGAAAATCGCTATCCTGGCGTAGGCGTCGATACGCCCAGCCACTTCTATTCCTATTCCTTCGAAATCACGCCGGAATGGACGCACTATCACCCCAAGGGCGTCGACATGCAGAAGTACCTGCTTCATGTCGCCGACAAATATGATCTTCGCCGCAACATCCGCTTCAACACGGAAGTCGTGTCCCTGCGCTACGACGATGCGGAAGCCGTCTGGAATGTGACCGTCCGCGCTAAGGACGGCACGGAAGAAGTGATCCGCGCCAACGCCGTCATCAATGCTCATGGGCCGGTAAACCGTTGGAAGTGGCCCGACATCCCTGGCCGTGAAGATTTCCAGGGCACGATGATGCACACCGCGACCTGGGACCCGTCCGTGCGGATCGAAGGCAAGCGCGTCGGCATCATCGGCACTGGCGCCAGCGCCGCGCAGCTGATCGGCGCGATCGCGGATCAGGTCAGCGACCTCACCGTGTTCATGCGTACGCGCTACTGGACGATCTACAATCCCGAGATCAACCATGAGGTGTCGCCGGGCATGAAGTTCGCCCTGCGCTACATCCCGCACTTCCGCGAATGGTTCCGCTTCCGGGTTTACTGGTTCGCCGCGGATGGCCTCTACGGCAATGTGGTCAAGGACCCGCAATGGCCGGTCGATAGCCTGTCGGTCTCCGCGGCTAACGAAGGCGCGCGCCAGTGGGCACTGTCACATCTGGAATCGAAGTTCCACGATCGGCCGGACCTCAAGGAAAAGATGACGCCGGACTTCCCGATCTTCTCCAAGCGCATCATCCTCGATGCGGGCTGGCTGGACGCGCTGAAGCAGCCCAATGTCACGCTGGAAGATGGCGGGATCGAATGCTTCACCCCGAAGGGTATCCGTACCAAGGACGGCAAGGAGTATGAGTTCGACATCATCGTCTGCGCAACCGGTTTCGATGTCGCCAACATGATGGGTAAGCTTGAAATCCACGGCAAGGGCGGTCGCTCGCTCCGCGACGAATGGGGACAGGATGATCCGCGCTCCTATCTGGGCGTGACCGTGCCGGGATATCCCAACTACTTCATGACGGTTGGTCCCAACAGCGCGCCCAATCACGCGGCGGGCCAGAACCTGATCTCCGAAGCACAGGTCAACTATATCATCGAGTGCCTCGACTGGGTCAATGCCAGCGGCGCGCGTGCAGTGGAGCCGACGACGGAAGCTTTCGAGCAGTGGAACCGCGCGGTTGAGGAACAGATGAAAAATATGATCTGGACCCACCCGAAGGCGGGGAGCTATTATAATAATTCGAAGGGTCGCGTATTCCTGTCCTGGCCATGGCGGCTCGTGGACCTGTGGAACCAGACGCGCGGGCCCATCAAGGAAAATTTCCAGCTGCACTGAGCGGCAGGAGCGTAAAAAAAAGAGCCGGTCCGCAAAGACCGGCTCCTTTTTTATATCCGGCGCTGGAGATCAGCCAGCGATGGTATAACCGCCATCGACCGCCAATGTCTGGCCCGTGATCCAGGCCGCGCCGGGGCTCGACAGGAACAGGATCGCGTTGGCGATGTCGTCCGGCTCGCCGGGCCGCCCCAGCGGCGTTCTGGCAAGGGTCGGCGCCATCCACGCCTCTTGCGCAAAAGTGCCTTCCGTCATCCGGCTACGGGTCAGCCCTGCCGCCACGGCATTGACGCGGATGCCGCGTTCGCCCCACCTGACCGCCAGGGTGCGGGTGAGACCGAGCAGGCCGGTCTTCGCCGCGCCATATCCCGGCACGATCGGGATACCGAAATAGCTGCTCATCGATGCGATGCTGACGACGCTCGCGCCGCCTGCGATCGTGCTCTGCGCCAGCAGGTCAGCGCTCTGCCGCGCCATACGGAACGCGCCGACCAACAGCATATTGACCGCCCTTGCGAAAATCTCCGGCTCATATTCGTCGAGCCCCAGGCTGGGCAGGGCCATGCCGGCATTGTTCACCAGAACGTCCAGCTTGTTGAGGCTGGCGGCAACCGCGTCGATGCTCGCGCCATCCTCTATGTCCATCTGAAGGTAACGATATCCGGACAGGTCCGCGTCATATTCGCTGGCGCTGCCCCGCGTGCCGGTGATGGTCACGTCCGCACCCGCTTCGCGATAGGCTGCCGCTGCTGCTGCGCCGATCCCGCTGGTGCCCCCTGTAATGAGGACATGCGCACCGGAAAAATCATAAGATGGGTTCATTACACCGTCTCCACTTCTACCCAACGGCCTTCCGCGGCGGAAAGGCGCGCCGCATCCAGCACGGCCTGTCCTGCCGCCGCATCACGAAAGTCCCCGGCCGGATCTGGCAGGGGAGGCGTGCGGCCTTCGATCTTCGCCTTCATCTGGCGGAACAGCTTGGCATATGGCGCGACATCGAAGCCTTGCGTGTGCCAGCGGTCCATCTCCGTCTGGATCAGTTCCTTGACGGCAAAAGGCTCCGGCGCCGGGTTGATCAGTTCGCCAGGCATCGGCACCTGGCGCGATCCTTCCGCATCCTTGATCCAGACTTCTTCCGGATCGCCAAAGGCGCTGCCGGACTGGATCCAGGCGGCACCCTTCGAACCCGCCACCTTGGTCGCCATGACGAAGGGTCCGGGGAAGTTCATCGCCGCCTCGATTGCGCCCATGCAGCCGCTCGCCGTGCGGAATTGAAGATTATAATAGTCGTCCGACGTCATAGTCGGCCGGGTGGTCGTCAGCTTGCGCAATATCGCGTTCACCGCGACAATTTCGCCCACGGTCGAACGAACCTGATCGATCATATGCGTGCCGAACGCACCCAGGAACCCGCCACCTTGGCCCGCATCTGTCCACCAGTCGGCCAGAGGTTCCTCTTCGCCGGTGCCGGGTTGCTGGTAGATGCGGCTGAACATCAGCGGATCACCGATGAGCCCGTCCTGCACTACCCGCCGCAGCAACGCCTGAGCGCTATCGAACCGGAACTCAGCGCCCAGCGCATGAACGATGCCCGCCTTGTTCGCCGCCTCCAGCATCTCGCGCGCCTGCGCCAGATCCCGTGCGAAGGGTTTCTCGCACATGACATGGCGGCCCGCCGCGATTGCCTGCATGACCGGGGTGTAGTGCGCGTGCGGCGGGGTTGCGACCGTGACGAGGCGGATCGCCGGATCATTGGCGAGCACCTGCTCCAGATTGTCCGACGCCAACGGAATGCCAAGCGGCGCAGCGCGCTCTGCGGTGCGTTCCCTGTTACGCCCGACGATGGCGCGAACGTCAAATCCTGCGTCCCGCAGCGCCCTTACATGCGTGAACAGGCCAAAGCCTGTGCCCACGACAACTGCGCCGATTGGCGCCTCCTCTCTACTCATTGCGTCTCTCTTGCCTTTCTAATGATGTCACGGGCTGCGGGCGCCCAGGATTTCAGGGCTTCGGCCATGGGTGCCGATCGGGTCGCAGCGGAAAATATCTCGATGGAAATCGGGGTGTCCGTCCCTGTCCTGTCGAGCGCGCGGATAAAGCGGGTAAGGTCAAAACTGCCCTGGCCGGGAATCAGGCGCCCATTCATCGTTTCATGCAACAGATCGGGCTCCGGCTCCGCCGGGGCGTCGTTGATCTGAACGGTGTGGATGCGCGATCCAGGAATTCGCTCCAGCAGGTCAAAGCTCGACCCGCTCCGAAAGAAATGCCAGCTGTCGATCGTCAGCCCGCCATTGGGCCGTCCCGCCGCTTCAACGATCGCCCAAGCGCTGGCGAGGTCAGGGATGCCACCAAAGGGCAGGAATTCGATATGCGCCTTCAGGCCATGTTCCGCAGCAGCATCGCACAGATGGGCAAAGGCTTCGGCAGCTTCATCAAGCGAGGGCGAGATGCCCATCATCTCCACCACTGTGATGGAGGGTGACCCGATGCGGGCGGCGGCTTCGATGACGCGCTCAGGGGTTAGGGATTGCAGCAGCGCTGCCATGGGCACATCATCGCTCGCCGCATGATGACCCGGCAGCCAGCAGGCCGTGCAGTCCATCTCCATGATGGCAAGCCCATGATCGGCGACCCTGTTGGCGACATCGACGGCGCTCACCCCCGCCTCTTCCAGCGCCCAGACGTCCCCCGGCATCAGCGATATGCCGGAAAAGCCCGCTTCCCGCGCCGGGACCAGACGCTCCATCAATGGCACATGAGCAAAGGGCGGGCCGGACAAAATCAACGTCGGATCGGCGGTCATGCCTGTTCCTGACGGAAATTGAGTTCCAGGATGATGCCGTTCCGCTCTTTCACGAATAGCTGGCAGAGATTGGCGGGTGGATAATCCTTCCGCACGACATTCGCGCCTGCCGCTTCCAGTCGCGTCATCATCCCTGGCAGATCGTCACATTCCAGCGCGACATGATGCACCGCCGCGCTGCCGCGCGCCGGGTTGAACGGAAATGCCTCATCGCTTGGATAATGCGCGTCTATGGGACCGATGTGGATGATCGGCCGGTCATTGGGATCGTGGATCCAGCAACCCTTGTCGATCGACTCCGCGCCCGGAGCAGCCGCCGCACGAAGGCCCAGCACATCCTTGAAGAAAGCGGTAGTGCCCGGCACGTCCTCTGTACGAATGTTCACATGGTCAAGCGCGCGCACAGCCATGGCATCAATCCACAAATTGTCCGGTCAGGATTGCTGCATCGGCGCTGAGCGCCGCCGCCTCCTCAGCTTCCAGCTTCGCAACGGGCAAGCGCCACAACTTGACCTCGGCCGTGCTTTCCGTTCGCACCAGGCGGAGGCCCCAAATGCCCTTGTTATGGCCAAAGGAATTGACCCAATTTCCGCCCAGGCCCGGATCATGTTCGGCGATGATGATGCGAACCCGGCCATCCGCCTCGGCAACGAAGCGGTAGTTGTTCACCCACCCGTTGCCCTCTTCAAATGAGTCCAGATTTTCCTGCCACATGTTGCAGATCTGGAAGTTCCAATATTCGCATTCTGGCGGCACGAATTCCAGGACCAGCGCCTCGTCCAATCCCTTTTCCCAGCCGCCAAAGGCTACATGGCGATCGGGCACGCCGCCGTTCGACAGATATTGGGCGCGGCTATAGTCGAGCCGGTTGAGCTTGGCCGCGAAATTGCCCTGCGTCCCGTTCCACCAATTGCGCACCAGTTCTGCATAGCCAAGCACGGCCTGCCCGGCCCAGGCAAGATTATTGGCCATCAGCGCTGGGGTCACGGGCTCAGGCGCCGCGCCGTCGGTCCGCTCGATCCGCAAATCCGGCGCGATCTCATTCGCCCGGTCACTCCACACCAGCCGGATCATGATGCAATTGCTGTCCGGCTGCAGCTTCAACCAGTTCTTGCCCTCGCCGGGATCATCTTGCGACAGGATGATCTCGAAAGTCCCGTCCTCCTCAATCCGAAGCTGCTGGCTGCCAAGAAAGCCCGTGGTCTTCAGATTGGACGGATCGAACTCCTTCAGCCCTTCCAAACCAAGCGGGGCCCAGTCGCGTGCGCCCACATCGCCGGTCGCAGGAGCGGTGAGCACGGCGAAGATGAAATAGGGGATGGTGCCGCGCGTGCCGATGATCCGGTAATCGCGCGCTTCATCAAACTGGCACATCAGATGGTCTTGATCGACGGTCTGCACATTGATCGACTGGCGCCACACCATGTCGCGCAGGCGCGGCCGGGTAGGCTCGGCATTTTCGATCAGCCGTTCGAAGCTGGATCGCGCAACCCGGGTCAGGAACCGGTACCATTCGGCCCGATCGAGGTCGGACGGATCGTCCCCGAAGCGGTCGATCATCCCGCCCGCGACCTTCAGGACGTCGCAAAAATCTTCCCAGGACTGGCCGGACAGCAGCCGCTGCGCCGCGCGTGCTTCGCTCGCGCGCTTGTCCATCGATCCGTTCGCCGCGTCAGCCATCGCGCCCTGTCCTCTCCTATTTTGTTGCGGGGAAGGTGCCACCGTCTCCCTGTCGGGGCCAGCCATTCTTCTGTCGATCCCGTGCCATTATCCTTCCTGTGTGACGCAAAGTGAGCGGGCTTTGCACCTGAGCATCCACTTACCAACGAGGATTGACAAAAAGTTATAGATCGATAACTTTCCTGCATCTGGCGGATGACACGATTCGCCTTGGATGTTTGGAGAGGAGTCCGAGAGCGATGTTGAGCAATGAGCAGAAGCGGCATTTGTCCGATCTCCTGCAGCCTGTTTCCCCGCCGCGCGAGTTGAGCAATGTCTATACCGAGGATCAGCGCCGACGGCTGCTGGATGTCGTCCACAGCGGCGCTTGGAAGCTTATCATCGCCCAGCATTTTCCGACGCCCGAATCGCTGATTGCGACCTTCGCGGGCGGCTTCCCTGAAGGGTTCGAACCGTCGCTGGACATGTTCCTGACGCCCACCTTCCGGGGCTTCTACGCCAATTACTCGACCTGCATGTACCCTGAAATCCAGGACACCTTCTACAATCCGACCTTCCTGGAATATGCCAAATCCTATTGGAACGCGGACTATGCCAAGCCGCAGATGATGCTGTTCAACGTGAACGGCCCGTGCGGCAACACTGATCCAGGCCATCTGGATTCGCCCAGCTTCCGCGGCGTACGATACGAGAATTCGCCCACTTGGCTCTGTTCCATCATGGGCCGTTCGGGTCTGTTCCAGGATTATCTGATCAAGATGGCGCAGGTGATCACCTGGTTCAGCCATGATCCCGACAGCGGCTTTACCTACTGGCCCAAGGGTCCGCTCGAAAAGCCTGCCCGGTTACAGCCGCCGGTTTATAATCGCGGCGTGGTCGTCCAGAATGAAATGCTCGTCCACCGCGGCGAGGCCAATGGGCCGATCGAGCGTCGCAAGCCGAAGGGCTTAGGCTTCGACTCCCTGTTCACTGGCGAAGCTGGCAATCCCGACGGCTGGCTGGTGAAGACCGGTGATCAGGTGATCGAGCGCTATCATACCGACGAACTGCGCTTCCTCGTCCACTGGTCGGCCGAAGTGTTCGAAGATTATGCCGAGCTCAAGAAGAACATGGATGGTTCGGACAACCTCACCTATGATCAGGTGTTCGACACGCTGATCAAGGATGTGCGTTCGCGTGGATTCCAGATCGAGACGCCGACCGATCCGCTGAACGATCCGGCCTTCATCAAGGCACTTAACGACGCCTATGATTATGGTGGCCCGGCCGAATATCCGGCTGAAGCACCGCGCGAGCTGGTAGCTGCCTAAGCGCGAGAGGGACAGCAAGACAGGAAGAAGGGGCGTCTGGTCAGGCGCCCCTTTTTTCATGCCGCTTGTTCAGGGAGCAGGCTCGATGTCATCTGGTCCCCAATAGGCCTTTAGGCTGGTGATCCGGCCTTCCGCATCGAACGTGCAGACATCCAGCGACCTGATCAGCAGGCGAGGGCCTTCGGGCGGCTGGAACGTCACTTCGAACACCAGCGCGGCGGCATTGCTGTGCGATCCCCTGATGGGCGCCACTGGCCTGATGTGCGTGCCAAAGGCAATGGTGTCGCTGAACCAGTTTTCGATCTCTTTGCCTGTCTTCGGCGGTGATCCCAACGGGTCTTCGATCACAGCGTCGGGCGCGAACAGCGCCAGTACGCCATCGCGGTCGCCAGCATTGATATGGTCGACATAGGCTTGCAGAGCCGCGCGCATTTGATCCCGATGAGGATCGGAGACACCAGATGAAAAAACTTCAGCCATATTCCTGCTCACCTCATAACCGACAAGGCTGGAAACCGCGCATTTAACATATGAACTTGCATTCCCGATCGTGTTTTGCGTAGGAAGAAGTAGAATTTAAAGGCACGCGATGGGTGAGGCTGTGACTCGCTGCATCAGATGCTATTTTGCCGCGCGCAGTGAGAGGATCAAGCAATGGCGACATCGTCGGACTATCGTCTGGGAGAATTCACCTTCCCGCGTGGCTGGTTCATGGTGGGTGAGAGCGCCGAGGCGACGAGCACGCCCAAGGCGATGCGCTATCTTGGCCAGGACATGGTGATGTACCGTGGCGAGAGCGGCAATGTCTATGTGACCGAAGCCTACTGCCCGCACATGGGCGCGCATCTGGCGAAGAACACGACCAGCTATATCGTGCGCGACGGCGAGCAGGTGCAGGGGGAATCGATCCGCTGCCCCTTCCACGGCTGGCAATATGGCCCGGACGGCGCGTGCAAGAACATTCCCTATTCCGATTTCGTGCCCAAGGCGGCCAAGCTCAAGACCTTCCCCACCGTGGAGCGCGCCGGGACGATCTGGATCTGGCATGACCCTGAAGCGCTCGAACCCAATTTCGACCTGCCCGATTTCGGCGGCCATTATGATGCGCCCGGCTGGGTCAACTGGAAGATCGACTATATGGGCGATCTCGACATCCACCCGATCGAGGTGGTCGATAACATGGCCGACTTCGGCCACTTCATCCCGATCCATGGTGCGAAGGACTTTGTCTACTTCGCCAATGAGTTCAAGGATCACATCGTCCACCAATATTATGCCGCCGGGCACCGCACGCTGACGCTCAACCCCGAAGACGTGCTGACGCTCGACACCTGGTATACGGGCCCCTCGATCCTGCAGTCGGAGATGGAAGGGACGTTCAACAGCTTCATCCTCATCACCCACACGCCGATCGAGGATGGCAAGATCCGCGTCTGGCACGGCCTGATGGTGCAGGTGAATGACGGCACAGCGCCCGTCACCGATGACCTCCGCGCCGCTGCACTGGAATATCAGGAAGGCAGCCGCCTCGCCTTCGCCCAGGATGTCGAGATCTGGCAGAACAAGAAGGCGTGCCTCAACCCGCTCGTCATCCCCAATGACGGTCCCTATGGCAAGGTGCGCACCTGGTACAAGCAGTTCTACTTGCCCCGCGACCAAACCCCCGACCTGCACAAGCGCACCAACGGCATGCATGTCACACTCGACAAGCGCACTTCCACACAGGCGGCATAAGGAGAAAAGACAATGGAGAGAAGTGAACGTCCAGTCGCTATCGTAACAGGCGCCAGCCGGGGCGCTGGCCGCGGCATCGCCGCCGCGTTGGGAGAGAAGGGCTATCGCGTTTATGTGACGGGCCGCTCGATCCGCGAAGGCGATGCGGAACTGCCAGGCACCATCGGTGCCACCGCAGCGCAGGTCGATGCAGCAGGCGGCGAGGGCCGCGCGGTGCAGGTAGACCATGCCGATGACAACGCGATCGCCGCGCTGTTCGAGCGGGTGCGCGACGAAAGCGGCCGGCTCGAAATATTGGTCAACAATGTCGCCGCCTTGAACGACGATCTGGTAAAGCCTGGTCCTTTCTGGGAAAAATCCACCGGCCTTGTCGATATCTTGAATGTCGGCCTGCGCTCTCATTATCTGGCGAGCTGGCACGCTGCGCGCATAATGGTCCCGGCGGGCAATGGCCTTGTCGCCTTCACCTCCTCCTTTGGCTCGGTCTGCTACATGCATGGCGCGGCCTATGGCGCGCAGAAGGCGGGCGTGGACAAGTTCGCCGCCGACATGGGCGTGGACTTCCGGGGTACCGGTGTTGCCGCCATCTCGCTCTGGATGGGGCCGCTGCTCACCGAACGCAGTGCCCGCACGCTGTCAGAGCATCCCGAACAATATGAAAAGTTCATGGCCGACGCGGAAACGCCCGAATTCAACGGCCGGGTGATCGCCGCCATCCATGATGATCCGAACCGCGACGAGCTGAACGGCCAGACATTGATCACGGCGGAGATCGCGCAGCGCTACGGCATAACCGAAGCGGGCGGCCGCACGCCGCCATCCTACCGCGCGATGCTGGGCGATCCGCGCATTCCGCATCCTGCCATCGTCGCGTAAAGGAGCAGATCATGGATTTCGGACGCCGCTTTGCAGCCAAGTCGATCATCGTCACTGGCGCGGCGTCCGGTATAGGACGAGCGACCGCCATCCGCCTGGCCGCAGAGGGCGGCCGGGTGCTGGCGGTGGACCTGGATGAGAAGGGTCTTGAAACGCTGAGGCAGGAACAGCCCGGCATTTCCATTCGCGCAGGCTCCGTGGCTGACGAAGCTACCGCCCGCTCCATCGTCGCGCAATGGGTGGATGAAGCCGGACAGCTGGACGTCCTCGTCAACATGGCGGGCATCATCCGGTCCAGCCATGCGGCCACGACCGATTATGATGCCTTCATGTCCATCATCGCGGTTAACCTCGGCAGCACCTTCCTGATGTGCCGCGAAGCCTTGCCGCATCTGGAAAAGACGAAGGGCAACATCGTCAACGCCGCGTCCACGTCAAGCCATTTCGGCCATCCCTTCCTCACCGGCTATGCTGCGAGCAAGGGCGCGGTCGCCGCTTACACGCAAAGCCTCGCCTGGGAATATGTGAAGCGTGGCGTGCGGGTGAATGCAGTCGCGCCGGGCGGTATCGAAACGCCGCTCGCCAACAGCGTCCAAACCGGCATGGTGGAAGGCGCCGATTGGGAGTTGTATAATCATCTCGGCCCGATCAATGGTTTTGCGAAGCCTGACAAGATCGCGGGCGTCATCGCCATGCTGGCGAGCGAGGATGGAGGGCACATGAATGGGGCGATCGTGCGCGTTGATGGGGGCGTTCACGCCTGACCGTTCGGGCAATGCAGGAGGGTGGCAGCCATGACCATCCCTCCGAACGGCTTTTGCCTGGACCATCTTTCACTCGTCAATCTCGATGCCCTGACGGTGATCGAGGCGGCGGCGAGCGCGGGCTTCACTGCCGTCAGTCTGTTCGTCACGCCGATCCCGATCAGCCCGACGCCAGACCTCCTCGCGGACAAGGCTGCGCGCCGGGCTGTGATCGCGGCCTTGCGCGGCACGGGGCTGCGGGCCGGCATCATCGAACCCTTCATGCTGGATGCGGAGCCCGACTGGGACCTGCTCGAAAGCAGCGCGGAGTTGACCGCAGAACTCGGCGGAACAGTCAATATCCTGGGCCTCGATCCGGATCATGCACGGCTGCGGGAATCGCTCGCGCGCATGGTGGAGATTTGCCGCGAGGCGTCGATGCCGGCCATCATCGAACCCTATCCACTATCCTCGATCCGTTCGCCCGCCCAGGCGCTGGAGATCGCCCATTCGCTGGGCGCGGAAATAGGCCTGTGCATCGATACGCTCCACGTCATCCGCAGCGGCGGGGACTGGGATGATGTCGCGAGCCTTCCGGCTGAACGGGTTCGCCATGTCCAACTGAATGACGGCCCGATCGAACCGCCGCATGACCGGGTCAACGAAGCGGTGTTCGATCGCCTGCTGCCCGGCGAGGGCGAGTTCAACCTTCGCGCGCTGCTTCCGCTGCTCCCGGCTCATGCGACCATTGCGGTGGAAGCGCCCTCCCGCGCCTTGGCCAAGGGCGATCCGCATGAGCGCGCCGCGCGGCTGATGCAGGCAATGACGGCCCTGTACGCGCTAGGCTGATCGGAACTCCCATCACTCCGTTCGGGCTGAGCCTGTCGAAGCCCTTCTTTTTAAGAAGTGAAGCCCTTCGACGAACGGGGTTGGGTGATCGATTGCAGACAGGACGCGCTACAACCTCGATGCACCGCTACTCAACCGCTTACGGTATTTCCGGGCGAAGCGCGCTGCCCCGCCCGAACCCGTCCTCATTCCGCAGCCAGCGTCGCCTGCTCACGGAAATAGGGTATCACCTTCTCGCCGATATTGCGGATCGTCTCCATGATCACTTCGTGGGAGATGCCGCCCATCTGGAACATGAAGAGGATTTCGTCGGCACCCGCGTCCTGCAAACGCTTGACCTGCCGGATGCAGTCCTCCGGCGTGCCATAAGCGTCCTCGGCCACTTCGAAGCTTTCGGTGTGATGTCCGCCGACAGCGATTTTTTCGTCCGACAACCAGGCGACCGTCTCTTGCTTGTGACGCTGAAGCGCGGCGATGCTTTCGCTGGCGTCCAGGTCTTCGACGTCAGGGGCCGGGCCGCCAGAATACCAGTGGCCAAGCGATTCCACGAAGAAACGCTGCCCGCGCAGGCCGATGCGGCGCGCCTTTTCCCGGTCTTCCAGGACGACGGCCGGACACAGCGCGGCAAGATGCTCGGTCGGTCGGTAGCCAACCTGATCCTCTGCCTTCCGGTTCTTGAAAGCGTCGCGATAGATCGCGTTCTTCTGCGCGATGTCGCTGGGCCCGGCAAAGCCCAGCACCAGCGCGCCGATGCCGCGCGAACCGGCGGTCACCAGCGTATCGGCGCGGGTGCACGCCATGTAGATCGGCGGATGCGGGTCCTGCATCGGGCTCGGGTGGATCGGACGGAAGGGGATCTTCACGAATTCGCCATCATGTTCGATCTCGCCATGCTTCAGGATCTTGGGGATCAGATACATGCTCTCATCAATCATCGGCGGCAGGTCTTGCAGGTTGTAGCCGAAGGTGCCCGCTTCCTGCTGCGTTCCGCCCTTGCCCATGCCGAAATGGACGCGGCCGCCCGACAGGATGTCGAGCGTGGCGATGCGCTCTGCGACCTTCACGGGATGGTTCATCGCGGGTGGCAGGCAGACGACGCCATGACCGATGCCGATGCGCGACGTGCGCCCAGCGAGATAGGCGAGAAAAGTCTCCGGCGCGGACATATGGGCGTATTGGGTGAGCGCCGTATGTTCGACGGCCCAGATCGTGTCGAAGCCCATTTCCTCGGCGTAGATGGACTGCTCCACGATGTCGCGGAACACCTGCTGCTCATTCTGGCGCGACGTGTCCGCCATCTGCGCTTCGTAAATGATCGAGAATTTCATCATCTTCTCCACAAAATCTTCTTATCGTGGAGGCAGGCTATGCCGAGGCAGCAGCCGCTACATCATCCAAATGGATCAGATTTCCGGTTCGCTGCCGATGGTGCGCAGCAGCGTGATCAATTCGACCTGCCGATGCGTATTGGTCTTGGCAAATATCGCGCGCAGATGGGATCGCGTGGTATTATAAGCGATGCCCAGGGCGTCCGCCGCGTCCGCCAGCGTGGCGCCCTGCGCGAGATGAAGCGCAAGGCCCGCTTCCGCCCGCGTCAAGTGAAAGCGCTCGCGCAAAAGTTCCTCGGATGGACCGGCGGGACGGGCGGGGTCTGCGATGAACAGCGCCAGCCAGGCGCCATCGGCATAAGCGGAGGACGGAACCGCGCGCGCCCGCGCGTGCAAGGCTGGACCGTCAGAAGCCGCGACTTCGAACAGGATTTCCTCGCCCTGCGGCGGCGGAGATGCCAGGATGCGGTTGATCGTGGCCGCGCTGGAGCCCGTCCTGACCTCCAGCTTGCCATGTTGCTCCGCGATGATGCTGCCTTTTTCTATCATCTGCGTGGCGAGCGCATTGCGGCGCAGGATGCGGCCTTCCCGATCAAGGATCAGTGTCGCTACCGCCAAGCCCGCCATGGCGCTGCTGAACAGCTGGCTTTCCGCCTGGGTAATTGTGAGCCGCGCGTGAAGGTCAAGCGCGATACGCAGATGTGGGATCAGCCGTTCGAGCAGTGCCCGTTCGGCATCGCCAAATTGCGTCTGGCTGTCTTCGCGCGTGAGGCGAAGCCGCACGGCAACATCCGGCGGACGATGCAGGTCGACACCAAGAATTTCGCTGCTGCGCGCCACGTCCAGCCAGTCGCGAAAGCGCGCCGGGACATGGCTGACGAAATCGCGGAAGGACACGACTTGCCCCTCAGGCAGGCCGACGAAGGGATCGGCTTGCGAGATGCGTTGATATTCCTCTGTGCGCTCCGGATCTGCGCCCGGGGTGACATGGGCGTCAATCCGCGCATGACCACGGCCGATCAGCAGGGTAGCAAAGGTGGTATCGGTGATCGCCGCCAGCGCGCGCAGGAATTCCTCCCACGGCGGTGATCGCGTTAGGCCGCCATATAGTGTCTGCAACAGGTCGGCGAAGGCGGTGTCATCATTCATGGATCAAATGGCCCGCCCACAGTCCCGGCAGCTTCCGCCGCCGGGACTGTGCTCCAGCTCAGCGCCGCAGCGCCAGAGTGATGCTGTAACGGCGGGGCGGCGAATAATAGGCCTCCGTGAAGCCGAAGCTGGTCGATGCGTCATAGCCCGCCGTGATGATACGGCGGTCGGTGATATTATCAACGCCAACCCGCACCGACAGGCCGCGGTCTGCAAAGCGCAGCTCCGCGCTGGCATTCAGGATCGCGTGATCGGGCTGCCGCAGCAGTGGCGTGTTTTCCGCATCGACAAAGACCTGGCTTTTATAGGCCGCGTCCAGACGCAGCACGCCTTCGACATTGTCGCTGAGCGGTGCCTGATAAACCGCGCTCGCATTGGCGGTGATATCGGGCGCCTGCTTCAGTTCGCGGTTGCTCACATCAGTCGGCACCCCGCCGATGACGGACACGTACTCCAGATATTCGGCGTCCAGCAGGCCCAGCGCGCCAGTGACGGTGAAGCGCGGCGAAACCTTGAACGCGCCCTCCAGCTCGATGCCCTGGATGCGGGAGCGACCCGCATTCTCGTTGCGGACGACGATCAGCCCTGTGGTTGGGCTGACGGTAGAAACCAATATCTGCTGGTCGCGATATTCGTTGCGGAATACGGCGAGGTTGATCGTCGCGATCCCCCCGAACCCGGTCTTGAGGCCAGCCTCATAAGAGGTCAGATATTCCGGATCATAGGAACCGATTTCCTCTAGCGACGTCGGCCGCCCGTTGAACCCACCAGAGCGGAAGCCCCGCGAATAGGAGGCATAGGCCATCAGGTTCGGCCGAAATTTGTAGGAAAGCGACGCACGCGGGGTGAAGGCGTCCCAGCTCTTTTCCAGCGTATAGCTCGGCGTTCCCGCCAGCAGCGGCTCACCCGAATAAATGCGCGTAGCAGACTGGAAGAACTTCTTCTTCTCCCAGGTATAGCGCGCGCCCAGTTCCAGCGAGAGGCCATCGGCCACCTCATAATTGCCGTTCGCGAACAGCGCGAGATTGTCGGTGCGCTGCCGGTTGCGGAAATCGATGTTGAAGTCGAGCGCAGAGGCCGGGATGGGGCCGTCAGGCGTGGGGAAGGGATCAAGTCCCGCCGCGACCAGAGCCGGGAAAAGTCCATCCGCGACGATCAGCCGCGTATTGTCGCGCGTCTTTTCCCGATAGGCGAAGGCGCCCAACAGCAATGTGCCGCGCCCGCCAAGGTCGAGCGACAGCTGCAATTCCTGGCTGATCTGCCGCGCCCGCTCGTCGTGGATGTCGCCGGCATAATTGACTTGCGAAGATGCATCGCCATCACGCCCGAACAGGGCATCGACATAACGATAAGCCGTGATCGACTTCAACGTCGCGCCGCCCAGATCCTTGGTCAGGGTCAGCGATGCGTTCACCGCATCGGTCTGATCCTTGTTCAGTTCCGAATTGCTGTCGGTCCGATCGATGTCGCCCGGCACGGTGCAGCAGGGTGTGAGGAAGGTCGATTGCAGGAAGGAGAAGAAGGTCGGCGTGAACGCGATCATGCTGTGCGGCGCGCTATGCTGCCGCCGGTGCAGGCCATCGACTTGCAGGACTGCGTCCAGCCCTTCGCCGTCATAATGCAGCGCCAGCTTGCCAGCCATCACCTTGCGGTTGCCGAGGTTGTCGCCGGACGGGATTTTCTGCCACCCCTCGCCAAATTCGCCCAGCGCCGCGACACCCAGCGACCAGCTGTCCGACAGCGGCGTTTCGGCATAGACGCGCCCGCGCACCGTGTTGAACGATCCGTATCGCAGGTCCGCCTCGATCTTCTGCTCGCGGCCCGGCACCGCCGACACGATGTTGATCGCGCCGCCGACGGTGTTCTTGCCGAATAGCGTTCCTTGCGGCCCGCGCAGCACTTCGATCCGGTCGATGCCCAACAACTCGGTCGTCGCACCGAATGTGCGCGCGACATAGACGCCGTCGATATAAACGCCGACGGCAGGGTCCGACGTGATGATGAAGTCGTTCTCGCCCACGCCCCGGATGAAGGGCGCGATGCCACCACTGTTTCCGCCCTGGCCCGGCGTGAATTGGATGTTGGGCGCGATCTGGCTGATCTGCGTCACATTGTCGAGGCCGCGGCTGTCCAGAGCCGACGCATCGACCGCGCTCACCGCGATCGGCACATCCTGCAATCGTTCTTCGCGGCGCCGGGCGGTGACGACAATGTCACTGCTGCTGCGCGCCTCGATCCCCGGCGCCTCTGTCTGCGACAGGGCGATACCGGGCGCTGCCAGGGCAATAAGTGAAACGAACGGATAGAGCGTCTTGCGCATGCTTCCCTCCCCAAAAAGCGTCATTCTGTTCTGGCGGGTCACTGTAGCGCCCGCTTTCTAATTCTCCAGCCACAGCCGGGAAAATGACCCAGCTGTGGCGCCAGTGCATCACCTGTGTTTCAGGCTGCTTCCCATTCAATCAGGTGGCTGATGTCGCTGCGCTGCTCGGGCTTGCGGCCTGCGGTGGCGAGATGGTGCGAGGTGATCTGCGCGTCTGCCGCCAGCGGGCGGATCATCTCGAATACGCGATCATATTCGGTGCGTGCGATCTTCCACACGCCATCTTCGCGCCGATAGACGTCGCGATAAATGGCGCTGCCGATCGTGTGGCTGCTGCGCTCCACATCGATGAAGATATCCTCCAGATACCAGATCCCTTCGGCGGCATTTTCGCCCGTCAGGGTGATTTCGGGCATATGTCCATGATGCATGGCGACCGCGCCGGAATGGAAGCTGTTCGCCAGGAACTCCAGCATATTGTCTCTGCCTTCGAGCCGGACGCGATAGGTGCCGCCGCGATAATCGACGGTCAGATCGTTGGTGAAGAGCGTGCCAAGCAGCGTCAGATCGGCCGTGTCGATTCCCCGGAAATAACGATGCTTGAGGGTCCGGATATCTTCCAGATCGCTGAGCTGCTGCACAGTATAAGCCATCAAACCTCTCCATATGTGACGCGATATGCGCTTGTTATGCATCCCCTATACCCGATCTGCGTAACAATCTGCAATGACCACTGCATTATGTCTGGCGAAAGATGGCGCGGATTGAGTATGGAGCCTAACCATGCGATGCGCCCGCTGCGCATTTCTCAGAAAGAAAGGATAGGGCCGTGGGCGAAACGGGAGTTGGCAAGTTTGCGATCGTCACAGGCGGTACGCGCGGCATCGGCGCGGCGATCGTCCGGCGTTTGCTGGCCGAAGGCTATGCGGTGGCGACCTGCGGGCGCACCGCTCCGGATGAACCGATCGGGGCCGAGGGAAAGACCGCGGAATTCGCATCCTGCGACATTCGCGATCCGGCAGCGGTCTCCGACTGGATTGCCCAGCTTGTCGCGCGTCATGGCCGCATCGACCTGGTGGTCAATAATGCGGGCGGATCGCCACAGGCCGACGCTGCAACGGCCAGCCCGCGCTTTTCCGAGCGTATCCTGCAATTGAACCTGCTCGCGCCGCTGCATGTGGCGCAGGCTGCCTATCCCCACCTGAAGGCCGTGGGCGGATCGATCGTCAACATCGCCAGCGTTTCGGGCGCGCGGCCCTCGCCCGATACGGCGATCTATGGCGCGGCGAAGGCTGGCCTGCTCAGCCTCACCACCAGCCTGGCGCAGGAATGGGGGCCGGATGTGCGGGTCAACGCCATCATCGTCGGCTTGATCGAGACCGAGACGGCGGAAATGACCTATGGCACGCAGACGGCGCAGGATCGGATCGCGTCGTCGATTCCGTTGAAGCGCATGGGCCGGGGCAGCGACATTGCCGAAGCAGTGGTGTTTCTGGGCTCGCCGTCCGCCGCCTATGTCAGCGGCGCGCGCTTTGAAGTCCATGGCGGCGGCGAACGGCCGCTGTTCCTGGAAATCGTCAAGGAAGAAGCGGCAAAAGCCTGACAGGGAAAGGCCGGGCGAGCCTCAGCCCGCCCGGCCTCTTGTTCAGATGCCGAGCAGCGCGCGCTGCTGTTCGCCCAGCTCCGGATCGCTCTGTTCCTGGAAGAAAGCGATGCGGCCTGCGAGCGACTGTTCGGTCATCTCCGGCTGGCTCGAAATCCAGAATTTGCGCGCGGCCAGCCCTTCGACGAACACGCGGCAGCCTTCGTCCAGGTCCATGCCATAGTTGGCCATCATGTGCGCCATGGTCGCGCGGTGACCAGCGGCGCTTTCCGGCTCGCCAACACCGGCATCCGCGTCAAAAATGCTCGTCTTCAGCATGCCCGGAATGATCGAGCAGACATTGATCGGCGCCTTGGCGACCTGCATCTCCAGATAGAGGCACTCGCTGAACGACTGGATGGCGTGCTTGCTCATGATATAGGCGGTCTGGGTCGGCATCTGGCCGAACGAGCCGATGGAGGCGAGGTTCGCAATCCATGCTTCCTGACCGACGCGCAGCATGTGCGGCACGAATGCGCGCACGCCATGCACGACGCCATGGATGTTGACGTTCAGCGTCGTTTCCCAGCGTGCGGTCGGGATTTCCCAGACATTGCCGATGGTTTCGATGCCCGCATTGTTGATCAGCAGGCGGACCGCGCCATGCCGGTCGAACACATCCTGCGCCAGCGCATCGAGCGCTTCCGGCTTTGACACGTCGAGCTGGATCGCCTCGGCCTTGCCGCCCGCCGCCACGATCTCGGCGGCAACCTTGTCGGCGCGGCCCTTGTCGATATCGGTGACGACCACGGTCATGCCGATCTGGCCGCAACGGCGGGCGAAGCCCATGCCGATGCCCGCGCCCGCGCCGGTGATGACGGCGACGCCGCCCGAAAAGACCTTTTCTTCTTCAGTCATGTTCAAGTTTCTCCGAGAGGGAAGGAATTACATCGAGGTCAGCGAAGCAGGCGCAGCGGGCAGATAATGGTGGTAATAACCAGCCGCCCAGCCGCCATCGACCGCCAGTTCAGCGCCGCAGATGTAGCTCGCCTCGTCCGAACAGAGGAAGAGGCTGGCGGCGGCGATTTCCTCCGGCTCGCCGATGCGCTGCAACGGCACGCGTTCATAGCCGTAATTCTTCGCATCGCCTTCCAGCGCCTGCGGATTGCCCATCGCCGTGTTGACCCCGCCCGGATGCACCGAATTGACGCGCACGCCCTGATGGCCAAATTCCAGCGCCGCGCTCTTGGTAAAGCCGCGCACCGCCCATTTGGAGCTGCTGTAGAGCGAAACTGAATTGACGCCGCGAAGGCCGTCCACCGACGATATGTTGACGATGGACCCGCGCCCGGCGGCGCACATCTTCGCCCCGACATGCTTCAGCCCCAGCATCGTGCCCTTGACGTTGATGCCCAGAACGCGGTCGATCTCCGCAACGGTCAGATCGGTGATCGGGCCGAAAGCCACGACGGCCGCATTGTTGACCAGCGCATCGATCCGGCCATGGCGGGCGATCACGGCATCAACCAGCGCGGTCCAACTGGCTTCGTCCGACACGTCGAGGCGCTGGAACATCGCGGCATCGCCAATGTCAGCGGCCAGTGCCTGGCCTTCAGCCTCCAGCACGTCGGCGATGACCACCTTCGCGCCTTCGCGGGCGAGCAGGCGGATCGTCGCTTCGCCCATGCCACGCGCACCGCCGGTGACGATGGCGACCTTGTCTTGCAACCTGCCAGTCATGATTCCTGCTCTTCCTTGCTGAACAAACTTACTGAATAAAGGCCTTGAACGCGTCCCAGGGCACGTCCGAGGTATAAAGGGCGGCTTCGTCCATCGACCCCGCGGGGATGTGGAAGCCGCTCGTGTCCATCACTGCGTCAAATTGTGCAAGCGCCGTTTCAGGAGTCCAGTCCTTGTCGGTCGCGCGATAGCCCCGGGTGACGCCCGCGAACACGCGCGTATAGCCCCCACCGCCCGCCGTGAACATCTCGCCATTGCAGGGCGCGCTGTCATGGGCCAGCATAGCCACGACCGGCGCGACCGCGCGCGCGGGGAAGTCTCGCTCCATCAGGCCGTGAATTTCCGGTCCCATAAGCTGGGTCATCCGGCTGCCCGCGATCGGCATGACAGCATTGATCTTGACGTCCTTGCCCTGCGCCTGCGTCGCGGCGGCGAGGCCGCGCGTCATGGCCCACACCGCTCCCTTGGCCGCCGGGTAGGGCACCGCACTTCCCATGCCGAACCATGACCCGGACGAGATGTTGACGATCCGCCCGAAATTGCGTCCCAGCATTCCGTCCCAGACGGCACGGCACAGGTAAAAGGTGCCGCTGGCCGACACCGCCATGTCCTTTTCCCACTGCTCGTCAGTCACGGAGGACAGGGTGCCCGATGCGCTGACGATGCCCGCGTTATTGACCAATATGTCGACACGGCCCCAGCGCGTCAGCGCATCCTGCACGATCGCCTCGGCCCCTGCCGATGTCGCGACGCTGTCGCCATTCGCCTCTGCAATGCCGCCAGCATCGCGCATCTCGCGCGCCGCCGCGTCGGCATAGCCCTGATCCTTGCCCTCGCCCTGAAAATTGCCGCCAAGGTCGTTGACCAGCACCCTGGCCCCGCGCGCCGCGAGCAGCTCCGCATAGGCCTTGCCCAGGCCGCCTCCCGCACCCGTGACGATCGCCACTTTACCCTCGAAACGCAGTTCAGACATCGGCCTCTCCTCATTGTCCCGATCGCAAGTGCGTCAGGCTTTTAGAATCATGTCCGCCGCCTTCTCGGCCACCATCATCGTAGGGACATTGGTGTTCCCTCCAGGCACGCGCGGCATGACCGATGCATCGACGACGCGCAGCCCTGCAATGCCGCGCACCCGCAGCTGTGGATCGACGACCGCCATCGGATCATGTCCCATGCGGCAGGTGCCCACGGCATGAATGTCGGAAATGGCGGTCTCGCGCAGATAGGCGTCCAGCTCGTCATCCGACTGGATGCTTGCGCCCGGCGCCAGTTCCTCGCCGCGGAACGGATCGAAGGGCGCCTGCGCGAAGATGTTGCGCACCGCACGGATCGCGGCGCGGCCCATCGCCATGTCGTTGGCCGTCGAAAGGATGTTGGGGTCGATCGACAGCGGCGCGGACGCATCCGCTCCCGTCAGCTTTATCTCGCCCACGCTTTCCGGGTTCAGCAGGTCGATATGCGCGAAATAGCCATGATCCATGATAAGCTTGCGCCCCATCGCCTCATAAAGGGCCATCGCGAAATGCACCTTCACGTCGGGATATTCCGCGCCCGGCATGGTCTTCAAATAAGCGCCGATCTCCGCGGGAGGACTGGCCAGCGGCCCCTTGCGGAACAGTAGGAAGTTGGCGACGGCCTTCGCCGCGACCAGCGGGTGGAAGACGTTGAAGAGCGAAACCGGCTGCGTGCAATATTGCTTCACGCTGACCGCGACATGATCCCGGTAATTCTGACCGACGCCGGGCAAGTGATGCACCACCGGCGCGCCGACCTGACGCAGATGGTCCGCGTCACCGATGCCGGACAGCATCAATATCCAGGGCGAATGGATGGCGCCTGCCGACAGGATGACCTCGCGCGTCGCGTTCGCCTGTTCAAGCTGTCCGGCGCGCCGCCAGCTGACGCCAGTTGCGCGCCCGTCCTCCACGATCACCCGCTCGACATTGGCGCCGGTAATGACGCGCAAGTTCGGCCGTTTGAGCGCAGGCGTCAGATAAGCGCGCGCCGCGCTCCATCGCCGCCCCGCAGACGCGGTGACATCGGCGGGCACCACGCCCTCGCGCTGCGATCCGCTGGGGTCGTCATTATAGGGTACGCCCGCCGCGATCGATGCATCGCGGAACGCCTTGGCGAGCGGATTGTGGATGCCCGGCCGCGTGACTAGCACCGGCCCACCCCGACCATGATAGCCTTCCTCGCCGCCGGGCTGGAAATCCTCCAGCTTCTTGAAATAGGGGAGCACATCTTCATAGCTCCACCCTTCATTCCCCAACTGCCGCCAACCATCATAGTCCGCCGCAGCGCCCCGGTCATAGACCATGCCGTTGATGGAGGACGATCCGCCCAGCACCTTGCCGCGCGGAGTGTACATCTGCCGTCCGCCCGCATTGGCCTGTGGCACGCTGACATGCATCCACTGGAACATGCCGCGATACATGATCGGCAGCAGCCCGCCCGGCGCATGGATGAACACGCTGTTATCCTTGCCGCCGGCTTCCAGCAGCAGCACGCGGTTGCGCGGATTTTCCGACAGGCGCCCGGCCAGCGCACATCCCGCCGACCCGCCGCCCGCGATGATGAAGTCGTAACTGTCGGCCATGATCTCTCCCGTGCCACTGTCCAACGTCCATTATCTTCTGCGATGTCACGGCGCAGGGACTCGGCGGATGCCGGTGCGGGCGGAAACGCGGACGACGTCTTGCGCGCTGAATTGGTCAATATCATACCGAGGTCAAGCCGGATTTGACCCGCCTAGCGCCATTGACCGGTGAACACCCGCTGCTATTGTTTACGCAAACCAGCGCAGTACATGGCGCACCCTGCGATATTCGCGTTGCTAAATCGTGGCGTCACGGCTGCCGGTTCGCATATCAAGGAGAAGAGGATGTCCACGCAAACCCTGACCGCTGATCGCTTCGATCCCTTCAAGGTCTATGATCCCGCAACCCTGGTTGCATCCGACCCTATCGAAATCGAAGCGCCCGCAATGGTGGTGTGGCAGGTCTTGACCGACATGCCGCGCTACGGCGAATGGAACCCTTTCTGCGTGTGGGCGGAATCCACGCTGGAGATGGGCGCGCCTGTTTATATGCGGCTTGTAAACTATCCCAATCCCGGCTCGCTGGCGCCCAATTGCGAATATGTCTGCGCGTTCGAACCGGGCCGCCTCCTGTCATGGGAACTGAAGGATAGTGAAGCCTGGCCCTATCCCGCCCGCCGCGATCAGATCATCGAAGAACTTGGTCCCGAAAAGTGCCGTTATCAGTCGACCGACGCCTTCACCGGCCCGAACGGCATCCATGTCATGCGCTTCTGCGGCCCATGGGTGACGCGCGCCTTCAACGACTCGGCCAAGGCGCTCAAGGCACGCGCCGAAGCGATGCATCGCGGCGAAATAAGCTGATCGCCGCTGCCAAGGGGTGAGGATAACTTTACGCCAGATCGCGGTATTCGAAGCCGTCGCCCGCACCGGCAGCGTGGCGGGCGCGGCTGACGAGATCGGGCTCAGCCCCTCGGCGGCGAGCATGTCGCTCAAGGACCTCGAAACGCATCTGGGCGTGCAACTGTTCGCCCGCTCCGGCCGCCGCATGCTGCTGACCGATCGAGGTCGCCCGATGCTGGAGATGGCGCGCGGCATATTGGTCCAGGTCGCGGACCTTGAATCCCTCTCCCTGCCCGAAGAAGTGCGCGGACGGCTGCGCATCGGCGCTGCGGTCCCGGTCGGCGACTATGTCCTCCCCGGCCTTTGCGCCGCCTTCATGCGCCTACACCCCGGCGTCCGCGTCGAAATGCGCATCATGCCCTCTCATGAAGTGATGGAGGGCGTGCGCAACATGGCGCTCGATGTTGGCTTCGTCGGCGCGCCGGTCAACAGCAGCTATCTGGAGGCCGAACCCTGGCTGCGCGACCGGCTGGTCGTATGCGCCGCGCCGGACCACCCCCTCGCCGGGCGCCCGGCGGTCCCGCTGGCCGAATTGGCGGACGAGCCTTGGGCGCTCGAAAAGACATTATCCAGCGAGCGCATCTCCTTCACCGTCGAAACGCTCAAATCCATGAACTCGCTCAACATCGTGTTCGAAGGCGAAAGCGTCGAAGCCATCAAGCGCATCGTCCGTGATGGCGCCGTGCTCGCCTGCCTGTCCAGCCTGACGGTCGCCGATGAGCTGGCGCGCGGCGAACTGGTCGAACTGCCGGTGCCCGAGCTGCATTTCACCCGCATCATAAGCCTCGTGAATCGCCGCGACACTCAGCAACCTCAAGCCTGCCGCGCCTTTGACGAATTTGCCCGCCAATGGGGCGAACAATCGGGCGAATCAGGAAAATAGCTTCTCCTAAGACCCATCCATCAGTTTTTCTGATGTCATGCGTCGGAATTACGAAATGGTAGCATCGCGTCCAAAGGCCTAATCTGGCCGCGCACGCCCGGTAGGTGTGTTCAAGGAGAGTGATGTGAAGGCCATGGTCTGCAGCGCGTTTGCGCCGGTCGAAGAGTTGCAACATGGCGATTTCCCCGCGCCACAAGCAGGACCGGGGGAAGTGGTGATCGACGTCGCAGCCGCCGGGGTAAACTATCCCGACGTGCTGATCGTGCAGGGCAAATATCAGACAAAGCCACCCCTGCCGTTCGTCCCCGGCAGTGAAGCAGCGGGGCGCATCGCCGCCGTTGGAGCTGATGTGACAGGCTTCACTGCTGGAGACCGCGTCATTGCCTTCACCGGCAGCGGCGCCTTTGCCGAGCAGGTGCGGGTGCCCGCAACGCAGGTCTGGCCGGTGCCCGACGGCGTCGATCTGGAAGTTGCGGCGGGCATCTCCATCACCTATGGCACCTCCTATCATGCGCTAAAGGACCGCGCGCAGTTGAAGCCCGGCGAAACGCTGCTGGTGCTGGGCGCAGGCGGCGGCGTGGGCCTGACCGCCGTCGAACTCGGCAAACGCATGGGTGCGCGCGTGATCGCCGCCGCCTCCAGCGCGGAAAAGCTTGCGCTCGCCAAGGCACAAGGGGCGGATGAACTTATCGACTATGCCCAAGAGGATCTGCGCGAACGCATCAAGCAGCTGACCGACGGAAAGGGCGTCGATGTCGTCTATGATCCGGTCGGCGGCCCCATGAACCTGACCGCGGTCAAGAGCCTCGCCTGGGGTGGACGCCTGCTCGTCATCGGTTTTGCCGGGGGCGAGATTCCTTCCATCCCCGCCAATCTGCTGCTCTTGAAAAGCGCGTCGGCCGTCGGCGTCCTCTGGGGCAACAGCGTCCGCGCCGACCCGGTCGCGCAGGGCGCGAACATGCGCCAGCTGCTCGCCTGGCTGGCCGAAGGCGCGTTGAAGCCCGTCATCGACACGCGCTTCGCCCTGCCCGACGCAGTGGCCGCGCTCCAGCATCTCGAAAAACGCAAGGTGAAGGGCAAGGTGCTCCTGACCCTCCAGCCCGCATCCTGAACAGGAAATCCCCCATGTCCGAAACCGTCAGCTTCCACACCCACGGCGCGATTGCCGAAGCGGTGATCGACAATCCCCCGGTCAACGCCACCTCCGCCAGCGTGCGGCAGGGTCTTGCCGAAGCCATCCGCAAACTGGAGTCCGACCCCGCCCTCAAGGCGCTCGTCATCCGCTGCGAAGGCAAGACCTTCATAGCGGGCGCGGACATCAAGGAATTTGGCAAGCCCATGGCCGATCCGGGCCTGCCATTGGTCATGGAAATGATGGATCATTCGACCAAGCCGATCATCGCAGCCGTGCATGGCACGGTGCTGGGCGGCGGCCTCGAAGTCGCGCTCGCCTGCCATTACCGCATCGCCGCGCCGGCGACGAAATTCGGCTTTCCCGAAGTGAAGCTCGGCCTGATGCCCGGCGGTGGCGGCACGCAGCGCACGCCGCGCCTCGCTGGCCTCGCCACCGCGATCAAGCTGGTGACCGAAGGCAACCAGATCGGCACGGATGACGCGCTCAAGTCCAACCTCATCGACGCCGTCGCTTCGGGCAGCGACATTGCCGCCGAAGCCATCCGCTTCGCCGAGAAGCTGGTCGCGGAAGGGAAGGGCGCGCGCAGCTCCTCCACACTCCCCATGCCCGCCGATGACCCGGCTCTGTTCGAAGAAGCGCGCAAGACCGTCGCCAAGAAGATGCGCGGCCAGACCGCTCCGCTTCGCGCGCTGGAAGCCATGCGCCTCGGCTATGAACTCCCCTTCGATGAGGCGGTCAAACAGGAACTCGCCATCTTCCGCGAATGCATGAACGGCTCGCAGTCAAAGGCACTGCGCCACCTCTTTGCCGCCGAACGCGAAGTCGCCCGCATCCCCGGCCTTGCGCCCGACACCCTGACCCGCAACATCGAACGCGTCGGCGTCATCGGCCTCGGCGTCAT
Source organism: uncultured Novosphingobium sp. (assembly GCA_946886075.1). The sequence goes on along the minus strand of CAMPHR010000003.1, from coordinate 103,946 downwards.
GGGACGCGGCATCGTCATGGCGGTCGTCAGCGTCGGCATCCCCGTCATCGCCGTCGGCCTCGACCAACCGAACATCGACGCCGCGATCAGAGCCATTACCAAAATGTGGTCCTCCTCCGTCGCCAAGGGCAGCATGTCGCAAGAGACGATGGACAAGCGCCTCGCGCTGATCACCACCAGCGACGACCCGCGCGACCTGTCGCCAACGCAATTAGTGATCGAGGCCGTGACCGAGGATCTGGAAACCAAAAAGGCCGTGTTCGCGAAACTGGGTGAGGTGACGCCCGCCGAAACCATCCTCGCCTCCAATACCAGCTTCCTCAACATCGACACGCTGGCGGAAGCATCGGGCCGGCCCGAAGACGTGTGCGGCATGCACTTCTTCAACCCCGCCCATGTCATGCGCCTGCTCGAAAATGTCCGCGCGGCCAAGACTGATCCCGAAGTCGTCGCGACGATCATGGCGCTGGGCAAGCGCATCGGCAAGCTGCCGGTCCTCTCGGGTGTGTGCGACGGCTTCATCGTCAACCGCATGCTTTCAAAGCGCTCGCGTGAAGGCTTCTTCCTGGTGGAGGAGGGCGCCAAGCCCGCAGCCATCGACAAGGTGCTGCTGTCCTACGGTTTCCCGATGGGGCCGTTCGCGCTGGGCGACCTTGCTGGGCTGGACGTGCAGGCCGCCGCCCGCAAGGCCCGCGCCGCCACCGCGACGGAACGCGAACTGCGCGCCGACTTCCCCGAACAGATGGTCGCCGCAGGACGCCTCGGGCAAAAGACCGGCTCCGGCTGGTACAGCTATGACGAAAATCGCAAGGCCAGCGCCAATCCGCTGACCGAAGAGATGATCGCCGCCCATGCTGAGCGTCACGGCCTCGAACTCCGCGACATCGGCGAGGATGAAATCCGCGAACGCCTTCTCTACGCCATGGTCAATGAAGGCGCGAAGCTGCTGAGCGAAGGCATCGTGCCGCGCCCGCATGAAATCGACGTCGCGCTGGTCAACGGCCTCGGCTGGCCCAGCTATACCGGCGGCCCCATGCATTGGGCCGACCAGATCGGCCTCGACAAGGTGCTCGCCACCATCGAGAAATTCCGCGCTGAACAGGGGGACGCCTATTGGACCCCCGCGCCGCTCCTCGTCCAATATGCGCGCGAGGGCAGGGGCTTCTACGCATGAGCTACGATCCCAACGCCAAAACCGCCGACCTGCTCGCGCGCCTGCGCGCCTTCATGGACGCGCACATCTATCCCAATGAAAAAGCCTATTATGAGGAGGTGGCGACTGGCGACCGCTGGGCGCATGTCACCCTGATCGACAAGCTAAAGCCGCTGGCGAAAGAGGCAGGCCTCTGGAACCTGTTCCTGCCCGAAAGCACCCATGGCGCAGGGCTCACCAACCTGGAATATGCGCCGCTGTGCGAAGAGATGGGCCGCGTTCACTGGTGCCCCGCCGTGTTCAACTGCGCCGCGCCCGATACCGGCAATATGGAAACGCTCGAACGCTTCGGCACGGATGAGCATAAAGAGCGCTGGCTAAAGCCCATGCTGGCGGGCGAGATGCGTTCCGCCTTCGCCATGACGGAACCGCAAGTCGCCTCCTCCGACGCCACCAATATCGAAAGCTCTATTCGGCGCGACGGCGATGATTATGTCATCAACGGCCGCAAATGGTGGATTTCGGGCATGGGCGAGGAAGATTGCGCGCTCATGATCTTCATGGGCAAGACCGATCCGACCGCCCCCAAGCACCAGCAGCAATCGATGATCCTGGTGCCCCGCGACACGCCCGGCATCACCGTGCTGCGCCCCATGACCGTGCTCGGCTATGACGACGCGCCGCATGGCCACATGGAAATCCTCTTCGAAAATGTCCGCGTGCCCGCGTCCAACATGCTGCTGGGTGAAGGGCGCGGCTTTGAGATCGCGCAGGCTCGCCTTGGCCCCGGCCGCATCCACCATTGCATGCGCATGATCGGCATGGCCGAACGCGCGCTGGAGGCCATGTGCCGCCGGGTGAAGAGCCGCGTCGCCTTCGGCAAGCCGCTCGCCGAACAGGGCGTCATCATCGAACGCATCGCCAACAGCCGCATCATGATCGATCAGGCGCGCCTCCTCACGCTCCACGCCGCGCACCGCATGGACACGGTTGGCAACAAGGTGGCGAAGGCGGACATCGCGATGATCAAGGTCGCTGCGCCCAACATGGCCTGCCAGGTCATCGACTGGGCGATGCAGGCGCATGGCGCGGCAGGCATCAGCCAGGATTTCTTCCTGGCGAGCTATTATGCCCACGCCCGCAAGATCCGCTTCGCCGATGGACCGGACGAGGTGCACCGCCACCAGCTCGGCCGCCTCGAACTCGCGAAATATGACTGACGTCCGCACGCTCGACACGACGCGGCTTGCGCCCTGGCTGCGCGCCCAGGTGCCGGGCGCGGACGGAGAGATCAGCGCGGAAAAATTCGCAGGCGGGCAGTCCAACCCGACCTATCTGCTGTCGGTGGACGGCCAGCCCCGCTTCGTCCTGCGCCGCAAGCCCGATGGCGTGTTGCTCCCCTCTGCCCACGCGATCGAGCGCGAATATCGTGTCACCGACGCGCTAAAGGACAGCGCCGTCCCTGTCGCCCGCCCGCTAGCCCTGTGCGAGGATACAAGCGTCGTCGGCACGCCTTTCTTCATCATGGACTATGCGCCGGGCCGCAACTTCTGGGACGCGCGCCTCCCCGACCTGACACCGCCCGAGCGCGCCGCCATCTATGACGAAATGAACCGGGTCCTCGCCGCGCTCCACGCCATCGACCCGGCGCAAGTCGGCCTCGCCGACTATGGCAAGCCCGGCAATTATTTCGCCCGTCAGGTCGCCCGCTGGACCAAGCAATATCGCGCCACCCAGACGCAGCAGCTCGACGCGATGGAGCAGCTCATCGACTGGCTCCCCGCGAGCGACCCCGGTCTCGAAGCCAGCCGCATCGTCCACGGCGACTATCGCAACGACAACATGATCTTCGCCCCCACAGAGCCCCGCATCATCGCCGTCCTTGATTGGGAGCTATCCACGCTAGGACACCCGCTCCCCGACCTAGCCCAGCATCTGATGGCATGGCGCGTGCCGAAGGAAGGCTATCGCGGCCTATCCGACGCAGACCTCTCCACGCTCGGCATCCCATCCGAAGCCGACTATCTGCAGCGTTACGCAGAGCGCAGCGGGGCCGGTCCCATCGACCCCGCCCATTGGCGCTACGCCCTCGCCTTCGCCATGTTCCGCAACGCCGCCATCCGGCAAGGGGTCTATCACCGCGCAATCAGCGGCAACGCGTCCAGCGAAGCCGCCGCCATCCACGGCGCCCGCGCCGGAGAAATAGCAAGCCTCGCATGGCGCATCGCCCGTGGGGAAGAGGACGCCCATCTATGACAGAAAAACGGATCGACGTAGGCGGCGGCTACCACCTCCGCGCAGTGGAACGGGGGGAGGGGCCGCTCGTCCTCATGATCCACGGCTTCCCCGGCCTCGCCTGGTCATGGCGGCACCAGATGGAACCACTCGCGGAGGCAGGCTTCCGCGCCGTAGCCATCGACAGCCTCGGCTATGGCGGCAGCGACCGCCCCACCGATCCCGCCGCCTACACCGCCGACCGCATGCAGGCCTATCTCATCGCCCTGCTCGACCATTATAAGTCGGAAAAAGCGGTAATCGTCGGCCAGGATTTCGGCGCCCAATATGCCTGGAACCTCGCCGTCCGCGCGCCGGAGCGAGTGGCCGGCCTCATCGCCACCATCCCCTATGACTATGACATGGCCGGACGCGCCATGCTCGGCAGCGCCCCACGCCTCCCAGCCGATGCGCCCGCCCGGCCAGAGGCATCCTCGCCCGACCGCCTCCCCAGCGAACGCTTCGCCGCCATGGCCGCCGAGCATTTCGTCCACTTCCACTATTTCATGGAAGCAGGCCCCGCCGAACGCGAACTGGTCGACCGAGCCTCCGACTTCCTCGCCCGCCTCTTCTACGCTCTCTCATCCAAAGGCGATCTCTGGAGCTGGAAAACGGTATCCTCCGTCGGCAGCGGCTATCTAGACGTCCTGCCACCCGCGCCGCCGCTCCCCTGGCCCTGGCTCTCCCAGACAGAGTTCGACCGCTTCGTCAGCGAATATGTCGATGCCGCCCCGATGCTCCGCTTCATCGGCGGCCTCAACAGCTACCGCACCGCTGACATAAACTGGCGCATCGGCGAGAAATGGGCCGACCATGATGTCGAAACGCCCACCCTGTTCCTCTATGGCGAAAAAGACCCGTCCTTCGGCTTCTTCACCGATTGGGAAGAGCGGATGCGCCAGCGCGTCCCCGGCCTCTGCGATATCATCGCGGTGCCCGAAGCAGGCCATTTCGTGCAACAGGAACAACCCGCCGCCTTCAACAAGGCGCTCCTCGCCTTCGCCCGATCGGTGACGCAATGACCAACCGCTGGCCCATCGCCGGTCATCTAGGCCTAAGCTCGTCCGACCGGCCGATGCTCGCACATCTCGCCCGCTCGACCAGTCCGCTCGACCAACTCGACGCGCTAGCCGACCATGGCTTTCGCGGCGTGCAGGACCTGTTCCTGAAAGTCCGCCCACCAGCCGAGCAAGCCGCCATGGCCGACCGCATGGCCGCGCGCGGTCTCGCCCTCTCCAGCTTCGGCGGAGACCCCATGCACTGGAACAAGCCGCTCTGGAGCACGCAGGATCACGCAGGCCGCGATGCCCTGCGCACCAGCGTTGCAGCCAGTGCGGAACTGGCGGTTCGCTTCGGCGGTGGCGGTGCGGTATGCGTCGCTGGCTTCGATGATCAGCGCCCCCGCCCGGCGCAGCTTGCCGCCATGACCGAAAATCTGAAGCGCCACGCCGAAGAGGCTGCCCGCTCCGGACTCACCCTGCTAGTCGAGCCCATCGCGCCCAGCCGCATCCCAGGCCTCCTCCTCGACCGACTGAAAGACGCAGTGGAGATGGTGCGCGCCGTCGCCATGCCCTCGGTGCGCCTGCTGTTCGACACCGGCCATGTCGCGATGATGGGTCATGACGTGCCCGCCGCCTTCGCCTCCTGCGTTTCAGATACCGGCCTCATCCAGTTCGCCGACATCCCCGGCCGCGTCGATCCGGGCCTGGGGGAACTGGATTGGCCAGCGATCCTGCAGGCGCTTCGCGATTATGAGGGCATGATCGAGCTTGAGTTCGAACCGGCAGACCCAAGCACAGCAGGCGAAATGCAGATGCTCGCCCGGCTGAACGCGTTCGGCATCCTCTGACCGGCAACCGCAAAAGGTGCGAATGTCACAATCTGTTCCTAATGACTGATCCTGATCCAACCCCCCGATAGGCCTCCAATCACCGCCTTGGTAAAAGGCGGCAACGAAAGATCAGGAGAGTCTGCCTCGATGAGAGTGGTTGCCAATCTTGCCCAATGCCAGGGGCATGCCCGATGCGAAGACCTGTGCCCCGAGGTATTTTCGACCGACGCGGTGGAGGGCAAGGTCGTCATCGAACAACCTGAATTTCCGCCGGAGCTTGAGGAAAAAGTCCGGCTCGCCGTGCGCAACTGCCCGGAAGGTGCGCTACGCATCGCGAAGGGGGCAGCGGCATGACGGTTACTTATTATCCTGCCGCCCCTGATCATGTGCCGGACGACCTGCTCCTCGATTTTGACTTTTTCGACATGCCCGCCGACGTTTCCGATCCGGTGCAGATCTGGCACGGCCTTATCCAAAAAGGTGCGCCGCCTATCTTCTACACGCCGCGCAACGGCGGCCATTGGGTGTTCCTGCGCTACGCCGACATTGCCGAAGCCTATCGCAACCACGAGATTTTTTCCACGACCAAGGCGCAGGTTCCCCCGCTTGAGCCCTTCCCGGTGCTGCAACCCAATGGCGTCGATCCGCCACAGCATGACGTGTTCCGCAAATTGCTCGCGCCCATGTTCACGCCGCTTGCCGTCCGCCGGATGACGGATGGACTGCATAACCGCGCCGAAAGGCTCATCTCTGGTTTCGCCGGGAACGGCGGGTGCGATTTCGTCAAGGATTATGCCGCCAAATTCCCGACCGGCACTTTCCTTGAACTGTTCGGTTTGCCGGAAGAGCGCCTGCCCGAATTCCTGCGCATCTCCGACACTTTCTTCCGCAGCACCGACCCGGACGTTCGCGCCGCGAACCTGCTGGAAATCTTCGATGTGCTGGAGGAACTCTTCCGCGAGAAAGAGCGCAATCCGGGCACGGATATCGCCTCTACCGTCGTGCAGTCGCGCGACGCGGACGGCAATCCCTTCCCTTGGACCGACATCATCAACTGCGGCTTCCTGCTCTTCGTCGCGGGGCTCGACACGGTCACCAACACCATGACCTATGTCTGGCGCTACCTCGCCACATCACCGGACGCCCGGCAGAAATTCCGCGACCGGCTGGACGATCCATCCGCGTTCCTCCTCGCCATCGAGGAACTGATGCGGATCAACGCGGTCTCCAACATCTACCGCCGCGTCACGCATAATTGCGAGTTCAAGGGCGTGCAGTTCCGCCGCAACGATCGTGTCGTCCTGCCTAACACAGTGGCCAATCGCGATCCGAGAATGTTCAACGATCCGCAGACGATCGATCTTGATCGCAAGGTGAACAATCACGTTACCTTCGGCCTCGGCCCGCATCGCTGCATCGGTTCGCACCTCGCCAAGCGGGAGATCATGATCTCGCTACAGGAGTGGTTGCGGAAAATTCCCGAGTTTGAACTGGCCCCCGATCAGGACGCGGAGTCCGTCTTCGGCGGCCCGGTTATGGGCTTCACCTCGCTCAAACTGCGCTGGTGAGGAGAGGTGCGGAGGGCTTTGTACAAGCCCTCCGCACCCTTACTCCATCAAAGCCGCCGACCGCTGCCGATATTCGCGCGGCGACAATCCCGTCGCCCGGCGAAACGCCCGCGCGAAACTGTTGCCATGGGAAAATCCCGCTTGCTCCGCGACTTGCTTCATAGGCGCATCACCACGCGCCAGCAGCAGCTTCGACTGCTCGATGCGATAGGTTTCGATATAGTCGGATATCGTCTTGCCGGTCAGCGCCAGGAATTGCCGGTGCAAGTGCCGCGTGCTGATCCCGCACAGCGCCGCAAGTTCGGCAACGCCGGGCATAGGCGCGCCCGCCTCGATCCGCTCACGAATTCGGCGGAATTGCCAGGGGGCGAGACGGCTGGCCGTCGCCGCGCCTACCGCCTGATGGAACACCCGCCCCAACTCCACCCGCACCAGCTGGAACAGCGCTTCCATTGCCTCATCCGAGCGGTCCAGCGGATTGATCAACTCCCGATGGGCCAGCCGCATCAGGCTGCGCAGCGCATCATTGCGGATGTTGAGCAGCCCCTGCAGAAACGGCAGCGAAGGCTCACCTTCCCCGACAATCCTCGCCCCATGCCGCTCGTCGAACACACAGCGGATCACCCGGATCTGCCTGCCTTCTGATCGCCCGCCGATCGCGACCCCCGGATGCCGCACAAATAGCGCCCCCATGAAGCAGCGCCGTTCGGGGTCGATGTCCGGGAAATAGGCCGATGCGTCAGCGGCCATCGGCGGCAACGACATTTCCAGCATCAGTTGCTGCTGCGTCTGCTCGAAACTCACCATGTCGGGCCAGTGCCATTCCACCAACTCGAACCGCCCACCCGATACCGGGCAGCTTTCGATGAATGCGGCGGTAAAGTCGATCTCGCTCATTGTTGGTTCGTAGAACTTCTACGGGCCAGAATGAACCCGGTTAATCAAGATCACCTTTCCCCTTCGCTGGGCGTCGATGGCATCAACATCCCCCTCGCGCTGGCCTGCGCCGACTGAGACAGCGCGGTTGCTGCGGATGATACGGGGGTCCCGTGTCTCCACGAGGGAAGAACGGGATTTCCTGACGAAATAAATCTCTTTTGGCCGCTAGTGATGCAAGTTTCGTCTAAATTGACTTGATCAGGAACAAAATGCTTGGGGCGCCGATTATAGTAGCGTGAGATGGAATTGAGGCGGCCTGTCGATGTTGTCCTTCATCCCCTTGTTATCCGACAATGATCTGACAGAGGCTGGTTTGTGCCAGCCTGGCAGGCTGCGCCGTCTCATCTGCAAAAGGAGTTCATGAAAGTGACCCAAGGAAGAGGATGGACATTGGCGAGCGCCTGTATGCTCGCGCTCACCGCATGTACGACGGCGACCCCCTATCAGCCGTTGACCGAGCGCGGATCGGTCAGGGGCGGCTTTTCCGACGAGCAGGTGGAAGCGAACCGGTTCAGGGTCACTTTTTCCGGGAACAGCATGACGTCGCGCGATACTGTAGAGCGCTATCTGCTGTACCGGGCCGCCGAATTGACGCGGCAACAGGGATATGACTGGTTCGTCATGGCGGATCGGGCGACGGACCGGCGCAGCAGGACGTATGTGGACCGGCCATTCAGTTCGGGCATGTATGGCTATTGGGGTCCTTCCTGGCGCTATTATGGCCGTGGATTTGGCTGGCGGACCTGGGACCCGTTCTGGGGCGATCCTTTCTGGGACAGCAGCATCGATGTGCGCACCGTCGACCGCTATGAAGCTACGGCGGAAATCGTCATGGGCCGTGGCGCCAAGCCAGCCAACGACGTTCGTGCCTTTGACGCCGGCGAGGTCTTACGAAATCTCGGACCAAATATAATGCGCCCTACGTGACGACCGGGCGTGAATGGCGGCCGCAGGGGGCGCGGCGAGAATATGGAATTCGGTTGAGCCTTGGACCCATGGACGGTCCAAAGCTCAACGCCGTGCATGCTACGGGGGGATTAACGGCCCGATCCGCTTTGTCCTGGCGCGGAGGTGCCTGCCGATCCCATGGCGCTGGTGGGCGCATCGCTGGCGGACACGGCTCCGCGGGTGCTCGTCTCGCCATCGGTCATGGCGCTGCCTGCCCCTTCGCCTGGTATGCCGTCCGGGACCGTGCCGACCGTAGTATTGCTCGGCGCGAAGGTGGAGTCACCGGAATCGGCCTGATCCGAAGGTGCGCAGGCCGCGACGCCCAAGGCGATGATCGTGATGGGAAGGAATTTTTGCACTTCACTCTCCTGTTCTGGCACGGCGGCAACCGGCCATGGGCAAGGCTGTTCCCGCGAACAGGCACTGAATAATAGTGGGTTAGAGATTTTGCTTAGATCGGCGGCATCTTTCTAATCCCGTTCGCCCTGAGCGTGGCGAAGGGCTCTATTTCTTCAGGAAGAAAAGGGCTCAGCCCGAACAGGTGGGGGTGTACGGGGCACGCCCAGAAGCTTAAACGGTGACCGCCGCCTTTCGCCTGCCGGTGTCGCCGAAGATGCGGAGATAGTGGGCTATCTCTGCCGGATCGCCTGTCGCCTTTTCGGGATTGTCGGACAATTTCACGGCGGGCCGTCCGTTCGCTGCCACTACCTTGCAGACGAGGGAAATGGGGTCGAGTCCATCGCCGGGAAATGGTGCGCAGTGCCGGAAGTCGTTGGTGAGGTTGGTGCCCCAGCCAAAGCTCATCCGGACTTGCCCATGGAAGTGCCTATAGGTCTTTTCGATCGCGTCGATATCCATGCCGTCGGAGAAGATGAGCAGCTTGGTGCGCGGATCGCGTCCTTTGTCCCGCCACCAGCGGATGATCTGTTCACCGCCCTCGATCGGCGGCATGCTGTCGGGACGAAAACCGGTCCAGTCAGCCACCCAATCTGGCGCGTTTCGCAGGAAGGCGGCGGTGCCGAATGCATCGGGCAGCGCGACGAGCAGGTTGCCGCCATATAGCGCTCGCCAATCTTCAAGGACGCGGTAGGGCGCGGCGGCCAAGGCTTCGTCGTTGTCCGCCAGGGCAGCCAGCACCATCGGCAGCTCATGCGCATTGGTGCCGATCGCCTCCAGGTCGGCGTCCATCGCGAGCAGCACGTTGGACGAACCGATAAAGCGGTCGCCAAGGCCTTCCTTCAAAGCCTCTACGCACCAGCGCTGCCACAGGAAGCCATGGCGGCGGCGCGTCCCGAAGTCTGATATGACGAGGTCGGGCAGGCGGCTTAGCCTTTCGACTTTTTCCCACAGCTTGGCCTTGGCGCGGGCGTAAAGGACATCGAGCGCGAACCGTCCACGATCCTTCATCGCCGCGCGGGAGCGCAGTTCGTTGATGATGGTGAGCGCGGGTATTTCCCACATGCTGGCATGCGTCCAGGGACCGGTGAAGCGCAATCGATACTGGCCGTCTGCTTTGCTGAGGTCGTAATCAGGCAGGCGAAACTCCGCGAGCCAGGCGATGAAGTCGGGACTGAACATCTGCGTCTTGCCATAGAAGCTGTTGCCCGCGAGCCAGATCAACTCCTTCTTCGCGAAATGCAGTGAACGGGCATGGTCCAGCTGTGCGCGGAGTTCGCCTTCGTCAATCTGGTCAGCGAGTCGTACCGAACGGCTCCGGTTGATGAGCTGAAAGGTGACGGCGACATCCGGGTAAAGGCGCCAGATCATCTGCAGCATCAGCAGCTTGTAGAAGTCGGTGTCGAGCAGGCTGCGGACGATCGGGTCCAGTCGCCAATTATGATTATAGGTGCGGGTTGCTATGTCGGTGAAAACCATCGGCCATCCTGTCCGGAGGTGAACGGTCAGGGCAGGGTGAGGGATCCATATCGTTTGCGGCTTGAAGAAGGGCGCGCCCCGCTGCCTAACTTGAGTAGTGGCATCATTATCGGGCTGCGGCTATGCTGCTACGCGAAAACAAAGATGAGGAGAGGCGCCCATGGTGATCCGCGTGGGCATCGTGGGTGCGAGCCCCGAATATGGATGGGGCTCCGGTGTTCACCGGCGTGTGATCGAGCGCTTGCCCGGCTTCACGCTGCAAGGCGTATGCACGACGCGGGAGGAAAGCGCGCGGGAAGCGGCGGCGACCTTTGGCGCGCCGCTCTGGTTCGCGGACGCGCAGGCGCTGGCCGAGCATCCGGAGATCGATCTGGTCGCGATCTGCGTGAAGGTGCCGCATCACCACGGCGTCGCGAAGGCCGCGCTGAACGCGGGCAAGCATATCTATTGCGAATGGCCGCTGGCGATCAGCGTGGAGCAGGCCGACGAACTGTCAGCGCTTGCGAGGCGGCGGGGCGTGAAGGCGATGATCGGCCTTCACATGCGCGGATCGCCGGTCATGGCGCATGCCGCCCAGCTTGTAGCGGAGGGGTATGTGGGCACACTCTACAGCGCCACATTGCATGCGCGAATTTTCGGCCCGGTGATGCGGGCGATGGCGACGCGGGCAGGCGGTACGACGCTGCTGTCCATCTATGGTGGGCACCTCATCGATGCGATGGACCATTATTTCGGTCCCATCGATGATGTCGACATGCGCGCCGCCATTCACCTGCCGCCGGTGGATGAAAGAGGCGCGCCGGTTGATCGGGATGCCGATGACCATTTGCTGTTCCAGGGTAGTCTGCAAAGCGGCGCGCTGTTCCAGATGAACGTCGCGGGCGTATCGACGGGCGGGATGGGATGTGAGTGGCGGATCGAGGGCAGCGAGGGATCGTTGCTGTTGTCGACGCGCGACCCGAGCTTGCCCGCGATAGAGTCGCTGGTGCTACAGGGCGCGAGAGATGGTCGTGCGATGGAGCCGATCGCTATCCCGCCCGCGCTGGAATGCGCGGCGGTTCCGGCCGAACCTGACCGTTACAGCGCCTATCCGGGCAGCTTTGCATCGCGTGAGGCGCTGTCGGCGATCGGCAATCTCTACATGCGGCTGGGCGACGCCATCCGCAACGACGCAGCGGTGGAGCCTGACTTCGAAAGGGCCGCCACTATCCAGAAACTGCTTGCCCGGCTGGACCGTGCAAGCGTCCCCCGTGCATCCGCACCAGCCGCCGGAGTTGCCGCATGAAAACGGAAATGGACATCATCGATACTGCTCAGGATGACACTGCCGAAGAGGTCACATCGGGTAGCCCGGTCTTCTACCTGAATGGCCGCCGGAAGGTGAAGACGGAAAGCAGCGTGCTGGTAAGCTCATCCCGGTGGTTGAACGATGGACGGGTGCGTGAATGGATTTCGACTGAAAATCTGCGGCGCAACGGGCATGACTATCCGCTGCTCTATGGCTTGCCGACATTGATGCAGGCCGTCGATGAAGTACGCGACGTCGAGGATGCGGAACGGCTGGTCGCCGACGAACGCCGCCGCAACCCGGCGTTCGACCGGTGGCTTAATGAAGGATTTGTGTCGACATACACCAAGGATGACCTGAAAGCCTATCCGGAAGGTTCGGTCGGGCGTCAATTGTTCGAATATATGGATGAGTTCGATCTCTCCCCCGAACTTAATTCCCGGATCCTGGACAATCCGGACTGGAAGCCCGCCAATACGCTCGACTACTGGAACCTGCGCATGGGGCAGACCCATGATGCCTATCATATATTGGGCGAAGTTGGATTTGGATCAGTCGCCGAATATTTCATCACGGGCGTAATCACGGGCAATGTCTTCCGACATCTGGGCGCGGAACTGGCGGGCGCGCTGATGACGGTCAACACGCTGATCATGTTCCCGTGGATGACGCGGACGATGCTGCATTATCCGGGGGCTTGGCCCGACCTGTGGCGCAACCTGTCCTATGGCTATGAGGTGGGGCAGCAGTCCGACATGCTGTTCACCGCGAAGTTCGAAGACATCATGCATTTGACGCCTGCGGACGCGCGCGCGGCGCTGGGATGGCGCGGGCACCGGGAGGGTGTCGACAGCAGGCAGGCGTCGTTGATCTTTGGCGAGGGGCGGGAGATTATTCCCTGAAGCGCGGGACAAGGACCACGGGCGCAGGCGTGCGTGTGCGGGAGGAGGCGTTTCGCCCCCTCCCGGGATCTTACTTTCGATCCAGATGCGCGAAGTCGAACTGGCTCGTCGGGATGATGTCGATGCGCGAGAAGTCGATGAAGCCTGCGCAGCTATCCGCCATATCCTTTGTATTGCGGGCGAATTTCTCATCGTCGCCAACGGCGTCGAAGAAGGCCGGGGAGTTGGTCATGGCTTCCGGCGTGAAGCATTCTTCGACGAAGGCATCATAATCGGGCGCATTGGGCGTGAGCGCACGCACGATGATATTCTGCACATATTCAAAATTCGCCTGGGTATCGATGGCGACGCGGGTGTGATGCCGGTGCCAGTGGGCGACGGCATCATCCCAGCTCATGTCCGGGCGGAACGAGATGAAGCTGGCCTGCGACCAACCCCAGGTGCGCGATCCCGCCTGCGGCGCGTGATCGCGGTTCGGGATGATGGTGGATTCAGCCACCACCCACAGTTCAAAGCGGCTGCTATGTTCGGCCAGGATGGCATCGATCGGCCCGCGAAAATGGGCATTGGCCGTGGGCAGCCAGAATTGCACGATGGCATCCTGCTGCGGCTGCTGCCAGGTCTGGAGGAGGGGCGCAGCGGGCTCTACCGTTGCGTCGCGGACGTTAAGGCGGATGCCGCTGGCGCCCGCTTCCTTGAGCGCGGCAGGAAGCGCACCCTTCAGTTGCTCCGCATAGTCGGCGCGGCTCACACCGTCGGGCGCCCAGAGCGCGCAGATCAGCTTTTCCATTCAGATCTCTCCATCAATCTCTGAGGTCAGTCAAAATTTGCCTGCCCGCCGTCGAGGGGAATGGTCGCGCCGGTCAGATAGGACAGGTCCGAACCGCAGAGCGCGACGATGGCGCGGCCGATATCTTCCTCCAGTCGGCCGATACGGTCCAGCGGGATGGTGCGGAAGAAGGCCTTTGCCTCTTCGGGATTATTTTCGATCCACCATTTGAGACCCGGCGATTCGGCATGGGGGGCGATGGTGAGGACGCGGATATTCTGCCGTCCCCATTCCGCCGCACCCGCGCGCGTCAGGACACGGGTCGCCTGCTTCACCGCGCCGTAGCAGCCATAGCCGGTCATGTCCCAGCGGATGCCAGCGGATGAGGCGAAGTTGAAGATGGTGCCGCCGCCGCGCGCCGCCATGTGGGGGCGCACCAGCTTCATCAGGCGGAAGGAGGCGAGCGGGCCCGATTCAAATCCGGCGAGGAAATCCTCGTCCGTCACTTCGTCGAGCATGCCGAGCGGTACTTCCTGTGCGTTGTTGATCAATATGTCGACGCCGCCAAGATCGCTGACTGCCCGATCGACGGCGGCGGCAAGGTCTTCCGCTGCTTTCACATTGCAGGCGACGGGGACGGCCCGGGCGCCGCGTTCCTCGACCAGTCGCGCGGTTTCCTGCACCTTTTCCAGCGTCCGGCCTGCGAGCAGAAGATCCACGCCTTCAGCCGCGAGGGCCAAGGCAACGCCCTGTCCGATGCCCTGTCCAGCCCCGGTGATCAGGGCAACCTTGCCTTTAAGAGCCGACATCGCTCTATCCTTTCCCTTGCCTTGTTTCTGTTTGGTACGCGTTGCCGCCTGTCAGACCTGGCCCGGTCGCAGGATGGCGTCGCTGCCACCGTCGATGAAGATCAACTGTCCGAGCAGATAGTTGTTTTCCATGTTGAGCAGGAAATCGAGCAGCTCGGCAATTTCTTCGGCCGAGGCATATTCCTTGACCGCGATCGGATTGCTCTGGTTGATGAGCTTGACCATGTCCGGCTGGCTGAACAGCGGTGTCGTCATCGGGGTCTTCACGACGCCTGGCCCGATGCCGTTCAACAGGATGCCTGCGCCGCCCCATTCCGGCTGGACCGCGGCACGGCGTACCCATCGCGACAGCGCATTTTTCGACGTTGAGTAAGCATTGCCGCCGTCATTCGCCATGGCGTCCAGCGCGGCTTCTTCTTTACCCGCGAGGCAAAGTTCGACCACTTGCGCATTCGACGGCAATATGGCGGCGGTAGAGCAGATGGCGACGGCGCGCGGGCGGGCGGACTTCGCCAGCAGGGGCCGCAGTCCTTCCAGCGTAGCTACCGCACCGAAATAGTTGATGCCGATGGTTTCCCGATCCATCCCCTGGGCCGAGATGCCCGCCCCGGCGAGCACTGCGTCGATGCCATCAGGTGCCAGGCTCGTCACCTGCTCAACCATGCCGGCGCGGCCTTCCGCTGAACCCAGATCAGCATCAATGTCGGAATTGCGCAGGTCAACGCCGATGACGCGGTGACCGGCACGTTCCAGCCTGTCACGAGTGGCGGCGCCGATTCCCGATGCCGCGCCAGTCACCACTATGGTTCTGCTCATAAAAACACTCTCCGTCTTTTGCTTTGTTGCGTTGTAGATGGCAGCTTTTGCTGCGCATAGCCAGCACTTGTTCTCGCAAGCCTATGAGATTATCGTTGCGGTCATGACGCAGCATGTTCTGATCGGCCCTGAGGCTCCGGTGACCAGCGCGGCCGGGCCGTGGACGGTGCTCGCTTCCGTCATGAGCAGCGCTGCGCGCGTCGAGTTGCGCCGCTACGAGCTGCCTCGCCCCAATGAGATGTGGGAACTGGACGAAGCGCCGATCCTGTCGATCGTCATGCCGCGAGCGGAAGGGACGCAGGGCGAGATCATGTTCGATCTGGGCGATCGACGGCGGCACAAGGTGGGCCGCCTGATGCTGCGGCCCGGCGGCATCGCGATGCATTCACGGGGCGATGGGGGCACGCTGGACATATTGACCTGCCGTTTTGATCGTGTGCGCTTTGCGGCCGTTACTGGCCTGTCCGATTGGGATTCGCGGCGGTTGAGCAGATGTGCGTCGATCAGTTCGCCAGTGCTGACGGGGCTGGCCGAACGGTTGAAGCAGGAGACGGTGGCGCCGGGCTTTGGCGCGGATATGGCCGTCGATGCGCTCGTCCAGCTGGCGATGGTCGAATTGGCGCGGCTGTTCAGGCGACCGCGGCAGGCCGACGCTGTGCAGGGCGGCCTCGCGCCATGGCAGCTGGTCCGGATCGAGGAAGCGCTGCGGTCGAGCGATGGGGAATGGCCGACGACGCAGGCGCTTGCCGACCTGTGCGGGATCAGCCGGTCGCACCTGTCGCGGTCCTTTGCGGCGACGGCGGGCGTCGCCCTGTCCGACCACGCCGCCGCGATCCGGATGGAGCGGGCGCAAGACATGATCCGGGGCGGGGCGTTGCCGATGAGCCGGATTGCAGAGGCGCTGGGCTTTGCGACAGCGAGCGCGTTCAGCGCGGCGTTCCGGCGTGCGATAGGGCTTACGCCGCGGGCATTCCGGCAGGGGTTTCACTGAAGGCTGACTATTCTCGAGTGTGTCGAGCAGTAGGGGCTACTCTTATGCCGTCGGTCTGAGCCTGCCGAAGCTCTTTCTCTCTTCAAAAGAAGAGCCCTTCGACAAGGTCAGGGCGAACGGTTCTTGTGATCTTCAGGCCGGCCCTATGCCGCCCGATTGGCATCAAGAAATTGGATCAGCACTTGCGCAAGCGCTGCGCCTTGGTCTTCCTGCACGAAATGCCCGCCATTGGCGATGCGGATGTGCGGTTGGCCCCTTGCTCCCGGGATGCGGCGTTGGAAGACTTCTTCCCACGCGATGGTGGCCGGGTCCTGATCGCTGAAAGCGGTGAGGAAGGGCTTGTCCCAGCTTTCGAGGAAGCGCCAGGCGGCGCGGTTCGCCTCCAGGCCTTCGGCGCCCTCGGCAATCGGGATGCCGCAGGTGATCTGGAGCATGCCTTTCTTGTAGGAGGCATCCGGGAAGGGCGCGGCGTAGGCGGCGAGGATGTCCGCTGGAACATCGGTGGCGCAGGCGCGGCCGACGAGCAGGTCAAGGGGCAGGTCTTCGCTGGTGCGGCAGGTCTCGACCCAGGCGGCGATCTGCGCGCCCGGCCAGTCGGGTACGCCGAGCGGGGGCAGGTCGCAGTTTTGCAGCAGCGTGTTGGTGGCGAGGACGGCGCTGAAACGGTCCGGACATTCGGACAGGACGCGCAGGCCGATCGGGCCGCCCCAATCCTGACAGACAAGCGTGACGCCGGTGAGGTTGAGCGTTTCGACGAAGGCGCGCATCCACTGGACGAAGCGGTCGAAGCCGTAGTCCGCGCGGGAGGCGGGCTTGTCCGACTTGCCGAAGCCGACCATGTCGGGCGCGATGACGCGATAGCCTGCCTCTGCGACCGGGCCGATCATGTGGCGGTATAGATAGCTCCAGGTCGGGTTGCCGTGGAGCATGAGGACGATGGGAGCGTTGCGGACTCCCTCGTCCACATAGTGCATGCGCAATGGGCCGAGGCGGCTGTCTTCCACCTCCACATAATGGGGCGCGAAGTCATAGCCCGGCAGCGCGTCGAAGCAGGCTTCGGGGGTGCGCAATATACCGGGGCGGACTTCCATCGTCAGAGGATGTAGCGTTCGCGATAGGTGGCGAATTCGCGCTTGATCGCTTCTTCGTCCAGGCCGAAGCGTTCGAGCGAATAGTCGTGCATCGGCCGCTGCTCACGCTTGTTGCCCGCGAGGAATTCGGCCAGCACCTCCTCAAGTTGTGCGTCGACGGGGATGCCCATACGGGACAGGACGCGTTCGGCCTGCGCCATGGGTTCCTTGCCGACTTCGCGATAGTCGATGTCGATGAAGCGGTGCTCGCCGATCCGCTCACGCGCCGCTTCGAACATGCGCATCCATTCGACGAGGCGCGGGAACCAGAAGGCGCCCACTTCGGCATCGGTGAGGGAGGCGCTGAGCTTGTAGAGCGCGGCTTGCATCGAAACGTAGGACGGCACGGTCTGCAGTGGATCGCGGTGCGTCATGATGAGCAGCGCGTCGGGGAACGCCTTGGCCGCGACTTCCGCGTAAGGGAGGTTAGAGGGGCTCTTCAGGATCCACTTGCGGCCTTTGCGCGAAGGGTCCTGCCACTGGAGATATTTGAGGATGGTCTTGAGGTCCTCATGCCCCTTCGACTGGTCATATGTGTTCAGCCAGCGAGTGAAGCTCGGCACATAGTTCATGCCCTCAATCATCGTGCTGACAAACATTTGACCGAGCACCAGGATCTCCTCGTCGGGCGCGTCGGGTTCAAGCGGGTGAATGGACGCGAGTTCGGGTGAAAGCTGAAGCCAGCCGTCGATCATCGCCTGCGCATAGGCCCGGCGTTCGACCGGATTGCCGCGCTCTTCGCCGGGGAAGGGGGCGAAGTTCTGCGCCTCATACCAGCGCAGGCCCGTCATGCCCGGCGCGCTGGCAAGCAGACGCTGGAAGATGGTGCTGCCGGTACGCGGCAGGCCAAGTATGATGCCTGCGACATCGACCTTTTCGTCAAGGATTTCAGGATGGCGCTTGATGTCCTCCACCATGCGCAGGCGGCTGACCAGGCCCTTGACGATCACTTCTGTCGTCGAAGCGCGCCCGGCCGGGGTAAGCCGACCTTCGCGGTTCGATGCTTCGATGAAATGGTCCATCGGTTCGAAGAACCATTCGTCCCCGAAATCGGCGAGCCCTGCCCTTTCACGCGCCTGTTGCAGCAATGCCTCCCGTTCGAGGGGCTGGGTCTGGATCTGGTCGGGCTGGGTCGCCATGGGGGTCACTCTTCTTCGAAAACTTGAGGTTGGGGTAGGATCAGCCTGCGGTCTGGCCGCCGTCTACGGGGAAGGCGACGCCGGTGATGCGCTTTGCCTCTGCCGATGCAAGGAAGGCGACAGTGTCGGCAATTTCGTCCGTGGTCGCCATTGCGCCACTGTCGAGCCAGGAAGCCGACCGCATGACCATCTGCCAGTCGATATTTTCCGGCGGAGTCTGATGCAGCATCGGCGTGTCCACACCACCGGGGCAGACAGCGTTGATGCGCACGCCTTCCTTCGAAAATTCCAGCGCCAGCGCGCGGGTGAGGCCGACAACGCCGTGTTTGGACGCCGTGTAGGCTGAGTTATAGGGTACGCCTACGAGCCCCGCGGCCGACGCCATGTTGACGATATTGCCGCGGCGCTCGATCAGGTGAGGCATGGCTGCGCGGCACATCTGGTAGACGCCCGTCAGGTTGACCGAAATGACCCGGTCCCAGCGGGTGCGGTCCACATCGGAGAAGCGGCCGAAATCCAGCACGCCAGCGATGTTGCACAGGATGTCGAGCCCGCCATGAAGCGCCACGGCGCGATCGACGATGGCTTGGCAGGATGCTTCGTCCGCGACGTCGAGAGTCAGGGCAGTGGCGCCCGATCCGATGGCCTGTGCGGCCTCCTCGACCCCGGCCGCATTGCGATCACCGATGACGACCTTCGCTCCGTCCGCTGCGAGCCGCTTCGCCACCGCCAGGCCGATGCCCGACGCAGCGCCAGTCACGACAGCGGTCTTCCCTGCTAGACGCATCAAACCTCTCCTCATCTTGTCATTTTATTGGTCAATGCTTGCTTCAATTTGCTACGCATTTCAAGCATGGATGGCGGAAAAACTTGACAAGCGCGAACCTCGAAGGCCTGATCCGATCCATAAAATCATTAGGAGGATGTCTGATGCTTTCGCTTCAGGAAATTTCGGACCGGCTTGAGATTCAGGATCTTCTGTCGCGTTATAGCTATGCCATCGATGAGCGGGACTGGGATGGGCTGGATGACGTCTTCACCCCCGACGCGGCGATCGACTACAGCGAAACGGGCGGGGCAAAGGGCAGCGTTGCTCAGATAAAGGCATGGCTGCCCATCGCGATGGAGCGATTCCCCCGGTTCCAGCACATGGTAGCTACAACGAAGCTGGAACTGGATGGCGACACGGCGCGCAGCCGGACCTGCCTGTTCAACCCCATGGTCTACAAGGGCGACGATGGCGCGGAGCAGGTGTTCTTCATCGGCCTGTGGTATCGTGACAAACTGGTGCGCACCGAAAAGGGTTGGCGGATTGCTGAGCGGTACGAGGAAATGGGTTACGCCCACAATGTACCGGAGATGCCCCCGATTCCCACCGTCGTGGACTGACGGCGGCTTGCAAGGGGACGGTTGGCCCGTCCGCTGCTGCCTCTATCTGGACCCGTCAAAATATCCTATAGCCGGTGGCCCCCGCACGGTGTTCGTGCAGGGGCATGGTGCCAGGCCATAGGGGGGACGACGCCAGCCGATGATCAGCAGAGGGGCAGGAAAGATTGAAGAGGGAACGAAGAGGCGGGTCGGCAGGCCCAACGCGCGTGAAGCCGAGCTGAAACATGAGGCGATGCTGGAAGCGGCGCTGGAGGAATTTTCCAGCCACGGATTTCACGGTGCGTCGGTGCGCTCCATCGCCGAGCGGGCCGGCGTTTCGACGCGCACGGTCTATAACCGGTACACCGACAAGGTCGCGCTGTTCGAAGCCTGTCTGGAAATGTCGGCAGTCCGCCATCATGTTCCCACCGACGGCAAGGGCAACCTGCGCGAACAGTTGATGCGTTACGCGCTGCATGTGAGCAGCAGGGTGAACCATGACCGGCAGGTGAGGCTGGCCCGCATCATTTTCCGCGAATGCATCAGCTTCCCTCAGCTGGAAGAGGTATCGCGCCGCCAGTTCGAGCGGTTCCAGCTTGAGCCGGTGCAGAAGATCCTGACGGCGCATGGGTTCAACAAGGCGCAGTCGGAAATGCTGTCCAGCGCTTATGTCACCCTGCTGCTGCGCCGGTGGCAGAATCGCGTGATCTATAATGAGAAAGCTATGACTCCGGCGCAGATCAGGGCCAATGCCGAAGCTGTGACGACCCTTTTCATGGACGGCGCGTGCGCGATGTTGACCAAGGATGCTGATGTCCGGGGCTAAGTCGAGTTAGCCGATCAGACAGTTGCGATCGGCGTGACGGGTGAACCCACGCTGCCCGGCAGACGCAGCGGCGGGGCGGTGAGCAGAAATGCGTGGCGCCCCCGCTCGCTCAGCCACTGGGCCAGCTGTTCCAGATACCAGAGCTCGCCCAGGAAAATGCCCTGGCGGAAGAGGCACAGGTCATGGATGGGCAGGCGGATCGGCGGCGGTTCGGGTGAAAGGATGAGGTCAAGCGCCTCGATCGCGATATTGTCCGAGCAGATGGCGCTGATGCCGCTATCGATGATCCATTGAAGCAGGGCTTCGTCCCGGCCGTCGAGGGCGCACCCTGTCATATTGAGCGGCGTGTCCTGACCGCTTGCCTCGCGGTCCAGGATCATTCGGTCCAGGCCGGCGTAGAGCAGCAGGAAATCGCCAGTGCGCACCTCCACGCGCTGCGCATCCATCGCGCGCAACAGGTCGTCGCGGCTGATCGGCCGGTATTGGGTGCCATAGGCGGCTTTTAGGTTGACCATGACACCCCGTCCCTGCACCCCCGCCATGGCCAAAGTTTCAATCCCGAGCGCGCGGGCGCATGGGCTGTCAGCGGGACCTTCGCCGCCGCTCACATGATCGCCCGCGCGGAACCCATTATAATAGACCAGTTCCGCTACCCCATCGCCATCGGCGTCGAAGGTGCGGCCGCGATGCGACAGCGCATCCCACTGGGTTGAATATTGGGTGTAGAGCAGTACCCTGTCGTCGCAGGTTGATTCCTCGCCATTCGGGTCGAGGCGGTTGTACATGTCGCCTCCTTCATCGCAGGCGGCGCTGAGCAGCGGCGGGCGGCGGAATGGCGCGAGGGGAATTGTTGGGACGTTGAGCGGCAGGCTCAAGGTGAAGGCAATACCTTCATGGACCTCCGCCATGGCGGCGCGGCGGCGCTCCGGCGTGATCAGGTTCATCCGGCCGATCTGGTCATCCTCGCCGAAATCGCCCCAGTTCGACCCTTCAGGCCGGTTCACCCAGCGCGGCATTTCACTCTCCTTTCATTCTATCCGGCCAGGGTAAAGCTGCATCATGACCTGGCGCAAGCCTTCGCGCCAATGAACCCGGCACGGTCCGGTGATGGCAAGGCGCCGGGCATTATCGACGCCGGAGCCGGGCTGTGCGCCGGGCGCGGGAGCGATTTCGACATGCGCGGGGATGCCGAGCAAGCTTCCGGCATAAGCGGCCATGTCCTGCACGCTCACCATCTCATCCCCCGCCCAATTGACGATGGTCGCGGGAGCGCTGGCGGCTTCGAGCAGGGGCGGCAGCTGGGCGAGCAGGTCGTCGTCATGGATCGGATTATAGGGGCAGGGATCGGACCGCGTGATCCACGGCCGCCCTTCCGCCACGGCTTGTGCGACCAGCGTCGGCAATCCTCCGCGCGGGCCATAGGATGCGCCCATTCGCGCGATGGTGATGGCTATGCCGAATTCGCGCGCGCAGTAGCGGGCGACGGCTTCCTGCGCGATTTTGGCGATGGAATAGGCGGTCATGCCCGGCAGCATCGCGTCGCCCAGCGGATCGGTTTCGCCATAGGCGTGGCGCGGGTCGGGGTTCGGTTTGTAGACTGCGACGGTCGACATGATGAGCGCAGCCTCCACATTGCGGCAGTGGGAAAGGAGCAGCCCGGTTCCTTCCGCATTGGTCGTGATCGCCTGGTCGCAGTCGCTGCCCTCTACCGATGCGGCGAGATGCAGGAGATGCGTAAAGTCGCGCGGGAGATCGGAAAAATCCGGATCCTTCAGGTCGATCGCCAATGTGCTGATCCCGGCCTCCTCGACCTCCTGCCGTCGGGTCGGGTCGCTGAAGCGGGCGATGCCCCACACTTCGTTGGAAAGGGCGAGCGACCGGGCGAGGGGGAAAGCAATTTGGCCAGCGGGGCCGGTGACCAGGATCTTTCGACCTTGAAGAGGAGAGGATGCCATGGCGTCGGTGTAGTGGGGACGCGGTGCTGCTTGTAACCGGGAATGCGCTTCTACGCATTTCTGTAAAGGCTTGGTCGTAGGGAGACGTAATTACCACGGCGGAGACAGTTTGATCGGCCTTGGGATCAGCAGAAGAGGTTCAAGCTGGCCGAAAAATAATGAATGAGATGGTCAATAAACGGCCGTTTGGATATTGATTTAACAGCTTGCCATGCTAATAGCTCGCCCAAAGTGAGTGCTTACACAACATCCGGTGACAGGATGGGGCACTGGACGATGGAAAGGGAGTTGAGATGTGCGGCTTGACTGACATCGCGAAAGCGCGCGGCGAGGAAAAGGCCGCGGCGGCATCCATTTCACATATCATCGGCACGTCTGGCTGAACCTTCGCAATCTGTTTGCGGGGATGGGCTGTCTGGCTCTGCGACCCCCGCCCAGTTCAACAAAAAAATCGAAATTGGAGAGGATCGGAGCTGCGGCGTGGACGCCGCCAGCTTCTGTACCATGTATAGGAGAGTGTGAATGCCTTCTGTTATCCGCGCGCGGCGGCGACTGCCGCTGCTTGCCACCAGCATGATGGCTGGCGTTGCCGTGACGATGTTCGGCTCGGCGGCCCTGGCCCAAACCGAAGCGCAGCCGCAGGACGCAGCCGAGAATGTTGGCCTGACGGACATCGTCGTGACTGCGAACCGCCGCGCAGAGCGCAACCAGGACGTGCCGATCGCCATCACCGCGCTGTCGGCCGATCGGCTGGAACAGCAGGGTATCGCGAAGGAGCAGGACCTTCAGGCAAGCGTCCCCTCGCTCGTCGTAGGTCCGAACGGGCAGGGGTCGCGTGAATCGCAGTCCTTCACTATCCGCGGTCAGGGCGCGACATTCCAGGCATCACCGGGCGTCGTCGTCTATATGAACGAAGTCCCGCTGCCCGCCGGCATCACACTGAGCCAGCAGGGCGGGCCTGGCAACTTCGTGGATCTGGAGAATCTGCAGGTCCTTTCCGGCCCGCAGGGCACGCTGTTTGGCCGCAACACGACTGGCGGCGCGGTGCTGCTGGTGCCCAAGAAGCCGACCAGCGAGTTCGGCGGCTGGATCAAGGGCGAAATCGGCAATTATGATCGCCGCTATGTCGAGGGCGCGGTCAATGTTCCGCTGATCGAGGACAAGCTGCTGGTCCGTGTCGTCGGCGCGTTTCACGACCGCGATGGCTTCACGCGCGATGTCGTGTGGAACAAGGATCGCGACAACGAACATTGGTATTCGGGTCGCATCGGCATAACCTTCAAGCCGACCGAGACCATCGAAAACTATACGATGATCTATGGCGCGAATTCGAAGAACAACGGCGCAGGCTTCATCCACGAGGGATTCAATATTGCCGGCCTGTCTGCACTTAACCTGTGCTATGAAGGTGCGACCATTCCGGGCGCCATCGCATCGTGCGATGTCTACCGCGCGGCTTCGGCGCAGGCGGAGGCGCTGGGTCCGCGCCAGACCGCTCTGGGCATCGATATCTTCTCGCGGACCAAGACCTGGGGCGTTTCCAACACGACCGACATCGAGTTGAGCGATGAACTGACGTTGCGCAACATCGTCAGCTTCCAGAAGCTGAAGCTGGATTATGCCTATGATAGCGATGGCACGATCCTGCAGCAGCATGACGTCGATCCCAATCGCCTGCCTGCTCCCGGTCAGGTTGTCCTGCCGGGCGACAATACGCCGCTCACCTATTTCAACGCATCCGATCCGGGCTTTCCGCGCGACGACCTGAAGCAGTTCACGGAAGAGCTTCAGCTGCAGGGTACCGCGCTCGACAAGCATCTGACCTATACGGTCGGTGGATTCTATTATGACCAGCGGCCGAGCGGCAAGCAGGTCGGCGCCGCAATCGTTTACTGCCCGGCGGCGTTCACCGGGACAACTGTCGGCACTCCGGGCATTGCCGTGTGTCCTGCGAACTACAGCACCTATGGCACGACGCAGACGTCCAAGGCGCTCTATGCGCAGGCAACATTCGATTTCGGGGCAGTGTCACCTGCTCTGGAGAGCTTGCGCCTGACCGGTGGCTATCGTCACACCTGGGACAAGATCCGTGGTTACTCTACGTCCTTCCTGCCGCAGATCGGGGGGACGACCGCAAAGTGCGGTTCGACCAGCGCCATCGTGCCGATCGGGACTGCCCTTGCGGATTGCACCTACAGTGCGGAACTGAACAGCAAGGCTTCGACCTGGCTGATCGGCCTTGATTATAAGGTGATGCGCGATGTGCTGCTGTTCGGCAAGGTGAGCCGTGGGTACAAGGCAGGCGGCTTCAACCAGCAGGCCGTGTTTGCCGATACCCGCACCTTCGAGCCGGAAACCGTCACATCCTACGAAGCTGGCTTCAAAGCCGACTTCCGGATTGCCGATGTTCCGTTCCGCCTGAATAGCACCGCCTATTTGTTGGACTATAAGGATATTCAGCGGGCAGGGGCGGACTATAACCCGGCGTCTGCTGCTGGCGGTGCAGTCGTCCGTAACGCCGACGCGCGCATCAAGGGTGTCGAGGTCGAAGCTTCGATGCAGCCGTTCAAGGGCCTGGAGATCGGTGGCAATTTCAGCCACACCGATGCGAAGTACAAGACATATGAGTTCAAGACGAACACCGGCGGATTCGGCTGTAACGGCTTCGTTCCGGCAAATGGTACGGTAGACCTGAGCTGCCTGCCGTTCCAATATGTGTCGCCCTATATCTGGAGCATTCATGCCAATGCTACGGTGCCGGTGGGCGACGACATGGGTGAGCTGAACTTCTTCGCGAACTATTCGCACAGCTCGCGTCAATATACCGATCCCGGCAATGTGCCTGCGCTGCAGCCGGGCGCCTATCTGGAAGCCTTTGGCCTGCTCAACATGTCGCTCGACTGGAACGGCGTGGCTGGCAGCGGGTTCGATGTGGGGCTGTTCGTCACCAACGCGACCAACAAGCTCTACCGGATCAGCAACAGCAACGTGTATCAGCAGGGTGGGTTGCTGTATCAAACGTCCCTCTATGGCGAACCGCGCATGTACGGGCTGCGCCTCAAATATCGCTTCGGCGGCGAGTGATGAGTAGGGCCGGGGAAACCCGGCCCTTTTTCTTTGTGGACATGCCCGGCGCGGGCCATCATCCGTATCGGCAGAACAAACCGGAGAGATGGCGAATATGGCTGGGAAAGGATTGCCGGAGCGGATCGCCCGCCCGGACATGAGCGCGCAGGAAGCCTTTGCCGCATTCGTGGGTGGATGGCAGCTGGTCCTGTGGACGACCTTTCATCCCGATGGGACGCGGGATCATCCCTTCGGCACCGATGCGGTCGGCCAGATCATGTACAGTGCCGATGGGCATATGAGTTGTCACCTGATGCGGGCGAACCGGCCGATGTTCGGCGAGCCCAGCGTTTATCAGGTGAGCGACGAGGCGCTGGGTGCGTCAATGCGCGGGTATAGCGGATATTTCGGTCGCTTTTCGATCGACGCGGACGCTGGCGTTGTTACGCACCATGTCGATGGCGCATGGTATCCGGACTGGATCGGATCAGAGCAGCCGCGCCATTATGCGTTTGAAGGCGACCGGCTGTTTCTGGAGGCCGCGATCGGTGATGATCTGGTGCGGATCGAGTGGCGGCGCGTGGTTGCGGATGGGGTTCGGGCGATGGCTGGCGCTTGAGGGATTAAGGACGCTGGTCGCGCCTGGTGGAATGGTCGCTTTGAAGGAAGAAGAGGGCTTCGACAGGCTCAGCCCGAACGGGTGGGGATTGGCGCGCAATTTCGGCTGGCGGCTTGTGAGCCCGTCAACCGGAATGGGTTACCCGGCTATCCGAGTTCAATTCAGCAAGGGCCGCCATCATGCGGGCGCCCAATGCTCTGGATACGCGCAGCGGATTGAGATGTTCGGCCACTGACGCGATGCGGTCGCCACTGAAGGAAAAGATGAAGACATAATCATTGGTATAGATCTGGTCGCCGTCGAACGTGCTTCCGATCGAACCTCGGCGGCGGCGCGATCGCCTTCGGCGATGATGGTGTCGATGTGGAAGGCGATACCTTCGGGGAAGACGCGTTGGAGCATGAGCGGCACAACACGATATTGTGCTGCGTCCATCTTCCCCGATGCGGTGGTCCAGCATGTCACATCGTAGGTGAACAGGTCGGCGTCGAACGCGCCACTGGTCAAACCGTCGAAGAAGCGGCGCACAAGCTGCCGTTGCGGGTCAGTCATGTGCGCTCTTTCTCCAGCCGGTGACGGTCAAGCGTTTGCGCCGGTCATGTCGCGGGCGGCGACATAGGCAAAGGTCATTGCCGGGCCGATGGTGACGCCTGCGCCGGGATAGCTTTCGCCCATGGCTGAGGCGGCGTTGTTGCCGACCGCGTACAGGCCAGTGATCGGGGCGCCTGTGTCGTCCAGAACCTGCGCCTTTGCATTGGTGAGCAGGCCGCCATTGGTGCCGATGTCGCCGGGATAGATCGGCATGGCGTAGAAGGGGCCCTTGTCGAGTGGGCGCAGGCAAGGGTTGGGGCCGTGGCGGAAATCGCCATACATTTTGTCATAGGCCGCTTCGCCACGGTGAAATTCGGGGTCTTCACCCTTGGCGGCATGGCTGTTGAACTGTGCGATGGTGGCGGAAAGCGCGGCCGGATCGACGCTGATCTTGCCCGCCAACTCCTCGATCGAGCGGCCCTGCTTCAGGATGCTGCGCACGCCCTTGTTATGCATGAAGGTGGGCATGAGCGGGTAGAGCGGGCCCATCGGGAATTTGTGGCGATATTCATGGTCGAAGATCATCCAGCTGGGGCTGGCGTCATTATGTTCCGCTTCGCGCCGGGCCATTTGCTGGCCGACGATATGGTAGGAGGCGGCTTCGTTGAGGTAGCGCTTGCCGCTCTGGTTGACCATGAGGCAGCCGGGCAGCGCGCGCTCGACGGTGCATAGCCGCCCGCGATCCTCGCCCGGCACGTAGAAGACCGGCGCGGCCCAGGCGGATTGCAGGTTGAGCATGTTCGCGCCGACAGCTTCGCCTGCGCGGATCGCGTCGCCGGTATTGCTGGTGACCCCGCCCGAATAGCGCGAGGTGGGGTAGAGGGGTGAATTGGCGTCGCGCATCGCCTGATTCTTGTCGAACCCGCCAGCGGCGAGCACCACGCCCTTGCGCACGCCGATGCGGTAGGGCTTGCCATCCTTTTCGACCACGGCGCCAGTGACGCGGCCGCCTTCGCGGATGAGTTCGCTGAGCGGAGTGTTGAGCCAGACGGGGACGCCCGCCTTGTCGAGGGACATGCGCAGGCCGCCGGTCAATGCGTTGCCGAGCGTCAGGCGGCGATCCTTGCGCGACGTCAGGCGGAAGGGGAGGTCGAGCCAGTAGCGCGACATGTTGACGACGAGGTTCTTGATCCAGCCCTTCGTGCGGTAGAGCAGCTCGTGCGTTTCGCTGAAATGCCAGTTGAGATAGCCGAACAGGCTGGCCGCCGGAGAAGCGAAGCGCAGGGTGCGGATTTCCTTGCCGAGCGGCTTCCCGTCGAGCGGCATGGGCAGGTGGGTGCGATAGCCCTGCGCCGAACCGCCGGGATTTTCCGCATGATAATCGGGATAGGGGAAGGCCATATACTGGACCGGCGTGTTCGCCATCACCCAGCGCAGCATCGGCGCGGCATTATCGACATAGGCGCGGATATTTTCGTCTGGGACATTGTCCGCCGAAAGGCCGCGCAGATAGGTGAAGGCGTTGTCGAGATTATCTTCAAAGCCCGCGGCCTTGGCGACGTCGCTGCCCGGAATCCAGATGCCGCCGCCCGAAGTGGCCGACGTGCCGCCCCAGAGGTCGGCCTTTTCAACGATCAGCACGTCCGCGCGGTTGTGCGCACCGACCAGGCCCGCGAGCAGGCCGCCCGCGCCCGACCCCACAACCAGAATGTCGACTTCCTTGTCCCAATTGCTCATTATAGCCCCATTCCGATCCGGGTTCCGACGCGAACGGGGAGCGCCGCCGCAAACAGGCCGCTGCGCCAATCCCCTCCCGCAATATTCACGCGATCTGTGACCTTCCGGACCATAATGTCAACTTCTTGCGTAGCGGACGGGCCAATTTTACGTGCAAGGTCAAGTGTTCAGGGACGGATGAGCACCTTGCATTCGCGCGGCTGGCTGCGCAGCGCCTCGAAGGCGGCGGGCAGTTCATCGAGGCTGACGGTGGAGGTGTGGATCGGCCGAGGCTTGATCGCGCCGGTCGCGATGGCGTCGATCACCGCTTCGAAATCGCGCTCATTATAGGCTTGGCTGTAGCGGATCGTCAGTTCCTTGCCGAGGGCGACGATGGGGGTGATCGTTTCGTCATGCATCACCACGCCCGCGACGATGATCTGCGCGCGGACGGCGGCGATCTGCATCGCCTGGTTGAGCATGCCGGGAATGCCGACGCATTCGAAGATGATCTGAGGCGGATGTCCGCCGCTGACCTGCGCGAAGGCGGTGGCGACGTCCTGCGCCTGCGGATCGATGACGGCGGTGGCGCCGACCTGCTGGGCGAGGGCACGGCGTTCGGGGGAGCGCTCGCTCACCACGACATGGCGCGCCCCGGCGTGGCGGGCGAAGAGGGCGACGGCGACGCCGATGGGGCCAGCGCCCAGCACCAGGACCGCTGCGTCCTTTGGCATGTGGGCGAGGGAGACGATATGGTGGCCGACGGCAAGCGGCTCCACCAGTGCGCCTTCCTCCAGCGTGACGCCTTCGGGCAGGCGTTGGACCATGTCGGCGCGGGCGGTGACGAGCTGCGCATAGGCCCCCTGCGCGAGGAGGTTGGTGCCCGTGAACAGATTGGCCGAGCAGAGCGCGGGAAGATCGGCGTCGCAGGCCGGGCAGCTGTGGCAGGCGTTCAGGGGAAGGGCGGTGACGCGGTCGCCGACTTTCCACGGGCCCTTCACGTCGCGGCCAAGCGCGGCGATCGTCCCGGCGAACTCATGGCCCAATATGAGGCCGGAGGGTGTATGGGCGCTTTCGGCCATGTGCAGGTCTGACCCGCAAATCCCGGCGTTGGCGACTTCCAATATGACTTGATCGGCGCCCGGCACCGGATCGGCGACAGTTTCGATGGCGAGCGGCTGGCCTGCTCCGCGGAAGACGGCGGCGCGCATCAGCAGCGGCCCGTCACGGGGATGCAGGCGCCGGTCACGCCCGACGCGCCGTCCGAAAGCAGGAAGGTGATGACGCTGGCGACCTGCGCGGGCGAGACCCAGCGGCTGAAGTCCGCATCGGTCATGTCGGCGCGGTTGGCTGGCGTGTCGATGATCGACGGCTGGACGGCGTTGACGCGAATGTCATTGTCCTTCTCTTCCTCGGCCAGCGCTTCGGTGAGCTTGGCGATGCCCGCCTTGCTGGCGGCATAGGCGCCCATGCCCGCGCCTGCCTTGATCGCGGAGGCCGCGCCGATGCTGACGATGGCGCCGCCGCCGTCCCGCAAGGAGGGGAGCGTGGCGCGGACGGCGTTGACGGCGGTGCGCAGGTTGATGTCGAACATCGTCGCCCATGTCGCGACATCGCCATCCGCCACGGTTTCCCAGCGGAAGGTGCCTGCTACATTGACAAGGGCGGCGACGGGGCCGTTGGCGTTGATCGCCTGATCGACGGCGGCCGCCGTTGCTTGCGGATCGGTCAGATCGACGCCGCCCAGATAGGCGCCCTGCGTCGCTGCGCCTGCCTTATCGGCGCGGTCGATGCCTGTTACCCGATAGCCTGCCTGGCTTAGCGCCTGCGTAACCGCCTGGCCCAATATGCCAGCAGCGCCGGTTACGATCGCGTGCGTTTTCATGCAATCTTCTCCTGTTCATGGCTCCATTGCGGCGAACGCCAGCGATCAGAGCGTCGATTCCTTCAGCTTGCCTTCGCCGAACGCGGGCGACGCCCCGTCCGCCCGGCCGACGCGGGTAAGGTCGTGGGGATAATGGACCGAGGCCCGCCAGAAAAGCAGCCCGCCGAAAATTGTCAGCACCGAAAGCGAGAAGAGGCTGATGCGGAGCGATTCAGCGCCGAACCGGTCGGCCAGCAGGTCGCTGACAATGCCACCCAGGACGGGGCCGAAGGCGCTGCCGATCACGTTGATGATGACGACCAGCATTGCGGTTGCCTGCGCGCGTTGATGGGGCAGGACGAGGCGGGCGGCTGCGCCGAAGGAGGGGCCTGCCCACATCGCCGCCATCATCCCGGTGAGGATGGAAAGCAGCGCGACACCTGGGACCCGCATGCTGCCGATCTGCACGGCGGCTCCGCCCGGCAGGGTGAACATGATGATGAAGATGGGGAAGGCGAGGAGGAAGGCGATGGCGGGAACGCGCAGCTGCCATTCTTCGCCCCGGGCGCGCAGCCGGTCAACGATGACGCCACTGAGCAGGCTGCCCGTAATGCCGCCGATCGCCGCGCCGATCCCGAGCCAGGAGCCTGCCTCCACAATGGTCATGCCATGGGACCGCATGAAGAAGGCAGGCTTCCAAATGGCGGCGGCATAGCCGAATATGTTGAACGTGCCGACGCCCAGGCCAAGCAGGCGCAGGGAGGGGATCGACCAGCAGCGGCGGATGGCCGTCCACAAGCTTTCGGACGGCTCGCCGCTCGGCACTTGCGCGGCCTTGCTGCGGCGGGGGCCGGTCAGCCAGAGCAGCAGCGCCAGGGGAAAGCCGGGAATGGCGAGCGCGAAAAAGGCCCATCGCCAGCCCCACATGGCCGCGACGGCCGCGCCACCGGTCAGGCCGAGCACGACGCCGATATAGGTGGAGGCGGAAAGGACGCCCATCGCGCTCGACCGGCGGCGCTCGTCATAGAGGCTGGCGAGGAGCGACTGGGCGGGCGGGAGGCCGCCTGCTTCGCCAATGCCCACCATCAGGCGAGCGATGCTCATCTGCAGCATGTTGCCAGCCGCACCGCACGCCGCCGTTGCCGCGCTCCACAGCGTCGCGGACAGGGTGAGGACACCCCGACGCGACCAGCGATCGGCGAAGCGGGCGAGCGGCATGCTGAACAACACATAGCTGGCGACGAAGCCCGGCCCGCCGACCAGGCCGAGAAGCGAATCGGACGCGCCGAACTCTGACTTGATCGCGGGGATGAGGACGGAGAAGACGTGACGGTCTGCGTAGCTGAGCGAATTGATCGCCAGCAGCAGCAGCAAGATATAGAGCGCATAGGCCGGACGGGCCGGGCGTTCCTCCGTAGGCGCCATCATTCTCTCCTCACATGATGGGCAGCCGGTCCGCGTCGTTAAAATTTCATGGCCGGTTGCAATTATCCAGCGAGGGATGGCGTAGCTGCATCAAATTCGCAAGCCCCTTGGTCAGGCATCCGCAGATGTGGAGCGGGTCGAAGGGCGATCCTTAGTGCGCACCGGCGGTCACGGCATCGCGGGGGCCCTTGGGCGGATGGCCGACCAGCGCGACGCGCTTCATCACGCGGCGGCTATTATAGTCGGCGATGGCGCAATGCTGCGTCGTGCGATTGTCCCAAAAAGCGATGTCGCCGACATTCCAGGAAAAGCGGATTTGAAATTCCGGCCGCTTCACATGATTGAGCAGGAAATCGAGCAGCATGCGGCTTTCCTCCTGCGACACGCCCATGATCTGCGTTGTCCAGTTAGCGTTGACGTTAAGAGCCTTGCGTCCGCTGACCGGATGCACCTCCACCAACGGATGGATGGCGGTGGCGAAGCTGTGAACCTTGTCCCCCAGCATGTCGCGCATGCTTTGGCTGCGGGCCGCCAGCGGCGCAATCGAATGAAGGGCGCTGAGGCCGTCTATCAGGTCCCTGACCGGCTGGGACAGTGCTTCATAGGCGGCGACCGAACTGATCCAGCAGGTATCGCCGCCCACATCGGGCTTCACCATGCATTGCAGCAGCGATCCCATGGGCGGCGCGGCGAGGTAGGTGCGATCGCGGTGGAGATATTCAGCGCCATTGCCTTTCGCGGAATTGCTTTCCATCCACAGCACTTCGCGACGGGCCGCGGGATCGGGCTGGATTTCCGAAAGGTCGAGCGTGCCGAAATGACGCCCGGCGCGCATATGCTCCTCCTCCGACAAGGGCTTTTGATCGCGGAAGAAGACGACATAATTGTCATGGAGCGCGTCCTTGACGGCGGCGACCGTTTCAGGGGGAAGTTCGGTGGACAGGTCGACGCCCTTTATTTCCGCGCCGATCGTGCCGGTCAGCTTGATCACTTCGATCATGACTATTTCCTCTGCAGATTCAGATTATGTCCAGCGCCGCGCCGGGCGCCACGACATGGCCCGGCAGGGCGCCGGTCAGCTGTCCATTGATGACGATCGGCTGACCATTGACGATGGTTGCCTTGACACCGGTGCCGAGCGCCTTCCAGCGGCCGATGCCGCCCGGCAGGTCGTGCACGAATTCCTTGCGCCATGGGCCGATGGTTTCGGGATCGAAGATCATGATGTCGGCCCAGCCGCCGACGCGCAGCGTGCCGCGATCGGCAAAGCCCAGCATAGCGGCGGGGACTTGCGTTATCTGGCGGATGCCTTCCTCCAGCGTCCAGCGTTTGCGATTGAGGACCCAGGAGCGCAGGAAATAGGAGCTCCAGTCCGCGCCATCATCCTTGTGCAGATGCGCGCCGCCGTCCGACACGCCGACGATCATGTTGGGATGGCCCTGTGCCACATCGACCGCCGCGGCCCATTCCGGGCTCTCGGTGCGCCAGCGGAAGGTGGTGCGCAGATCCTCGTCCAACGCAAGGTCGAGCATGGCATCCATCGGCGCGCTGTCCCGTTCCTGCGCAAGGGCGGCAATGGATTTGCCTTCAAGGGAGCGGTTCCGTTCTTCGGCGACTTGCACGACATACACGTCCGACCATTGTGGGGGCGGGAGCGTGGTCCCCTTTGACGGGTCGCGGTTGCCGTCTTCAACAGAGTTGCGGACCCGGTCGCGCCATAGGGTATCGCGGAGCGCCGCGCGCCGCTCCGG
This sequence comes from uncultured Novosphingobium sp., assembly GCA_946886075.1. The sequence continues at coordinate 70,393 of CAMPHR010000003.1, read as the reverse complement.
ATCGGGCAGGTTCAGCAGGTCGTTGAAGGCGAAGCACGCCCTATAGTGGACATTGTTGGGGCCGATTTCGACGGTGCGGTCGAACGGGCGGCTCATCAGCAGGGAATAGACGGGCGTGCCGCGCGCGGTTGCTTCGTCGAGGAAGCGGGAGGCCGTGTCCCAACTGGCGGTCGGCACATCGACCTTGCTCGCGCCGCCGATGCCCTGGATGATCACGGGCAGGCCGGATGCCTCGCCGATTTGAAGCAGGAGGTCATAATCCTCCTGCGTCATGCCGCCGATTGCGCTGGCCGGGAGATAGCAGATGGTGCCCGGCCGCGTTAGCCCGGCGGCGGCGCTGAGCGCCAGCAGCTCGTTCCGGCTGGCGCGGCGGGAGGGGACGGGGCGCCCCTTGATGTCGAGATGCGTGGGTGCCGCCGACGAGGAGAGGCCCGCAGCGCCCGCCCGGACCGCTTCGTCCACAATCGCCTGCATTTCAGCGATCTCTGCCGCCGTGGCGTCTCGATCATAAGCGCCTTCGCCCATGACCCAGCGGCGGATGTTCGAATGGCCGACATAGCAGGCGAAGTTCACGCCAAGCTTGCCGTTCAGCGACGCGAGATATTCCGGGAAAGTTTCAAAGTTGTCCCATGGCACGCCGGACAGGGCGATGGGGTTCATGTCTTCTACGCTGGCGAAGATGTCGGTGAGGAATTCACGGTCGTCGCGGCGAACCGGCGCTGCCGAGAAACCGCAATTGCCAGCGAGCACGGTGGTGACGCCGTGGAAACAGGACATGGTGGCATAAGGGTCGAAGGTGATTTGCGGATCATAATGGGTGTGCGGGTCCACTATGCCGGGAGCGACGATCATGCCGCTGGCGTCGATCTCCCGCTCCGCCTTCGTTCCGTTGAGCAGCCCCAGAGCGGCGACCCGGCCGTCCTTTATGCCGACATCGATCCGGCGGCGAGGGAGGCCGGTGCCATCTATCACCAGGCCGCCCCGGATGATCAGATCAAATATTTGCGGTGTCATGCGCCGACTCGTCCTCGCCCATTCCGTTGTACTGGTGAATAATAATTCCAAATAAGGAATAATCATTCATCTGAAGACGAAGTTTTCCCATCCACTCGGAAAAGGCGCACAGGAGCGCCTCGGCCAGCAGGCTAGTGGGATCGGCATGAACTTTAAGAAAAAGCGGGTTAGGAGTGCCCGACGGCGCCGGAAATCTCTCGTTCGGCTATGAAGTCGCCGATGCGGGCGCAGGCTTCGCCCAGCTTTTCGCCCATGCGCTGAATGTCGCGGCCGCTCGAAGGCTGGCTGAAGCCTAGCAGGTTGAGGCTGAACGCCGTTTGCCCATCCTGGCCGAATATGGGGGCGGATATGAAGGCGCTGTTATAGCTGGCTTCCGGTTCGAGCTCAGGCACGAGATAGTCGGTCAGGTCACGGCGGTTCTGAAGGGCTAGGGCTTGCTCAGGACTGCCGAGCGGAGCCAGGCGGACGCCAAAGGTGAAGCCATTGGCGCGCAGGAACTCGATAGTTTGCAGCGCTGCCTTCCGGCGATCCGCATCAAGCGGCGGCTGCGCGTCATCAAGCCAGCGGTCGATCACAGGGTCGGGGCACCACGCCAGGAAAACGCTGCCCGCAGGGGCTGTCGCCTTTTGTCGGACGGGCGCGGCGGCGTTCCACGCGATGTGGGAGACGGAGGCAGCGCGCTCGTGCAGAACGACATCCTCCCCCTCCAGCGAAGCCAGTGAGCAGACGAGATCGAAGGCATCGGCGAGCAACCGCATTTCGGGCCGGATGACCTGCATCAACGCCTGCATCGTCAACACAGGCTGAGCGAGGCGGCCGATCGCAGGGCCCAGAACATAGGATTTGGCGGCCGTGCGATACACATAGCCCGCTTCGGCGAGCGCGCCAAGAAGCGTGTGGCATGTGGCGCCGCTGATCCGTAGCGACTTGGCGATTTCGGTAAGGGTGAACGCCTGGCCCGCATGGCCACCCAGGAAGTTGAGTACGGCGACGGCGCGGACGATCGGCGGAGAGGATGGCATTAAGGCAAGATATCCTTAGCTGTTGCGCGCTCCTACCATCGATGATGTGCCGATCCAATGAGGGTTGGACGGGTGGGCCTGATGGGAATATCCCGTCAGGCCCTTGTCCCTACCTCACCATTCCATTTCCGGCGTGACGATCAGGTCCTTCACGGCGTCGGGGGCATAGGTCCAGGGTTCGTCGAAGCCGACGGAAACCGAGCTATAACCAAGGATCTGGCGCAGGACCTTGGACGATCCCTTCATCACTTCCGGGTCGATCGCCATGGGGAAGTTGATCATGGGTTTCCACCACGGCGGGCAGTAGCCGACGATTACGCCCGCGCGTTCAAGATCGGTCGAGCTGTTCGCGCCGGTGCCGTGCAGCAGCAGGTCGGTGTAGATGAGCACCGATCCGGCGGGGGCTTCGGCAGGCACGGATTCATATTGGACAGCCCAGGATTGCGGTTCCGTATCGCGGTGGCTGCCGGGAACCATGCGGGTCGCGCCATTGGCGTCGACGAAATCATCGAGGCACCAGATGAAGCGGGTCTGCGCGGCGCCTGCGGAAAGCGGCACGGCGCCGCTGCGGTCGCGGTGAATGCCCTGCTGCGCGCTGCCCGGGCGGGTAACATTGGCACCATAGCTGTGAACGAGATAGGATTCGTCCAGCGTCTGCGGGCCGAGCAGCTCGCGGGTGATCTGGAGCGGCAGATCATGTTCCAGAATGTCGCGGAAGAAGCGTTCCCGGTTCATCAGGTGGCAACCCGACATGCGGCGGTTGAGATCGTCATTGTCGGTGTAGAAACGGCGCACGCGGTCTTCGTCGATCGCTTCTTCGCGGTCGATTTCGGCGGCGAGGAAGTCACGCATCTCGCGTGCCTTGTCCCGGCTGACCACCTCGGCCGCGATGGCGTAGCCCGCGCGGTCAAGATCGGCGCGGATTTGGTCCATGTCCTTGGTTGGTTGCGGCAGGGGGCCGTCAAATTCGAGATGCTTTACAGGGCGCGTGTCCATTGCGCCCATATTCTGGACAACCTGTCTTTTGGCGTTTCCGGTGGCCATGCCTGATCCTCTCTCTGCTTTTTGTCCGGTCTGTTCCTGCCGATTATAATCTGCAGGCACTTCGATCCGCAACAAATTCACACGGGCGGTGTAGTTTCACGCCGCAAGGCCCGCGTCGCCAATGTCCAATGCCACGCGCCCCATAAAGAGAAGAGGGCGAGACACATCAGGGAGTCGCGTAGACCAAGGATTGCATCGCCGCCGCGCAGATAGGCGAAAAGATCGCTGAGGATACCCGCTACGAGCGGCCCCAGCGATATTCCGACGAGGTTAGCTGCGACGATGTTCACGGCGCTGGCCCGTGCGCGCATCGATACGGGGGCAAGGCTCTGCACCAGCGCTATCGCCGGGGCAGTCCATAGCGAATTCAGGATGTAAGTCGGGACAAGTACGAGCAGCAGGGTAAGGCCATCGAACATGCTGAGCGCGGCGATGGTGAGCGGCGCAGAGAGGATCATGCCGGCGATCGGCACTCGCAGAGCCATGTGAAGTCCCGAGCCGCTCAGCCTTGTTCCCTGCCAGCCGCCGAGCCAGGTGCCGATCGCTCCGCAGATGCCGGTGAGCAGGCCGAGGCTTATCCCCACATCTGCCAGGCTCATCCCGCCGCTGCGGATGAGGAAGGAGGGCAGCCAGTTCATGAAGCCCATCTGGGAAAAGGTCATGATCGCTGTACCGCATACAAGGTGAAAGAAGGCGCGCCTCTTCATCAGCACTCGCACGCTCTGGAAGAAGCCCATGGGCGCTTCTGTTCCGGATGCGCGAAGGGAGGGGTGGTCGTTGATGCCACGGAGAGGTTCGCGAGCGATCAGGGGAAACAGGATCGCGATCAGAATGCCAGGAAGCCCCGCGATCAGGAGCGCCGTCCGCCAGTCGGTTGCCTGCGCGACGATGCCGCCGATGGCGAGGCCTGCCATGATGCCGACCGGTACACCGATCGCGAAAATGCCGACGGCCGCGGGCCTTTCGCGAGGGGGGTAGAAATCGGCTATGAGCGAGTGCGCCGCCGGGGCAAAGCCTGCTTCGGCAAGGCCGACGCCCATGCGCGCGGTGAAGAAGGTGCCGAAGCTGCGGGCGAGGCCGCACAGGGCCGTCATGATGCTCCAGCTGGCGGTAAATAGCGCAATCAGCCGCACGCGATTGACGCCGCGATCGATCACCTGGGCGATGGGGATGCCCATCAAGGTGTAGAAAATGCCGAAAGCTCCGCCCGTCAGCAGGCCGAGTTCCCAGTCGGCGAGCTTGAAGTCAGCCTTTATCGGTTCCTGAAGGATGACGACGATCTGCCGGTCGAAATAATTGAGGCTGTAGATGAAGGCCAGCATCAGCAACACGACCGTGCGACGGCGCCCCATGACGAGAGGCGAGGCGGCAACGGCATCGGGCTCAGCCGCTGGGATGGCATCTGACATGGTCAGCTGTGCCGGGTTCGTCATCCATTTGTCTCCCAAGGAGCCGCCATCTTCCGCAACGGCCTTAGATCATCGGGAACAGGATCGCCTGATCCCGTCCAGGATCAACGCGGGCCCGCAACTTTCCGCGCATATGGAAGCAGGCGCGGAGGTTCAGGAGCGAGGCAGGCCGAGATGATGCTGGGCGATGATGGTGCGATGCACTTCGCTGGTACCGCCATAGATGGTCTGGCCGATCGACTGGCGGTAGGATTCCTCAATCTTCGCCAAGGCGGGTGTCTGGTGGGCGAGGGTGCCCGGTGCGGCCAGCGCGGCAAGATCGGCGGCATCTGCCATGTAGATTTCGGTGGTGAACATCTTGGCCATCGGGCCGATGGCGCGGGTCATTCGTCCAGCTTCGATCGCCCAGGTGACGCGGCGGCATAGGAGGTCGGCAATCTCCAGATGCGCCCGCGCGCGGGCAAGGCGGGCGCGGACGGCTGGCTTGTCGATCGGGCGCTTGCCTGACGTGTCGCTGCTGCTGGCCCAGTCGAGCGCGGCGCGCATCAGGCTGTGATGATAGATATGATAGCCTTCGCCGCCATGTTCGATCTCCATGGCGGCGGCCATGACCTTGAGTCCGCCATTGACTTCGCCGAGGCGGTAGCGGTCGGGCACGCGGACTTCGTCGTAGAAGGTGATGTTGGTGCGCTCATCCTGGAGCGTGTCGACCGGCTGGATCGTGATGCCCGGCAGGTTCATGGGGAAGAAGAAGATGGTGATGCCCTTATGTTTGGGCGCGTCGGGATCGGTGCGGGCGAGCATCAGGATATAATCGGAAATATGCGCGCCGGTCGTGAACATCTTCTGGCCCGTGACGATCCAGTCGTCGCCATCGCGCACGGCGCGGGTGCGGGCGGCATACATGTCCGATCCTGATGCTGGCTCGGTGAAGCCGAGACAGGCGAGCGCGGAGCCATCGGCGAGGCGTGGCAGGACTTCGGCCTTCAGTTCGGGCGAGCCGAACTTCATCGTCATGCGCGCGCCCATATTGGTGCAGCCGATGGGGATGCGGGAGAGGCCGAATTCCTCGAACACGCGGCCGAGCGCGGTCACTTCCATGGGGCTGCGGTCCTGTCCGCCCCACTCTCGCGGCCAGTCGGGATAGGCGAGGCCAGCGGTGGCGAGTTTGCGGTGGAGGTCGGGGAGGTGGCCGTCGGTGGATGTGGCGGCGGCGGCGCGTAGTTCAGGGGTGACGGCGGTTTCGAGGAAGGCGCGGACTTGTGCCGCGAAGGCTTCTTCGGCCGGGGTGAAGCCCATTTCGACGCCGGGCTCGCCTGCATCGGGCAAGGCGATTGTTGCGCCCGCCCAAAGCCGGTCGCCTGCATCGACCAGCCGGTCTTCGGGGTCGCCTTCCGCCAGTGCGACGCGGTCGATCGCGAGGAAATAGAGGTGGATGTCATATTCGTCGGAGAGGCCGTAGCCGCCAAAGGTGCGTAGCGCCCGGCGCACGGCGGCGCGGGCTGTGGTGGCTGTCCACCAGTTGGTCAGGGCGGCGAGAGCCCCTGCTTCGGACTGCTTCTGCGCTACGCCCCAGATGGTGCGCCAGAGCAGGAGACGGCCGCCCTCCATATCGGTGATGGAGTCGGCGAGGGGGAAGGCCACGCCCTGGAATGCGCCGATCGGCTGGTCGAACTGCTTGCGTTCGGTGGCGTAAGCGGCGGCCATTTCGATGGCGCGGGTGCCTGCGCCGACCAGCCAGGCGGAGCGGAGCAGGGTTCGTTCGGTGAGGGCGGCTTCGTAAGACTGCCGTGCCGCATTGCCGCTGGCGATGATGCGCGCTTCGCCATTGGGCATGGCGGCCTGGATGGCGTCGGATTGCCAGCTGAGCCGGATGCAGCCGTCCTGCGCGTCGAAGCTGATGGGCGTCAAGGATGCCTGATCGAGCAGCGCGGCGGCGGCTTCGCCCTCAAGCTGGCCCAGAAGCGCGCAGGCGGCGATGCCGTCCGCGATCGGGAGGGGGGCCGCGCCCCGGCCTGCCGCTTCGCAGATCAGCGCGGCTTCCATGAGGCCCATGCCAAGGCCGCTACGATCTTCGGGCGCGCGCATGGTGATGAAGCCCATCTCGGCGGCTTGGCTCCACAGGCTGGCGTCGACGGCGCCCTTGGACGCGCGGGCGGCCTGCACCACCTCTTCGCGATCGAAGAAGCGCAGGGCTGCTTCCTGCATCATCGCCTGCTGTTCGCTGAGTTCGAGATTCATGCCGTTTTCACCTTGTTCGCCCTTCTGCTTGGCCATCCTGAAGTGCAAGATGTCAATTTGGCGGCGGCGTGCTTCCGGCAGTGCGGAAGGGCGCGGGTAACGGATGTCCGCAGCGCCGATCGCGCGCAACCAGCGGTCCAGGAGTAAGTCAGATGGTAGAATATATCCGTTACGCGGTCGAGGAACGGGTGGCGACGATCACGCTGGATCGCGCCGACCGGGCGAACGCGCAGAATGAACCTTTCCTGCAGCAACTGAACGAAGCGTGGGAAAAGGCGGCGGCGGATGAGTCCGTGCGCGTCATCCTGCTGCGTGCGGAGGGCAAGCATTTTTCCGCCGGGCATGATGTGAGCGCGGAGGCCATTCGTGACGGGTCGTTCAACCGCATCCGCGAGACGATCCCGGAGCGCGGGCTGCTGGGCATCCATGAATGGGAAGCCAAACATTATCTCGGCTATTCCAAACGCTGGCGGGATATTCCCAAGCCTTCGATCGCGGCGGTGCAGGGCGCCTGCATTGCGGGCGGGCTGCTCCTTGCATGGCCGTGCGATCTGATCATCGCGGCTGACGATGCGCGCTTTTCCGATCCGGTGGTGCTGATGGGCATCGGCGGGGTCGAATATCATGGGCATACGTGGGAGCTGGGGCCGCGCAAGGCGAAGGAGATGCTGTTCACCGCCAAGCCGATCGACGCGCATGAGGCGGAGCGGCGGGGCATGGTGAACCGGGTCGTGCCGCGCGCGGAGCTGGATGCCGAGGCGCTGGCGCTGGCGCGCGAAATTGCGCAGATGCATCCGCATGCGCTCGCCATGGCGAAGCGGGCGGTGAACCAGACGCTCGACATCATGGGGCAGAGCGCGGCGCTGCAAAGCTGTTTCGATATCCACCAGCTGGGCCATGCGTCAGCCTATGGCCAGACCGGCGAGTTCATCGTGGCGGGCATGGACAAGGTGAAGTCGCACTCATGAGCATCCTGACGCAGGTGGAGGGGGGCGTCGCCACGCTGACGCTGAACCGGCCCGACCGGCTGAACGCGGTGACGGAGGCGATGCTGGACGAGATTGCGTTGAAGCTCCGTGGCTGGTCTGTTGATCCGGTGGTGCGCTGTGTCGTGCTGGCGGGTGCGGGGCGCGGGTTCTGTGCGGGCTATGATTTGTCGGGCGACGGCAAGGAGACGCGAGCCGAGCCGATGCGGGCCGATGAGGCTGCGGCGCGGATGAGTATTCATGCCGAGATTCCGCTGCTGCTGCATCGTATGCCGAAGCCTACGATTGCTTGTTTGCGTGGGCCGGTGGCTGGGAGCGGCTTGGTCATGGCGGCGGCGTGCGACTTGCGGATTGCGTCGCGGACGGTGAAGTTCAAGCTCGCTTTCGCCAGCGCTGGGCGGTGCGGCGATCCGGGGGGCAGCTATCTGCTTACCCGGCTGCTCGGCGCGGCGCAGGCGCGGGAGATGTTCCTGCTGGATGAGCCGATGCTGGGGGATGAAGCGCTGGCGAGCCGGTTGGTCAATCGGCTGGTTGAGGATGAAGCGCTTGAAGTGGAATGTGCAGCCTTGGCGGAGAAGCTGGCGGGCGGGCCGACGGCGGCATTTGCGGCGATGAAGCGAAACCTCAATGCGGCGGGGGTTGTCGCGCTGGAGGAGAGCATGGCGCAGGAGGCGGCTGCCAATGCGCAGATCAGCCTGTTGTCGCATGATGCGAGCGAGGCGGCGCGGGCCTTCATGGAGCGGCGTTCACCCAAATTTCTCGGTTACTGACGAGCCGCAATTGGCACCTGTTCCGGTATGGCGGAATTGGGACGGGTCCGGCTTACCTCGGGCCAAAGATTCGATATTGCAAAAAACAAGATTGGCGCGCTCGCATGCGCTCGACAGCAGATGGGATGGGATGAATGGCCACGGCGGCAAAGACGATCGACACTGACAGCATTCGGCGGGCGGTCGATCTGGCGGACCTGAACGCGCTGCGGATCGCGCTGTATCAGAATAGCAGGGATGAGGAGATTGCTGCTCTCCCCGGTGCCGCGCAGATGAGCGAGGGGCAGAAGGCGCTGCTGAAGGAGCGCGCGGTCGAGTGGCTGGCGGATAATGCCGGTGCGGTGGATTTGCCGGAGCCGCCCGAAGAGGAATTGCGCCGCCTGATGACGATGCTGTCGGGCGAGATGACCGATGTCGAGTTTGAGGCGCGGCGTGACCTTCCGGCCTTCCGTGCCGTTCCCTGCGCAGTCGAATGGCAGGGGGAGAAGCCGGACATTCCGGAGGACTTCCGGATCGTCATCATCGGCAGCGGCCCGGCTGGGATCGCGGCGGGGGTGCAGTGTGAGTTGCTGGGCCTGCCCTATCTGCTGCTGGATCGCCAGCCCGAGGCGGGGGGTACGTGGACGATCAACCGCTATCCCGATGTGCGGGTCGATACGCCGTCCATCACCTATGAATATAGTTTCGAGAAGCTCTATCCGTGGGGCGAGCATTTCAATCGGGGCGCGGATGTCCGGGCTTACCTGCAGCATGTTTCGCGCAAATATGGGGTGATGGCGAACAGCCGGTTCGGCCATGATGTGAAGGGTGCGGTGTTTGATGAAGGCCGCAACGTCTGGACGCTGGATGTCGAAACGCCGGGCGGGCGTCAGGAGATCGTCGCTAATGTGGTGATCACCGCTTGCGGTACATTTGCCAATGCCCAGCTGCCCGACATTGAGGGCGTGCAGGATTTCGGCGGGGAGATCATCCATCCGTCCGCCTGGCCGGAGGCGCTGGATCTGACGGGCAAGCGGGTTGCCATCATCGGCAATGGATCGACCGGGGTGCAATTGCTGAGCGCGGTCGCTGAAAAGGCGGGGCATGTCAGTGTCGTGCAGCGCACCCCGCAATGGATCAGCCCGCGCGAGAAATATGGCGCGCCGATCGAGCCGGAACTGGCGTGGCTCAACGAGAATATGCCCGGTTACTGGAACTGGTCCCGCTATACCGCCACCATGCCGCTGTTCGACATCGATCGGTTGCAGCGCGTCGACCGCGAATGGCAGGCGCAGGGGGGTAAGGTCAGCAAGGCGAATGACGAGATGCGCGCCTTCCTCACCAACTATATCCGGCAGGAGACGGGCGGGCGCGAGGATCTGATTGAAAAGCTGATCCCCGACTATGCGCCCATGTCGCGTCGGCCTGTGGTCGACAATGGATGGTATCGCGCGCTGACCCGCGACAATGTGGAGTTGCTGACGGGATCGGTGGCGCGGTTCACCAAGACTGGCTTTGTGATGGCGGACGGGACGGAGCGGGACTTTGACGTCGTCATCGCCGCGACGGGCTTCGATGTGCTCAAATATCTCTGGCCCGCGCGGTACAAAGGGTTGGAGGGGAAGGACTTGCACGACACATGGGACGCGGGCGATGGGCCGCGCGCTTATCTGTCGATGATGGTTCCGCAATTCCCGAACCTGTTCATGCTTTATGGCCCCAACTCGCAACCGCTAACGGGGGGCACGGGACTGCCGCAATGGTGGCTGATCTGGGCAAGCTACGCCGCGCAATGCGTGATGCGCATGTTGAAGGAGGACAAGCGGCGCGTCGATGTGAAGCCCGAGGCGTATGAGCGCTATAACCGCGAACTGGATGACGCCGCGCAGGGCTGGCTGCAGATGACGCCAGAGGGCGGCATCGAGAAGAATTATTATGTGAACCGCGAGCATCGCAGGCTGCAAGTCAACGCGCCGTGGCTCAGCCCCGATTATCACCGCATGTGCACGGTGGTGAATTGGGACGATTTGGAATTGAGCTGATGCCCCGTCCGGCCCTGGCCGCGTCACGCGCCATCGACATTTTGAACTTCATGGCGGCGGCTCCCTTGCGCGGCTATTCGCTGACGGAGCTGGTGCGGCAGTTGAACCTTAATCCCGCATCCTGCCACGCGCTGTTGGGCGCGATGATACGGGACGGGTATTTGGTCAGGGCGCAACGCGGGCGGGTTTATCGGCTTGGCCCGGCGTTGATCGCGATTGGTCATGCCGCGTTGCAATGCCATCCGGTGGTGGCGGCTGCGCGTAATCAGATCGCGCTTTTGTCGGCTGAGCTGGACATGGACAGCCTGCTCACCGCGCGGCTAGACGAGCGGCTGATCGCGCTTGCGTCGGAGGGGCCGGGGCGTATGCCGGGGCTGGCGGTGGGTCAGCGGGTTCCGCTCATTCCGCCGCTTGGTACGCCCTTTCTTGCCTGGGCGAACGAGCGGGAGGTGGATAGCTGGTTGGGCAAGGCGGCGGGGGCGATCGATGCTGACCGGCTGCGCCAGTCGCTCGCGATGGTGCGGCAGCGCGGCTATGCCGTGACGCAACGCAGCCCCGAGCAGGCGGCGACCGGGCTTGCCGTTTTGGCCATGGCAGAGGAGCCGCTTGCCGGAGACTGGCAGAAGCGGGTTGCCGAACGGATCGGGCAAATGGGCGAGGATTATCTGATGATCGAGGCGCAGCCTGACCGGCTGCATCCGGTGATGATGATCTCTGCCCCCGTATTTGGCGCGGATGGAGCGGTGCTGTGTACATTGTCGCTATACGGCTTTGACCGTCCGTTGCCGCTGAACCGCATTGCTGCCTTGGGCGAAGCGGTGGCGCGGCATTGCCGTGCGGCGAGCGCGGGGCCGGACGAGCCGGACGTGCAGATGAACGAAGTTGGGAGAGGCTGAGAAAATGCGGGCGCTGGTCTACGAAGGTTCGGGCAAAATCCGTTTTGTCGACGATATAGAAGTGCGCGAGCCGGGGCCAAGCGAAGTGCTGGTGCGCATCGTGGCGAGCGGCATTTGCCATTCCGACATTTCGGTGATCAACGGCACGATCGACTGGCCTGCGCCTGCGGTGCTGGGCCACGAAGGGGCGGGCATCATCGAGAAGCTGGGGCCGGGCGTTACCGAGCTGGCGGTGGGCGATCATGTGGCGCTTCATACTCTCGCCAATTGCGGACGTTGTGGTCCGTGCGCGAGCGGCAGGCCGACGCATTGCCGTCAATCCCTGGGCAATCGCGCGCAGCCCTTCAGCCGCAATGGAGAGCCGGTGTCTAGCTTTGCGGCGACATCGACTTTTGTCGAGAAGACGGTGGTGAAGGCCAACCAGGCGGTCAGGATCGATCCGACGGTGCCGCTCGACATTGCCTGCGTCGTGGGTTGCGGCGTGCTGACCGGGGTGGGATCGGTCGTCAACCGGGCGCGGGTGAAGCCGGGTGAGACGGCGGCCGTTTTCGGCATCGGGGGCATCGGGCTCAATGTGTTGCAGGGCTTGCGGCTTTCTGGAGCGAGCCGGATTATCGCGATCGACTTGCTGCCGACCCGCGAGGAGAAGGCGCGGGAGTTCGGGGCGACCGACTTTATCGACGCGTCCAAGGGCGATGTGTCGCAGCGGATCAAGGACATCGTGTCCGGTGGCAATCCCGATCACGGCAGCGGCGTCGATTGGGCGTTCGAGTGCGTCGGTAGTACGCGGGTGCTGAACGATGCCATGGCGAGCCTTGGCTGGGGTGGCAATTGCGTCATTGTCGGCACGACGGCGGCGGGGACGACGGCGGAGGTTTCGCTGACGCCGCTGTCCTTTGTCGACCGGGGCGTAATGGGCGCGCGCTATGGGGCGTCGCGGCCGCATCAGGATATCCCGTCCTATATTGCGCAATATCGGCAGGGTAAGCTGCTGCTGGATGAGCTGGTGACGCAGCGTTACGATCTCGCCGATTTCGAGCGGGCCTTCCACGATCTGGAGGAAGGGAAGCTGGCGCGCGGGGTGTTCGTGCTGTGACCGGGGCTGGTGCCTGGGAGTTGCCGCCGCTGCGAGAGGGTTATGCCGCCGACGATGCGCTGGTCGAGCGGCGGGCGCGGGCGGCTGGTTCTGCCGATGCTGCGGAACGCGCGGGCGAGGCGGTTGTTGGTGGCGTGCGTTGTTTGGTGATTGAGCCTCGCGCGTGTGATGCGCGGGGGGAGATGATCTACCTGCACGGCGGGGGGTATCGGCTAGGGTCGCCGCTTGCCTATGTGGATTATGCGCAAAGGATCGCGGATGCGGCGGGGCGGCGGATCATCCTGCCCTTTTATCCGCTTGCGCCTGAGCATCCTTTTCCGACGGCGCTGCATGCCATTGTGGCTGTGTATCGCGGGTTGGAGGACAGGCAGTCGGTGGTGGTCGCGGGCGACTCTGCCGGAGGCGGGCTGGCGGCGGCGCTGTGCATTGTGGCGGCGCGTGCTGGCGAGAGGCCTGCCGGTGCTGTTCTGGTGTCGCCGATGCTGGATTTGACCGCGCGGGGCGAGAGCCTTGATCGCAATGCGGCGCGTGATCCTATGTTTTCCAAGGCTGCCGTGCTGGATAGCGCGAGGCTGTATTTACAACGGCATGATCCGCGCGATCCGCTGGTTTCGGCGCTGGAGGCGGACCCGGCTGACTTGCCGCCAATGTTGGTGCTGACCGGTGGCGCGGAGGTGTTGCTGGATGAAGCGATCGCTTTTGCCACGAAACTGGCGCTGGCGGACCGACGGGTTACTTTGCATGTCGCGCCGGGCATGGGGCATGTCTGGCCCTTGCTGGCCCCTGATACGGTTGAAGCGCACGATGCGATCGCGGCGATTGCGGGCTTTGTGACAGCGCTGGAATCCGCTCGATCAGGGGATTCCGTGTAGCCGGAAAGCCGGTCCGCTCAATTGACCGGAAGCGGGCGGGTGCAGGACAAGTAGAGCATCATCTTATCATAGCTGACCGAAAGACATTGCGATGACGACGCCCAGCCTTCCTTTCCCCGTCTATGACGCGGATAATCATTTTTACGAGCCGGAGGATGCGCTGTTCCGGCATCTGCCGAAGAAATGGCACAAGGATTTCCGCTTCGTCGAAGTGGATGGCCGCAAGCGGCTAGCGATCAAGGGGCAGATTTCAGACTATATCCCCAATCCCACCTTTGAGCGGGTGGCGGCGCCGGGGACGCATGTCAAATATTATAAGGCCGAGAATCCTGAAGGTCTGACCATGCGGCAGATGACGGGGAAGCCGATAGCTCCGCCGGAATCCTGGCGGACGGGCAAGGAGCGGCTGGCGGTGCTGGACGGGCATAATGTGCATGCGGCGCTCATGTTTCCGACGCTCTTTTCGGTGATCGAAAAGTGGATGAGCTATGATCATGAGTTTCTGCACGACGCCCTGCATGCGCTCAATCAGTGGACCAGCGAAGAGTGGGGCTTTGCGCGGGAGAACCGGCTGTTCGGGGTGCCGGTGGTGTCGCTGGCCGACATGGACCGGGCGCTGGCCGAGACCGACTGGTTGATCGAGCAGGGCGCGCGGACGATCTGCATCCGGCCTTCTCCCGTGCCGGGCTATCGCGGCGGGCGGTCGATGGGGTTGAAGGACTTCGATCCCTTCTGGGCGCGGATCGAGGAGGCGAAGATCTTCGTGTCGATCCATGCTTCCAATTCGGACTACGACCATCTGATCGAAATGTGGACCGGCGGGGCGGAGTGGTTGCCGTTTGAATCCGATCCGTTCGTCAATTGCCTGCGGATCATCGAGCGGGCGATTTCCGATACGATCGCGGCGATTATTTGTGGTGGCGTTTTTGATCGCTTCCCGGGTGTTCGGATCGTCAGTGTTGAGAATGGCGCGAAGTGGGTCATTCCGCTGATCGAACAGTTGAAGCATGTTTATGGGCAGATGCCGCAGAAATTCATGAATGATCCCGTTGAACAATTTCATCGGAATATCTTCGTGACGCCCTTTGTCGAGGATGATTTCGGGCAGTTGAAGGAGCATATGCAGGTCAACCGGATCTTGTTCGGGAGTGACTATCCGCATCCGGAGGGGACTGAACACCCACTCGATTTCCTTCATGAGTTGACGAATTACACCATGGCCGAAAAGGAAATGGTGATGTCGTCGAACCTCAAGGGCCTGTTGGAAGGCGTGCGCAATTAAGGACGGCGGCCAGTTAGGACTAGCATCAGTGAGTCAGGACGTTATCGAGCAGCTTCGCGCCAATCTGCGCGACCATAGGGACGCGCGCGGCATCGAGTTTGAGGGCCGGTGGGTGAGCTGGGGTGAGGTGGCGCGCTATGGCGATGCCGTGGTTGCCCTGCTCGACGCGGCGGGATGTCCGCCGTCGGCGAAGGTGGGCATCATCATCCGCAACCGGCTGGCCCATGCGGCGGCGGTGGTGGGGCTGCTGGCGCATCGGCGGTCGGTGAGCTTCGTCTATCCCTTCCTCCCGGCGACCGCGATTTCCGACAATATCGAGAGTTTGGGGGCCGCCGCGATATTGGCGGATCGGCAGGATTGGCCGAACTTCACGGAAGCGGCGGGGCAGGCGGGCTGCGCGGGGATCGCCTTTGGCGGGATCGATGATGCTCCAAGCCTGGTGGATGGGCTGGAGACGTGCAGGCGATCCTCGTTCGACGATGCCTTGCCCGATGGCGGGATCGAGGTGCTGTCGAGCGGGACGACCGGGACGCCCAAGCGCATTCCCATGCCGCTCAAGCTATTGGAACGAGCGGTGATGAGCGCACCCGGTGCAGAGTCAGGCAGCGCGCCGCCGGTGCAGATCAACATCTGGCCATTGGGCGGAGTGGGGGGCGTGTGCCTGCTGACCGGCGCTGCGGTTAACAATACGCCGCTGGTGTTGATGGAGCGCTTTACGGTCGATGGGCTGGTGGATGCGCTGCGCCGCCACAGGCCTGATACGCTGGGCCTTAATCCCACGGCGATCGCGATGATCATGGACGCCAATGTGTCGCCGGAGGACATGGCGAGCGTGAAAAGCGTGTCGGGGGGGTCGGCTTATCTGGACCCCGATCTCCAGGAGCGGTTCGAGCAGCGCTATAAGCTGCCGATCCTGTGGGGCATGGGCGCGACGGAATTTTGCGGGACGATCGTTCGCTGGACGCCGCAGATGCGGGCGGAGCGTGGGGATAGCAAGCGCGGCAGCACGGGCCTTCCCATGCCGGGCGTGGAGATACGGGCCATCGATCCGGAAAGCGGCGCGGAAGTGGCGCGCGGGGCGGAAGGGCTGTTGGAGGTGCATTGCCCGTCCGTGCGGCCTGACTGGGTGCGGACCACTGACCTCGTGATGATCGATGAGGACGGATATGTCTTTCATCGCGGGCGGCATGACGGCGCGATTGTGCGTGGGGGCTTCAAGATATTGCCCGAGCGCGTGGTCGATGTGCTGCGCCAGCATCCCGCCGTTGTCGATGCCTCCGTGGTGGGGATACCCGATGCGCGATTGGGCGCGGTGCCGGTGGCCGCGGTCGAACTGAGCCGGAGCGCCGGGGCTGTCGATGAACAGGCGCTGCTGGCGCATGTGCGGGCCGAATTGCCGCCGACCCATGTGCCGGTGGAAATCCGGATCTTGGACGCGCTGCCGCGCACGCCGTCGCTCAAGGTCAGCCTGACCGAAATCAAGAAGATGTTCCTGGCCGACGCCGCATGAGCGGGCGCGCGCAACGAAGAGGATGTGAAGGATGACCGTGTCACTGCTGGGCCTTGAAGGAAAAAAGGCGCTGATCGTCGGCGGCGGCCGTGGCATGGGCGAGGCGAGCGCGCTGCTGCTGGCGGAGGCGGGATGCGATGTCGCCGTGCTGGACAGCGTATTGGAGCGCGCCGAGCAGGTTGCGAGCGAAGTGCGCGCGATTGGGCGAGCGGGCATTCCGATTGAGGCCGATATATTGAATGAGGCTTCGGTTCAGAAGGCCGTGGCGGACGCCGAGGCGCAATTGGGTGGCCTGGACATATTGGTGACGATCGTGGGGCAGGCGCTGTTCAAGCCGCTGCTCGACGTGACGCTGGAGGAATGGGACCATGATCAATCCCGGAACCTGCGCTATTTCTTCGTAACGGCGCGGGCTGTTGCCCAATCGATGATTGCGCGTGGCGTGAGCGGATCGCTGATCTGCATCGGGTCAGTGGATGGTGCGGTCGGATCGCCGATGCATGCGCCCTATGGCGCAGCGAAGGCGGGGCTGATGCATCTGGTGAAGTCGATGGCGACCGAATGGGGGCGGCATGGCATCCGCGCCAATTCCGTGGCGCCGGGCAGCATCACGACGCCGCGCCTGCCGGAAACTTCGGAATCGCGCGCGCTGATGGAATCGAGCGTGCTGCCGATTGGAAGGCCGGGCACGACGCGGGATGTGGCCGGGGCCGTGCTGTTCCTGGCCTCGGGACTGTCGGAATATGTCACCGGTCACACCTTGTTCGTGGATGGCGGGTGGATGGCGGCCAACCATTTCGATCCCCGGGTGATGGCGACCAAGAAGAGCAACGAATAGGCGGGCGCAACGGATCATTCGGCCAGGAAGGGCATGATCGCCGACATACATGCGTCGAAGGCGTCATGCTGGGGCCAGTGGCCGCTGCCGGGCAGGCGGACTTCCCGCACGTCGGGCACAGCGGCAAGCAGATCGGCGGGCAAGCCGGAGGGCCAGCTGCATTCGCCGTAAAGGAGGAGGGCCGGGCAGGCGACGTTGCGCCACAGGGCCCGGACATCCTCGGTGGAAATGTCGGGCAATGCCCAAACGGCGAGATAGGGATCATGCTTCCACTGCCATCCAGCCCTGCCAGCCCGCCTCAGCCCATGGCGCGTCATATGCCGCGCCTGCGCTGGAGTGAGGAAAGCATGGCGTTCGCGCATCCGTTCCACCGCTTCATCGATGGACGCGAACAGGCGGGGCGTGGTGAGCGAGGCGGCGTGCCGTTCTTCGAGCCAGTTGCGCAGGGATTGGGCGCTGTCTTGGCTGAGCCGATACGACTCGATGGCGCGTGGCGCGCCGATCGCTTCGATCGCGACGAGGCGCCTGATGGTTTCGGGAAAGGTCCCGGCGAAGCGCAAGGCGATGTGCGCGCCCAGGGAATGGCCGATCAGCACCGCTTGGCGTTGAGGACCGAGCGCCAAGTGCTGGGTGAGCGCGCCCAGATCGGACAGATAGGCTGCAAAGTCATAGCGCCCATCCTGCGACCAACTGCTGTCGCCATGGCCGCGAAGGTCGGGGGCGATGACATGATAATGGGGCAGAAGGACCTTCGCCAGTGCGTCCCAGCTGCGGCTATGGTCCCGGCTGCCATGAACAAGAATGGCGAGCGGCGCGCCTTCATGCGGCCATTCGGTGTAGCAAAGCGGCATGCGGCCATTGAGAAAGCTGCGCTTTACAGCTTTTGTACCAGTGGCGGAGCGGCTTTGTCTGTCATGCATCATTCTGGTATAGAGACCAGCGAAGCCGCGCTGGCGATCGGCAATGGCGGCTTTCCATATTGCCGTAATCGCTGGCGGAAAGAGGGATTCCGGACGCTTGAATCCCTGAGGCGGGGATAATATGGTAGGTGTTTCGAAATTTCCGGCGACCGGCAGAACCGGCGCCCGCAAGGACGAGCTAGGAGGCGGAATGAGCTCTAAGTCACAGACGGAGGGCAGGTCTGGCGGCAGGGGGAGCGTGAAGTCGTGCCTGCGCACGCTGGAAGTTCTGGAATATTTCATGAACTCTGGCGAACCTGCGCGCACGATCGAGATCAGCGAAGCATTGGGCATCCCCAATTCAAGTGCTGACGAGATTTTGCGGACGCTCGCGAGCACGGGTTACCTGAGCTACAGCCAGGCGACGAAGCTGTACGCCCCGTCCTACAAGATCATCGCCAATGCCTCTTCGATAGAACAGAGCTTTTTCGGAGCCGGCCGGATCAATGAGGTGATGGAAGACATGCGGCGGCAAACCGGCGGGTCGGTTTTCGTCACGCAGCAGAATGACTGCTGGTCGGAAAGCGTTGCCGAAATGTCCGGCGGCTGGGCAGCGAAGCCCGATACAGAGCCCTATTATTCCACCGAGATGGTCTGTTTCGAGCGCAATAGCTGGCGGCCGAGCACCAATTTCACCGCGGCGATGCTGGCGCAGCAATCCAATGTCGATATCATCCAACTGGCCACCCGGACACAGCGAATGGGGCTGGGCCCGGCGGGGCCGACGCTGATGAAGCATCTGGTGGACCGGATTTCAACGACGCGGGCGCGCGGCTTTGCGCTGTGCCGCCGCAGCGCGACTATTCCGGTCGATTCCATCGCCATGCCGTTGCGGGTGCCGCACGGCGTCGCGTCCTACGCGATCGGCGTGGTGGGCGATCCGTTGTTCGGCAATGACAATGACGTGCGCGAGATGCTGTCGGGCATGCAGTCGGTCATCTACCGTTATAATGATCGCATCCGCCGCAGGACGACCGTCAGCGTTCAGTAGCGGGCGGGGCGTCGATCGCGTGCGCAATGTCTTCGGCACTGGCGATGCGGGCGATCATGCGCAGTTGATCCCGCACGATGACATCATGGGTGGCGGGATCGGCGGCGGCGATGCAATCTTCCGCGACGATCGCATGATAGCCAAGATCAGTGGCCGCCATCGTGCAGCCTGCGACGGCGACGTTGGTCGATACTCCAGTGATAACGACAGTTCCGATGTGCATGCGGCGCAGGATTGCGTCGAGGGCCGTGCCATGGAAGCCGATGAGGCCCGAAGTGCGCTCTATGACGAAATCTTCGGGGGCGGGATTGAGTTCGGGGATGATCCGGGCCGCCGGGCTGCCGGTCACGAGCGATCCGCTTTTGCGTGCCATCGCGGCGAGCATGCTGTTTGGCTGGACGTCCGCGAAATCTGGTCGATGGGCGATGGTGAGGTGGAAGACCGGGAGCCGGGCAGCGCGGAAGCGAGCCGCGAGGCTGGCAATGCGGGCGACAATGCCACGCGCTTGGACTTGCGCGATCAGGCCGGGGAAGCCGCCCATGCCGGGTTCGATGATGCCGCGCTGACACTCGCTGATGATGAGGGCGGGGCGGCCGTGCAAGGGGACGGGCATAGGCATGCTCCAGAAGAAATACCGATCGTCAGAGAGCGCGCCGCGCGCTTCTGCGGCAAGAGTGGAGCAAGCCGCTCCACAGATATGGAATGGGGAAGGTTCGCGATTGGTTGCCGTTCCTTGCCCGATAGACATGCAGCCAGAGAAAATAAATTTCCGTAGGAGTTGGTGAATGGCCGCGAAATATGCCGATGTGGCGGGGACTGCCCGTGCCGATTTGAATGCGCGCAAGCTGCCGTTGGAGGACAGTCCGGAGTTGCGGCAGGCATTGGCCGAGGGTGAGATCCACACGCTGCTGATGACCTATGTCCATCTGAGCGGTGACGAGGCGATGCTGGACAAGTTCGTGCCGCATATCAAGTCGCCCTATGCTTATCCGCCGGAGGAGATCCCCGGCGAGCTGGTCGAGGAGTTGAAGGACAAGCTGCTTCATGTGCTGACGACGCCGGGCGCGGCGATGGAGGAGGAGCCTTCCGATGCGCTGATGCACCGGATGATGGCGGCGGGCCTGGCCGAGGAGGTGGCCGACGAATTCCTGCCTTTGCTGTTCGACCAGATCGGCTTTCGCCCCGAGCAGCCGCGGCGCGAGCGCGAGGATCGCAAGGCCGCGCCTGCCGGGTTCAAGGTGCTGGTAATCGGCGCGGGGATGACCGGCATTGCCGCTGGCGTGAAGCTGGCCGAGGCAGGCTATGATTGGGAGATTGTCGAGAAGAATGAGGAGATCGGCGGGACCTGGTGGGAGAACCGCTATCCGGGCGTCGGCGTCGATACGCCGAGCCACTTCTACTCCTTCTCCTTCGCGCTGAATTCGGAATGGCATAATTATCATCCGCTCGGCACCGACATGTTCGCTTATCTGAAGCGGGTGGCGGATGATTATGCGCTGCGGCCCAATATCCGCTTCAACACCATGGTCGAGAAGCTGGTGTGGGATGAGGATGCGGCGGTGTGGAACGTCACCGTCCGCAAAAAGGACGGCGGGCAGGAGGTGATCCGCGCCAACGCGGTCATCAACGGGCATGGGCCGGTCAACCGGATGAAGTGGCCCGCCATTCCGGGGCTGGAGAGCTTTGCGGGGGTGCGGCTGCACACGGCGGCTTGGGATACGTCGATCGACCTCAAAGGCAAGCGCGTCGGCGTGATCGGCACGGGCGCGAGCGGGGCGCAGCTGATCCCCGCCATCGCCGGGGGCGTGAGCGAGCTGCATGTCTTCCAACGCAGTCGCCATTGGGTGATGCCTAGCCCGGCTGGCAATGACGAGGTCACGGACGGCGTCAAATATGCGATGCGGCATATTCCGCATTATCTGGAATGGTTCCGTTTCCGTATCTATTGGTATGCGGCCGATGGGCTTTATCCCAATGTGCTGCTGGACCCGGAATGGCCGAAGGATTCGCCTTCCGTGTCGGCGGTGAACGAGACGATGCGCAAGTTCGCGGTCGACTATATCGACAAGATGTTTGGCGATAGGCCGGACCTCAAGGAAAAGCTGACGCCGGACTTCCCGGTCTTTTCCAAGCGGATCATCCTGGATCGCGGGCCTTATTTCCCGACCTATCTGCAGCCGCATGTGCATCTGGAGCAGACCGCGATCGCAGAGGTCACGCCCAAGGGACTGGTGCTAAAGGATGGGCGGGAGATCGAGCTGGACGTGCTCGTCTGCGCGACCGGGTTCGATGTGGCGAACATGATGGGCGATCTGGAGATTGTCGGGATCGGCGGCAAGCATCTGCGCAGCGAATGGGGGGCGGAAGACCCGCGCGCCTATTTCGGAATGCTGGTGCCGGGCTTTCCCAATTATTTCCATACGGTGGGGCCGAACAGCGCGCCCAACCATGCGGCTGGGCAGAACCTGATTTCAGAGCGGCAGGTCAATTATGCCATCGAATGCCTGGATTGGGTCAATTCCGAGGGCAAGAAGGCGTTGCAGCCGAGTCAGTCAGCCTTTGACGCGTGGCAGACCAAGGTCGAGACGCAGATGACCAAGATGATCTGGAGCCATCCGCGCGCCTACAGCTATTATAACAATAGCAAGAAGCGGAATTTCCTGTCCTGGCCATGGCGGCTCATCGATTTCTGGAACGAGTGCCAGGGGCCGCGCAAGGACGACTTCGAACTGCTTTGAAGAAGACAAGGGGGCGGCCGTTGTTGAGCCGCCCCCTTCGCCTTAAAGCTGGTCGGTGTAGCTGTCGGTTCCCGGGATCGTCGGAATGAAGGGCGAGGCGATGGCGATGCGGCCGATGCCGCTTTCCTCGATTGCTTGGGCGAGCGGCACATAGGCGGAGTCCCAGACGGCTTTGGGGTCCTCGATCGAAAAGCTCAGGAACACCGCGCGGTCATTTTCCTCCACCGGGACATCCTTTGGGCTGGTGGGATCGAGCGGCAAGGGAGAGCCGGTCAGTGCGACGTCGCCCGGCAGGTCGCGGGCGCGCAAAAGGGCTGAGAGGTCCGCGCCGGTCTTGCCGGGATTGAGATCGACGATGAAGGCGACGAGCCCGGCATAGGGACGGTCGAGCGCCAATTCGATCGGCATGCTGCTGCCGGGCGCATTATATTCCGCGTCGAAATTGTAGAAGCTGGTGTGGATATGGTCGCGTTCCTTGAACATGCGGCCGCTGGCGTGGAGATCGTTGACCTGACGGACGGCCCATGCGTCCCAATCCTGATGATGCCCGTCCAATATCCAGTAGAGGGCGAGATAGGAGCCCTTGGACAGGTCCATGGTGCCTGAGCCGAAGCGCTTCGCCTTTTCCGCGCGGGTGGCGACATAGCGTGCGCCCGAGACGGTATAGGCGCCGATCATGCAGCCGCTGTAGAAATGATCTCGCTCATACCAGCGATTATAGGCCATCTCATAGCCGGGGCGAGGCTCCACCATGGTGAAGAGCAGGGAGCCGAGGCGTATCGGCCGGTCGGCGCGGGCGATGTCGGCCCGTTCGTACAAGGTTTCGCAGCTTTGCATGGCGCTCTCCTGAAAATGATGGCTTCACTGAAGCGGGCCAGGCGGCGGGGTTAAAGCGGTGCTGCGCCTATTCCGGGTCGGCGGAAGCTCGCGATGCTCTACCGCCCCGCAAGTGCTCGATAGGCGGGGTGGCCGATGTCGCTCACTATATCGAGATGACGCGGCGCCCAGCCCAGTTCCCGGCGGGTGCGGGGGCTGCGGGAGCGGCTGCATGTCGCCATGCCGATCAGCGTTTCGAATTTGCCCCAGCGGCGGACGCCTTCGGTGAAGTCGATGCTGCGCGCCTCTATGCCAAGGTCGCGGGCGACAGCTTCCGCAAGGGTGCGGTTGTTCAGTTCACCCGCGACGGCATGGTAGAGTGCGCCCGGAGACCCGCGTTCCAGGGCGAGGCGGTAAACCTCCGCCAGGTCATCGACATGGACGTTGGAATAGAGGTTGAGGCCCTGCCCAAGATAGCCGACTTCGCCGCTGCGCCTGGCGTCGTTGTAGAACATGCGCAGGTGACCGCAGCCGCCATGGCCCCAGATCATCGGCGGCCTGATCACCATGGCGCGCACCCCGCCTGATGATCCTGCGCGACGGACCATGGTTTCCGTATCGAACCGCAGGCCGATATATTTGGAGGGTTCGAACGGGTCATGTTCGGCGAAACTATCCTCGCTCCATAACCCGTCCGTCCGTTGCGAGAGGAGGCCGGTGCCGCTGGTGAAGATGAACTGGTGGCCGCGTCCATCCGCTGCGTTCAGCAAGCGTTTGACGGTGTCATGTTCCTGCTGAAGGAGTAGTTGGGCGGCATAGATGGTAGCGTCCTGCTGGCGCATCACGTCTATGACCGCATCCGGATGCGAAAGGTCCCCCCGCAGGGGGATGATGCCATGATCGGCAAGCGTCCGATCGCCTTCGCCGGTGCGGCTGAGGCCGCTCACCTGATAGCCCGACGCCCTGCAATGGCGGGCTATGTGCGACCCGAGATAACCGGTCGCGCCAAGGACGAGAATACGCATCGGGGTGAGGAAGCAACAGCCGGGCACCCGGCGTCAAGCGCCCGGCCGTCAGTTCCGGAGGGGCGGAGGCGGTTAGAGCGAGTTGACGAGGTGTCCGCCGTCGACCGCCAGCTCCGCGCCGGTGATGTAGGCGCCGAGATCCGACGCGAGCAGGAGCAGGGCGCCGTCCAGATCTTCCGGACTTCCGATCCGGCGTTGCGGAATGCGGTTGATCATCGCCTTGCCCGCGTCCGTCTCCCAGAAATGCTCATTCAAGGGCGTTACGATATAGCCGGGGCAGAGGGCGTTCACGCGAATGTCATGACGCGCCCATTCCAGCGCCATGACCTTGGTCATCTGCACTACCGCCGCTTTCGAAATGGCATAGGGTCCAAGCTGAGCGCCCTGTCGAAGGCCCAGGATGGACGCGATGTTGATGATGCTGCCCGGCTTGCCTGCCGCGAGCATGGAGCGCGCCGCGCCGCGCGCGACGAGATAAGCGCCGCGCGCGTTCGTATCCATCACCTGGTCGAAATGCGCCGCATCCTGGTTCAGCATCGGCCCGGTGCTGGCGATGCCCGCATTGTTGATGAGGATGTCGACGGCGCCGACCTCTTCCCACAGGCGGTCGATGGCGGCGGCGTCCTGAACGTCAAGCGTGATGGCGCGGGCGTCAGGAAGCGATGCGGCGAGGCTTTCCAGCTGATCGCCACGCCGGGCGGTGAGGACCAGCCGAACGCCTTCGGCAGCGAGCGTGCGCGCGAAATGCGCGCCGAGCCCGCTGCTCGCGCCAGTTATCAGCGCGGTCTTGCCTTCAAGTCCAAAGGTGCGCGCGGTCATGCCGCCATTTGCGGCCGCGTGTGGAGCGGCGCGTCGGGATGATAGCTGGTCGGGCTGGTCGCATAGGCGGCCGTCAGCGTCGCGATGAAGTTGGGGTCGGACATGGGATCGGTCGGGATGGCGACGGGGATGCCTTTTGCCTTGAGGTCCGCGATCATGATGTCGAAGGCCTGATCGGTGGTCAGGTCATCCACATGGTCATAGAAGCGCTTGAGGTCCGCCATGTCGGTGAACACATGCGCGCTATAGTGGAAGAGCGTGCGCATGTCGCTTGCTTCATAGCGAGCGATGATGCGGTCACCGTCGATGATGCGCCAGCCGTCCTCACCGTCCGCCTCTATCATCGATTGCAGCGTCATGCCCGCTGCCATGTCGCGCCTTTCCGGTGCGCCGGACGCTTCGCCACGGTGGTACATATGTTGGTTGTCGGTCACGAGCCCGCTGTTCCAGATCGGGGCGGACAGCCTCTCCGGTGCGCGATCGGGACCATCGGGCCAATAGGTGAAGCCGCCGTCGATGTCGGAATCATAATACCAGGCGATCACCTGCCCGGCCTTCACCTCCCATCGATCGAACAGCCCGGACTTGGCCATGACCGCGCCCAGCCATGCGGGCATGTTGGTCGGGTCGAGCCCGCGCCAGCTGCGGCCGTCGATATGGCCCGGATCAAAGCCGTGCGACGGCGCATTGATGTTGAACTGGAACAGATAGGGCGCGCCGTAGCGGGCGCCGTGCATCCCCTTCACAAGGTCCAGCAATTTGCGGCTGTAGAATATCTCATGCGCTTCTTCGACATAAGGCAGGCCGTTATTGCCGAACGTACCGCGAAAGGCGGGGGTCAGCAGGTCCGATAGCGTCAGCCCTTTGTTCAGCCCGCCGGAAGGGCTCGACACGGCGAGCATTTCTTCAGCGGATTTGAAGTGGATGGCCTGGATCAGCTGCCATGGCCCCTTGGTGCGCAGGATGCCGGTCAGTTGCGCATATTCGTCAGCCGTGAAGATGTCGCTGATCGGGCGGGGCGGCACGATCGGCGTCATGGGGCGGCGGCGCTTCGATTTTTCCATGGGTCCTCTCCATTGTCATTCGAACTATATATTGCCGCCGCCGTGCATGCACCTGTTTGTCAGGCGGCCAGTGCTTCCTCCGGTTCCGGCGGGAAAATGGACGGCTTGCCGGGATCGTAGATCTGGACCAGCAAACGGATGAACTGCTGGTCCGTCAGCGGATCGGTGGGCACCTCGAAAGCGACGCCGCGTGCGCGCAGGTCGGCGATCAGCATGTCGAACACCTGATCGTTGCTGATGTCGTCGGTATGATCCAGCGAGCGCTTGAGTTCGCTAAAGTCCATGAAGATGTCCGCGCCCCAGTGGATGAGGAAGCGGAATTCGTCTTCCGGAATCTTCTGGATAACCTTGCCATCCGTGGTGATCTGCCAGCCATTGGGGTCTTCGGGATCAGCGCCGATGAGCGAATTGATCGCAAGGCCTTCAGGCTGGCGCAGGGCGGCGGGACCCACGGCTTCTGCCGTGTGGTACATCATTTCATTTTCAACGACGACCGCGCGGCTCCACATGGGCGCCTTGATCTGGGCTGGCTGGCCCTGCGGACCGTCAGGCCAATAGTTGAAGCCGCCGCCAATATTGCCTTTGTAATACCAGGTGATGACCTGCGCCTTTTTCGCGCGCCAATGTTCGAACAGGCCGGACTTCACCATGATGTTCATCAGCCATACCGGCGATGTCTGCATGGAGATGCCACGGAAGCGGGTGGCATCGACATGGGGCGTGTCGCTGCCACGGCTCGGCCCCTGGATGTTGAACAGCATATTGTCGGGACGGGCATAGTCCGCCTTCCAATATGCCCGGACAAGGTCGAGGAATTTTTTGTTGAAAAAACAGTCCTCAATGTCCGGGTGCTGGACCGTCGACCCTTGCGCGAAATAGCCACGGAAAACCGGCGAAAGGAACATGTCCCATGTGGGCGTGAAGCCTTCCGGCAGACTGCCCGAGGTGGTCGCGACGACTTCTTCGGGCGACTTGAAATGTTGGGCCAGGATCAGCGACCAGGGGCCGTTTTCCCGCACGACGTTCAGCATGCGGCGATGCTGATCCTCGCTATAGGCATTTTCGATGATCTGGGGTGGTGCCACGGGGCGGAATTGGGTGGTCATGTGAACTCTCCTGAGTACCTACAACTACCGGCCGCCTTTTGATTTGTAGCCAGCTTGGGCTGTGGCGGCTCGGCTACTGAGTGAGTCCTAACTTATTCCACTCCCAGTGGCAAGATATGACAACGAACGATGTAGTTCAGATATTGTTGACAGCGAATAAGCTGGGCAGCCATTCGCGCACGGCATCTTTCAGCAGCTTGCCATTGGGATTGCGGGGCAGTGGCCCTTCCACGATGTAGACATGGTCGGGAACCTTGTAGTCGGACATTTGTCGAGCGCAAAAGTCGCGCAGGGTCATACCATCCGCCTGCCCGCGCGCGACGACGAATGCCTCGACGCGTTCGCCCAGAACGGGGCAGGGCCTGCCGACCACCACGGCTTCAGTGACGGCTTCATGCGACATGAGCATGTTTTCAACCTCCACCGAGTAGATTTTGAAGCCGCCACGGTTGATCATGTCCTTCATCCGGTCGAGAAGGCGGATATAGCCGTCCGCGTCCATGGTGCCGATGTCGCCGGATTTCCAATAGCCGCCGGTGAAGCCTTTCTCGGTCGCTTCGGGGTTGTTCCAGTAGCGCGGTATCGTCATCGCGCCCGCGATCCAGATTTCGCCTTGTTCGCCGGGCGGCAGTTCGCGGCCTTCCTCATCCATGATGATGATGTCGGCGTAAGGCAGGGCCTTGCCGACCTTGTCCGGATGGGCCGGGCATTCGCCGAGCGGCATCATGACTGCGGGCGAGGAGGTTTCGGTCGATCCGTAGATGTTCACCAGCGTCAGTTGTGGAAGTTGGGCCGCGAGTGTTTCGATGCTGGATTCGGCCATGGGCGCCCCACCGAACGCGCCGATGCGCCAGCTCGACAGGTCGAAGTCCGCAAAGTCGGGCTCCATGAGGCAGAGCTTGTACATGGCGGGGACCATGATGACGTAGCTCATGCGTTCGGCCTGCGCGAGTTCCAGGAATGGGCGGGCCTTGAACGCCTGCTGCATCACCACCTTGCCCGCGACCCGGATGCTGAGCATCAGGATGAGGGCGATGCCGGTGACGTGGGAGGCAGGGACGGCGAGGATCATCGACTCGCCATCCTTCAGGCCTAGATGCTGCTGGCTGCCGATGCTGTTGGTGACAAGGCCGAGATGCGTGAGGACGGCACCCTTGGGACGGCCGGTGGTGCCCGAGGTGTAGAGGATGCAGAAGGGGTC
The DNA here is from genome assembly GCA_946886075.1 of uncultured Novosphingobium sp. The sequence continues at coordinate 42,673 of CAMPHR010000003.1, read as the reverse complement.
ATCTTCGCCCACGGCCGAGCGTTCCGGCGCGTCTGTCAGCGCTTCGGGAGCGGCGGCGGTCCATAGGGCGGCTTCATCCGAATAGCGCAGCCAGTGGCGCAGCTGGGGATGGCCGGAGCGGTCGGGCAGCTGGTCTTCCAGCGCGTCGTCATAGATGATCGCAGCCGCGCCGCTGTCATCCAGGGCATAGGCGGTTTCCGGGGGGCGCTGGCGGATATTCATCGGCACGGCGATCAAGCCCAGCCTTGCCGCAGTCAGCAGCAGGGTGGAATAGTCGGCCCGGTTAGATAGCAGGATGGCGAGCCTGTCACCCGGCGCGAGGCCGAGTGATGTCAGCCGCGCGGCGCAGGCGGCGACGCGGGCGGCGAGGACGGCGTAGCTCCACCGCTCCTCGCCATCGACCAGTGCGATGCTATCCGGCGCGCGCCGGACTGCGTCGAGGAACATGACGTAAATGTCGACGGGGCGATGCTGGTGACAGTCGACCAGCCTGCCATGACGCACTTCCTTGCGGAGTTGCAGATGCTGCATTTCGTATCGGTCCTCTCCGCCCGGCCTGCTATGCAGTGGCGGGCATGAAGCTCTTCAATGGCTTCCTAATTACACCTTGCATTGTGCTTCCTCCCTTGGCAAGCGCCAAGAAAGGATAAGAGCGGAGACGAGCCATGGCAGATCTTGACGAGGGTGCGGCGATTGCCTGCAAGGTCGAGGATTTCGTCCGCGATGTGGTCATTCCTTATGAGACGGATGGCCGCCGGGATGATCATGGCCCGCTGGATGCGCTGGTGCAGGAAATGCGCGCCAAGGCGCGAGAGGCGGGCGTCCTGACGCCGCATATTCGCGGCGACGGAACGCACCTCAGCCATCGGGCGACGGCGCGGGTGCTGCGCGCTTCGGGACTGTCGCCGCTGGGTCCGCTTGCCTGCAACACCAACGCGCCGGACGAAGGCAATATGTTCCTGCTGGGGAAGGTGGCTACGGCGGAGCAGAAGCGCCGCTATCTCGACCCGATGGTGGCGGGGAATGGGCGATCCTGCTTCCTGATGACCGAACTGGCGGCGGAAGGCGGGACCGGATCGGACCCGTCGATGATGCAGACTCGGGCGCAGCTGGAGGGCGGCGAATGGGTCATCAACGGGCGCAAGGCCTTTGCCACCGGGTTCGCCGGGGCCAGCTTTGCGATCCTGATGGCGAAGACAGAGCGCGATGACGGCGCGGCGGCTGCGACGATGTTCCTCGTCCCGCTGCCGCATCCCGCGCTGGTGCAGGAACGGTTGATCGGCACCATCGACAGCTCGATGCCGGGTGGTCATGCGGTGGTGAAGGTCAATAATTTGCGCCTGCCGCCCGAGGCTGTGCTGGGCGCGCCGCATGAGGGCTTTGCCTATGCGCAGGTCAGGCTGGCTCCGGCGCGGCTGACGCATTGCATGCGCTGGCTGGGCGCTGCGACGCGGGCGAATGAGATCGCGACGGACTATGCGGTGAAGCGGCAGGCTTTCGGCAAGCCGCTGATCGATCATGAGGGCGTTGGATTCATGCTGGCGGACAACCTGATCGACCTGAAGCAGTGCGAGTTGATGATCGATTGGTGCGCGGACGTACTGGACTCAGGCGAAAAGGCGATCACGGAAAGCTCCATGGCGAAGGTCGCTGTGTCCGAGACGCTGTTCCGAGTGGCCGACCGCTGCGTGCAGGTGATGGGCGGGACGGGTGTGAGCCATGACACGATCGTGGAGCAGGTATTCCGCGAAATCCGCGCCTTTCGCATTTATGACGGGCCGACGCAGGTGCATAAATGGTCGCTCGCAAAGAAGATCAAGCGCGAGGCGCTGGCCAAGTCATGAATGCCGAGGAGCTGAACGCCGGGCTTTCTGAAGTGCGCGAGGCGCATCGTTTCGATGAGGGCGCGTTGCGGGCATGGCTGAAGGAGCATGTGCCCGAGGCGGAAGGGCCGCTGACCGTGCGGCAGTTCAAGGGTGGGCAGTCCAATCCGACCTTCCGGCTGGACGTTCCGGGCCGGTCCTTCGTCATGCGCCGCAAGCCGCCCGGCGTGACAGTGCCCGGCGCCCATGCCGTGGATCGCGAGGCGCGGGTGATCGCGGCGCTGGGCAAGGAAGGTTTTCCGGTCCCGCGCATCTACGGGCTTTGTACCGATGACGCGGTGATCGGCAGCTGGTTCTATGTCATGGAGTGCGTTGAAGGCCGTGTCTTCTGGAACTCGCGTTTTGAGAATGTCGCGGCGGAGGAACGGGTTGCCTATTTCGACGCGATGAACGCGACCTTGGCGCAGCTTCACAATTTCGATCCCGTGGCGCTTGGTCTCGATGATTTCGGGAAGAAGGGCAATTATTTCGAGCGGCAGATCGCACGATGGTCGCGTCAGTATCTGAATGACGAGGCGGCTGGCCGCGACGCGAACATGGATCGGCTGATCGAATGGCTGCCCGCGAATATCCCCGCTGGGGACGAAAGCCGGGTTGTGCATGGCGATTATCGGGCGGACAATATGGTGTTCCACCCGACCGAGCCGCGCGTGGCGGCAGTGCTGGATTGGGAGCTTTCGACGCTTGGTCATCCGCTGGCGGATTTCGTCAATCACCTGATGATGTATCGCCTGCCGCCCGCGATCCTTTCAGGCCTGCGAGGCGCTGATTTCGCGGCGCTGAAGCTGATGCCGGAGGAAGAGTATATCGCCGCCTATTGCCGCAGAACCGGGCGGGACGGGATCGACCATATCGGCTTCTACCGCGCCTTCGCTCTTTTTCGGCTTGCGGCCATCTATCATGGCATTAAGGCAAGGGCACTACGCGGAACGGCCGCATCAGCGCATGCAGAAGAACTGGCGGCGCAATATCCCCTGCTTGCCCAATTGGGGTGGAGCGAGGCGGAAGCGGCCTGATCAAAAGGGGAAATGGTGGAATGAAGACCCGGATTACCGAGCTTACCGGCACGCGCTATCCCATCATCCAGGGTGGCATGCAGTGGGTCGGCCGTGCTGAGCTGGCTTCGGCGGTGTCCAACGCTGGTGGTCTGGGCATCCTGACGGCGCTGACGCAGCCGACGCCCGAGGCGCTGGCGGCCGAGATCGAGCGGTGCCGGACGATGACGGACAAGCCGTTCGGCGTGAACCTGACCATATTGCCGACTGCGCAGCCGGTCCCTTACGAAGCCTATGCCGAGGTCATCGCAGGATCGGGCGTTGGCGTGGTCGAGACCGCCGGGCGCAGTCCGGCCGAGTTCATCGCCCGTTTCAAGCAGGCAGGCGTCAAGATCGTGCACAAATGCACCGCCGTTCGCCATGCGCTGTCGGCGCAGCGGGCTGGCGTCGATGCCGTGTCGATCGATGGGTTCGAAGCGGCGGGTCATCCGGGCGAGGATGACATTCCGGGGATGGTGCTGATCCCCGCAGCGGCGCGGGCGCTGGACATTCCGATACTGGCGGCAGGCGGCATGGCGACCGGGCGCAGCATGGCGGCGGCGCTGGCGCTGGGCGCGGAAGGTGTGACGATGGGTACGCGCTTCATGCTGACCAAGGAAGCGCCAATCCATGAGGCGATCAAGCAGGCTGTGGTGCAGGGGACTGAGCGCGACACGACGCTAATCTTCCGCCAGCTACGCAATACAGCGCGCGTTTTCCGTAATGCCGTTGCCGAGGAGGTGAACGTCAAGGAACGGGAGCCCGGCGCGACGTTTGAGGATATTCGGCCGCTGGTCGCTGGTGCGCGCGGGCGCGCTGCGCTGGAGAGTGGCGAGGTGGATGGTGGCCTCGTCTGGGCCGGACTTGGCATTGGCCTGATGGACGATATTCCGACCTGCGCCGAACTGATCGAACGCATCGTGCGCGAATGCCGCGAGGCGCTGGGCCGCGCCGTGGCGCTGACCGGGGAGGCGTGAGCATGAGCTATAATACGATCCGCTATGAGGTTGAGGATGACGGCGTCTTGCTGCTGACGCTCAATCGACCGGACAAGCTGAACGCCTTTACCGTCGAGATGTGCGAGGAGCTGGTCGACGCCTATGGCAGGGCGAGTCAGGATGATGCGGTTCGCGTGATCGTGGTGACGGGCGAGGGCCGTGCCTTCTGTGCGGGGATGGACCTGTCGGTCGGCGGCAATGTCTTTGGCCTGGACGAAAGCATGACGCCGACGATGGAGGATCTGCGCGAGCGTGGCGATGATCCGGCTATGTTGAAAGGCGTGCGGGACACGGGCGGGCGCGTGGCGATGGCGATGTATGATTGCCTGAAGCCGATCGTCGGCGCGGTGAACGGCGCGGCGGTTGGCATTGGTTCGACCATGCTGCTGCCGATGGATTTCCGCTTTGCTTCGGACAAGGCGCGCTTCGGCTTTGTCTTCGGGCGGCTAGGCATCACGATGGAGGCCTGCTCCTCCTTTTTCCTGCCGCGCATCGTTGGATTGGAGCAGGCGCTGGAGTGGGCTTACAAGGCCGATATTTTCGATGCTGCCGAAGCGCATGACAAGGGGCTGGTGCGCGCCGTGTTCCCGGCCGAAACGCTGGTCGAGGAGGCGAAGGCCTTCGCTCGCTCGCTGGTCAAGGACCGATCGCCCGTGTCGATCGCGCTGATCCGGCAGATGCTGAACCGCAACAGCGCGCAACCCGATCCGTGGCAGGCGCATCTGACGGAATCGCTGGCGGTATTCTACACCAGCCAGGCGGATGGCCGCGAAGGGGTCCGCGCCTTTAACGAAAAGCGGCCGGCGGAATTTACGGGTAAGGCGTCGCAGATGCCGCCTTTCTTCCCCTGGTATGGCGGCAAGTAATTCAACGGAAAGGATGCAAGATGATCACGCTGGAAGACAAGATTGCGATTCAGGAACTGATCGCCCGCTTCACCCGCTATTCCGACTATGGCGACTGGGAGGCGCTCGCCACCGTCTACACGCCCGATGTGGCCGTGGAAATGGAGGGTCTTCCGATCCGCTATGAGGGCATTGAGGCGCAGGTCGAGCATGCCAAGGAGTCCGATAGGCAGGCCGAGGGCAAGAACCGCCACTATAATTTCAACATGATCGTGTCCGAGAAGGACGGCGCGGTATATGCCGAATATGCATTCATGAACGTCAATGCGGGGCATGCGCCGATGAGCTCCAAGATCGTCGTGACCGGCCGCCAGCGCGATACGGTGGTGAAGACCGACGACGGGTGGAAGATCGCGCACCGCTTCGTTCAGTTCGACCAGTCGTTCAGCCTGGACTTTTAAGCCACGGAGGAACGGTCGTGGACATCAGGGATCTGTGCGCCGTCGTGACCGGCGGTGCTTCGGGGCTGGGCAGCGCGACCGCCGCAAGGCTGGCCGAGCTTGGCGCCCGCGTCGCTATCTTCGACCTGAACGAGGAAGCGGGGGCTGCCTTGGCCGAGCGGTTGGGCGGCAGCTTTCACCATGTGGACGTGACTAGCGCGGAGTCCGTGGATGCGGCATTGGCGGCGGCTGAGGCGAAGCTGGGAACGCCGCGCATATTGGTGAATTGCGCAGGCGTGGCGCCGGGGTTCCGCGTGGTGGGGAAGGATGGATCGCCGCACCCGCTCGACGCGTTCCGCAAGGCCGTCGAGATCAACCTGATCGGCAGCTTCAACGTCATTTCGCGTTTCGCCGCCCGGCTTGCCGCTGCGGGGGTGGATGGCGAAGAAGCGGGCGTGATCATCAATACCGCGTCGGTCGCTGCATTTGATGGTCAGATCGGCCAGGCTGCCTATTCCGCTTCCAAAGGTGGCGTGGTTGGGATGACGCTGCCGATCGCGCGTGATCTGGCGCAACACCGCATCAGGGTGATGACGATCGCGCCGGGCATTTTCCTGACGCCGATGCTGCAGGGCTTGCCCCAGGCGACGCAGGATTCGCTCGGCAAGCAAGTGCCGCACCCGTCGCGGCTGGGGCGTCCGGATGAATTTGCGAAGCTGGTTCAGAATATCATTGAAAATCCGATGCTGAACGGAGAAGTCATCCGTCTGGACGGCGCCATCCGCATGGGACCGCGCTGACCGTCCGTCTTGAAAGGGAGGCTGACCGCCTCCCTGGCGAATATAAAGAGGATTGCTGCCATGACCGAGACCAGCCGGGATGTGACGAAATTGCCGGAAACCGAGGCGAAGCTGCGCGAATTTGTCGAGCAGGGTGTTATATCGGGCGGCATCTTGGCATGGGGAACGGCCGATGGTCGCGTCCGCTACCATGGCGAGGGCATGCTGGGCTACGCGCGCAAGGATGTGGTGGACGAGCGGTCCATTTTCCGCGTCTTCTCCCAGTCGAAGCCCGTCACCGGTATCGGCGCGATGATGCTGATCGAGGACGGCATCATTGGTCTGGACCAGCCCATTGGCGAGATTTTGCCTGCCTTTGCCGAGATGCGGGTCGTCGAGGGTGACGATCCGGAAGTCACGCGGCCTGCCGTCCGCCCGATTACGGTACGTCACCTGCTGACCCATACGGCTGGCTTCGGCATGGACGGCATGACGCTTGGCGAGCTTTACTCAAAGCATGGCGTGGCGCCGGGATCGCGGGACTGGGTACCGGGTCCGGGTGATCTCCCCGCGCCGACAACGCTTGCCGAATTGGGTGAGCGTATCGCGGCCCTGCCTTTGGCCACTGATCCCGGCACGCGGTTCGACTACAGCGTTGCGCTGGACGTTTTGGGATTGGTGATCGAAGTGGCGTCGGGCATCCCGTTCGAAACCTTCCTGAAGACGCGCCTGTTCGATCCGCTGGGCATGGTGGACACGGGCTTCTCGATCACGGCTGATCACGCCGCCCGCTTTGCCGACCTTCCTCAGCAGAAGGAAGACGGGACATGGGGATTGGCCGATGATGCGGCGGACAGTCTCTATGCGCGCCCCTATTATCCGTCGGGCGGCGGTGGCCTGGTGTCGACGGCGCATGATTATTCCCGCTTCGCTGCCATGCTGCTCAACGAGGGCGAGCTAGACGGCGTGCGCGTGCTGAAGCCGGAGACGGTGCGGATCGCGCGGTCGAACCTGCTGCCAGAAGCGGTGACGAACGTGGACGTCCCGATCGGCTATACGCTGTCCAATGTCGGCATGGGTGCGGGCATGTCCGTGTCGTTGCAGGCGAGCGAGCAAACCAACAGCTTCTTCGATTGGCCGGGCGCGGTGCCGGCCGGCGTATTCGGCTGGCCGGGCGCGGCGGGAACCGCATGCTGGATGGACCCGGGACGCAAATTCTTCCTGCTGTACCTGACGCAATATTGGCCGTCTTGGCTGAACGGCAGCATGCGGCCGGAGATCATCGCGGCGGCTTATCGGGATCTGGAGAAGCAATAAGAAAAGGAGGGGTTGCCATGCCGGTACTGGACAACGACGCCGATTTCACCCCCAGCCTGGGATCGCCCGGGTCGGGAGTTGTCATCACGGGCGGTGCGTCCGGTATCGGCTTGGCGGCGGCTCATGCTCTGGCTGCGGTAGGGCGGCCGGTCGCGCTTTGGGATATAAATGCAGAAGGCGCGGCGGGGTCCGCGAGTATCATCGAGGGCCGCTATGGTGTCCGTGCGGCAGGGCTGAGCGTCGATCTGCGTAATCCGCAGGCGGTGACGCCCGCGGCGATCGAGACCCGCGCGGCGATCGGGGCGATCGGCGGCATCGTCCATTGCGCTGGCACGGCCGAAGCGACGGGCATAGATGGTGTCACGCCGGAAAATTGGGATGCGGGACTGGCGCTGCATGTCCGGTCGCTTCTGTTGATGACGCAGGCGTTCCGGGAAGATCTGCGTTCATCGCCGGGCAGCGCGATCGTGGCGCTGTCATCGATCAATGCGACGCTGGGCAATGGGATGATCCCGATCTACAGCGCTGCAAAGGGCGCGGTGATCTCCCTCGTCCGATCGATGGCTGATGAGCTGGCGGGCGATGGCGTGCGCATCAATGCTGTCAGTCCTGGCATGATCGATACCCCGATCATGACGGAGACGAAGGCCCAGCTGCCGGGGCATTTTGAGCGGCGGATCATGCTTGGCCGTTATGGCGCGCCGGAAGAGCTGGGGCGTGTCATCCGGTTCCTGATGTCGGACGAGGCGAGCTATATGACGGGCGCGGAAGTCGTCGTCGATGGCGGCAACATCAACTCGCAGCGGCAATAGGAGCCGGGAGAACCGCATTAGAAAGAAGGCGCCGCGTTATCCGGCCGATGCCGGACAGACGCAGCGCCCTCCAGCAAAGATTAGAGGCGGTTTACTTCTTTGGCCGTCAGGCTGGTGACCAGACCCTTTTCCGCCGCGCTCAGCGTGGTGGCGGGGATGACGACGAAGCGGCCGCTGTAGATGATCTGGACGCCGGTCGGTGCGCCAGTGCTGTCCTTCAGGATGCGATCGATATAGCCGACCTTGCGGCCGTCAGCGGTCTTGACCAGCGCGTTCTGCTTGATGAGCGGCGCATCGGCGGCGATGGCAGCAGCGGAAACCGACAGCGACAGAGCCGCCGCGAAAGCAAAAGAAAACTTCATGATTGGATCCCCTTGTGAATGGATGGAGGGGCCGATAGCACGCGTAAAAGGAAATAATAAGACATCCCGTGTTGCAAAAAATGCAATTTACGTTTCCGGTTCGGAATTTAGCGGATTTGGGTGGAATTTGCAGCTGGCAAGATGTTGCTGCGGATAATGGAGAGGGTTGGGTAAGGATGATTTGTAAGCGTCTCCAACGCCGTGGGAGCCCCTTTGCATGACGGATCAAGCACGCGAGTCGGGACCACGCCTCGCCGGATTTTCGGTGATCAGCATCGCAACGGGCGGGTTCAACATCCCGCTGCAAACTTACTTGCCAGCATTTTACGCGACCGTGATCGGGATGGACCTGGCAACGGTCGGCCTGGTCTTCATGATCAGCCGCTTGTGGAGCGCGGCGGCGGACCCGGTGATCGGATGGGCGTCGGACCATACGCGCACACGGATCGGGCGGCGCAAGCCGTGGATCATCGGAGGCGGCCTGCTGTTCCTCCTGTCGCTGCTCGCTGTCTTTTCTCCCCCCGCTGGCGCCACGCCGCTTTATCTTGGCGGATGGCTGTTGCTACTGTGCCTGGGGTGGACCGCGACATCGACCCCGCTTTACGCCTGGGGCGGGGAGATGGCTTCATCACCGGTCGAGCGGGCGCGTATCCAGGCCTATATTCAGACTGGGTCTTCCATCGGTATTTTCCTGGTGCTGGTCCTGCCTGCGATATTGGATGCACTGGGACGGGGAAATCCCGAAGCGCGCGTTGGATCTATGGGAGCCCTGGTGGCGGTGGTTCTTGCCGCCGGAATGCTGTTGATCGCCTTCCTCTTTCGCGAGCCGCCGCCCGGCCCACCTGTGGCGGCCCCCGCCAACTGGCGAAAGGGCATAAGGACGGTGCTGACCGACCATGCGCTGGGGCGGATCGTGGCGTCGGACTTTTTTGTTGCGCTAGGACAGGGTTTCCGCACCGCCGTCTTCCTCTTCTTCGTCACGCGCTACATGGGGATGGCATCGCCTGCGCTGCTGCTGATGCTGCAATATGCGTTCGGCATGTTCGCCGCTCCGCTATGGGCGCGGATCAGCTACAGGTTCGGGCGGCTGAGGACGCTGATCATGGCCGAGGGCGTTCAGGTTGCGATCAACCTGATGGTCCTGTTGCTGACGCCCGATCGCATGTGGCTGTTCATCCTGCTGATCGTGGGACAGGGCCTTACGCAAGGGTCGGGCAACCTGATGCTGCGATCAATGATCTATGATGTAGCCGACCGGCATCGCGAAAGCAGCGGGATAGAGCGGGCCGGGCTGTTTTCGTCCGTCTTCAACGTGACGACCAACGCCGCCTATGCGGTGGCCGTGGGCATAGCCCTCTCCGTAGTGGGCTTCCTTGGGTTCGATCCACGGTCATCCGGCACCGAGGGCGTGGGCGGCGTGCACCTGTTCTTCGCGATTGGCCCTGCGCTTGGGCATCTGCTGTCCATCTTCGTCATTAGCTGGCGGCGGGCGAATCTAAGCGGCTCCCTAGCCGAGAGCCGCCTGCCTTCTGCTTGACCACCGGGATTGAGCAGCCGCGCCGCGTCAGACGTCGATGACTTTCGCGGGATTCATGATCCCGGACGGGTCCAGCGCCCGTTTGATCTGGCGCATCACCTCGACGGCGGGGCCATGTTCCGTGACGAGATGCGCTTTCTTGCCGATGCCGATGCCATGTTCGCCAGTGCAGCTGCCCTCCATCGAAAGGGCGATCGCAACGACCCGTTCCGATAACGCCTTCGCCTTGCGCGTTTCTTCCGCCGATTCCGGATCGAAGACGAGGACCACGTGGAAGTTTCCGTCACCCACATGACCCACGATGGGCGCAGTCAGTCCGCTTTCGTCGATGGCGCGGCGCGTTTCCTCTATACAATCGCACAAACGTGAAATGGGGACGCAGACGTCCGTTGCGATGGCCTTGCATCCGGGGCGCAGGGCCAGATTGGCGTAGTGAACCTTGTGCCGGGCCTCCCACAAGGCGGTGCGCTCCTCCGTCTTCGTCGCCCAGTGGAATTGACCGCCGCCATTGTCCGCAGCAATTTCGGCGAAGCTTTCAGCCTGTTCCGCAACGCCCGCAGGCGTGCCGTGAAATTCCAGGAACAGCGTTGGGCATTCGCGATGCTCCATCCGGCTATATGCGTTGATCGCGCGGATTTGGAGCGGATCGAGCAGCTCGATCCGGGCAACGGGGAGGCCGATCTGGATCGTCTGGATGACGGCGTTAACCGCCCCGCGCAAAGTTTCAAATTCGCAAACGGCAGCGGAGATCGCTTCCGGTTGACCGTAGAGGCGCAGGGTGACTTCGGTAATGATGCCCAATGTGCCTTCAGACCCGACGAAAAGCCCGGTCAGATCGTAACCGGCAGCAGATTTCCGGGCTCGCCCGCCGGTCCGGATGATTTGCCCGTCCGCAAGTACGACGGTCAACGCCAGCACATTCTGGCGCATGGTGCCGTAGCGGAAAGCGTTCGTGCCGGACGCCCGCGTTGATGCCATGCCGCCGAGCGATGCATCTGCCCCCGGATCGACGGGGAAGAACAGGCCGGTGTCCCGCAGCTCGGTGTTGAGCTGCTTTCGCGTGACGCCTGCCTGAACTGTGCAGTCCAGGTCCTCCGTACTGACGCGCAGCACCTGATCCATGCGTGAGAGGTCGATGCAAAGACCGCCGCGCGCGGCCAGGAAATTGCCTTCCAGCGACGTGCCGGTGCCATAGGGCGTAATAGCGATCCCCTGTTCGTTGCAGAAGCGAACCGCTGCGGCCACTTCCTCAGTGCTCAAGGGGTAGACCACTGCGTCTGGCGGCATCGCGGGGTAAAAGGTTTCTGCCCGGCCATGATGGTCACATATCGCGGCGCTGTCGCTGAAGCGGTCGCCAAATAGTGCGCGCAGGCCAGTCCAATCGGGTTCCTGAGCCTTTACCGCCGTAGCCATCTACTTCTCTCCCGTGATGGAAAGCCACGGTACAATGCTTTGGCATGTTGCTCCACCATTTAGGCCGGTACGGTTTGCGCGCCCCTGACAAGCCGTCCCGGCCGCGCACCGGTCGCGTCGTCGCTCCGGCGGATGACTTCGCCTGACACGATTGTGGCGACGAAGCCCGTTGCCTTTTGGTCGAGCCGCCTGCCACCGCCCGGCAGGTCGTAGCGCACTTGGGGTGCGTGCAGATGAAGGGCGTTGAGATCGATTATATTGATATCCGCCTTGTACCCGGGCGCGATCCTGCCCCGGTCGCGCAAGCCCATGGTTTCCGCCGGGCGTGAGGTAAGCGCCCGGACGGCCTGGGGGATGCTGAGCCTGGGGCCGTCGCGATCGCGGGTCCAATAGGTCAGCAGGAAAGTGGGATAGCTCGCGTCGCAGATCGCTGCATAATGGGCGCCGCCGTCACCCAAGCCCATCACTGTATCCGGATGGGTGATCAGGTCATGGATGGTGTCGAGGCGGCCATTATAAAAATTGCCGAGCGTGGTGTAGAGCATGCCCTTGCCATCGCCGCCATTCATCAGAAGGTCGTAGGCGACCTCTTCCGGTGTGATGTCGAGGCTGCGCGCCTGCGCGCCGACGCTGCTTTCCGCGGGCGGTTCATAGTTGGGCGGATCGGACAGGGGGAAGATCCAGTCCCAGTTACGTGTCATCATCGCCAAGGGATGGCCATCATGCGGCCTTTCGGCGAGGAGCTTCGCGCGAAATTCCGGGTCGCGCAAATACGGGAGCTGCTGGACGAGCGGGAGCGCGGCAATCGCCTCATAGCTTGGGCACAGCGAGAAGGGGTGGCTGGACAGTTCAAATCCGCAGATCATGCCGACCGGCCGGGGGAGTATTTGCGGGCTGATCTTCAGGCCCTGCTCATTGGCTTCCTCGCAGATGCGTAGAGCATCCTGCCACACGGGCTCGCCTGTACTGGAGGTGCCGAGCGTGAAGGTGGCGGGGCGGCCTGCCGCTTTCGCAACGGTCAGAAGATGGGCCAGTTCGTCGGTCCAGCTGGAGAAGGGCGCATCGAGCACCATCTGCAGGACGCCGGTATCCGCGTCCCGCATGGCGCCGGCAATCGCCTTCAGCTCCTCCACATCAGCCTGGTAGCTTGGGATATTCTCCCCTGCCTTGGTCCGATGGATGAGCAGCCGTGAAGTCGCAAAGCCGATCGCGCCAGCATCCAGCGCTTCGCGGGTGAGTGCCTGCATCTTTTCTAGGTCGTCAGCTGTCGCGGCTTCGCGCTGTGCCCCCCTTTCGCCCATCACGAATACGCGCAAGGGGCTGTGGGGGAGAAGCGCGGCAACATCGATGTCGCGGGGGCGGGCTTCGAGGGCGTTTAGATAGTCGGGGAAGCTTTCCCAGTCCCAGCTCAGGCCCTCGGCCATGACGACGCCGGGAATGTCCTCCACGCCTTCCATCAGGCGGATCAAGCGATCATGGTCAGCATCGCGGCAAGGCGCGAAGCCTACGCCGCAATTGCCGATCACCACCGTGGTCACGCCATGGGAGGAGGAGGGGGAGAGTTCCTCAGACCAGATGGCTTGACCATCATAATGGGTATGGATGTCGACGAAACCGGGCGTGACGGTGAGGCCCGTCGCGTCGATGACTTCACGGGCTTCGCCGGTGAAGGCGCCCACGTTGACGATCACGCCATCCTGAATGGCGACGTCACCGGCGAAAGGTTCGCCGCCGCTGCCGTCGACGATCGTTCCGCCACGGACCAGCAGGTCGCACATGGTCATTCGGCTGCCCTTGCGATGGGTTCAAGGCTGGTCTTGCCATCCGACGCCCAGAAGGCGCCCTCCTGGAACGTATCGACATCTTCCGCGCCCCGGATGCCCAGCGCTTCGCGCGCTTCGGCGAGCGGCAGGTGGAATGCGGTTTCAAGCTTCTTCATGAAGAATGCGTCACTTTGCTGCCCGACCTTCATCCCGCGCTGAATGGCGTTGATGGCAGTCGGCCACACTTCGGGGTAATGGAGCATGGTGCGCACAGTGTAGCGCAGGGATCCGAAGAGTTGGAGGACATTGACTTCGGCGGCCAGATGCGGGTTGCGTATATGCCGTGGCACATTGGTCAGGCGAGCCCAGTAAGGAACCAGCTCACCCATGAAATTGAATCCGCCGCCAAAGAGAATATGCTCGAAATCATGTGTCTGTCCTGACCGCAGATTGTAGAATTCAAGCTGCGTCTTGGGCTCCTTCCAGGGCATGATCTGGATTTCATAATCACCGGCAGTCATTTGCCGATAGAAAACACCGCCCAATGACCCCGGCTCAAATTCCTGGAAGTCTTCGATCTTGTAGGTGGAAATGAAGCCTTCGTTGAACCAGGCATCCAGTTCCGGATTTTCTTTCCGTTCCTGCGTGAACATGTCTTCGATCGCATCATGATCGCGCAGGGAATCCAGGATCGGGAGAAGCTGGTACATTTCCGCGGGCGGCGGCACGTCCGGCCCGTTCCGGCGCAGCAGGATCATCGCAAGCCAATCCCGCAATGCCGGGTTGTTCAGATATTTGGATGAAGAGAGAAGCACGCTGCTTTCGGTTTCAACGGGCATCAGGCCACGCATCAGATAGGGAATGTCAGCCATTTTCAGTGTCCTTCAATCAAGTACCAGTTGTTTGTTGCCTGATCCCCAGGCGCTGATCCGCTCGTCACCGACCTTGAACTGCGGCAGCAGGTCGAAGAAGCTCTTGTCGGCAACGACGATGCGCTGCAGGCGGCGAGGCGTCATGCCCGTCAAGTCGCCGCGCGCATGCTGCAGGGCGATATTGTCCCAGATGACGAGGTCGCCATTGTTCCAATGGTGGCGATAGATGCGGTCCTCGCGATAAAGCTCGGCAAATAGGGCGTTGAGCGTGGCATCGCTTTCCGGCTGATCCATGCCGACGATGCGGGCGGTCTGCATGTCGCTGACGTACAGGATGGGCTCGCCGGTGCGCGGGTGGGGGATGATGACCGGCCGCACCTGATGCGGCATGTCCGTCGAACTGTCATAGCCGACCGTCCTGTGGGTCTGGACCGGCGCAATCATCGTCACCGCTTCCCGTTCTGCGATTGCCGCTTTCAACTGTGGCGGAAGTGCCGCCGCCGCCGCTGCACCGTTGGCGAAGTCGGTCCAGCTTTGCCCGTCATTGACGGCGACAGCATGTAGGGAGATGATCTTGAACGGCTCTTCGGTAAAAGCGAGGTCGCTGTGCCATGTGAGCGGGCCTGACCCCAGCGCGCCATCGCTCGATATTTCGCGATATTCGCCGTGGGAGCCCAGCACGCGGCCGAAATTTTCAAGCAGCCGCACTTGATCGGCTTCGCTGAGATTCTGATTGCGGAACAGGATGAGTTTATGGCGACCGAACAGCTCGGTCAGCCTCTGTTCAAAGCCTTCGGGCACCGGCCACTGCAATTTGACACCGATCTCGACGCCAAACGGCTCAAGCGGCCGCTCTGTCCAAGGCAACGCCATCCCATCTCTCTCCATCTCTTTATGAAGACGAACGGTATCGAACCGTTCGGTGAACGTCAACATCAATGGTGTATCCCGGCGTCAGGCTGGTGTAGCAGCCGGTTGATGCGCAAGGATGCTGGATGAAACTGGTGGCAGGAGACAGGGGCGAGGTGTCGTCGCCGCGCGTCCGGCACTTGCTGTTGTCGGCACGCGCGCAATTTGTGGATCGAGGTTTCGACGCGGTCAGCATCGATTCGATCGCGCGAACCGCGGGGGTGAGCAAGGAAACCATCTACCGTTACTTCGCTGACAAGGAAGCGCTGTTCCGCGCGGCGCTGGATGCGCAAGGCGCGGAGTTCGACGCTCGCGCGGCTGCTGTGCATGAAAGTGCTGCTTCCGGGGGGTCGGAGCTGGCGGGGCTGGCGAGGGCTATTCTCGATTCCGCGCTGGACCAGGGGATGTTCAGCGCGCTGTGGGTCGCCGCGGGCGTGGCGCACAAGATGCCGGACCTGGCGGCGTCACTGCAAAATGGGCAGGGCATGCGCCTGGAGCCTGTGCGGCAGGCGTTGGAGGACTTCGCCAGGGAGAAGGGCGTCGATCGCCCCGTCCCGCTGGAACTGGCGTTAGATTTCGGGTCCTTGGCAGTTGAGGGGCCGGTTGTGCTTATGGGCTTTCCTGCAGCCTCGCCTGCGGATCGTGAGCGGGCAGCGCGTCATGCCGTCACATTATTTGTAGAGGGCATCGACGGGAATTCGCCTGCTCGATCGCCACCGCCGAAGCCCTTGTTCGATACGAGGCCGCCAGTCGTCGAAGAGCCTGCTTCCCATATCCGCACTTTACTGGACGTCGCAGGGCGTCATTTCCTGGAGGAAGGATTTGAGGGCGCAAACCTGAACCTGATCGGCGAAGAAGCCCGGGTCGGGCGTGGGACGCTCTACCGGCATTTTGCCAGCAAGGCTGGCCTCTTTGCAGCGGCCATGCGGCTGTTGGCGTCCGACTGTGCAGGCGCGGCAGCGCCACCGGCGCTTCCTTTAGCGCAAGCGGATGCCGATGCGTTGCGCCAATATGTGGAGGCTGCGCTGGAAAGCCTGGCGTCCACCACGTCGATCCGCCTGCACCGTGTCGTCATCAGCCAATCCCGGCGAGACGCGGCGCTGGCGAGGGAGGTGTATCTTGCCCTGCGTGGACCGTGGGTCGATGGGCTGATTCCATGGTTGGAGAGCCTTGGTATCGAAGAGAGCGCGGACTGGCATGCGCGGCAGCTTCTGGTGCTCGCCATGCGGGGCAACCGCTTGCTCGCCGGGGGGCATCCGGTCGCGAAGCGGGACAGGGGGCATTATGCCGAACGCGCCGTGACCATATTCCTGAATGGTTTCATGGCGATGCTGTGAATGGCGTCAGTGTCCATCCAGATCAACAAAATCGGGGGCTATTCCGATTCTTTCAATGCGCAGCAAATTGGGGGAAGATCGCCGCATTAGCCCATATCCAAAGGCAGCGAGATGCTTCGGTGGCAAATAGTGTTTTGACAAAGCTACGCAGCCTCGCCATCATATTGGCGTTCAGGCGCGTCGGAGAATGCGCAGAGGACGCAGTCCGCTTCTATGGCGGCATGTACAGAGGGAGGTCGGACATTCGCGACATTAGCTGACAAGGGCCGAAGCTGGATTAGTCCTTAATGCTTGCGCGAGGCGCCGCCCGCGATCTTCTCAAAAAGAAAATAATATCGGCTTTGAAGCCCAACATCTTGGGAGAGAGACATGCATATCATGAATACACGCTATCTGCTTGGCTGCGGCACTGCGCTGCTGTCCGGTTTGGCCTTCATCGTACCCACGACAGCTTCCGCGCAATCGGCGCAGTCGGCCGAGCAGGGACAGGTGGGGCTTACCGAGATTGTCGTCACGGCCAACCGCCGCGAAGAGCGCGGGCAAGACGTGCCGATTGCCATCACCGCCATCTCGCCGGAGCGGCTTGAGCAGCAGGGCATCAACAAGGAACAGGATCTTCAGGCCAGCGTGCCATCGCTGGTGGTCGGGCCCAATGGTCAGGGATCGCGCGATTCCCAGTCCTTCACTTTGCGCGGTCAGGGTGCGACGTTTCAGGCCTCGCCCGCCGTGGTCGTCTACCTGAATGAAATTCCGCTGCCGTCCGGCCTTACCCTCAACCAGCAAGGTGGGCCCGGCAACTTCGTCGATCTGGAAAACATGCAGGTCCTTGCAGGTCCGCAGGGCACGCTGTTCGGCCGCAACACGACAGGCGGCGCGGTCCTGCTGGTGCCAAAGAAGCCCCGCGATACCTTTGGCGGTTGGATTAAGGGCGAATATGGCAATTACGACCGCACTTATGTGGAAGGTGCGCTGAACCTGCCGGTAAATGAAAAACTGGCCGTGCGCATAGTCGGCGCCTATCATGACCGCGACGGTTACACACGGGACGTGGTGTGGAACAAGGATCGCGACAATGAACATTGGTATTCGGGTCGCATCGGCATTTTGTTCAAGCCCACGGATACGATTACCAACTATACGATGGCCTATGGGTCCTATTCCAACAATAACGGCGCGGGGCTGATCCATCGCGGGTTCAATATTGATGGACCGGGCGGACTTGCCGATCTTCAACTCTGTGCCAATCTGCCTGTCGGGGCCGTTGGCGGTTATTCCTGCGATGTCTACCGCGCGACGACCGCACAGGCCGACGCCCTTGGGCCACGCAAGACCGCGTTTTCGGTCGATACCTTCAGCAAGACAAAGACTTGGGGTGTCAGCAATACCACCGACATAGAGTTGTCGGATGAACTGACGCTGCGCAATATCGTAAGCTACCAGCGTTTGAAGGTTGGGTATCGCTATGATGGCGATGCCACGGTGCTTCAACAGCATGACGTCGATCCGGGCGTTCTTCCGGGATCGGGCGTTGTTACCCTGCCGGGCACGAACATTCCGGTCACCTACTCTAACAGTACCGGAGCCACTGAACTGCCCAGAGATGATCTGCGCGTTTGGACAGAAGAGCTTCAATTGCAGGGCAATATGCTCGATGGCAATTTGAATTGGACCATTGGCGGCTTTTACTTCGATCAGCGGCCGAATGGGATTCAGGGGTCGAGAGCTATTCTCTACTGCCCTGCTGTGTCCACGGGTTCCGCAGGTGATTGCACTGCGTCGCAGTTTGAATATGGCACGAGCACCGTTTCCAAGGCAGTCTATGGCCAGGTGACGCTCAACTTCGGAGCCTTGGCGCCTTCGCTCGAAGGCCTGCGCCTGACGGGCGGCTACCGCCAGACCTGGGATCATGTGTATGGCTTCGCCTCGCAATTTAACTTCACCAGTCCTAATCCCGGCGAAGTTAGATGCGGTAAGAACAACGAGGACGTGCCATTGGCCACAGCGCGGTCGGATTGCGAATTCACCGGGTCGCAGCGGACCAGCTCGCCATCCTGGCTGGTCGGTCTGGATTATAAGGTATCTTCGAACGTCCTCATCTATGGCAAGGTCAGCCACAGCTACAAGGCGGGCGGCTTCAATCCCTATGCTGTGTTCTTCGGCCAAGGCACTGATCCGGACACGCGCACTTTCCTGCCGGAGGATGTCACATCCTATGAAATCGGCATGAAGTCCGACTTCCGCCTCGGCGGCGTGCCGTTCCGCTTCAACGTCGCGGGCTACTCGATCGACTATAAGGGTATCCAGCGCGCAACCGGTGACTACAACCCGACCACCACGGCTGGCGGTGCGCGTACTCTGAATGCCGATGCGCGCATCAAGGGGATCGAGATCGAAGCTTCGATGCGGCCTTTCCCTGGCATCGAGGTGGGCGGCAATTTCAGCTACACCGACGCCAAGTACAAGAAATTTGACTATGTTTCAGGTACCGGCACGCTGGATTGCAACGGTCCCGTCGCGCCGGGCGGCACAGCTGACGCCTCTTGTCTCGATTTCCAATATGTCGCGCCCTATATCTGGAGCGTCCATATTTCGGCCGAACAATCCTTAGGCAAGGACATGGGCACATTGGCATTCTACGCCAATTACTCGCACACTTCGACGCAGAATACGGAAGCTGTCGAGCTTCCGTCCCGGCAGCCGGGCGCGGTGCTGGAGCCGTTCGGGTTGCTGTCAGTCTCGCTTGATTGGCGTCAGGTGGCAGGATCCGGCTTTGACCTTGGCTTGTTCGCGACCAATCTTTCCAACAAGCTGTACCGGATTTCCAACAGTGACGTCTTTCAGGGCGGAGGCCTGCTCTATCGCGCGGAGCTTTATGGTGAGCCGCGCATGTATGGCGTTCGCCTGAAGTACAGCTTCGGAGGCGAATGATGGAGGCGAGCGGAGGAGATTTCGCCCGTTGACGGAAAAGGGCCGGGGCTAGCGTAGCGCCCGGCCCTCTTTTTGGCGCGGTGGTATGGCCGCGAGCCGCAGCGCACGTCGCCAGCGAGGAGGGGGAATTGGCCTAGCTTCCCAGGTGCAGCAGGAGACGGGTGAATGAACGGTATGACGGGCGCAGTTGCCGGGGCTGCCAGCGTGGGCGGCCATGATGGACTAGCGCGGATGATGGTGTTCCGCGCATTCCTCGCGCAAAATGTCGCCATCGGGTGCGCCTTTGGTGCGTTCGGAATTTCTGTTCTGCCGTTGCAGCAGATGTATGGGGCGAGCCGGGGCGCGACGACGCTGGCCCTGGCGCTGGCTGTCCTGGTGATGGGCCTTGCGAGTCCACTTGTGGCGAGCTTGATCGGACGGATCGGGCTGCGCTGGACGATGTTGATCGGCACGCTGATGTCGGGTATCGGCTATGCGCTGCTGGCGATCGCCCCGAGCATGCCCGTCGTGCTGTTGCTCTATGCCCTGCCGATCGGGGTTGGACTTGCCATGTTCGGCCCATTCCCGTCGAGCGTGCTTGCCAGCAACTGGTTCCGGCATAATCCGGGGCCAGCACTTGGGATCGCGAATATGCCGCTATTCGTGGCGCTGTTACCGATGTTGGGTATCTTCATCCTGCGCAATCATGGCCTGTCCGCTTTTTACCTGATCCTGGCAGCGTTGCATGTCATGCTCTTGCCCGTGATGCTGGGCGTGGCGGATGCGCCCCAGGGTGGCGCAGAGCAGCCGGGCCATCCGCATGCCGCAGGCGGCGGCGCAATGTTGTCCGCCCGTGCCGTGCTGCGACGCCCGGCCTTCTGGGTGATGTGCCTGGGCGCCGGATATCTGAATGCTGTCGGCATTACCGGCGTGTCGCACTTGGTCGCTTTTGTCGCTGAACGGGGCGTCGCGGGGGATCAGGCGGCGGGGCTGTTGTCGATCATGGGCGGCGCGGCCGTGATCGGCTCGCTTGCGATCGGATTCCTGTGTGGCTGGCTTGGAGCGCCTCTGGCGTTGGCGCTGATTGCGGCCGGACTTGCGATCAGTTGGGCGTCTCTTCTGTCGACCATTTCCTTTCCGATCATGGCATTGGCCGCGCTGATGCTGGGCGCGGGAGGCGCTGGCGTGTTTCCGGCAATCAACATGCTGTCGAGCCGCCTGTTCGGTCAGCAGTCGCTGGCCCGCGTCGTTGGTCTATTCGGGCTGGTGACGTTGCCGCTGACCTTCTTCCTGCCGCCGCTTGCTGGCGTGCTGCGCGATGCGGTCGGTGGTTATACGCCGGTGGCCGTCATCCTCATCGGGGGCTGTGCGCTTATGGCGATCATTTTCGTGGCGATGGCGCGCGCAACGGCGTCCCGTGCGGCGAGCAGCCTGACGGAGTGAGGACTGTTCAGCCTGCGTCCGAAGAGGCAATCTCCATAGGGCGCTTCACGAACAAGGAGTCGCCAGGTTCAGTTGGGTTCATCTGCTTCAAAAATCGCTGGATGCGGGCTTCTTCAACGCCCAATCCGCGCGCGCAAAAGAGGATCGCGTCGTGCAAGGCGCGGTCTTCGTCATAGGGGATCGCTACCTTGTCGTGACAGCGCGCCATCATCATTATCGTGCTGATATGCTCGACAAAGGCACCGGCATTAGTGATAGAAAGCGTTTCACCGGCGATGCCGCCATCAGCTTTGGCCGCTTCCACTACCTTTCCGAGATTAGGCAGCGTCATGCGCAATGCACGCCGGTAAACGAGCCGGGCATAGCCACCATCGCCGGCGAGGCTGCCCACGACCATGCGCAAACCTTCGGCATTGATGGCGTGCATGCCTGCCATCGCATAGCTGAAGGTACGGCGCAGGATTTCAAGCAGGCCCTCCGTGCTGGCCTCTGCCTCGCCAAATGAGCGCATGACCCTGTTCTGGTCGATGATGACCTCGCGCAGCACGGCGCGATAAAGGTGCGTCTTTGTCGGGAAATGACGGAAGAGCAGCGCTTCAGACACTCCCGCCGCGCGCGCGATCTGCTGGGTTCGCGCGCCTTCCAGCCCGTGGCGTGCGAACACCGCCCTGGCCGCAGCGATGATGGAGGCTCTACGGCCGGCGCTGGAAAGTCGTGTGGCTGGCATGGGTAGAACGATGCTCCGGGAATTGGCTGGTCGGGTGTGAGGTGAGGAAAATAGGGTCTAAGCCTTTACAGAGCGGAAACAAGGCTGCTCGCCGTCCCATGCGCGTTAACAAGGGGCCGCCGTGCCTTTGATCAACCGTCGCTGGCAGGCTGATCATTTTCTATCGTCGCGATAAAGCCGCTTAGCAAAGCTTTCTGCCGTTCGATCATGGCTGGCGAAAGGGGATCAACCCCTGCCAATCCGCGCGCGACGGGTGACGCCCAGAAATAGCCGAACATCATGTTGAAGATCGCCACGATGTGGAGGATGAGATCCTCTGCCGCAGGCTTGATCTCGGCCGCCTGCGTGATCCGCTGTCCATAATCGATAAGCCGTTCGACCCACGCCATGCCGATTTCGTCCCGATCGGACGGAGCGGACAGGATCGACCTTATGAGCAGCATGGACACGTTGGGATGCTGCGCGAGGACATCGACCAGCCGGTCAGTCAGCGTGCGGAAGGAAGCGCTTTGCGGCGACCGGGCGATGGCCTCCTCCATCTCGTCGGCCAGCGGCTGCAACGCTCTTTGCAGGACCTGGCGGTACAAGGCGTCCTTGCTTTCGAAATATTTGTAGAGCCCCGGCTGCTGGATGTTCGCTGCCGCAGCGATGTCGCGCAGAGCGGTGGCTTCATAGCCCTTCTGCGCGAACAGTAGTTCGGCGGTATCAAGCAACCTGTCGGCGGTGCGTTGGCCCTTGCTGGTCCGTTGGACGACAGGCTCGCTGATGGCGCTCTGCGCTATGCTGGTCATGGATCGACCCTAAACGGCCGCCGGCGCTTTGGCCATAT
Organism: uncultured Novosphingobium sp.; assembly: GCA_946886075.1. The sequence goes on along the minus strand of CAMPHR010000003.1, from coordinate 20,466 downwards.
GGCGCGGTGTTGGGGCCAGGCGTGCGCGGATCTCTTGTCGGTCCAGCGATATGCGCATTGTCCTTGACACCTGTGCGTGGGGGCGCATGAGCGCGTGCAAGTGCAGCACTGGCACCCAATTGTGCAGAGGACCAGATGATGGAAGATATCTATATTGTCAGCGGCGCCCGGACGGCGATCGGCGATTTTGGCGGCTCCCTGAAGCCGTTCATGCCCTCGCAGCTCGGCAGCATCGTGGTGAAGGAGGCGCTATCCCGCGCTGCCGTCCCGGCGGCGGACGTGGAGCATGTCGTTATCGGCCAGGTGATGCCGACCAGCGCGCGCGACGGCATGCTGTCGCGCACCATCGCTTTGCAGGCGGGGGTGCCGCTGGAGGTGCCTGCGCTGACTCTGAACAGGCTCTGCGGGTCGGGTGTGCAGGCGATCGTTTCTGCGGCGCAGATGATGAAGCTGGGCGAAGCGGCCATCACCGTCGCTGGTGGCGCGGAGTCGATGTCGAACGTGCCCTATCATGATCATGGCGCGCGCTGGGGCCGCAAGATGGGCGACAATCCCGTTGAGGATGCGCTGGTTTGCGGGCTGCAGGACGCGGCCGGTGGCTATCATATGGGTGTGACCGCGGAAAATTGCGCCGAACGCCACGGCATCACGCGTGAGCAGCAGGATGCGCTGGCGGTGGAAGGTCATCAGCGCGCCGTGCGAGCGATCGCGGAGGGCCGGTTCAAGGACCAGATCGTTCCGGTCGAGGTCAAGACGCGCAAGGGCGTCACCATCTTCGATACCGATGAGCATCCGCGCGCTGACACCAGCATCGACACGCTGTCGGCCATGCGTCCTGCGTTCAAGAAGGATGGTTCGGTCACGGCAGGCAACGCGTCGGGGATCAACGATGGCGCGGCTGCGGTCGTGCTGGCCACCGGCAGCGAAGTCGAACGGCGGGGATTGAAGCCGCTCGCGAAGATTCTTGCATGGGGTCATGCGGGGGTAGAACCGGAATATATGGGTGAAGGCCCGATCAAGGCGGCGCCCGTGGCCCTGAAGCGTGCTGGATTGACGCTCGACCAGATGGATGTGATCGAGGCGAACGAAGCCTTCGCGGCGCAAGCTCTTTCCGTCGCTAATTCGCTGGGCTTTGACCGCGAGAAGCTGAACCCGAACGGGTCGGGCATCGCGCTCGGCCATCCTGTTGGCGCTACCGGGACGATCCTGACGATCAAGGCTGCTTATGAGTTGAAGCGGACGGGCGGCCGCTATGCGCTCATCACCATGTGCATCGGTGGTGGGCAAGGGATTGCGCTGGTCATCGAGAATGCCGACTGATTGCTGAAGGAGCGCCGGATCCCGTTCAGGCGGGGTTCGGCGCCCGCGTCCATGCTGTCTGCGCTATGCTTGATCATTTATGTTAGACCTTACTTTCTATCGAGAACTCAATCACTTGTTGTGCGTTAAGACGGGACGGCGGTTGATGAACCGCTGGCATGGAGTTGATCATGTCCGTTCTCGTCGAGTTTCCAGGCGGTGTGTTCCGCGAAGTCCCAAGCCAGTTGCGAGCGATCGGTGGCCAACAAAATATATCGGCGGAATTCGAGCAAGTTCCCCTGAATTGTGATCCTCACTGGAAATATGAACGGGCAGATGGGCGCTGGATCGCCGTCCATCGCCAAGGCCAGCTGCTCAGCCTGCGCCCCGCTGCCCCGGCATGGTGGCATTTTGTCGAGCTGATGATGGAGCCGGAACGGCGCGCCGCCGCGTCGATGCCTGTTGACGCCATTCCCGAGGCAAAGCTTCAGTCCGCCGCCTGATCCATTTCTGCGCGATTGCTGTACCGTGCTTCCATCGCCCGAAGACGGGCTCTCCTACGTGAGAGCAATGCGAACGAACGCATCCTGACCCGCGCCGGGGGATCATCTATCAATCCTTGAACAGATCATGGCATGATCCCACCGCCCACTTGTGCGAAGGTGAACTTGCGGTGGCCGACCGGGTCGCGATAGCCTGTGTCCCAGCACGATCGCCGACGAGAAGGCGACACAGATGCAATGGCTTCGGCTCGAGGGAAAAATAGCCTCAAGAGGAGAGAGAGATGACGGACATGCTGATCCGTGGCGGCACTGTGATCGATGGTACAGGCGCGCCCGGCTATGCTGCTGACGTGCGCGTGGCAGGCGGCAGGATCACCGAGATAGGCGCGGGGTTGACCGCTGCCGCCGGTGACGAAGTGGTGGATGCCAGCGGCTGTTATGTGACGCCGGGTTTCATCGAAAGCCACACCCATTATGACGCCACCATGTGGTGGCAACCGGACCTCGATCCGCTACCCGGCAATGGCGCGACCACGGTGATCCTGGGCAATTGCGGCTTCAGCGCCGCGCCGCTTTCGAAGGAGAAGGCTGCCCAGTTGGAGATGATCAAGATATTCTCCTTCTTCGAGGATATCCCGCTGAAGCCCTTCCTCCAGAATGTCCCTTGGGATTGGGAGAAGTGGTCGGAATATAAGGCTTCGATGGCACGCAACATCAGCCTGCCCGCCAATTATTCCGCCTTCGTTGGCCATATCGCCCTTCGTTTGGCGGCTATGGGCGTCGAGGCGTGGGACCGCGCGGCGACGTCGGATGAGATCGCGCGCATGGCCGAATTGCTGGAAGATGCGTTGGCTGCTGGCGCGCTGGGGCTGTCGGACAATCTGCACGACCATGATGGCGACGACCGCGCCATCCCCACACTGCTCGCCGACGATGCGGAGTTCGAAGCGCTGTTTGGCGTGATGGAGCGCTACCCGGGCACCACCTATCAGGTCATCATCGACACCTTCATGCGCAAGACCGGGCCGGAAAGTCTGGAGCGGCTGGGGCGTCTGACGAAGGGCCGGTCCATCCGGATGCAGGTGGCTGGCGCTATCCCGACGCTGGAATTCCAAAAGGACATCCTTCCCCGCTTGCAGGAGACCATGGCCAAGCTGAAGGAAGAAGGCGTGGATGTCTGGCCCGGCTATGCGCATGTGTCGCCGACCAGCACGTTGAGCCTAGTCAAGTCGCTGATCTTCGCCCAGTCGAATGACTATATCTGGCATGAGGTCGTCCTTGCCGAAACCCATGAGGAAAAGGCACGCTTGCTTGCCGATCCCGATTGGCGGGCACGGGCGCGGGAAAGCTGGGATACAAAGGCGTGGCCTCATTCGCCGATGAACAACCCGCAGGATCTGTATTTGCTGGATAGCGAAAATGGTACGGGCCCGGTTGGCGGTACGTTGAAGGAGTTTGCTGAATCGCGCGGGCTCCACCGTTCGGATGCGATGGCGCAGTGGATCCTTGAAAACGGCACCAGATCGACGGTGCACATGGCGCCCTTCCCGAAGGATGAGGACCTGACCATCCAGCTGATGCTGGACCCGCAGACGGTCGGCAATATTTCCGACGCGGGCGCGCATCTTCAGATGCTGTGCGGTGGTGGCGAGAATATCCTGCTCTTCAGCAAATATGTGCGCGAAGGGCTGCTGACGTTGGAACAGGCGATCCATGTGAAGACGGGGAAGCTCGCCAATTTCTTCGGCCTGCATGATACGGGCGAGATCAAGGTTGGGCGTCGCGCCGACATAGCCGTGTTCAATTTGGGCGAAGTAGAATATCGCAATATGGAGAAGCGGTTCGACGTGCCTGATGGTGATGGTGGTACGACGTGGCGCTTCACCCGTCCGGCCGCGCCGATGCGGCTTACGCTGGTGAATGGCGTCAAGACCTTCGACGGCAACAGCTATACCGGCGCTCGTCCGGGCGAATATCTGCAGCCGACAGCGGCGGCGAATGACGCGCTGGCTTCGCTGGAAGCGGCCGAGTAAAGACGAAGTATGCGGGCGGCTCGTGTCGCCCGCATACCCCCTGCGAGAGGATCGGCGACTTGGCTAAATTCGGCGCTATCGACCAGATCGGCATATTGGTGGAAAATCTGGACGCCAGCATCGATAGCTGGACACGCCATTCGGGCGTTGGTCCCTGGACGGTGTTCCGCAACGTCACCCTGGACGGCGAGTATCGCGGTCAGCCAACCCGCGTGACCATGCATGTGGGATTATCCTATCAGGACGGCGTGCAGATCGAATTGATCGAGGCGACGAATGATGCGGCGTCGCCCTATCGCGCCGATGATGGCGGGCGTCTGCTGGGGCTTCATCATGTCGCTCGCATTGTCGATGATCTGCATGAAGCGGTGGGAATGGCGGTGGAAGGCGGCATGGAATTGCTGTTCACCGCACATAATCCGGCAACGCGCGTCGCCTATCTGAGCGCGCCAGGGCAGCCGGGACAGTTGTTCGAGTTTATCTGCGGGCCGGACATGCGCGCCATGTGTGAAGCTGGCATCGCTGCTGCGCGGGATTGGGACGGGACTGATCCTGTCACGGTGATTGACTTCGCCGCAGCTTGACGGCGGCTTTTCCGCCACAAATCAAAGAGCGTGGAAGTGCGCTGCCCCTCGACAAAAGGGGCAGCGCCGCTTGGCCTTATTCCGCCGCCATGGAGGTCATCCCCTGATGGTTCGGTCTCGGGTCCTCGCTGACCGCAGTGGTCCAGGCCCACTCACCCGATTTGGGCGGATTGGTGATGCCGAATTCCTCGCGAATATCCTGCACCTGCCAATCGAGATAGTCGCGATAGGGGATGAGGAAGAGCGGGTGCTTCCAGTTGCGGCCCTGCGCAGCGCCGATGTCTTCGGCTTCCAGTTCGACCTTCACCGCCTCAGGGTAGAACAGGCCGCTCTTCATCATCGTCTTGGCACGCAGATAAGAGCTGACCCGGTTGAAGAAGGATGCAAGTTCGGGAACGAAATAGTTGTAGAGCGCTCGCATATTGGCGGCGATCAAGGCGACTTCACCGGCATGATTGGTTTCAAAGCCAGTGATCATATGTTCGATGTCATGGGTATGGGTCCGCTCCTTCATGTAGAAATCGAAGTCGGTCTTGATCTCCATGCCCTGGAAGAAATGGTCCATATTGTAGCCGCTGTTGACCACGAAATCGTAGATGACCGCGCGCAGCGTGCCGGGTTCCGCGCCTGCCAGCTCCTCGGTCTTGAACAGGGACACCTTTTTGCCGTCGAGCCATGATTTGAACTCGGGCAGGCGTGCTTTCTCTTCCTCGAATAGCTGGAAGATGCGCGGCCAGTCCTCCAGCTCCATCAATATCTTCACGACGTCGGGGATGTAGGCGGTGTTCGGCAATTCCGCTCCGTTCCGCCGCAGCATTTCCTGTGCGATCAGTGCCCGCAATTGCGGATGGTTGAGATAGGGTGAGGAACTGATCAGGACTGAGCTTTCAGTCGTGAAACCCGGTCCCGATCCATTATAATATTCAAAATCCGCGCTGCTCACGCGCGCCGAAATATCATTTTCCATCATCTCTCTCCTCTTGAATTCTGTGTCTTAGAAACTCACCCCAAGCTCAACACCGTATGTACGCCCGCGTTCGTAACTGGTGATCAGCTGCAGCACGGGCGATCCGAATGGATTATATTGTTCGTTGAACAGGTTTTGGCCGAATAGCGACAGAGATGCCTTCGCTCCGCCCAGCGGCATGTCGACCCATCCGATCCGGCCATCGACCAGCCAATAAGCCTTGGTATAGGCGTATCGGTTAAGGTCCGCGCTGTTGCCCGCCAGATCGAAGAAGGGCGTCGAGACCAGCGGCGCGCGGCTGCGGTAGCGCCCGTCTACCCGTGCCGAGATATGGCCGCCCATGCTCATGTCCGGGCTGTCATATTGGGCAGAGGCGCGGCCCTGCCATTTGGACGCGAAGGTGGTGCGGGCAATGTCGGCAACTTCGACCCCATTCAGGATGAAGCTTTTATAATCGAGGTCAGTATAGCTCAGATTGCCGCTCAGTGTTAGCCCGCGCACCGGCACCAGGTCCGCCTCAAGTTCAAAGCCCTTGATGCTCGCCTTGCCTGCATTGTCGAAGAATTGGCGGCCATTGATGAAGTTTTGGGTCTGTAGATCCTTATAGTCGCTGTAGAACAAGGCGATATTGGTCCGCAGCCTGTTGCCCCAACTTTGTGTCTTCAGCCCCAGTTCGTAGGCCGTCAGCGTTTCAGGCTTGTAGGGGATGCCGCTCAATATGCCGCCGGCGACATATCCGGTCGACACCTTGCCATAGGCGGTCACCTGATTGTTCGGCCGCCAGGTCAGGATGGCTGCCCAGGTCGCCTTCTTGTAATCGACCTTATAGTCGCCGACGCCCAATTGGCCGCCCTGACCGCCCGCTACTGCGGAAATCCGGTTCTCCCGCTTGTCGATGGTGTAGCGCAGGCCACCTGTCAGATCGAGCGTGTCGGTCAGGTGATAGGTGAGCTGGCCATAGGCTGCGTAACTGTCATTGATGGCGCGCGTCCGGGTGAGGCCGCTGCCGAATATGCTGTCGAGCGACGGGTTGAAGTCCGCTGCATCTATGACGCCGTCGCCATTTATGTCGAAGGGCAGCTGCCCGACCGGGAGGCCGGGGATGACGCCTACTGTTGATGTATCCACGACGACGCCGTTCGCCACGGGTTGGAAGATACCCAATATGTCCGTCGCGGGAGTGTTTTCATGGAAATAGAAAAGGCCTGCCGTCAGGTCGAAAGCTTCGGACGTGACCTGAACCTGAAATTCCTGACTGAACTGCTTTTGACTTGTGGATCGAGAAGTTAGCAGGGAGAAGAAAGAGTCGTTGGGCCCTGGTGCATTGGCAGGGTCTAGGATGGCGGCAACATCACCGGCCAGCAACGCCTGAAATTGTGCGGTCGTGAAACGCAGCCCACCCGTTGCGCCAAGGTCGTAGATGTTCGGGTCTTGCCGGAACTTGCGATAGGCGGTGATGCTCTTGAGCGTGATCTCGTCACTCACGGGGTAGGTGAAGGTGAGGCTGTGTCCCTGCGTCACCACATGTTCTGGGCTGGTGGCATTGGCGACGGAGGTCAGGCGATCGGTCGAGATGTTGGTGATCCCGCCGAATAGCGGTTGAAAACCGATGATTGGGGCGAGCAACTGGCCCGAGGCATCCGGGATGACGCCAAAGCTCTGGATCGCGCGCCCGGTCGAACGCGCATCGGTATAGTCGAAGCGATAGTCGGCGGTCAGGTCGCCCAGGTCGAGCCGGGCGGCAACTCCCACGCCGTCGACATTGCGCTCACCCAGCCGCTCCGCGATGCGCTGCACCCCGAAGGATGGGTCGCGCTGACGCAGGTCGATCGTGCGGCCGCCCAGGAGGTTGCGATAGTCACCTTCGATCTCGTCGTGCAGATAGGACAGCTTGACCGATAGGGGGCCGAACGCGGGCAGATCGACGGAGACTTTCGTCCGAAACGCATCGTAATTGCCGTAGGAGACCGTACCCCGGACGCCGAACTCACCCGATGGAGCAGCCGTCACCAGGCTGATCGCGCCGCTCGTGGCGTTGCGGCCGAACAAAGTCCCTTTGGGGACCGCGCAGCACTTCGACCCGCTGGATGTCGGAAAGGTCGAAGATGGAGCCGACCGTGCGGCCAATATAGACGCCGTCCAGATAAATGCCGACCTTTGGATCGACGGCGTTGTTGGATGTGCCTGACGCCACGCCACGGATGATGATGGTGGGGTTGGACTGAAGGCCCTGCGTGTTGATCTGGAGGCTGGGAGCGAGGCCAGCGAGGTTGCGGACGTTGGTGACGCGCAGCTGGTCGAGCTGCTCCGCGCCGATGGCGGTCACGGCAACGGGCACCTTTTGCAGGCTTTCCTCGCGCCTTTGCGCGGTCACGATGATGTCGGCCAGCTGCCCTTGGACCTCAGCTTGTTGGGCTGGGTCGGCAGTCTGCGCCAGGGCCGCTGTCGTGGCGAACGATGATATGCCCGCTAACGCAACGGCAATAGATGAACGCATGGCAATCCCCTTCCTGTGGTCGGGCGATGCCATCCCTCGATACGGCCGTGCTCGGTTTAAGAGCCCGGACCTTCGCCTGTGGCCAGACGCGCGTGTGCGCATCCGGCAACGGACGCTTGGCGGTGTTCCGCCATTATCTTCTTCATGATGCAGCCTGGTTGGCGGCACGTGGCCGTGCGCCCTTTCTGCATCCTCTCCTGATAGCTTCAGCCAGTGATCGGTTCTTCGGCCGCGCTATCCTGTTTGCATGTAGCGTGTCTTGAAATGATCCCTTCGTCAAGCGCCATGAATGGTCAACGTGGTATGAGCGGCGTTACCGGCGATGCCACGGCCAGGATCGCATGCCATTCGCCGGGCAGAGCGGAGGTGCGGCGGTCCACCTGAGCGATTTCGCGCAGCTCCGCCCTGAAGCGCTCGATCCGTTCAGCGACGCGCGCGATGCCCACCGGGGACAGCTTCACTGTCTCCACGCCGAAGATCGTCTCGGGATCGCCATAATCCAGATTGAAGAACAGGTGCTTCATATGCTGTTCGAAATGCCGCCGCATCGGTTCGCGTTGCCACACATGCGCGGGGTCCAGACGCGCGCGCAGCCGTCCTCCGGGTAAGCGATCGACGAGGGCCAGCCTTTCCAGCCGTTCGACATGTTGGGGGATATGCTCCGGCGGAATGCCGAAGCCTTCCTCCGCCTCGGAGACGGGCCAGCCAGTGACGATGATGAAGAAGACCGTCGATAATTCCGGACTGGCGGTCAGCGCTTTTTCCTGGGCGAGTGTCAGTTTATCGGAAGATCGGTCGCGGACGGCGGCCTCTTCAGCGATTTCGGTGAGCGTCGTATCGGCCAAGGCGCACAGCTGCGACAAGGTGCGCAGGCCGAGGCCGCGGCCATGCAGCCATCTCTTCACCGTGGCGGTGCCGACCCCCAGCTTTTGCGAAACGTCCGCCTGCGTTAGCCCGGCCGCACGCAGCCGTCGGCGAAGCGCGGCGAGCAGGAGTTCATGTTCCATGCCGAAGGGGTCGCTGGACGGATGAGAGGGGCTCATCAAATGATCCCTTCCTGTGCTGCGTGGATGATGTGTCGCAGCAGTGGCGCTAGATTGCAGACTGCGATGTTTGATCGCGGGCAGTTCCGTGATCGATATCCATCCCTCGACTCTTCGGCTGCACGATTTTCGTGCAGCCGAAGCTTGTTATCTTTTCCAATCATGGTCTCTCCGGCGTTCTCTTTTGCATAAAGGGTACGCGGCGCGATGCAGCTTACAAGGCAGAAGTGAGCGCCTCGCCTGCTGGGAAGCATTTTCCTGTCGCAATCGGCAGTGCTTGGACATAGCTTGAACGAAGATGCTCGAGGCCAGTCCCGCCATGTTGGAGGGACGGCGATCTTGGCAGGAGGGGCGAGTATATGAGCCAGTTTTTCGACGATCTTCAGGCGCGGTCGAACAAGGAAGATGTGTCGGACTGGATCCTCGTCAGTCAGGAGATGATCGATCAGTTCGCAGGAGCGACCAAGGATCATCAATATATCCATGTCGATCCGGAGCGTGCGAAGCAGTCGCCCTTCGGCGGAACGATCGCCCACGGATTCCTGACGCTTTCCCTTTTGCCCTATCTTTGCGCGGATGCACGGGGCGACATCGTTCCCGAGGGCGCGACCGAGATCAACTATGGTAGCAACAAGCTACGATTCCTGTCGCCGGTGCTGTCGGGAAAGCGTGTGCGCGGCAGGTTCAGGTCGCTGGAGATCGTGGAAAAGCGCCCAGGGCAAATCCAGCTGACCACGGAAGCGACCGTGGAGATCGAGGGCGAGGGCAAGCCCGCCCTGATCTGCGAATGGATTACCCAGTTCAAGCTTTGAACCAAAGGCCCGCCGATCCGTTTGTGCCTGACCAGACACAAATCGGAAACAAACATGGCGGCCATCAAGGGACGGAAACCCCGCATCAAGCCTTTCAAGGGGCCTGCGGGTGGCTGGGGATCGGTGCGGTCGCTGGCCGAGATCCTGTCGCGCGAACATCTTCCAGCCGAGGGTCTGCGAGAGTTGGCGCGGCAGAACAAGCCCGATGGTTTCATGTGCGTCAGCTGCGCCTGGTCGAAGCCAGGCACGCCGCATCCTGCGGAATTCTGTGAGGAAGGCGCAAAAGCGACAGCTTGGGAACTGACGAAGCTTCGCACCACGCCCGCATTCTTCCAGGAGCATAGCGTAACCAGCCTACGGAACTGGCGCGACTATGATCTGGAACAGCATGGGCGGCTGACCCATCCGCTGCGCTACGATCCCGCGACAGACAAATATGTGGCATGTTCCTGGGAAGAGGCGTTTGATGCCATAGCGGCGAAGTTGCGGCCGATGGATCCTAAATCGGTGGTCTTCTATTCTTCGGGACGCACCAGCCTGGAAGCGTCATATATGTACGGGCTGATGGCGCGCATGTATGGCAATCAGAACCTGCCCGACAGCTCAAACATGTGCCATGAATCGACTTCGGTGGGCCTGAAGGCTGCGATCGGCGAGGCTGTTGGCACGACCCGGCAGAAGGATTTCGATGATTGCGATGCGATCTTCTTCTTCGGTCAGAATGTCGGGTCCAATTCGCCCAGGATGCTGCATGACCTGCGCAAGGTGCGGAAGCGGGGGGTGGAAATCATCACCTTCAACCCGTTGCGTGAACGCGGGCTAGAGCGCTTTACCGATCCCCAGAACCCGATCGAGATGGCGACGCTGAAGGAAACCGGCATTTCCACCCAATATCACCAGGTGAAGGCTGGCGGCGACATCGCGGCGATGATGGGGCTCGCCAAATTCCTGATCGAGTGGGACGATGCCGCCAAGGTGGTTGGCGATCCGCCTGTGCTGGATCATGAGTTTATCCAGCAGCACACCAAGGACTTTCATCTGTTCGCGGACAAGGTGCGCGCGACGAGCTGGGAAGACATTGAGAGGGAATCAGGCCTCACCCGATGGGATTTGGAACAGGCGGCGCGCGTCTATGCGCGATCCAAGGCCGTGTTGGGCATCTACGGCATGGGCCTCACCCAGCATGTGAAAGGGGTCGAGAATGTCCGGATGGTGGTCAACCTGCTCCTGCTGCGGGGGAATATCGGAAAGCCGGGCGCGGGGCCGATGCCCGTTCGCGGCCATAGCAACGTCCAGGGGCAGCGGACCGTAGGGATCACGGAGAAAACGGAACTCGCACCTGTCGAGAAGCTGAAGGAGCTGTACGGTTTCGACCCGCCGACCGAAAAGGGGTTGGACACAGTCGAAACCTGCCAGGGTATAGTCGACAGATCGGTTCGGGCATTTGTCGGCCTTGGCGGGAATTTCCTGCGCGCCATACCCGATACGGAGAAGATGGAGGCGGCCTGGCCAGATCTCGACCTTACCGTCCACATCGCGACCAAGCTCAATCGCAGCCATCTCTTCCCCGGGCGACAAGCGTGGCTGCTTCCGTGCCTGGGCAGGATCGAGCAGGATGTGCAGCAAGAGGGGCCGCAAGCGGTATCGATGGAGGATTCGACCAGCTGTATCCATGGCTCCTTGGGCAAGGCTCAGCCCGCCAGCCCGCACCTGTTGTCCGAACCGGCGATCGTGGCTGCGATCGCGAAACGCGTGTTGCCACCGAACCCGCATGTGAATTGGGACGCGTGGGTAGCGGACTATGGCCGGATCAGGGATGCCATCGAGGCGACCTATCCGGAAAAATTCAAGGACTTCAACAAGCGCCTGTTCGAACCCGGCGGCTTCTGGAAGGGCAACAAAGCGGCCGAGCGGATATGGCAGACGCCGAGCGGCAAGGCGGAGTTCCTGGCGCCTTCTGGCCTCTCTGCCACGGGATTTGAGGACAAGGGCGGGCAGTATCGGTTGATGACGCTGCGATCCAACGACCAGTTCAACACCACCATCTATGGCTATCATGACCGATTTCGCGGGGTGAAGGGGACGCGCGATGTCCTGTTCATGAATGCCGAGGACATGATGGAAGAAGGACTGAAGGAGGGGGACGTCATCACCCTGGAAGCCCCGTCGAAGGATGGGCGCGTCCGGCGGCGGCCCGGCCTGATCGCTACGGTTTACAACATCCCGCGCGGGTGCCTGGGCGCATATTACCCCGAATGCAATGTGCTGATCCCGATCGAACATCATGCCGAGGAAAGCCATGTCCCGGCCGCCAAGTCGGTGCCGGTGATCATCAGCCGAGGGGGGTGAGCCTGCCACCGATGGGATTACGCTCTGGTTCGATCATCGGGATGATAGTTCTGGCCTGCGGTTGCAGTGCCGAGCAGCGCACGCTGGTAGCGCCGCAGCCGACGTCCGCGCCGACGGGGCCGAGCGATCCACGGATCGCGGCGATCAAGGATAATTTCTATCAAATCTCGCAGGGTGGGCGCTATTTCAGCTGGTATGGCTGCACCAACTGTCATGGCGAGCCCAATGCTGGCTGGCCGCCGCGCCTGCCGTTCGTCACCTATTACAGACGCATCGGGCACAAGGGCTATGACCGGAAGGTTCCTGCCGAACAGAGGTGGCAGATCAGCGCCTATCTGAACTCGCTTCCCACGACTGATGCAGCGAAGCGGCACCGGCAGGCGGTGGATCAGAAGGGAGAGCCGACCGCCGAAAAGTGGCAGGGGCCATTATGAGGGGTTTGGTGATTTTCTCCCTGCTGCTGGCCGGGTGCGCCGGACAGCAATCAGCAATGCATGCAGCAGGCGATCAGGCCGCGACGCTGGTGACCTTGTTCCAGCTGATGATGTGGGTGTGCGGCATCGCCTATCTGCTGGTTGTCTTGTTCCTAGGCTGGGGGCTGATCCGCAGACGATCGGCGGCGCTGCCGGTTGAACAGCCTTTCCACAAGCTGATGGCGGGGTGGGTCGGCTTCATCCTGATCGGTCTCATCCTGCTGGTGATCGCCAGCTTCCTTGCCGACCGGACATTGGGGCAAAGACCGCAGGAGACGATGCAGGTGCGCATCACCGGGCATCAATGGTGGTGGCGCATCGAATATCAGGCGGGGAACGGGCGGTGGATAGAGACGGCTAATGAGCTCCATCTGCCCGCTGCTGTGCCGGTGCTGCTGGAACTGCGCGCGGCCGATGTGATCCACAGCTTCTGGGTGCCCAATCTCGCGGGCAAGATGGACATGATACCGGGCAAGACAAACAGGATGACCGTGACGGCGCGCAAGGTTGGCTGGTTCAGGGGGCAATGTGCCGAATTTTGCGGAACCCAGCATGCCAACATGGCCCTGGCGGTGAAAGTCGAGCCAGTCGCCGACTTTGAGCGCTGGCTTGCCGGACAGGCGCGGCCTGCTGTGGCGGGACGCGGAGTAGCCGCCGGACGCAGGATCATGGAAGGCGGTAGCTGCGCGGTTTGCCATCAGGTGCGCGGAACGCAAGCGGGGGGACGGGTCGGCCCTGACCTTACCCATGTCGCATCCCGGCGGACGATTGCTGCCGGGACCGCCGCCATGACGCACGGCAGCCTGAGAGGATGGATCATCCAGCCGCAGGCGATGAAGCCGGGAACCTCCATGCCGCCCAGCGACCTTTCGCCGCAGGACGCCGAGGCCGTCGCCCGCTATCTGGAGACGCTGCGATGAGCCCGGACCATGAGCAGCTACAGGCCACCTGGTCAGACCCGCCCGGCCTCTGGGGCTTTCTGACCACGGTCAATCCTCGCCGGATCGCGGCGCGGTATGTGCTGACGGCGATGGCGCTGCTGGTGCTGTCCGGGCTGCTGGCGATCGACATGCGGGTGCAGCTGAGCCAACCGCAGATGCATCGGATGACGGCCCAGCTCTACAATGAGTCCTTCGCGCTGCATGGGTCGACCATGCTGTTCCTGGTGTCCGTGCCGGTGATGGAAGCCATGGCGATGTGGCTGGTGCCGTTGATGCTGGGCCAGCGGACGATGGCATTCCCGCGCCTCAATGCCTTTAGCTATTGGCTTTACCTGGGCGGGGTGCTGATGCTTTGGGTGCCGCACACGTTGGGGGTGACTCCGGATCTTGGCTGGTTTGAATATCCGCCGCTGTCGGGCCCATCCTATTCACCTGGTCATCGCGCCGACATCTGGGCGCAGATGATCACCTTTACGGAGGTGGCTGCGCTGGCGGTGTCGGTCAATGTCGCGGTCACGATCCTGAAGATGCGGCCGCCGGGCATGACGCTCGCGAAGATGCCCGCCTTCCTCTGGGCAATGCTGGTGTCGGCGGTGATGACCATCCTGGCGCTACCTGCCGTGATGCTGGTGACGTCGATGCTGATTGCCGATCGTCTGGTGTCCACCCATTTCTTCAGCCCGGCGGGGGGCGGCGACGTGCTGCTGTTCCAGCACCTCTTCTGGTTCTTCGGCCACCCCGAAGTCTATATCATCTTCTTGCCCGGGCTTGGGTTCGTGTCGGCGATCGTCGAGACCTTTTCGCGCCGCCGCCTGTTCGGGCATGTGCCGGTCGTGCTGTCGATGCTTGCCATTGCGATCCTGGCGTTCGGTTTATGGGTGCATCACATGTTTGCCGTTGGCCTGCCGAAGGTCGGCAACGCGCTGTACACGGCGGCCAGCATGGCGATCGCGCTGCCTGCAGGTATCCAGATTTTCTGCTTCATCGCGACCATCGCGCTGGGTAGGCCGCATTACCGTACGCCGTTGCTCTGGATCATCGCGTTCATACTGACGTTCGTGATCGGCGGGCTGTCGGGGGTGATGACGGCGTCGGCGCCGCTCGACCTGCAACTCACCGACACCTATTTCGTCGTTGCGCACCTGCATTATGTCCTGATCGGCGGGGCGATGTTTCCGTTGTTCGGCGCATTCACCTACTGGTATCCCAAGGCGACGGGGCGGTTGATGTCGGACGGGTGGGGCATCGTCAGTTGCGCGCTGATCGTGGTGGGGTTCAACATTGCCTTTTTTCCCATGCACATATTGGGGTTGATGGGCATGCCGCGCCGGATCTACACCTATGGACCTGAGATGGGCTGGGGTGATCTCAACCTCGTGGCGACCGGTGGGACTGTCGTCGCGTCCGTGGGAGCTTCGATCTTCGTAGCGAATGCGCTGATCAGCTATTGGCGCGGCAAACGGTCCGGGGCCGATCCGTGGGGCGGATCGACGCTGGAGTGGGCGACCAGTTCGCCGCCGCCCAACTATGCCTTTGCGGACGTGCCGGTGGTGCGGAGCGCGACGCCGATGTGGGACAATCCACTAGAGCTCTTCCCGGTGATGCGGGGCCTTTCCAGCCGGTGCCGGGAAGCGCTGGTCACATCCCTGGTGGACGCCAATCCCCAATATCGTCAGCCGAGCCCGGGTCCCTCCATCTGGCCGCTTGTGGCGGCGCTGGTGACATCGGCTCTGTTCGTCGGGAGCATCTATACGCCCTGGGCTTTGGTCTGGGGTGCGGTGCCGCTGGCATTGGCGCTGACGGCATGGTTCTGGCCCACGCGGCCGCGGCGGACGGAGACACCGGCATGAGCGACCGGCCGATTTATGTTCAGGGCGATCTGTCGGAATTGCCGACCAGCAAGGATGGCCCGGCAAGCCTTGCCTGGTGGGGCAATGCTGGCTTCATGCTGATTGAGGGTACCGCCTTGCTGCTCGCGGGCGGATCATATCTTTACCTGATGGTGGCCAGTCCCGATTGGCCGCCAAAGGGCTTTGCGCCGCCGCAGCTTATCTGGGGCATCGTCTTCACGATCGGGCTGTTGCTGAGTGAAATTCCGAACCGGTGGCTGCTCGGAAAGGCGAGGGCGAAGGACGAGAAAGCCGTTCGCATCGGCATCATCATCATGACGCTGGCGGCGTTCCTGCTGTTCATACCCCGAGCGCTTGAGTTCACGGTGCTGGGTCTGCGATGGGACGAGCATGCCTATGGGTCAGTGCTGTGGATGCTCATGATCCTGCACACTGTCCATCTGATCACCGATTGGGGTGACACGCTGGTGCTGGCGATCTGGTTGCACACGCATGAGGTCGGCGACAGGCAGTTTGCCGATGTGGAGGACAATGCCAATTATTGGCGGTTCGTTGAGCTGAGCTGGCTGCCGCTCTATGCGCTGATCTACTGGGCGCCGAGGCTGGCATGAGCAGAAACGCGCGCTACGCGATCCTGTTCGCCGGGCCTCCGCTGCTCTGGTTTGTGAGCCAGCAGGGGATCAGCTTTGCCCTGCATGCCGGGTGTCGGGCTGGCACATATTGGCCAGGCGTTGCAATTGCGATGTTGCTGGTGATTGCGGGTTTGGCTTCTTGGAGGTTGGTGCGGCTGGTTCTTGGAAAGTGGGGCGCGCGGCTGTGGGTCGGCATATTCTTCCTGGCGTTGATGTTCCAGGCGCTCGGCTTGATCATCCTGCAAGGATGTCGGGCATGAGGCGGATTCCGGATAGCTTGTGGCTAATCGCGGGCTTGGCTGGCTGCGGCGCTGTCGGGGCGCTTGGGAGCTTCGTGGTGCAGGAGCGGCAGGAGATGAGAAGGCAGGAAGAGCATGCGGAGGCGCTGACCGGTGGCTCCGTGACGGGGGGAAAGCGAGCGATCGTGGCGCGGCAATGCAGCGCCTGTCATGAGATACCCGGCATCCCGGCGTCGCGTGGGGCAGTGGGACCTTCCCTCGCAGGCTTCGCTGCGCGCAAGACGGTGGCCGGGATGCTGCGCAACGATCCGGCGGCGCTGGTGCGGTGGATCCGCTATCCGCAATCAGTTGTGCCGGGTAATGCCATGCCGAACATGGGAATAGGCGATCAGGAAGCGCGCGACATCGCCGCCTATCTTTATACCCTGTCCCCCAGGGAGACGTAGGCGGGCCGGTCATCCTGCTGTTCGGCCAGGATATGCCAGGCGTAGAAGAGGGCGGCGGTCAGATAGATGGTCCCGCCTGGGATCCACATGAGGATGCCTGCGAGTTGCTGGTCATCGAGCGGGCTCATGCCCCATGCCTGTGTCGTCAGCCAATGCGGGCGATAGATGGCGCTTTGGGCGAAGGTGAGCAGTGCGCCGAGAAGGCTCATCTGCATCATGGTCGCGAACAGGGCGATGATGCGGCTGGGGAGTTGCGAGCGGATGAGGGCATGCCAGAAGCCGGTGGCTGAGAGGAGGATGCTGAGCTGCATCAGCCAGAAGGCGGCGAAGTTGGAGAGCGCCAGCTCGTAGGCTGGCGGGGCGTGCCAGAACCAGAGGATGAGCGCCTGGATGATGGTCCAGCTGGCGAGCGATCCGCGCTGGGGGAGCCTGGCTGTGGCGCGGGCGAGGAGCGGGGCGGCTATCAGGATCAGGACGAGATGATGGACCGATCTCGCCGAGAAGAGCGCGGAGCCGAGCGCGCAGAAGGGGGAGAGGTAGAGGATGGCGAAGACGCCGGTGAAGGCGATTGCCGGCTTGCGGGATGCGGGAGGGAGGCGGAGGGAAATGATCAAGGCTGCGGCGATGGATAGCAGCAATAGCGGGTCCCAGTTCCACCGGGTCCACAACTCCGCGGGCAAGGGAGCGATGCCGCAATAGGGGGCGGGATTTTCCAACCGGGACGATCCTCTGTTTCCGTCACCAAATCGTGAGGGGGAGGATCGTTCCCAAGAAGGAGATGGTCAGTTAAAACGGGTTTGGGAGATTAGGGCAGAAAATTGACCCGGAGGGCAGAATTTACGCGGCGCTGTTGGTGGCGTGGATGCCGAAGGCCATCCGGGCGGCGTTGAGGGTGTATTCATATTCTTCGCTGCCCGGCACGAGATCATGCCAGTTCTTGTGCGAGATGGCCGCGAAACTGTCCTGCCAGATCTTGCAGGCTATCAATTGTATTTCGGTTTCCTTGGGTGCGCGCTGGGATTCCAGACAGTCGCGCAAGATGGCGTGAAAAACGGCGCCCCGCAAAGGTGGGTGGGTCATTAGCATCCTCTCCTGGCAACTGATTCTTTGTCCAGATTGCCGCAGGGGAAAGTTGCACAGCGATGAAAGCGCGTCAACCATAGCCCGAAATTTCCAGAGTGATCCGACTACATCATAACTTGTTTTAAGAATTACTATTTGGCCGTTACTATATGAACATTGTTGTTCTTTAAGTAAGCTGTTGATCGCGAAGGCCGGATGCCATCAGGCACCGGCCTTCGCCTTAACACATCAGAAGATGAACTTGACGCCGCCGCGCACTGTTCGCGGTTCGACGACGCGGCTCAGCCTTCCTTCGACCGGTCCGGAAGGATCGGCGGCAGGAATGTAGGAGTCGTAATAATAGGCGATATCCTTGTCCCGGCTGCCAAGGATGTTGAGCAGTTCTGCATAGATTTGCACGCGTTTCCCCTTCCAGGCGGCACGGGCGTTGACGACGGTGCTGCCGGAATCGCGGACGCTATTATCCTCGATCAGAGGGGACGGGCCGAGGTGCCGGACGCGGATGCTGGCTTCCCATGGGTCGAGCACGATCGCGGCCCCGGCGGACGCCGCGTTCTTGAAGGCGTTGGGGATATGGTCGCCATTGGTGTAGCGGCTGTGGCTGGCGGTATAGTTGCCATCGAAGGCGAGCCACGGAAGCGGCCGCCAGAAGGCGACAAGTTCATAGCCGTGACGGCGGCTTGCTCCGCTGGGTTCGACCGCGTTTGAATCGCCGACGAAGCGCAACTCGCTGCCGACGTTCAGCCACCAATAGGTCGCGGTGAAGGTGAAGCCGGGTAGCTGAAGCCGACCGCCCAGTTCCTTGCCCGTGCCGCGCACCAGCAATGGCACGGGCGTGTCGACATTGACCGCGCCGCGCGCATCGTTGGAATGGAAGCCTCGGCCCCAATTGGCGTAAAGTTCAAGACGGGGGCTCAACTGATAAGCGATGGCGGCCTTGGGCGAGACGAGCGTGTCGGAGCCGCTGCCTTCGCCAAGGGCGGCTGCGGCGGCGTCCTTTGCGGTGACCGAATAATGATAATAGTCGCCGCGAAGCCCGCCGGTCAGACGGAGGCCCGGCAGCGGGGTCAGCGTCGCTTCACCATAAAGGGCGGCGGAGGCTTCGTTTACGCGGTAGCGGCCAAGCGAGGAAAGAAAGGCGCGGGCGGCGGTGCGATTGACGCCGACATTGCCGATCGCGTCATAGCGGTTTTCCGTGCCGAGCTTCAGTTGCAGCGCCGGATTAACGTCCCAACGCTTTTCGCCGGTGAAGCCCAAGACCCAGCGGCGGTCGAACTGCTCGATTTGTGCGCTGGTGCCGTCGGGATCGGTGTAGGTGGGATTGGAGAACATCGTCCAGTCGTAATATTGCGCATAGAGATTGGCGCGCCATGTTGGCTGGACGGTGGCGATATTGCCGATGATCCGGGTGGTTTCGCCGCGCGCGGACGGATCGGGCGAGCAGAAGACGTCCGGGCAAAGCGGCGTGCCGATGATGCGTTCGGGGATCTGCTCGGTCGGGCGCCATGTTGCGCGATAGGCGTGGAGCGTGGCGTCGAT
The DNA here is from genome assembly GCA_946886075.1 of uncultured Novosphingobium sp. The sequence continues at coordinate 1,176 of CAMPHR010000003.1, read as the reverse complement.
CTTGCCAGCGCCCGCTGGCAGGGCATATTTGGCGAAGCCCGCATAATGGCGCAGACGTTCCGGTTCCTGCCAGGGGCCGTCATAAGCCTTGGCCTGCGCGACCAGGGTGAGATTGCCCGCGCCAGCCTTCACGGTGCCGCCCGTGGCCAGCCTGCGCCAGCCGAAGGAGCCGCCCTCTGCCGAGACCCACGGACGGTCATAGCCGTCGATTGTGCTCATATAGGCCGCGCCCGCCAGCGCGAAGTCGCCGCCATCGGCGCGATAGGGACCTTTGCGAAAATCCTCCCGCGCGATGATTTCGGGGATGAGGCCGTTGAGGTCTAGATAGCCATGACCATGGCCATGGGTGCGGAAGTTCATCTGAACCCCGTCGATATAGGTGGTGAAGTCCGATCCATGGTCGAGATTGAAGCCGCGCAGGAAATATTGATTGGCCTTGCCGCTGCCCGAATGCTGGGCGGCGACCAGGCCCGGCACCGCTTCGAGCAATTCAGCGACGCGCAGGAGCGGGCGGACGAGAAGGTCCGCGCCGCTGACGCTGCCCTCGCTGGCTGCATGGGCGGTGCCGATCTTGTCCTCGCCCCGGCCGAATACGATGATGGTGCTGGCGTCATCGGCCGCGTCGTTGGCGTCGGCGGCGAAGGCGGGGAGGGGGAGGAACGTGGCAGTCAGCGCGCAGGCGGCGCGGTGGAGGTGGTTGGGTAGTTTCACTTCATGCACTCCGGGCGTCTGGCGACATCCGGCAAGAGACCTGTCGCCAGACGGCGACCGGCGCGCGCTGGCAGCCGGACGCCCCCAAGGCGGCCGCCAACGTCACCGAAGCGGCCTCTTGCCGCTCGTTCGTCGCTCAGACGGAGTTACCGTGCCGCAGCCATCCCCTGGACCAAGGCAAGAGCGACCAGACGCTGGCAGGTCTCCTGGCTCGCGGGTCATCGCTTGATGCACGGCCTTCCCGGGCCTCGCAGGATTTAGCGTCCGGCCCAGTGACTTGCCCATCCCGCCTGTGAGGAGGGGCGATGTGCATCGCGCTCGCCGCTTACAGTTGCAGGGACAGCCCTGGCTTGGGGAGGCGGGTGCCTCCTTTACCATGTTCCCTTTTAAGCCTCTTTCGAGGCACCGGCGCGATCATGTCCTGGGGTTGCCCGGGTGAGGCGGGCGATAGCGGAGGTGGTGGGG
>CAMPHR010000002.1 GCA_946886075.1 uncultured Novosphingobium sp. | reverse complement strand
TGGGCAGCGGGTTCAGCAAGGACTTCACGCTTCATTACACGATGACGGATGCGGATGGCGACCAGTCGCCTGCGACGCTGACCATCACGGTCAAGGGTGCGGACGACAGCGCCAGCGTTGTGACCGCGGCGGCGACAGGCCCTGACGCAACCGTCTATGAGGCGGGCCTGCCTTCGGGTTCGTTGCACAACGGCAGCCATATGACGAGCGGCAGCTTCACGGTGTCGGCGACCGATGGGATCGCGAGCATCACGGTGGGGGGCACGAGCTTCACCCTGGCGCAGATGCAGGCGTTCGGCACGACCAATGGCGTGGTGAACACGGGCGAGGGCACGCTGACGCTGACCGGCTACAATGCCGCGACTGGGGCGGTGAGCTACAGCTACACGCTGCTGGCGACGATCGACAATGACAACAAGCCGGGCGCGACCCTCACCGAGTATGACGACAGCGTCACGGTGAGCGTGACCGGCATCAGCGGCACCAGCGCCAGCGACACGCTGGTCGTGCGGATCGTTGATGATGCGCCGGTAGCCGCCAATGATGCGGGCGGCACGCTGACCGAGGATGTGGCGGGAAGCCTGTCTGGCAATGTGCTGGACAACGACGTGTCGGGCGCGGACACGCCCAAGGGCTTTGTCGCCTGGGGCGCGGATGCAGCGGCGGTGGCGGAGCTCAACAGCTACGGCACGCTGGTGCAGAATAGCGACGGCAGCTGGAGCTATGTGCTCGATAACAGCCGGGCTGCGACGCAGGCGCTGGGCAGCGGGTTCAGCAAGGACTTCACGCTTCATTACACGATGACGGATGCGGACGGCGACCAGTCGCCTGCGACGCTGACGATCACGGTGAAGGGCGCGGCTGACAGTGCAAGCGTAGTGACGGCGGCGGCGACGGGTCCGGATGCGACCGTCTATGAGGCAGGTCTGCCGAGTGGGACGGCGCATGATGGCAGCCATCTGACGAGCGGCAGCTTCACGGTGTCTGCGACCGACGGGATCGCGAGCATCACGGTGGGGGGCACGAGCTTCACCCTGGCGCAGATGCAGGCGTTCGGCACGACCAATGGCGTGGTGAACACGGGCGAGGGCATGCTGACGCTGACCGGCTACAACGCCGCGACCGGAGCGGTGAGCTATAGCTACACGCTGCTGGCGACGATCGACAATGACAGCAAGAACGGCGCGACCCCCACCGAGTTCGACGACAGCGTCACGGTGACCGTCACGGGCATCAGCGGCACCAGCGGCAGCGATACGCTGGTCGTTCGGATCATCGACGATGCGCCGGTTGCGGTCAATGATGCGGACAGCGTGACCGAGGGCCTTGGCAACAAGGCTGACGGCAATGTGTTCAGCGGCGTTGGCGGCACGGACGTCAATGCGACCGACGGCGTGGCTGACACGATCGGTGCGGACGGCGCGACTGCCGGTGGCGCGGTGACGGGGGCTCGCGTGGGCACGGAGGCTGGCGGCGGCGCGCTGACGGCGGTGAGCGCTGCGGGCGTCACGATCAGCGGCACCCATGGCGACCTGCTGATCAAGGCGGACGGCAGCTACACCTATACGCTGAAGACAGCGTCGATCCCAGCGGCTGTGACGAGCGAGACCTTCACCTACCAGATCACCGATGGTGACGGGGACACGGACTTGGCGCAGCTGGTGATCAGTCTGAACCAGGATGCGCGCGCGCCCGAAGTTACGGGCGACACGAGTACGGTCTATGAGGATGGATTGGCCGATGGGTTGCAGCATGGCGCGACCAGCGAGACCGACCCAACCGGTCAGTTCACGGTCAACGCCAGTGGCGAAAGCTACACGCTGATGCTCGATGGCGATCTCAACCCGGCGCAGACGATCACTGCGGTGGGGCAGCAGGTGGTGACCAGCAAGGGCGTGCTGACGATCACCTCGATCTCGGCGCCGGACGTGAACGGGGTCGTGACCTATGGCTACAGTTACACGCTGGCCCATGCGCTGACGCACAGCGGGCAGGGCGAGATCAACCCGCTGACCGACACGATTAGTATGAGCGTGACCGACGCTACCGGCGACAGCGACACGTCGCCCGGCTCGATCGTCATCTCCATCGTGGATGATGTGCCGACATTATCTTCCGTCACGGATCTGTCTGTCGCGAATTCCATTCACACCTACAGCGGGAATGACATCAATTTCACCTATGGCGCAGATCAGGCGGGCAGCATCACGCTCACCCATCTGACTGACATAACGGGCATCGTCTACACGGGCGACGGCACCGGAACGGTGACGGCCAGCGTGAACGGCAATCCCTATTTCACGATAGCTGTTGATCAGGTGACAGGCGATTATACGGTTGATGTTTTGACTACTCGGCCTGTGGTCAACACGCCGCTAAGCTTCAGTAATATCGCGCCTGGCAATTATACGACGGTTACTCTGCCTGGCGGTCAGGTTTTTGACGGCGTTTCTTATGGCAGCGGGACGACGACCGCTCAGGCATTCACCAACGATGGATCGACTATCAACCCGTCCGGCAACGGCTTTGGCGTGGCGAACAACCTCGTCAATGACAATGAAGGGTTCCTGTTCAGTAATAACGATTCTTCGTCCTTAAGCTTCGATGTTAATTTCCAGCCGAACACATCGACGGTAACGGTGAGCTGGGCGACCTACGCGGGTGGCACGCCGACAGCAGGCGCCGTGCCACTGCAAACCGGGACTTTCCTCGTCACGAAGGACGCTGACGGGATCACCCATGTCGATATCGATCCGACGCTCGATTTCGATCACATGGTCGTCCGCTTTGATTACAGCGAGAGCGGCAATCCGTCAGCGCGCGTAGAAAATTTCAGCGTGACGCAGCAGGTCATTCCTGATGACCAGGTGTTGCAGTTCGCAGTCACTGTGAAGGATGCAGATGGCGACACCGTCACTAGCACGACGTCCACCACCACGATCGATCTTACCTTCCAGGGTGGCGCGCCGGTTCCGCCGGTCGCTTTCGACCTCGACGGTGACGGCCTGGAGTTCATCGACCGTTCGCTGGGCGTCACGCATGATTATGGCAGCGGCCTGGTCAGCACGGCATGGGTCTCATCCGATGACGGCCTGCTCGCTCATGCGATCGGCGGTTCCTACGACATCGTTCTCGCGGACGATGCGGCGGGGGCGAAGAGCGATCTGGAGGGGCTGCGCCTTGCCTATGACAGCAATGGCGACCGCGTGTTCGACGCTCATGACGCCGCTTTCTCGGAATTTGGCGTCTGGCAGGATCTGAACAGCAATGGCGTGGTCGATGGCGGCGAGTTCAAGTCGCTGGCCGACATGGGCATCGCGTCGATCAACCTGACCTCCGATGGCCAGAGCTATCAGGCGGCGGCTGGCGACGTCACGGTGCTGGGCGAGGTGACCTTCGCCCGTACTGACGGCACGACTGGCACTGTCGGGGACGTGGTGTTCGCGACGTCCGCCAAGGATAGCGACGCCATCAAGAGCGCGGAAAGCAGCAGCGGCTTCAATCAGGCGTTGATCGCCGCAAGTCTGGTCGCGGTGGCTGGCGCTGCCGAGACGGTGGAGCAGGAGCCTGCTCCAGTCGTCGCTCAGACCGAGGCGGTGGTGGATACCGCACCGGCGGCCACGACGGGTAGCGTCTCGGAGCCCGCTGCGAACGACGATGACGCAAGCTTGGCCGTGTCGAGCGAAAGCCAGGACAGCCGTGGCGAGGACCAGCCAGTCGAACAGACGAGCCACAGCGGCGGCGACGATGCGGCTCCGGATCATTCGACGCTTTCGGGCGGGGATGATGCACCGGTTCATGCGGCCAATGATGATGGCCAGGCGCAACCCGCGCTGGACGATCATCAGGGCCTGCTCGCCCAGACGGTCGATCTGCCGGCCTTTGACGCCAATGCGGCGGCGCTCGTCGCAGCACATGAGGCGGCTCCGGTCGCGGTGGCGGATGCCGTTGCCGAAGCGCTGGGGGACGCCGGGACGGCGAACATCGACGCGCTGCTGGCGGCACTGCCCGGTGGAGATCATGCACCAGCGCTGTTCAATCCGGTCGCAGGCGAAGCTCCTGACGCCGGGCACATGATGGCAATGGCGGCAAGTGTCTTCGAAGCGGCGATGGCTGCGCATGAGGCGATGGCGGTTGCTCACGGGTGATCGCCGCTGGGGATATCTCGCGGGTAAATTTGGGGGAGAATGATTATGCGGAACAGGTTGAGAAGCATCGCTTCCTTCGGCCTTGCGGCGGGGATATTGTCGACGGGGGCCTTGGCGGCACCGGCTTCGCCCTTGCTGCAGATGGGCAATGCGGAGCTAAGGAGCACGCTGAAGAGCCGTTATGACACGGCGGTCGCGGCGGTCGGGGATGCGAGCTTGCGAGTTGCGCAGGATAGCCGCTGGACCTGGGCCGTGGAGGCCAAGAACCAGTGTGGCATTGCCCTTGGTTTCATGAAATCCGGCACGAAGGATGCGGACAGCATCAACAAGTGCGACGACTTTGTGGCACGCCTATCGGCGCCGCCACCGCCGCCGGTGCCGACCGCAGCTTCAGCCCCACCCGCGCTGGACTGCACGGCACCGGCGGTGTCCATCTTCTTCGACTGGAACATGGACACGCCGCTGCCCGAGGGTGTGGCGACCATCAACCAGATCTCGCAATCGGCCGCTCAGTGCGGTTGGACGCGGTTCGGCGTCACCGGCTACACCGATACGTCGGGCGGCAAGGGCTATAATGACGGGCTGTCGCTGCGCCGGGCGCAGAATGTGGCCGGGCTGATGAGCCAGGGCGGGGTTGCGATGGACGCGATGACCGTCAGCGGGTTGGGCGAAACCCAGCTGAAAATCGAAACTGCCGACAATGTACGCGAACCGATAAACCGTCGGGTCGAAGTCACTGCCAGCGCGAATTGAGGGGGGCGCAATCATGACAATCCTGCGCAAGACATGCGGCAGCCTGATGGCTCTGTGCGCCGCGACCATGGCAACGAGCGGCTGGGCACAGACCACGGACCTGAAGAGCGCCATTGCGGCCGCGATCGACAGTCATCCGGAGATCAACCAGGCGATCCAGAACAAGGAAGCGATCGAGTTCGAACGCGAGCAGGCCAAGGGGTTGTACCTGCCCCGAGTCAGCGTGGAAGGATCGGCTGGCATTCGTCGGCTGGAGAATAACACGCGGCGGACGCTCGGCATCGGCGACCAGACGCTCTACCCGCTGGAAGCGAGCGTGCTGGCGGAACAGACGCTGTTCGATTCCGGCTATCGCAGTGCTGAAAAGCGGCGCCAGGCCGCGCGGATCGATGGCGCGGCGCTGCGCGTGGGCGAACGGTCGCAGTTCGTCGCGCTGAACGTCACGCGGCAGTATCTGGATTATATGCTGCAGCAGCGGGTCGTCGCGGCGGCTGAGGATAATATCGCTTTCCATCGCAAGCTGCTGGGCGACCTGGGCGAGGGCGTGTCCAAGGGATCGATCAGCATCGCCGACCAGCAGCAGGCCGAAGAGCGGCTGCAATCAGCGCTCGTCCGCAAGAGCGAGGCCGAGCAGGACCTGACCAACGCGGCGATCAGCTTCCGCACTCTGACCGGTCTTTCGATCGATCAGGTGTCGATGCCCGATGCGGTGACGAGTGCCGTACCGCCGACGCTGGATGAAGCGATTGCGGGCGCGCGCGCCAACAACCCGCTGATCCGGGAAGCGGAAGCTGACATCCAGGCTGCCCATGCAGTCGTCGGCGAAGCGGAGTCCGAGCTTGGACCCAAGGTTGTGCTGGAAGGGCGCGGCCGCGTCGGTGAGGATGTGGACGGCTTTCGTGGCAGCACCAATGATGTGCAGGGGCGCGTGGTCCTGCGCTGGCAGCTGTTCGATGGCGGTATCAACCGGGCGAAGGTCCAGGAAATGACCCGTCGGGCCAGCGAGGCGCGTTTCCGGCTCAGCCAGCGTCAGCGTGAGGCGGAAGATGATGTCCGCACCGCCTGGAACCGTTGGGATACAGAAAAGAAGCGGCTGACCGACTTGTCGCGTCAGGGCACGGTGTCGGACTCGCTGCTGGTGTCCTACCGCGAGCAGTTCAACGTCGGACGCCGTTCGCTGCTCGACGTGCTCGATAGCCAAAACACCCGCTTTAACACGCAGGTGCGGACGGAAACGGCCCGCTTCTCCGAAATCTTCGCGCAATATCAGATTCTGGCGGCGACCAATCAGCTGCTCGACACTCTGGGGATTGCCCAGCCTTCGGGCGCCAATCCTTACGCGCGCAAGAAATATGATGTCCCGGACCTGCCGCCCGCCGAATTGCAGCGGCGGCGCTATCCGGGCTGAGTTTCCATCTTTGGGGTCACCCCGGCTTCGGCTGGGGTGGCGCGGGGTAAACAATGTTGGAACGAAGCACATTAAGTCTGGCCGAATGGCTGGACCATCAGGGCTCGCCCGGTGACGAGCTGATCGAATGCATCGGCCATGTGGCGCGGCATTTCGATCGATCGCCGGGTATTGTGGCTTTGCGCGCAGGCCTTGCGGTCGATGAGTCCGGGCGACTGCCTTTCCATCAGGCGGAGTCCGCGCTGGACCAGATCGGTCTGCTTAGCGACCATGTCCGTGGGCGGCTGAACAAATGGAGGCCCGCCAATCTGCCTGCCATCCTGCCCTTGCGGGGCGAGCGCTTTCTTGTGCTACTGGACATCAAGCAGGGCGATGCGCTGGTTCAACTGCCGCATTCGAGCGAGCCGGTATGGGCGCGGCTTTCCGATCTGGAGCCCCATTTTACCGGCGAAGCGCTCGCCGTCATGGCGGATCATGGCCGCGAGCGCGCCGAGGAAAGGCCGTGGGACGAACGGGCGCGGCAGCATTGGTTCTGGCGTGAAGTCTGGCGGGCGCGTGGATCCTTTGGCTATGTGATGCTGGCGGCGGGGATCATCAACCTGCTCGCCTTCGCGTTGCCGCTGTTCACGATGAACGTCTATGATCGGATCATTCCGAACAAGGCGGCGTCGAGCCTTTGGGTGCTGGCCGCGGGCGTGATGCTGGCCTTCGGGCTCGACTTCGCGCTGAGGCTTGCCCGGGCGCGGTTGGTTGACGAGGCTGGCCGGGAGATTGACGAACGCCTTTCGCAGCGACTGTTCGAAAAGGTCATGAACGTGCCGCTCGCCAGCCGTGCAGGCAGCACCGGGGCACTGGCGCGGCGTGTGTCGGAATTCGAAAGCGTTCGCGAATTTTTCACATCGACCACCGTGGTGCTGGTGGTGGATATCAGCTTCCTCTTTGTTTTCGTGGGCATCATCGCGCTGCTGGGCGGATGGCTGGCGGTGGTTCCGGTGGTCATGATCGGGATCATGGCCGCAGCCGGCTTCTTCCTTCAGCGTTCGATGGCCAGCCTGTCGCGGGATGCGCAGGCGGACTCGAGCCTGCAAAGCGCCGCGCTGGTGGAAGCAATTGGCGGCATCGAAACGCTTAAGGCTTGCCGCGCTGAGGGGCGGATGCTCGACCGATGGCGTCGTTATGCTCGAATGAGCGCAGCGACGCAGGAGAAGCTGCGGCGGCTGAGCTCGACCAGCGTCACGCTGGCTTCGCTGTGCCAGCAGGTGACGAGCATCGCGCTGGTGATCGGTGGCTTCTACATGTTCGCTGCTGGCGACATTACGATGGGCGCGATCATTGCGATCGTCATGCTGGCTGGCCGGTCATTGGCGCCCGTCGGGCAGCTGGCCTTCGTGATTGTACGGGCTCGGCAGGCAATGACGACGCTGGGCAGCCTCCAGACGCTGATCGACCAGCCGGACGAGCGGCTGGATGGCGCGCGCGGTATCATTCCGAAGGTAAGGAAAGGCGCGATCGTCGCCAAAGGGCTGGAGTTCAGCTATCCGGGCGCTGCTCAGCCAAGCCTGAAGGGCATCGACCTGCGCATCGAACCGGGTGAGCGGATCGGAATTATCGGGCGCGTGGCGTCGGGCAAGTCGACCCTCGGGCGGGTTCTGTGCGGCCTTTATGCTCCGAGCGGCGGCATGCTGGCCATCGATGATGTGGACAGCCGCCAATATCATCCGCACGAACTACGCGCAGCCTTCCGCTATGTCGGGCAGGATGCGGAGCTGTTCAGCGGTTCGGTACGGGAAAACCTGTTGCTGGGTGCGCGGGACGCCGATGAGGAGAAGCTGCTGGACGCGCTGGAGCGCTCTGGGGCATCGCGCTTCTTCGGACGGGATGCGGCAGGGTTCGACTTGCATATCGGTGAGCGCGGGAGCCGCCTGTCAGGTGGACAGCGTAGCTTCCTGGTGCTGGCGCGGGCGCTGGTTGAGCCTGCAAAGCTGCTGTTCCTGGATGAGCCGACCGGGGCAATGGACAACCAGACGGAAAATCTGTTCGTTGACCAGCTGGCCAAGGCGCTCGATCCCGATCAGACGCTGATCGTGTCAACGCACAGGCATGCGCTGCTCCGCATCGTCGACCGGCTGATCGTGATCGACCAAGGTGTGGTGCTGGCGGATGGACCGCGCGACGAAGTTATCGGCCAGCTCCAAAAAGGGGCGGTCCAATGACCCCCCGGACGTGGAAGTTGCCCCCGCGCGAGCTTTCTATGCTTGCCGTAGGAAGTGCGCTTGTTGCGGCATGGGCGGCAGGAACGATCGGCTGGCGCGGAAGCGATGTGCCTAAAGGCGCGGTCCAGACTAAGATCATGGATGGCGCGCCCGCAATTCCCCGCCAATATCGCGCACTGGTGGATATTACCGAGCGCGAGGCCGCACCGCTGACGACCGGGCAGGCGGCCGAGGCACGGAACCGGCAATTGCACTTCGCAGATGGCGCCGTCGTAGCGGCATCGCCCTTCCACGCGCTGCAATCCGCGGGCGAGGACAGGAGCCGCGCGCTGCAGTGCCTGACGCAGGCCATCTATTATGAAGCGGCGGCTGAGCCGGAAAGTGGCCAACACGCTGTGGCGCAGGTTGTGCTCAATCGCGTGCGTCACCCCGCCTTTGCTAAGACGGTGTGCGGCGTGGTTTATCAGCGCTTCAATGCGTCAGTGTGCCAGTTCAGTTTCGTCTGTGACGGATCATTGGCGCGGCCGCCAGTGGCGGCGCTCTGGAACAGGGCACAGCGGATCGCGGCGGCGGCGCTCGCCGGGCAAGTGGAGCCCGATGTGGGCACGGCGACCCATTACCACGCCGACTATGTGTTTCCAGGATGGGCGCCGCATCTGGCCAAGTTGGCGAAGATCGGTGCGCATATTTTCTATCGTTGGCCGGGTGCATGGGGCCTGCCTCGCGCTTTTACCGGGCGCTATGCGGGTGGTGAGCATATCCCCGCTTTTAACCCATCTCAGATCGCGGCGATCAACGAGCCGGAGATCGACTATCCTGCCGTTGCGGCGTTGCCTGAACGGCGCGCCGCCAATGATGTGGGCGGGCGGATGGACCCGACCAAGGGATGGAAATTGTCCATCCCCGATCCTTCGCAAGATGGCGGCGCGCTCGGCAAGATGCTCGCGGTGCAGGAAAAGGCGAAGGCGGTGGCGCTCGCTGCCGATGAACATGCAATGCAAGAGGCAAAGCCATGATGGGGCGCTGGATCAGCTGGCTGCGGGGGCAGCCGGGCAACAAGCAGGTTATCCTCTACAGCGGCGGGGGTGTGTTGGCCTTCCTGATGTGGGCTAGCCTCGCACCCGTGGATGAGGTGACCCATGGGCAGGGGCGGGTGATCCCGTCCAGCAAGGCACAGGTCATCCAATCCGCCGAGCCGACCACGATTGAGGAGATATTGGTCCGATCGGGGCAGAAGGTCGGCAAGGGCCAATTGTTGGTGCGTCTGGATGACGCGATGCTGTCGTCCGAGCTGGGCCAGTTGCAGGCCGAGACGCGATCGCTGACTGCGCGAGCGGGGCGGTTGGAGCAGGAGGGCACCGGTGCGGGAGCCAATTGCGATACGGGTGGCCCCGAATGTCAGCAGGAGCAGGCGCTAGCGGCGGTCCGGCAATCGGCGCTCCGCAGCAAACAGGATGGGCTGTCCGCTCAGGTGGAACAGCGCCGCAGGGAATTGGGGGAAGCACAGGCCACGATCGATAGCCTGGGCGGCAGCGTGCAGCTCGCCCGGCAGCGGGTTGCGATGCTGGAACCGCTGGCGGCTAAATCGATCATTCCACAGACTGAATTGCTCGACGCCCGGCGCGATCTTGTGGATGCGCAGGGACGCCTCAATGCGGCGCAGCAACAGGCGTCGCGCGCGTCCGCCGCGATCCGGGAGGCACAGGCCCAATTGTCCGAGGCAAATTTCCAGTTCCGCCAAGATGCGCTGAACGAACGCAGCCAGTTGGAGGCGAAGATCGCCGTCAACAGCGAGTCGCTGCGCGGGGCTAAGGGCCGGGCGCAACGGGCGGAAATCCGCTCGCCTGTCGATGGCGTCGTCAACGATGTGCAGGTGACGACCATCGGCGGCTTCGTGACGGCGGGCCAGAAGATCATGCAGATCGTCCCCATCGGCGACAAACTGCTGGTGGAGACGCGGGTGAAGCCGAACGACATTGCCTTCATCAAGACCGGTGACCGCGCGGTGGTGAAAGTCACCGCCTATGACTTTTCCATCTATGGGGGCCTCAGCGGCACCGTGCAGCAGGTATCGGCGGACAGCGTCTATGACGAGGCGACGCGCGAGGCTTACTTCACAGTGGTCGTGGAAACCGATCGTGCTTGGCTGGGCACGGGCGCGCACAAGCTGCCGATCACGCCCGGCATGGTGTGCGACGTGGAGATATTGACGGGCCGCAAGTCAGTGCTGGCCTATCTGCTCAAGCCCATCATGAAGGCGCGGGCGGAGGCGTTGCGGGAGCGGTGAGACTTTACCTTGCGGCGAACTGGACCGGCTGCGGCGTTGTCACGCGGTATCCGTGGGTCCAGCGGCCATAAGCATTGAAGCTCATGATCGGCCGATAATCGCTGATCGCCGATGAGGGCAGCACCCGATCGGTCATATTGTCGAGTACCATCAATTCGCCGCCTACACGGACCGCCAGCACTGCGTGATCAGCCTGACGCACCAGGTCCCGCGCGATGACGAGGAACATGGCGCGCCGGTCAAAGCCTGCGGCTTCCAGCAACTGCATCTTGGCGATGGCATAATCCTCGCAGTCGCCTGCCCCGCGTCGGAGTGATTGGTTGGCGGAAGCCCAGCTGTCGCGCCCTTGCCGGTCATCGACGAAGCGTAGGCGGCTGTTGACCCAACGGTTGACCATCTCCACCTGCTGTAGCCCCGCCGAGGAGCGTGCTGCCGTCAGAAAGCTGGCTGATGCGACCGGAGCTGAAGCGGACTTGGCGACCGCCGCCCATTTGTCATCAAGCGGGGTGCGGCTGACTGCCATCGCCACGGATCCGAAGATGTCAGGCTGTCCCGCACGCGGGTTTTGAGTGGGTGCAGATGGGAGCAGGGTGAGCTTGGGCAGGGCGAACGAGGCCGCTGGCGCCGTCACCAGGCCGCGCATGAAAGTTGGCACAAGGTCGGGCTGCTTGTAGCTGAATGCGGGTTGGCTGAGTGTCAGTCGAACGCCTTGCAGTTCCCATCCGGGCATCCGCGAAACCGCTTGGCCGACACGGCTGTCGTTGATGACGGCTTGCGGTTCGGCAAGTGGCGGCGACCACGCAAAGGGCGAAGCGCCGCCTTGCTGCGCGCTGATGGCGGCGAGGCGGCTCATGCCACCTGCGAGCAGGGAGGACGCCAGGCGATCGGCCTGGCCGAAGTGCGCGCTCGTCGATGCGGCGCTGGTCGTGCCGGTCGGCGTAAGGCTTTGGGCGAACGCATTGCCACTCTGAGCCGACAGCAAGAGCGCCGGAGCGGCAAGCGGTGCGATGCGGAGGATCTGGGCGAAGCCTGACATGCTTGCCCGTATCGCCTGGAAGATTGAACATCCCGTGGCCCGCAGTGGTTAATGCTGCGGTAGCCAAGAAATCCTGCTGAGTATTGATACGCGTCCGGAAAGAGGGTCAGGCGTCGATTGCTTCTTCGTCCACCGTGGCGGCATTTTCCTGAATGAAGGCGAAGCGATGGGCGGGGTTGGTGCCCATCAACCGCTCGACCAATTCTCGCACTTGTTGGCGGTCTTCGACATCATCCGGCAAGGTGATGCGGATGAGGCTGCGGGTTTTGGGATCCATGGTGGTTTCCCGCAACTGGCCCGGATTCATTTCGCCCAGGCCCTTGAAGCGGCTGACTTCCACTTTCTTGCCCTTGAACTCGGTGCGCAGCAGTTCCTCACGATGGGCGTCGTCGCGGGCATAGAGGCTCTTGCCCCCGGCAACGATGCGGTAGAGCGGCGGCTGGGCGAGATACAGGTGCCCGCGTCGCACCAGTTCAGGCATTTCCTGGAAGAAGAATGTCATGAGCAGCGTGGCGATATGTGCGCCGTCGACATCGGCGTCGGTCATGATCACGATGCGCTCGTAGCGCAGATTGTCCGGATTGCAGTCCTTCCGCGTACCGCAACCGAAGGCCAGGATCATGTCGGCGATTTCCTGGTTGGCCAGGATCTTGGCATTGTTCGCCGACGCGACGTTCAGGATCTTGCCGCGCAGGGGAAGGATGGCTTGGGTCTTGCGGTCGCGTGCCTGTTTCGCCGAACCGCCCGCGGAGTCGCCTTCGACCAGGAAGATTTCCGTGCCTTCCGGATCGTCAGTCGAGCAATCGGTGAGCTTGCCGGGCAGCCGCAGCTTGCGCGCGGAAGTGGCAGTCTTGCGCTTGACCTCTTTCTCGGCCTTGCGCTTCAACCGTTCGTCCATGCGATCGATCACATAGGCGAGCAGTGCCTTGCCCCGCTCCATATGGTCGGACAGGAAATGGTCGAAATGATCGCGCACCGCGTTTTCAACGAGGCGGGCCGCTTCGGGGCTGGTAAGGCGATCCTTGGTCTGGCTCTGGAATTGCGGGTCGCGGATGAAGACGGACAGCATGATCTCCGAAGAAGTCACGATGTCGTCGGCCGTGATGTCCTTCGCCTTCTTGTTGCCGACGAGGTCAGCGAAGGCCCGGATACCCTTAACCAACGCAGCGCGCAGGCCGGTTTCGTGCGTGCCACCATCAGGCGTCGGGATGGTGTTGCAATACCAGCTGTAGCTGCCGTCGGACCAGAGCGGCCAGGCGATCGCCCATTCGACGCGGCCTGCGGCGTCGGGGAAATCCTGGCTTCCGGAAAAGAAGGCGCTGGTAGCGCATTCACGCGTGCCGATCTGTTCCTTCAGATGATCTGCTAGGCCGCCGGGGAACTGGAATACCGCTTCGGCTGGCGTGTCGTCGCTGATCAGTTCGGGTGCACATTTCCAACGGATTTCGACGCCTGCAAACAGATAGGCTTTGGACCGGGCGAGGCGGTAGAGGCGGGCGGGCTTGAACTTCTGCTCGCCGAAAATCTCATGATCGGGGATGAAGCTGACGGATGTTCCGCGCCGGTTGGGCGCGGCGCCGACTTTTTCGAGGCCGCTGGTGGGTAGCCCTTGGGCGAAGCTCTGCCGGAACAGCTCCTTGTTGATGGCGACTTCGACGACCGTGACGATGGAAAGCGCGTTCACCACGCTGATGCCCACGCCGTGGAGGCCGCCGGAGGTGGCGTAAGCCTTGTCCGTGAACTTGCCGCCGGAATGGAGCGTGGTGAGGATAACTTCCAGCGCTGACTTGCCCGGGAATTTCGGGTGCATGCCGACAGGAATGCCCCGACCATTGTCCGTGATGGTCAGCTTGTTGCCCGGCTCCAGCGTCACCTCGATCCGGGTGGCATGGCCCGCGACGGCTTCGTCCATGCTGTTGTCGAGCACCTCACTGGCGAGGTGATGCAGCGCCCGCTCGTCGGTGCCGCCAATATACATGCCTGGGCGGCGGCGGACTGGCTCCAATCCTTCGAGCACTTCGATGGAGGAGGCATCGTAACCGGAAGAGGAAAGTGGCTGGCTCGCGAACAGATCGGACATGCGCACCAGCTATAAGCGGGTGGGCGGCGGGCGCAAGCAGGAGGAATGAAGAAGGGCCGGTCTGATGACCGGCCCCTCAACGGATTCAGAGTTGAGCGGAGCGTCAGCGCACGCGCGGACCGCCGAAAGGCAGCGGCGGTGGGGGACGGCGCGTGCCGCGTGGCAGCTGGGCCTGATAGGCGCGACCGCAATGTTCGACGCAGTAAGGGAAGCCAGGGTTCACCGCTTCACCGCAGAAGTGGAAGTCCGGTTCGCCCGGATGACCCATCGGCCATTTGCAGATACGCTCGGTCAGGTCGAGAAGCGTCGTCTTGCCTGCGATTTCCGGGCTCGGCTTGGCAGGAACCAGGCGGCGAGGAGGCGCTGGCGGGATCGGTGCTTGCTGGTCGCCGGGACCCTGGCGAAGGAAGCCGCCCGGGCCCACCGATATGATGCGCGGCTGCGGGGCGGGCGCTGGCGCGTCTGCGGCAGGCGCTGCGGCAGATTGTGCGGGCGCGGGCGCAACCGACGGCGCGGGGCGTGCGGGAGCAGGCGCGCTATGCTGTACCGGCGCGGCAGGCTTGGGCGCTTCGGCTTCCGGCGCAGGCTTGCGGACAGGTGCAGCCTTCTTGGGCGCTTCGTTCGGCTTTACGGGCGATGGGCGCGATTGCAGGCCAAGACGGTGCGCCTTGCCGATCACGGCGTTGCGGCTGACCCCGCCCAGTTCGTCCGCGATCTGGCTGGCGGTCAGGCCTTTTTCCCACATTGCCTTGAGCTGGTCGATACGCTCGTCGGTCCAGGACAATGAATGACTCCTCAAATTCTCTGGCTAGCGCCCTATATGGGACGCGCCTGCACAGGTTAAAGCCTGTGCACAACGCCCTTGCGGCACAACAGACCAGCCGATAGTCGATCCAAGCATGAACGAACAGCCCCAATTTTCCCGATCTGCGTCGCAGCAGCCTGCTTTCCATGAACCGGGTGAACTCGTCATCCGCAACGTCAATTGGGCGGGGACCCGCGCGCTCTACCGGAAAGAGGTGCGTCGCTTCATGAAAGTACAGCTCCAGACCATCTGGGCGCCTGCTGTCACGACGCTGATGTTCCTCATCATTTTTTCGATCGCCCTGGGGGGCGCGAACCGGCAGGTTCTGGGCGTTCCCTTTGCCGATTTCATTGCGCCGGGCCTGATGATCATGGGCATGATGAACAATGCCTTTGCAAACAGCAGCTTTTCCCTGCTCGCGGGAAAAATGCAGGGGACGCTGATCGACTATCTGATGCCGCCGCTATCCAATAGCGAGCTGCTGTTGGCTCTGGTCGGTGCAGCGGTGACGCGGGCGGTCTGCGTCGGATTGGCGTTGTGGGGAGCGATGGCCTTGTGGCCGGGCGTCCATGTTACGCCCGCCCATCCCTGGGCGATCGTCTGGTTCGGCCTCATGGGAGCGGCGTTGACGGCGTTCATTGGGGTGCTGACATCGATCTGGGCGGAAAAGTTCGACCATGCCGCTGCTATCACGAATTTCGTGATCGGGCCAATGACGCTGCTGTCGGGAACCTTCTATTCCATCGACCGGCTCGCGCCGGTGTTCCGGGCGATCAGCCATGCCAACCCGTTTTTCTACGCTATCTCTGGCTTTCGCTATGGTTTCGTTGCGGCCGCAGATGGGGATGTCGTGGTCGGCAGCATTGTGTTGCTGCTGCTGAACATCGCGCTTGCGCTGCTGTGCTACACGCTCCTGAAGCGCGGATGGAAGCTGAAGGCTTGATGCACCCTGAACTATCGCAGGTTAGATGAAGCCCGCAATCACGGGTACGGTCAGGGTCAGCACGAACAGGCCGACCGCGGCGATCAGCCAGTGATGGAGGCGAGGGAAGCCGTGATTATCGCGGCCTCCCTCAGGACCAAGCCTCATTAGATGACGCCCTTGCCGCCCACGCGCGTGAGGGCGAAGCCCGCTGCCTCCGCTTCGCTTCGGGGATAGATGTTGCGCAGGTCGATGAGCAGGGGCTTGTTCATCGAACCAGCAAGGCGCTTCAGATCAAGCGCGCGGAAGATGTCCCATTCGGTGACCAGGACAAGGGCGTCCGCGCCCGTCGCTGCTTCATAAGCATCCTTGGCCATCGACACGCCCTGCATCATCGGCTTGGCGACATCCATGCCTTCAGGATCATAGGCGACGATCCGGGCGCCGGCATCTTCCAGCGCCTGGACGATCGCCAAGCTTGGCGCATCGCGCATATCGTCCGTGTTGGGTTTGAAGGTGAGGCCGAGCAGAGCAACGGTCTTTCCGCGCGCCTCGCCGCCCAACGCCTTCACGATTTTGCGGCCCATGGCGCGCTTGCGCAGGTCGTTGACCTGCACCACCGTCTCCACGATGCGGATCGGCGTGTCATAATCCTGACCCGTCTTCACCAGCGCGAGCGTGTCCTTCGGGAAGCAGGAGCCGCCATAGCCTGGTCCTGCATGGAGGAACTTGCCTCCGATCCGGTTGTCCAGGCCGATTCCGCGTGACACGTCCTGCACCTCCGCGCCGACAGCTTCGCACAGGTCTGCCATCTCGTTGATGAAGGTGATCTTGGTCGCAAGGAAGGCGTTGGCGGCGTATTTGATCAGTTCAGCCGTCCGGCGGCCCGTGAACATCACTGGCGCCTGATTGAGGTTCAGCGGGCGGTAAATCTGCGCCATGACAGCGTTCGCGCGTTCATTGCCAGTGGTGCCCACGACGACCCGGTCTGGCCGCTTGAAATCGCTGATCGCTGCGCCTTCGCGCAGAAATTCCGGGTTTGAGACTACCTGGATATCCATGCCGGGACGCACCTCATGCACGATGCGTTCGACTTCGTCGCCCGTTCCGACCGGCACAGTCGATTTCGTGACGATGACAGTGGGGCCATCCACGGCTTCAGCAATCTCGCGCGCTGCTGCGTAGACGTAGCTCAGGTCCGCATGGCCATCGCCCCGGCGCGAAGGCGTGCCCACGGCGATGAAGATCGCGTCCGCTCCCCTGACGCCTGCCGCGAGGTCGGTGGTGAAGGTCAGCCGTCCCGCCGCAGCATTATTTGCCACCAGTTGATCAAGGCCGGGCTCGTAGATCGGCATGCGGCCCGAAAGGATGGCGTCGATCTTGCCAGCGTCCTTGTCGACGCACACAACGTCATGGCCGAAATCGGCGAAACAGGCACCTGATACCAGGCCGACATATCCCGTGCCGATCATCGTGATCTTCATAAACTACCCAATGCCTCGTTCAAAAAATGAAGGATTGACCGCGCCCTAGCATAGGTCATTGCACCTGCGAAAGCGCGCGTCGGAATTACCCCTTGTTCAGGGGATAGTTACGTTTTGCTGGCAGGGGGTAGCCTTAAAGGCTCGCATCAAGGGGCAAATATGAAAGTTGCGGTGGTATTCGGGACACGGCCCGAGGCGATCAAGCTGTTTCCCGTTATTCACGCGTTACGGGCGCGCGATGATGTCGATGTGCGCGTGATCGTGACCGCGCAGCATCGGGGTTTGCTTGATCAGGTCCTTGAGATTGCCGGTATCGAGCCGGACGTTGATCTGGACGTGATGACGCCCAACCAGACGCTGGATGGGCTCACGGCCAAGTTGATCGTAGATCTGGGCCAGGCGTTCGATGCAGAAAAGCCTGACCGCATCGTCGTGCATGGCGACACCCTGACCACCATGGTGGCGAGCCTTGCCGCCTATTATCGCAAAATCCCCGTCGCCCATGTCGAAGCGGGCCTGCGCAGTGGCGATATCTATCATCCATGGCCTGAAGAGGTGAACCGGCGGGTTGTGGCTTGTGTCGCCGACATGAACTTCGCGCCGACGCGCACGGCCGCCGATGCCCTGCTACGTGAAAATCGAGATGCGGCCAGCATCCATGTCACCGGCAACACCGTGATCGATGCGCTGCTCGCGACGCGCGAACGGATTGCCGCCATGCCTGCGCTTGCGGCGAGCCTCGATGAGCTGGCGGAGCGCTTTGCGGGAAAGCGCATCATTGCTGTCACCAGCCATCGGCGAGAGAATTTCGGCGGCGGGATGGAGGCGATCGCCCGGTCCATCGCTGACATTGCGGCGCGCCCGGACATAGCGGTGATCTTTCCTGTTCACCCCAATCCCAACGTGCGCCCGATCATGGAGGGCGTCCTTGGCGGATTGCCGAACGTCGCGATGATAGAGCCGCTCGATTATCCCCATTTCGTCCGGCTGCTCGACCTGTGCCATCTGGTCCTGACGGACAGCGGTGGGGTGCAGGAGGAAGCGCCCTCACTCGGCAAGCCGGTGCTCGTCATGCGTGAAACCACCGAACGGCCGGAAGGTGTTGCAGCGGGGACCGCCAAGCTGGTGGGAACCGATCGCGGGCGGATCGTCCATGAGGTCCTGTCGTTGCTCGATGACAAGTCTGCCTACAGGGCGATGGCGCGGGCGCATAATCCGTTCGGCGACGGGCTTGCGTCCCAGCGGATTGCGGCCATCGTCGCGTCCGGTGGCGTAGTAGCAGAAGGGTTGGACGAGGCGGCATAAGGCTTGGCGATGCTCGCCACCGCTCCATCCGTTCAACCACTCCAGTCGTTACCGGAATCTTCAGTATTTGCCTTCAGAAACAGCGGCAACTGATCGATTTCCAGGATTAACGCATGCCCATCGACAAGCAGCAGAAGGTTTCCGTCATCGGCCTTGGCTATATCGGGTTGCCAACTGCTGCCCTGATTGCCCGCGGTGGAGCCCAGGTCGTCGGCGTCGATGTGAGCGCCCATGTTGTGGAGACCGTCAACTCGGGGCGTGTGCATATCGAGGAGGTCGATCTCGACGGCCTCGTTCAGGGTGTCGTCGCCCGGGGAAATTTGCGCGCCAGCCTGACCGTCGAGCCGAGCGACGTGTTCATCATCGCCGTGCCCACGCCCGTGGCGGAAGATCGTGCTCCTGACATTTCCTATGTGCTGAATGCCGCCCGCACGGTGGCAGAGGTGCTGAAGACGGGTGACACGGTGATCCTGGAATCGACCTCGCCGGTCGGCACGACCGAAGCGATGCGGGACCTGTTCGCGCAGATTCGCCCTGACCTGAAGATGCCGGGCCCCGGCGCTGCGGGCGATGTGGCGATTGCTTATTGCCCGGAGCGGGTTCTGCCGGGGCGCATACTTGTCGAGCTGATCGATAATGACCGGTGCATTGGCGGCATCACGCCACGATGCGCGCGCAAGGCCCTGGCCTTTTACCGCCAGTTCGTGCGTGGCGCCTGCATCACGACCAGCGCGCGCACGGCTGAGATGGTTAAGCTCGTTGAAAACAGCTTTCGTGACGTCAACATCGCCTTCGCCAACGAGCTGTCCGTCATCGCCGAAGGAATGGACATCGACGTCTGGGAAGTCATCCGTCTGGCCAATCGCCACCCGCGCGTGAACATTCTTCAGCCTGGGCCTGGCGTGGGCGGCCACTGTATCGCCGTCGATCCCTGGTTCATCGTCCATGGCGATCCGGAAAACAGCCGCCTCATCCGTGCGGCTCGCGAAGTGAATGATGCCAAGACCGACCATGTCGTGGCAAAAGTCTCCGACCTGATCGACGAGTTCCCGGGCGAGGATGTCGCCTGCCTCGGCCTCGCGTTCAAGGCGAACATCGATGACTTCCGCGAAAGCCCCGCCGTGAAGGTGGCGAGCCGTCTCGCCCGCCGTTACGGCCGCCGGATCAAGTTGGTTGAGCCCTATGCAAACGCCTTGCCGATGGAATTTGCGGGCACGGGATCAGAACTGATCGATCTCGATACGGCTCTGGAACAATGCGGCGCTTTCGTCATTCTGGTTGATCATGACATGTTCAAATCAGTTCCGGTCGACGAGCGCCTTGGCAAAGCGGTTTATGACACGCGCGGTGTTTGGCCCGACCAGCCCCGCCGCGTGCCGCACGATCAGCCGGGGCGTATCGCGGTCTGACGGACTGCGTATCGCCGCTGGCGCGCACGGCCGTGGTTGCCATGACCATTTCGCGTCGCTAACCCCACCCCGGGCACCCGCCGTCTGGCGGAATGCCTGATATATGTGGGGAATTTGTCATCAATGGGCAGGCCGACCGACAGGACGCATCAATTTTTGGGCATCCTTTGCGCCTGCGCTTTGCTTGGCGGATGTGCGACGACTGAAGACGCCCCACGCGACGCTGCAGCCTATGCGGTGATACCTGCGGCTCCTGCCGTGGGTATGGATTATCGCATCGCTCCGGACGATGTGCTGCGCGTGCAGATCTATCATGAGCCAGGTCTTTCGCTGGAAGATGCTGAGGTAACTGCAGCAGGCATGGTGCGGATGCCGTTGATCGGCGACGTGCCGGTCGCGGGACTTTCAGCCAGCGAGGCCTCCGATGTCATCGCGGGCAGGCTTGGCGAGCGCTATCTGGTATCGCCGCAGGTTACGGTCTTTGTGAAAAAGGCCGTCAGCCGCCGCATCACGGTTGATGGAGAGGTGAGGGAGCCGGGGCTTTACCCGATTGAGGGGCGCATCGGCTTGCTTCAGGCTCTTGCGCTGGCAAAAGGGCCTCGCCGCCTCGCCAGCCTGAAGCAGATCATCGTTGTCCGTCAGACGGACGGGCAGCGGAAAGCGGCCAGCTTCGATCTCAATGCGATCCGAAGGGGCGAGGCATCCGATCCTGAAATCCTGCCAGGTGACACGATCATCGTCGGGTTGTCGCGAGCTAAGGCGATCTTGGGCGGGACATTGCTGGCGCTCCCGGCACTCGGTGCGGCCTTCATAGCGCTCGACGGAGATCGTTGATGGTCGGCCGCACCATTCGCATCGACAATGACCAGCCATCCGCCGTGGCGGAGGGGCGAACTGTTCGGGCGGTGACCATCGCTCGTTCCGCCTGGACCGCGATATGGCGTCACCGCATTATCCTGTTCGTCACCATGGCGCTTTGCGTGCTGGCGGGGATCATCTTCATCCTGCTTTCCACGCCTGATTATCGCGCGACAGCCTCTGTAGAGGTGGAGGATGTGCCCGCAGGAGCAGCGGGGGCGGGAGCGACCCAGCGGCCTGCCGCGCCATCGGACAACGAAGCGCTGATGCAGACGGAATTGGAAGTGCTGCGCAGCCGCGCCCTTGCAGAAGATGTGGCACGGGAATTGGCGCTGGTCGGCAGCAGCACCTTTTTCGACGGCATGGATGAACGGCGCCCTGAACGAGGGTCGGGCTCACTCAGCCAGCGGCAGGTGGAGACGGAGGCGGTCATCAGCCTTCTCCGTGAAAATCTGGAAGTGCAGCTGCCCGGTAAAAGCCGTGTCATTCGCATCAGCTTTATGAGTGCGGACCCGATTTTATCGGCTCGGGTCGCGAACAGCTATGCCGACAGTTTGATCAGGGCAGACCTCAAACGTGGGTTTGAGTCCGGGGTTCAGGCGCGGCGCTTCCTGTTGGGCGAGCTGGATGGCGCGCGCCGGGATCTGGAGCGGGCGGAGCGGGATTTGGCAACCTACGCCGCCCGGACAGGGTCATCGCCCAGTGAAGTCGAGACGGCCGGAGATCAGCCCAGCGGCTCGGCTGGCGCGACGGCGACCCGGCTTGCGCAGTTGAACGCATTCCGTGCCCAGGCGATGGCAGATCGGATCGCGGCGCAAAAGCGCTGGGAAAGCGCGCGTCTGTCCAGTGTCGAAACTCTCCCCGAGGTGCTGAACAATGGCGCCATGCAGCAGTTGATGACCCAGCGGGCGCAAGCCCGCGCCGCAGTGGTGGAGGAGCGGCAGTTCCGCAAGGATGCCCATCCGGAAATGCGGGAGGCTCGGGCGCGGCTGGCGGCTTTGGATGACCAGGCTACCGCGATGGCGAACAGCATCCGGGCATCGCTACGGGAACAGTTTGACGTCGCCGTCCATGGTGAAAAGCAGATCGAAGCGGAGATCGCGGGCGTAGAGCGGCAAGCGCAAGCAGAACGCGGGCGCGGTGTGCAGATGAGCATTTTGGAGCGATCGGTCGATACATATCGACTGCTCCACGACAGCCTGCTCCAACGCTATCGTGACATGGCCTCGCAAGCGGGATTTCAGGCAGGGCGCATCCAGCCGCTTGATCGCGCCGCCGTTCCTTCGCGGCCATCATCGCCAAATATCGGGACGACGATGCTGGTAGCCTCGCTCGGAGGTTTGCTGCTGGGCTTGTTGATGGTCGCTGGTCGGCATGTATTCGACGACGCGGTGACGTCCGCCGACACGTTGGCGGAACGGGCCAACATGCCGCTGCTGGGCACCGTCCCCGTTACCGACAAGCCGGCGGCGGAAACCTATGTGCCAATTGCTTCCTCGCTGTTGCTTGCTTCCTCCGCGGGATTGCCCAAATCGATATTGATCACCAGCGCGCAGGAGGGCGAGGGTAAGTCTTCAACCGTCCATGCGCTTGCGCTGGCGCTGGCGAAGCTTGATCGCCGGGTACTGGTGATCGACGCGGACATGCGTCGGCCGCGGCAGCAGGGTCTGTTCGGCGTCACAGCTGAACGGGGGCTCAGCGAAGTCATGACGGGCCAGGCCAAGCCGGAAGAAGTAAGCGTGGGGAGCGGAACGCCCGGCGTGTCACTGCTGCCGAGTGGTGCCATTCCGCCTAATCCTGCAGAACTTCTGTCCACGTCCGCTCTAGATGTGCTGCTCGCCAATGTCCAGGGCGGATATGACACGGTGCTGATCGATGCGCCGCCGATCCTCGGCGTTCCCGACACCTCGCTACTTGCCGCGAAGGCCGAGGCGACGGTGTTGATCGTGGAGTGGGGGCGCAATCATCATGGCGGATTGAGGGTGGCGGTGGACCGCCTGCGCCGTGCAGGGGGTGCCATCATCGGAGCGGTTCTGACTAAGCAGCAGGGCCGCGCGTTCGAATATGAGTTTCACAGGAACGGCTAGGAGCGCCTAACCGCCTCCGCCTGGGTGCTTGTCGGTGGAACTCGTCGCAGCGCATGTAAGCTGGTCGCGAACGAGGCCGAGGGCCTGAACCCCCGGGTCGGTGGTTAGCTCTGGCATCTTCGATGGCCTGATGAAAAGAAGAAGATAGCCCTTCGACTGCCTGCTTGCAGCAGGTGCTCAGGACCGGCTCCAACAGGCTCAGCCCGAACGGATGAGAGGGGGCTCCGGTGGGTGAGCGAGGCTTCCCCGTTGCTGGAGATGCCCGTCGCGCTCGCGGTGTTCAGTTTTATTCTTTGTGGGCGACGAACCTTACTGACGAAGCCGCTCGATTGCCTGAGCAAGTGCTACGTAGAGCTTGCCCATGTCGGATGAAAGCACGGCCACCCCAAGCGCATTGCCATCCCGTGCGGACAGGATGATCCGCAACAGGGATTCGAAGTCATGAATGTACCGGTTCACATGCTCCTGGAACTCGGCATCATTGTCATAATGCAAAGCGATCTCGCGCGATTCGCCTGCATCCAGCAGCTTGACGGCCCGGCGAGTGAAGACCCCGCGATCGCCTTTCAAATAGGAGGCCCAGGCGGAATCGGTGACGTCGTTCGACAGGATCTTGGCGACATCGATCGATGTGCTGTTGAGCGATTCGATCAGCAAGGCAGAGCGGCGGGCGAAATGATCCCTGTCCCGATCTTCGGCGGCTCGTTCGGCCTCCTCGATCCGCGATTGAACGCTGGCGCTCGTATCGGCGATGGTCAGTAGCTGGCGCGTCAGGCGATCGGATGCCTGATGCGCTGCGCGGACAGCTTCTTCCGCAACCTGCGCGAGCTTTTCGATCTGGGCGGTTACCTTGTCATCAACGGCCTGTTGCAAAGCGGCTTCGCTAGCTTCAGCAAGCGACTGCGCGGCGTCCGGGATTGCGCGCGCCAACGCCTGGCGCGCGCGTTCGGCGGCCTGATCTGCTGTGTCCTTGACGCGCAGCAAAGCGGTAACCAGCAGAGGGCCCGCGCCTTCGGTGATCCGCGTCGCATCCTCATGTGCATGGTCGAGCGCAGTGCGCAGCTTTTCAACCAGCTCGCGGTTGGCCTCGACGCCGCTTTGCGTGCTTTCCAGCCACTCGCTGAGCCGTCGGCCCTGGCCACGCAGCAGTTCTTCGGCCTCCTGTGTGCGGCCGACCAGCGCTTCGGAAATGGCCTCGAGCCGCTCCATTTCAGGCGCGGCGCTGTCCAGCAATTCGCGGCTGGTGGACATGCGCGCATCGAACCGCTGGAGTGCGGCGGGGAAGGTCTCGTCCAGCTCGCGAACGCTCGAATCGAGCGCGACAAGCAAGGTTTCTGCGCAGCTGATGAGCTTTTCGGCAGTGACCCCGCCCGCAGCCAGCGAGTCATCGATCCGCTGCGTTTCGGCAGTCAGGCGCGAAAGAGCTTCGGTAAGACGATCATTGCGCGACAGGGCGCTCTCTTCCAGCGCGGCGAAGCGGGACTGCGCAGTGTCGATGGCCTCGCCAAGGGTCGCGTGCAACCCGGCCACCAGGGTCCGCTGTCCCTCGACCAGGTCATTGATCTGGTGCAGTCGGCTTTCTACTTCGGTCATGTGATCGGACATCGCTGAGACGGTTTCGTCACCGATGCTCTCGATATTGCCGCGTGACCGGGCGACCAATGCGTCAAGCGCTTCTGCCTGCCGAGCGAGACCTTCCTCCGTAATCGTCACGCCTTCGTGAGCGCGAGCGAAGGCGGCTTCTGCACGCTCACGAAGCTGAGCCTCGATCTCCTCAGCATCGCGCGAGAGAGCGGATATGGCATTCTGGCTTGTCGCGGTGATGCCGGCCTGCGCTGTTTCTACTAGCGCGCGCAGGGACTCGGCCTGCGCTGTCAGGTCGCGATCGGTAGCCAGCATGCTGTGTTGTGCTTGGGCAACGGCGCCTTCCAGGCGCTGCCTCACATCGCCTTCGACACGGTCGAGATTTTGCCTGAGCAATTCGATCGTGGCTTCGGCGCTGTTGGTAATACCCGCCCGTGCCCGATCCAGCAGGCTGGCGAGGGTGCTTGCCTGGCGATCAAGTTCGGCTGCACCTTCTTGCATGGCAAGGCGGGCGCTCTGCGCCGTGGCGTCGATCCGCCCCGCCGCAATTTCGGCCATTCCGTTCACTTCTTCCGTCGCTGACCGGGTCGCTTCCTGCAACTGGGTAAGCTGGCCGGACAAGCTCTTCGTGGCGGTTAGGGTGCGGGCGCGCGCATCGTCGGACAGTTCGCCCAGAGCGTGAAGTCGGGCTTCCAGAGTGTCGATCCGCTCGGCCAGCGCATGGCCATTGTCGATGATCTGCGCAGCTATGCGGGCAGCGCGCTCTTCCAGTTCGGGCATGGCTGCGATCAAGGCATCCATGCGCCCGACAAGGGCAGCGCCCGCACGCTCCGCTGCTTCCGCTTTCTCCGTCGTACTGTGCGCCCGGCTGGCGATCAGTTCGGCAGATGCCTCCATATTGCTGCTGGCGGCGGCGCCATAGCTGTCGAGCAGTTCTGCCTGATCCTGCATCGCCTCGCGAGCGGTGGCGAGTTGGCTGTTGATGCGGTTCAGCCGCGCCTCCAGCTGTTCCGCTTCCTTGTGCAGCACGCGCGCGGCATCCAGATAGCGGCGCGATTCGGTGCGGCTGGTGCGAGCAAGCAGCAGATAGCAGACACCCATGCCCACGACCGGCAAAATGATGGTCGCTATCAGACCGGGCCAAGCGGCGGGCCCAGCTTGCCATTGGTGCGTAGATATCGTCGCCCACGCAGCAAAGCCGAGCCACAGCAGGGCGGCGAGGGCGAACATCCATTGCGTCCGCCGGTCGAATGGATCGCCTCGCTGCACGGCTTCGTCATCCGTGTCCACGTCGTCGATGACCTGCTCTAACAGCAGTGTTTCATCCCTTTGCGACCCATCAGTGGTCGCAATGCTCTTGTCTCGCCAGAATTCGACGATGGTGCTGCCCCCGTTCATGCTCCCATCCTATCATCTTTTCAGCGCAACAAAATGCCCTGTTACCAAAACTTAACGCAAGCCCGATAGCGTTCGGCCCATGTCCTATGATCCTGGCGCCTTGAATGCCGCTCTTGCTGCCGTCGTCGGCGAAGATTTCGCGCTGATCGCGGACCTGCGTATCGCCTTCATGGAGAGTGCCGAGCGGCAACTCGACCTTCTGCGTAACGCGCAGAGCGATGCCGGTTGGGAAGTCGCATCATGGCGGCTGAAGGGATTGGCGGCGAGTTTTGGCCTGACCCATCTTATGGCCCTCGCCGACGAAGCGGCGGATTGCGCGCGGGGAGATCCCCGCATTCTGCGTCAATTGCGCATGGCGATCGATCGGCTTCAGCAAAGCTGAGTCGCAGCAAGCTTGCGCGATGGCGACAGCCTTGCGAAAAGGCGGGTCCAGACAAGAACGGGTCAGTTCCACCTCAGCATGACTTTTGCCGCCATTCTCAGCGCCAGCCGGGCGTCCAGCGATCCTTCGGGCGCGCTTCGCGCCAGCCTTCACTTCGCAGGGCAGACATTGGTGGAATATCAGGCGCGGCAGGCCGCAAGGGCCGGAGCCGACCGCATATTGATCCTGGTGAGCGTGATCACGCCTGCCCTGTCTCAGGCCGTTGACCGGCTGAGCGCCGATGGGATCGCCGTCGCCCTCATTCGAGATATGGTGTCCATGGTGCGCGACGCCCCGCGCGACGCAGACGTGGTCCTGGTCGCGGACGGAGTCGTCATCGCGCAGGGACATTTCGACGCCATAGCGGAGCGGGAGGGAAACGCGCTGCTGGTCACGGACGACAGCCGCGCCAGCGCTCCCTTCGAGCGGATCGATGCGGGTCAGCGATGGGCTGGCCTGGCTCGAATCAGCCCCGATCTGCTCTTTGGCACGCTCGACATGATCGGAGATTGGGACCTTTCGCTGACATTGGTGCGAGCAGCCGTGCAAAATGGTGCGCGACGCATAACCGTGCCGCAGGACGATCTGCTAACCGGCCGGGTAGCGCTGGTCGACGGGCAGGCGCAGGCCGACCTGGTCGCGCAAGCAGTGATGTCCGCCGGATCGTTGGCGAAGAGAATGCGCGGCTTGGCCGAACATTATCTTCTATGTCCCGCTGCCCGACTGTTCAGCCCGGCACTGATGCGCACGCAGGTTCCGGCGACGCAGGTGCGCGTTGCCGCGATGGCGCTGGGAGCGATTTCCCTCGTTCCCATTGAGTTGCTGTGGCCCGCGACGGGATTTCTGCTGTTGCTCCTGGCATTGGGACTAGCGGAGATCGCGGACCGGCTCGACGAACTGGCCCTCCGTGCTCCCCCGGCAGGCTGGACAGCCTTTGTGGTGCCTTTCTTTGCCGTAGGTGGAATATCTTTGGCGGGTGGAAGTGTGCTGGCGACATGTCTGGCGCTGCTGCTCGCGATCATCCAATTCGCCGATCGCTGGCAACGGACCGGTGGCGCAAGGGCATGGATGATCTTCACCCCTGCCAGCGCGGTCGTCCTGCTGCTGCTGACGACTTCGCTGGGCGCGACGATGATGGGATTTGAAGTAGCGATGCTGGCGGCGATCGCCTCGGCAGGTGCGATCATTCTGCGCAAAACTGCCTGAATTTATTTCGTCCATAGGGTTTAGTGCATTTTAAGGACGTGCAGCTATGTTGCCCGTCATGAGCGCCTTTTCGTTCCTCACTGGACCGACTGCGGCGGACAGTTGGCCTGCGGCTACGGTCGTGGCAGGCATGTCCGCCGTTCCCATTGGTCATGCCATTGATCTGGCCTTCTTCTTTCCAAATGAAGGGCGGGAGCGGCACGATGCGCTGATGGCGGAAACCCGCCGCCATCTGGGCGGCTGTGTCGCCGGTATCGAGCATGCGTTGCGAATCGCGCTGGACCGGCCTGACCTGGCGAACATCCTGGCGCAGCATCCGGAGCCCATCTGTTGGCCGACGATCTGTGCCCAGCCGACATTGCTTGGCCCGGCATTGCTTGCCCACATGCAGATGCGGGCCGGTGTGACGCTGCTGCTGCGGCAATTTGGCCAACCGGACGACCGGCTGGATGAGACAGAAGCAGAAATCCTCTTTCCTGCCGACGATCCGGCGGTCACCGAATCGCTCGTCGGGCTTGCGATGGCGGAAGGGCGCTGGCTCTCGTTGAGCGGCGAAGATGAGGCGATGCAGCCAGACCTTCCGGCAGAACATTATGCCGAACTCATGTGGACCGCCGCTGCCTGCCTGATGGCGGTCGTTCAGCGTGCGTCGTTGGTAGATGCCGGTGAGATCCTGCCCGCGTTCGAAAAGGCGGGCTGGTCGCTGCTGGCGGAACATGACGAGACGCGCGGACCGATTGCTGCGGCGGACAGGTTGGTGCGGCGCCTGGGATCACGAGCAGACCTGCCTGAACTGTTGGGCGCGGCCCTGAGCCAAAGGCGGTTCCTGCTATTCGCGTCACTGGCGGCCCGGCGATTGCGGATGGATGGCGCGCATGTCGCCGACATATTGGTGATGGGTCCCATCAATGAACTGGCCGCTCTCTGCCGATCGCTGGGCGGATCGGATGCGGACTATCGCCATTTGTTGCTGGCATTGCGCCCGGTGCGACCCTCGCTGACCGATGCTGCGATCATTGTCGAAGCCGAGCGTTATCAGGCGTTGACAGAGGGGCAGGCAGACGCTTTGGTGAATGCATTGCGCGCGCCTCGATCGCTTCGCGCGAAAATCGATCATCTGCGGCGGATCACCACCTGATGAACATGCCGGCGCATCCTGCCATCATCCGCGCCACTGTGGCGGCGAACGGGTTGCTGCTGAGCGCCGATGCTCCGTTGCTCGCGCTGCAGCGGGAGGCTGGGTCGGATGTGGGGGCGGTCCTTGCCATTCCTCAGCTGGCGGCGCTGGCTCGGTTGGCGTCCCGCCTGTCCGTCACTGTTTCCCGTTCCGTCACTGCCGCAACTGAAGGTGGCGACGTTGACATGTGGGTGCGCGCCAAGCCGGAGGCCGACGGGGTCCAGCTATCCGTCATCGAATGGAGTGAGCGGGCCGCAGCCGTTGCTCCCACGGATGCGGTGCGTCGTGAAGCGGACATAGCGGCGGTCTCAGAAGGATGGACGTGGCAGGTTGACACGCAGTTGCGGTTCCAGATGGTTCTGGAAGGCACGGGCCCGGAGAGTGCCTTGCCGCAGACGCCTCCCTTGCCCGGCGCTCGGTTGACCAGCTATTTCGAATTGCGCCCCGACGAAGAGGGGGATCTCGCCATTTTGCGCGGGTTTGCGCAGCGACGGGCCTTTCGCGACCAGATCGCGACGCTGTTAGCAGAGCCTGAACAATGTTTCCGCCTTTCGGGCTTTCCGATGTTTGACCTGGCGGGGCAATTACTGGGCTATCGGGGCAAGGCTTTCCCGCTCGACCGCGCCATTCTCGCTCCCCATGTTCCGCCCGCGCCTGCTGTTGTCATATATCCTGCGGAGTTTGGACGGCGCCTTGATCGATCGTTGCGCCAGCCATTGGGGCGAATCATTGCCAATGCGGATTCGATCAATGCGCAGATTGAGGGGCCGTTGCGGCCGGATTATGCCGGTTATGCATCCGATATCGCTGCGGCAGGGCGTCATTTGATGGCTCTGATAGACGATCTGGCCGATCTGCAGGCAATCGACCGGTTGGACTTTACCGTTGCGACCGAGGATGTGGATCTGGCCGATATCGGTAAGAGGGCGGCGGGGCTGTTTCTGGTCAAGGCGATGAGCCGCAAGATCCGCATCATTTCGCCTGACCCGGATCGAAAAGCCGTCGCCACAGGTGAGTTCCGGCGGGCTTTGCAAATCCTTATGAACCTTGTGGGCAACGCAGTACGCTATGGGCCAGAGGATAGTGAGGTGCGGATCGAAACCGGCATCGATGACGGGCGCGCCTGGATCGCGGTGATGGACCAGGGGGCAGGCGTTCCCGAGGATTTGCGGGAACGAATTTTCCATAAGTTCGAGCGGCTTGGCCGGAGCGACCCTGGCGGTAGCGGCCTCGGCCTCTATATTTCGCGTCGGCTGGCGCTTGCGATGGGCGGGGATATTCAGATTGGCGACGCCCCCGGTGGAGGCGCGCGCTTCATGCTGGTTCTTCCGGCAAGCGCATGAGCCGCAAATAAAAACGGCGCCGTTGAGGCGCCGTTTCCATTTTCACCAGTTTCGCGTCGATCAGCGCTGGCTGACCGGCACATAGTCGCGCTGGGCGGGACCGGTGTACAGCTGGCGCGGACGGCCGATCTTCTGCGCTGGGTCGGAGATCATTTCGTTCCACTGCGCAACCCAACCGACGGTGCGGGCGAGCGCGAACAGCACCGTGAACATCTCGGTCGGGAAACCGATGGCCGACAGGATCACGCCCGAATAGAAGTCCACATTCGGGTAGAGCTTCTTCTCGATGAAATAAGGATCGTTGAGCGCGATCTGCTCCAGTTCCTTGGCGACGTCGAACACCGGATCGTTGACGCCCAGCTTTTCCAGGACGTCCTTCGCCGTCTTCTGCATGACGGTCGCGCGGGGATCGTAGTTCTTGTACACGCGATGGCCGAAGCCCATCAGGCGGAACGGATCATCCTTGTTCTTCGCGCGGGCGATATATTCAGGAATGCGATCGACGGTGCCGATCTCGCGCAGCATGTTGAGCGCAGCTTCGTTCGCGCCGCCATGCGCGGGACCCCAGAGGCAGGCAATGCCAGCCGCGATGCAGGCGAAGGGGTTGGCGCCCGACGAACCGGCAAGGCGAACCGTGGAGGTGGAAGCATTCTGTTCATGGTCGGCGTGCAGGATGAAGATCTTGTCCATCGCATCGACGATGACTGGATCGGGCTCATATTCCTCGGCAGGGACCGAGAAGGTCATGCGCAGGAAGTTGGCGGTGTAGCTGAGGTCATTGCGCGGATAGACGAAGGGCTGACCAACCGAATATTTATACGCCATGGCAGCGATCGTCGGCATCTTGGCGATCAGGCGGTGGCTCGCGATCTTGCGCTGTTCCGGATCGTTGATGTCGGTCGAGTCATGATAGAAGGCGGAGAGGGCGCCGACGACGCCGCACATGATCGCCATCGGGTGCGCATCCCGGCGGAAGCCGCGGTAGAAAGTGGTGAGTTGTTCATGCACCATCGTGTGGCGCGTGATCGTGCGGGTGAAGTCTTCCAGATCCGCTTTCGAGGGCAGCTCGCCGTTCAGCAGCAGATAGCTGACTTCCATGAAGCTCGACTGTTCCGCGAGCTGATCGATCGGAAAGCCGCGATGCAGCAGGATGCCAGCGTCGCCGTCAATATAGGTGAGGCCGGAATCGCAGCTCGCCGTGGAGGTGAAGCCCGGGTCGTAGGTGAACATGCCGGTGTTGGCGTAGAGCTTGCGAACGTCGATGACCTTGGGACCAACGGAGCCGCTCATGATACCATATTCTTTGGTATCTCCGCCGACCGTCAAAGTGGCATTATTGTCCGACATCTTGTTCTCCTTAATTGCCAACAGCCGGCGATGCCTGCCTGGCATCCGCGAGCCGCTCTAAGCTCCTGTCTTTTCCAAGAAGGAAAAGGACATCAAATATCCCCGGCGAAACCGTGCGACCGGTCAGCGCCGCGCGTAGTGGCTGGGCGACTTTGCCCAACCCCAGTCCGGCTTCCTCTGCCACGCGGCGGATCGCTTCGTCGATCGCTTCGATCGTCCAGGACTGGACCGTATCAAGAGCGTCGGCTGTCTTCCCAAGCAGCTCGCGCGCCGAGTCGTCTAGCAGAGCGATCGCCTTGTCGTCAAAATCCAGCGGGCGGCTCTTGAACAGAAACTCGGCGCCCTCGGCGATTTCGTTCAAGGTCTTCGCACGCGGCTTAAGCGAGGGCATGGCTTGCGCAAGAAGCGCTACCGCCTCCGCCGAAGGGGTTGTGCCGAGCTGTTGCGCGATACGGGGCAAGACCAGTTCTGCGAGCCGCTGGTCGTCCGCCTCGCGCAAATAGTATGCGTTGAGGTTTTCCAGTTTCTTGATGTCGAAACGCGATGGCGAGCGACCTACGCCGCCGATGTCGAACAGCTCAATCGCACGATCCCGGGAGATCGTCTCTTCATCGCCATAACCCCAGCCGAGGCGGAGGAGATAGTTGAGCACAGCCTCGGGCAGCATGCCCATTTCGTCGCGGTAGGCGTCGACGCCAAGGGCCCCGTGCCGCTTCGAAAGCTTCGCACCGTCGGAACCGTGAATCAGCGGAATATGGGCATAGACCGGCTCTTCCCAGCCCATCGCCTTGATAATGCCAAGCTGGCGGAAGGCGTTGTTCAGATGGTCGTCGCCACGGATCACATGGGTGACTCCCATGTCGTTATCATCCACGACCACGGCCAGCATGTAAGTGGGGGTGCCGTCGGAACGCAGCAGGATCATGTCGTCCAATTCTGCGTTCTGAACAACGACGCGGCCCTGCACCGCATCATCGATGACGGTCTCGCCCTCGCGCGGTGCCTTGAGGCGGATGACGAAGGGTGCGCCAGCGGGCGCTTCTGAAGGATCGCGATCACGCCAGCGACCGTCATAGCGCATGGGCTGCTTCGCCGCACGTTGCTGCTCACGCAGCTCGGCCAATTCTTCGGGCGTCGCGTAACAGCGATAGGCGTGCCCGGCGGCCAGCAGCTGGTTGGCTACTTCCGCATGACGTTGCGACCGTTCGAACTGGAAAACCGGAGAATCGTCTCCGGAAAGGCCGAGCCATTCAAGGCCGTCGAAAATCGCGGCAACGGCTTCTTCCGTGGAGCGGGCGCGATCGGTGTCTTCGATGCGCAGCAGGAACTTGCCGCCGTGATGCCGTGCGAATAACCAATTGAACAACGCCGTCCGCGCGCCGCCGATATGGAGAAATCCCGTGGGCGATGGCGCAAAACGGGTTACCACCTGCTTGTTCAAACCCGTTGCACTCACCGCCTTATTCCTCGACATCCGCCTTGCTCAATCATGAACGCGACGCCCCCTAGCATGGCTTTTGAGCCACGACAAACGTCCGTTGCCCGGATTCTGGCAGGCAGCGGGCAGCGGCTTTTCATGGCTGTTGAACGTGGGCTGGAGTCGGAGCGGGAACAGCTGGGCTTATGGATTCCCGTAGGACTGGGCGTGGGCATCGCAGCGTGGATCGCTCTTCCTAATGCGTTGCAATGGTTGGCTTTCTGCTGCTGCGGGATCGCGGCCGCCTTTTGCGGGATGATGCTGCCAGTCGGTGGCCGCCTGCGCCAGTCGATCATGTTGGGAGGGCTGCTCGCGGCGTTCGGCTGTGTGCTGATATGGTGCAAAGCCCTGGCCTTTGGCTCAGCGCCGTTGCCGCGTCCAATCTTCATGGAGGTTACTGGCGAAGTTCGGTCAGCCGACGCCGTCCCCGCGCAGCAGATGAGTCGCGTTACGATAAGGCCGATCGGCACCTCTGCTCTGCCCTCGCTGATCCGGGTGAATATCGCTGCAGCAGATGTGCCCGAAGGGCTTGGCAGAGGGGCGGTCATCCGGTTTCGCGCTCGATTGATGCCGCCTGCCGAAGCAAGTTTACCGGGTGCCTACGACTTTTCACGCCGCGCCTATTTTCAAGGCATAGGCGCTAGAGGAAGAGCGATAAAGCCGATCGTCGTGCTAAAGGCCTCTACAGAGGGACCATCTTTGCGCAACCGCCTCTTCGCGCACATATTGACGGAGGCAAGCGGCGATGGAGCGGGCATAGCAGCAGCGCTGGCGACCGGTGACCAGGGAGCAATCGGCGAGGCCGACGCCGAGGCCATGCGGCGCAGCGGGCTTGCACATCTGCTTTCGATCAGCGGGCTGCATGTCACGGCGCTCATTGGCGCGGTTATTTTCCTGTTGATGCGTCTCATGGCGCTCAGCCCGCGCGCCGCATTGAATTGGCCGTTGATGTTGATCGCGGCGGCGGGCGGCGCTTTGGCTGGCATCGGATATACCTTGCTGACCGGGGCCGAGGTTCCGACGGTCCGCTCCTGTATCGCGGCCCTGCTCGTGCTAGGCGGGCTCGCGCTTGGCCGGGAGGCAATCACCCTGCGGCTGATAGCTGCCGGTGCATTGGTGGTTCTGTTGTTTTGGCCGGAGGCGCTGGCGGGCCCCAGTTTCCAGATGAGCTTTTCGGCCGTGATCGCTCTTGTGGCTTTGAGCGAGCATCCTCGATTTCGGGCCTTCGCGGCGGCGCGGGATGAAGACATGGTCCGGCGGTGGGGGCGGCATTTGGCTGTCCTCCTACTTTCCGGGTTCGCGGTGGAGCTGGTTCTCGCACCGATCGCGCTGTTTCATTTCCACAAGGCGGGGGTGCTGGGCGCCTTCGCCAACCTTATCGCCATTCCCCTGACGACCTTCGTCGTGATGCCTCTTGAAGCGCTCGCCTTGCTCCTTGACGTCGCTGGCCTTGGCGCTCCGGCATGGTGGCTGACCGGCCGTGCGCTCGACCTGTTGCTGCTGATCGCGCATGGGGTGGCGGCTAGTCCGTGGGCAGTTGTCACCGCGCCGACCGTTCCCAACTTCGTGTTTGGGATCATGGTGATCGGTGGGCTTTGGTGTCTGCTTTGGCGAGGGCCGTGGCGCTGGTTGGGATTGGCGCCGGCCATCGGCGGCATGGCCGTCATCATGCTCAGTTCGCCTCCCGATATATTGGTAACCGCGGATGGACGGCATGTAGCCGTGCGGGTCCAGGACGGCGGCATGGCGATCCTGCGTGAACGGGCGGGCGACTATGTGCGCGACATGATTTCCGAGAGCGCAGGATATGAAGGCGTGCTGGGTCCGATCGCGGAGCTGCCTGAGGCACGCTGCTCCCTGGATCTGTGCATGGTGAGCGTCAGGGGAGGCGGGCGCCATTGGCAGATACTGGTAACAAGAACACGCGACGTGGTGCCGAGGGAGAGCCTGGAACGGGACTGCGCCCGTTCTGATATCGTGATCGCCGACCGGCGCCTGCCCGCATGGTGCCGTCCGCGCTGGTTGAAAGCCGACCGACGATTGCTGGCGCGCATCGGTGGCCTTGCGATCGATCTTGATGCAGGGGCGGTACGAACCGGTAGAGTAGTTGGGGATGCGCATCCCTGGATTGCGCAACCTTCATACCAGCCATTCCGCCCCCGAAGCGATCAGTTATACCGTCGCAGCAACCCCGCCAGCTTACCCTGAATGCGCACCTGCTGCGGATCATAGACCTGCGCCTCATAGGCGCTGTTGGCGGGGTCGAGCCTGACCTTGGGACCTTGCCGATGGAAATATTTGAGCGTTGCTTCGCTGTCCTCGATCAACGCGACGACGATTTGCCCTTCGCGCGCCACTTCCGTCCGCTGGATCAGCGCGAAGTCGCCATCGAGAATACCTGCGTCGACCATGGAGTCACCCGAAACTTCCAGAGCATAATGGTCTCCAGCGCCAAGCAGGGCTGCCGGGACGGACAGCATATTCTGCCCTTCCATGGCTTCAATCGGGACACCTGCGGCGATGCGGCCGTGAAGCGGGATTTCGATGACGTCGTTGGCCGCCATCGGAGGCTTCGCCACCAATTGCGGCTTGGGCGGAGCGACAGCTTTGGGCGCGCGATGCATCGCATCGGGGAGCTTCAGCACTTCAAGCGCGCGCGCCCGATTTGGCAGTCGGCGAATGAATCCGCGTTCTTCCAGCGCATTTATCAACCGGTGGATCCCGGATTTCGATCGCAGGTCCAGAGCTTCCTTCATCTCCTCAAAAGAGGGGGACACGCCACCTTCTTCGAGCCGGTTTTGAATGAAGCTCAGCAATTCCTGTTGCTTAGGCGTCAGCATGCCTGCTTGTCCTCCATAGAACGGATGGAGAACGCATAGGAAACGGAACGGGGCGAGTCAAGCGCGTTGCGCCAAGCGTAACGAAAGGAACAGACGCGCGCCGTAGCCGTTCAATAGCCGCCTTCCCAAAGAGGGTGAATAGGAGAGTAAGATGGCGAACCAGAACAACCAGGACAGCAATCAGCGCCGCCAGCAGGGTGGCGACCGTTCCAGCCAGGGCGGCCGTCAGCAGCAGCAGGAAAACCGTCAGGGTCAGATGGGCGAAAGCCACAAGGACAAGGGCGGTCAAGGCAAGCAGCAGCGCTGATCGACCTGTTTGTTGGTCCAAGGGAAGGGGTCGCTTGGCGGCCCCTTTCTCTTGTCTATAGCGGCAGGATGGTCACCTGATCGCCTGCAGCCGCCGCGGGTGAGCCGGCGGGCCGCACGATCAGGCATTGCGCCTGTGCGAGTGCCGCCATGGCGGCGCTGTCTTGCGATGTCACCGAGACGAGACCGTTAGTCGTGTGGAAGGCCCGGAGATAATCGTCGCGTTCGCCGGTTGCGGGAAGAGGCGCAGCGAGGGACGCCGTGGCGGAGCGTGGCAGCGGATCGGCGGCCCCGGCCATGTGGCGGACGAGCGGCAGCAGGAAGAGCGTCGCTGTGACGAAGGCAGAGACGGGGTTTCCGGGAAGGCCGAGGAAGATGCTGTCGCCCAGCTTTCCCGCCATGAGTGGCTTGCCGGGGCGCATGCGGATCTTCCAGAAGTCGAGATTGCCGCCTGCTGCAGCGAAGGCCGGGCGGACGAGATCATGATCGCCCACCGAAGCACCGCCGGTCGACAGGATGATGTCGGCTTTCGCGGCTTCCTTGAGAGCGCGGGTCAGCGCTTCGAGGTCGTCGGGGATGATACCCAGGTCGATCACTTCTGCACCGGCGGCACCGAGCATGGTAGCAAGCATGGGCGCGTTGGAGGAGGGGAGGCGGCCGGGCGGCGTAGGCGCTCCAGGGGGAACAAGTTCATTGCCCGTCGAAATCAGGGCGACGGTGGGACGGCTGCCAACGGGAAGGCTGCCATGGCCGCCTAGCACGGCGAGCGCAATTTGCGCAGGGCCGAGCGCGGTCCCGGCAGGCAGCAACAACTGGTTCACTGCAAAATCGGTTGCGGTCGCGCGCACGTGCCGCCCGGGGGCTAACGCATCACCGATTGGGTATAGGAGCCCTTCGCGAAGCTCGGCATTTTCCTGGATCAGGATGGCGTCCGCTCCCGGGGGGAGGGGTGCCCCGGTGAAGATGCGGCAACTCTCCCCGGCGGCCAGCGCGGGGGGCAGGGCTGCTCCGGCAGTGCTTTCGATCGCGATCCGCCAAGGGCCGGGCCATTCTGCCGAGCTTATGGCATAGCCGTCCATCGCGGAAAGATCGGCCCAGGGTTGATCCCGCGAGGCAAGTAGATCGCGTGCCAGCCATCGGCCCGAGCAGGCGGAGACAGGTAGTTCCTCGACAGGAAGACGTTCGCCCAGCGCGAGCAGGCGAGCCTGCGCCTCGGCGACGGGGAGAAGGCTCACGGCGCTCGCCAATCGCCCGACTTGCCGCCCGTTTTTGCGAGCAGCCGGACGTTGCCGATGACCATGGCTTTGTCGAGCGCCTTCGCCATGTCGTAGATGGTAAGCAGCGTTGCGGTGGTTGCGGTGAGCGCTTCCATTTCAACACCGGTCTGCCCCGCGCTTCTGGCAATCGCTTTCACCGTGACGCCCTGAGGTTCGAGATCGAAGTCGATGGCGACGGAACTGAGCGCGATGGGATGACATAGGGGGATAAGGTCGGCGGTGCGCTTTGCCGCCATGATGCCTGCGACGCGCGCCACGGCGAGCACGTCACCTTTCTTGACGAGGCCCTGGGCGATGGCGGCGGCTGCTTCAGCGCTCATGGCGATATGGCCGGTGGCAATCGCTTCGCGCGTGGTCACCGCCTTTGCCGACACATCGACCATATGGGCCGATCCATCTTCATCCAGATGGGTGAGCTTGCTCACGCGCCGGTCAGCAGCGCGTGGGTGGCTGCTTCGACATCGGGTTGGCGCATCAGGCTTTCCCCCACCAGGAAGCAGCGGACGCCATGGTCGGACATGGCGACGAGATCGGCGTGGCTGCCAAGGCCGCTCTCCGCGACGAAGGTGCAGCCTTCCGGTGCCTGGCCGACCAGTTCGTAGGTGCGGGCAAAGTCGACGCTGAAGTCGCGCAGGTCGCGATTGTTGACGCCGATGAGCCGCGAGCGGAGCTTAAGCGCGCGGTCGAGTTCATGTGCGTCATGCACCTCCACGAGCGCATCCATACCAAGGCCGAGCGCGGCGTCCTCGATCTCCGCCATCTGCCCGTCGTCCAGCGCAGCGACGATGATGAGGATGGCGTCGGCGCCGAGCGAGCGGCTTTCCAGCACTTGCCAGGGATCGACGATGAAATCCTTGCGCAGGACCGGCAGGGCGCAGGCGGAGCGGGCGGCCGTGAGATAGTCGTCATGACCCTGGAAATAGGGCTCGTCAGTAAGGACGGAGAGGCAGGCGGCCCCGGCGGCGGCATAGGCTTGGGCGTGCGCGGGCGGATCGAAATTCTCGCGGATCAGGCCCTTGGAGGGGCTCGCTTTCTTGATCTCGGCGATGAGGCCGAAGCCCGAGCGTGCGGCGCTGTCGAGGGCCTGGCGGAAGCCGCGCGGGGGCGTCTGCTCAGCGGCGCGGGCGTGAAGCGAGGATACGGTCATTGCAGCCTTGCGGCGAGCCACTTCCTCACGCTTCGTTTCGCAAATTTCGATCAGCTTGTTGGTCATTTATAGGCAATCCAGCAGTTGAGCAACGCATTGGCAAGGCCGCGATCGATGGTTTCGGCGGCTTCCTCCACGCCTTCGCGCAGATCAGCGACCGCGTCCGCGACCAGCAGCGCGGCAGCAGCATTGAGAAGGACCGCATCGCGATAGGGGCCATGTTCCCCCTGAAGCAGGGCGCGGAGGGCAGCGGCATTGTGGGAAGGATCGCCGCCGCGAATGGCTTCGACCGGATGCGTCGGCAGTCCAGCATCTGCCGGAGTGATCCGGCGCATGGCGACGAGCCCCTGGGAAGTCACTTCAGCGACATCATTGCCGCCCCCGAGGGAAAGCTCGTCGAGCCCTTCGTCGCCGGACACGATCATCGCACGATCGACGCCCAGATCAGCCAGCGCTTCGGCATAGATGGGCACATAGGCGGGACGCGCGATCCCGACGAGCTGGCGGCGGACAGCCGCCGGATTGGCGAGCGGCCCCATCAGGTTGAAGATGGTGCGCTGGCCGATGGCCTTGCGGATCGGACCGAAGCGCTTGAGCGCGGGGTGGTGCTTCTGCGCGAAGAGGAAACAGATGCCGAGATCGCCAAGTGTTGCCTCCGCTCTTTCAGCGGCCTTGTCGAGGTCGAGGCCGAGTGCTTCGAGCGTATCGGCGGCACCAGCCTTGGATGAGGCTGCGCGATTGCCATGCTTGGCGACTGGAACTCCGGCGGCGGCGACGACGAGGCTGACGGCGGTCGAGACGTTGAGCGTATGATGCCCATCGCCGCCAGTGCCGCACACATCGATGGCGCCAGCAGGGGCGGCGATGGGGATCATGCGGGCGCGCATCGCCCGGGCGGCGGCGGCAATCTCTGTCGCGCTTTCGCCGCGCTTTGCCATCGTGACGAGAAAAGCGGCGATATCGTCGTCCGACACGTCGCCGTCGAACAGAAGATCGAAGGCGTTAGCGGCCTCGGTTGCGCTTAACGGCAGGGCAGGATCGGGCAGTCGGGTCATCGCGCCTGCCTTAATCACGACGAGCCGCCGGAGTCGAGGGCAGGCGGCGGGAAACTATCGTCACTGCCGCCCAA
Organism: uncultured Novosphingobium sp.; assembly: GCA_946886075.1. Next base: position 144,984 of record CAMPHR010000002.1, on the reverse strand, counting down.
TGGGCGGTGAGATCAGGCCGCTGCCTGCTCTTTTACCGAAAGGCCAGCGATCCGGAGGAAGTTCGCCAGCATCTCATGCCCATATTCGGTTGCGATGCTTTCCGGATGGAACTGGACCGAGTGGATGGGAAGGCTCTGATGGCGGAAACCCATGACCGAGCCATCCTCGCTGCTCGCATTGACGACAAGGCTGTCGGGGATGTCGTCCACGATGAGCGAGTGATAGCGGGTCGCGGTGAAAGGCGATGGAATGCCCGCGAAAAGGCCGGTGCCGTCATGGGTGACTGGCGAAGTTTTCCCGTGCATCAGGCCGCCGCGAACCACCTGGCCGCCAAAATGCTGCCCGATCGCCTGATGGCCAAGGCACACGCCAAGCAGGGGCGCGCCCGCGTCCGCGCAAGCCGCCACGAGGTCAAGGCTGACCCCGGCTTCGTTCGGCGTGCAGGGACCTGGAGACAACAGGAAGGCGCTGGCGCCGCTGGACAGCGCTTGGCCTGCCGAAATGGCGTCGTTGCGAACGACCTCTACCTCGGCCCCGAGCTCCATGAGGTAATGGACGAGGTTCCAGGTGAAGCTGTCATAATTGTCGATGACGAGGATCATGGGGGAAAGGCTATAGAGACCGTTCCGCGCTGGGCCAATCGGAATCGGCGCGGCTGCCGGTTGAACCGACTTGACGCGTTTGCGTTGTCCTTCCGTAATGAAAATGAGGGAAGGTCGTATGAAACGCTACGCCTATGGCTGGATTACCGCCCTGTTTTTCCTGGTGTCGATCGCGGGACATTGGCTGTTCGGCTGGTGGGCTTATGTTGATGAGGCGCAATCACATGGACAGGTGCCGCAGCTGACGTCCTACGCGGTCGAGATGGGGCGGGACACGTTCGAGAATTGGCAATCGGAATTTCTCCAGCTGATTTGGCAAGTCGTCGGCCTCGCCTATTTTCTCTATGTCGGATCGCCCGCTTCCAAGGAGAATGACGACCGGCTGGAAGCGAAAGTGGATGAGCTCTTGAAGATCGCTGGCGGCAAGGATGCCGAGCAGCTGATCCGCGAAATAGACGATCGGTACCTGCGAGCTGGCGGCCACGCGAAGCCCCACGGCCATGACATGGGGCATGAGTAAGTTATGTGGGAACCGGGAAGGACCTTGGCCGCTTCTTGGCAATATTGTTCGTGAGGAGGACAAAGATGGCCAAGGCTGAGTTTACCGACGCGATTGCCCTGTTGAAAGCAGATCATCGCAAGGTCGAGCAATTGTTCGAACAGTTCGAAAAGGCGAAGGCTGCGAACCGCAAGCAGGAAATCGCTCATCAGATCTGCACGGAGCTGAAGATCCACACGATGATCGAGGAGGAAATTTTCTACCCGGCTTTCCGGGGGAAAATAGAGGATGACACGTTGGACGAAGCCTATGTCGAGCATGACGGCGCCAAGGTGCTGGTCAACGATATCGAAGCCGGATCGCCGGAAGATGATTTCTACGACGCGAAGGTCACGGTGCTTTCGGAAGAGATCAGGCATCATGTGAAGGAAGAGGAACGGCAATCCGACGGCATGTTCGCTCAGTGCCGGAAGACGGATGTCGATTTGGTCGAACTGCGTGATCGGATGATGGCGCGGAAGGAAGAGTTGATGGCGCAGGCGAAGGCGAGCGGCCTGCCGGTGGCAAAGCCCAAGGCGGTTCATCTGGTCGCCGCTTGATCCACCAGTTGAAAAAGCCGACGCATTATCCCATATGCATCGGTGCCGGGTTCGCCCGGCTATGGTGATAAATCGTGTCGTGCAATAGGCGCAGCGGACCCGGGGGCAGTACCCGGCGGCTCCACCATTTGTCCCGCGTCTGCGGGGTGATTGACGGGGCCGAACTAGGATCGACGTGTGTTGAAAGGCGATGTCTTCACCCGGCCTGAGTAAGCCGTAAAAATGTTCAAAACACGTAAGTGCCAACGATAACGAGGCTCTTGCTCTTGCTGCGTAATTGATGGCCTCACGGCCTGACATTACCCAAAAAGAACGCGGTTGAACCCACCGGGCAACAGAAGGGAATTCAGCGGCTTCCGGAGGAGCCGGGCAACAGAATCCTCCGGACCTTCCTTATTCGGTGAAATGCAGGTCTGCTGATGTTTGTGTCGGCGGGCTTTGCCGTGCGAATTTAACGAAGGAAATAGCGAAACGAATCGCAGCGTGTGAACGAAGACATTGCGATTACACTTTTATGACAGTTGAAAGAAAAACGTGTAACTGGTTGAAGATAAAAGAATAATAATCCTTTTTTGAAGGTCTTGGGTTGCTTGTGCTGATGTCATCAAGGTGAAATAATCCCGGCTATTGTAGAAAGTTTTGTCGGGAGAAATCGGATGAAAAAAATGGCAGCGTTCCTTGGGGTGGCAATCATCGCGGCCATCCCCAACCTGGCTGCGGCCGCATCTGAAGAAGTGGTCGTGGTGGGCGTGCCGGATGGCTGCCTGGCTGCGCCTGCCCTGATTGCAAAGGATTATGAAGGGGCCGCTCACCGACTGGCACCGATGCGGCCTGACGGCGCGAATGATCCGGCCCGCCTTATCAATTTAGGCAATGCCTATGCGGGGCTGGGCAAGATGAAGGATGCGCGGGAGGCATATCGGTCTGCGCGCTTCGCTCCCGAATCAACGCTGCTGCTCGCCAATGGCGAAGAAGCGTCCTCCCGCGATGTCGCTCGCCGCGCGCTCGGCCGTCTGGAAGCGAGCTACGCAATGCGGTGATGCCTGGTCTTCAGGTTCACGAAAAGCGTCATCCCATGGGTGGCGCTTTCTCGTTTCCAGAAGCTGTCGTCGCCGAAGTGCAACATTGGTCTTTAAACTGTCATTTAAAAGTCACGCTTCGGTAACCGAAGCAAAATGCGCCTGTCATCTGCCACGCCTAGCTGCCGCGATTGAGGGCGGCAGGGGGCGTTGTCCGATTCGAAAATCCCCTTCGCTCCGCATCCTACCACAAACCGGCAAGGCCGGAGCGGAGACGACATGGTCAAGACTAATCGCATCACTACCATTCTGATGGCGGGCTGCGCCTGCGCCGCGCTGAGCGCTTGCGGCGCCGACGACATCGCCTCGCCGGGAGAGGGCACGATCGTTCTCCCGACGCCAACGCCTGGCACGCCTACGCCTACGCCCGGCACGCCGACCCCCACCCCCGGTGGCAACGTCACCGCTGCCGCCAACTGCCCGAACATCGCGGGTCCGAACCAGCTGATCAATCCGACTGCGACACCGACCATCGCAGACAAGCGCGGCAACAACTGGCGCGTGTGCCAGCTGCCTGCGCGCTTCACGCAGACCACGACGCTGCCGAAGGTTACGGGCGTGATCTACGCGCTGCCTGGCCGCGTTGATGTTGGTACCGACCAGGGTGCGGCCAGCACCAACACCGACGTCACGCTCAACATCGACGCTGGCGTCGTCGTCTACGCCTCGACCGGCAACGCATATCTGGCCGTCAACCGCGGCAACAAGATCAACGCCGTCGGCACCGCGTCGCAGCCGATCGTCTTCACCAGCGAAGCGAACGTGAAGGGCGACTCGACCGACCAGTCGTCGGGCCAGTGGGGCGGCGTCGTGCTGCTCGGCCGCGCGAAGATCACCGATTGCTCGCAGGCTCCGAACGCCGCACCGGGCACCACCGCATGCGAGCGTGACACCGAAGGCACCACCAACGCCCTTTATGGTGGCGCGAACGACGCCGACAATTCGGGCCGGATGAGCTATGTGCAGATCCGCTATTCGGGCTTCGTCCTTGCCGACAGCAAGGAATTGCAGGGCCTGACCCCATCGGGTGTCGGCACGGGCACGCAGCTTGACCACATCCAGGTCCACAACAGCTCGGACGACGGCATCGAGATTTTCGGCGGCGCCGCGAACCTCAAATATCTCGTCCTGACCGGCAACGAAGACGACAATCTGGATACCGACGTGGGCTTCCGCGGCACGGCCCAGTTCATCATCTCGGCGCAGCGCGAAGGCGCGGCACAGGCTGGCGGTATCGGCGATACCTTCCTCGAAACCGACTCGAACGGTTCGACCACCGGCACCAGCTTCTCTGAAGATGCACTGCCCCGCCAGTATCTGAAGGTCGCCAACTTCACGCACATCCAGCGGTCGAACACCGGTGACGACGGCGCCACCATGATGCTGCGCGGTGGCGCTGACCTGACGCTCGTCAACGGCATCATCGTCAGTCCGACGCAGAGCTGCCTCCGTATCAACAGCGCTGCGACGGTTCGTGATGCCGACACCGCCCTGCAGGACGCGGGCAAGCCGCGCTACCTGTCGGTCGCGATGCAGTGCAACTCCACGCCGTTCAAGGGAACCGGCGGCGTTGACGTGGCAGTGGTCCAGTCGATCTTCACGACGGATGCGAACAGCACGATCAGCTACACGCCGTCGCTGACCAACCTGTTCATCAACGGCGCCACGGAAACCGCCCGTACCGCGATCGATCCCAAGACGATCGACGCCGCCTTCACCACGACCAACTATATCGGCGCGGTCAAGGATAGCACGGACAACTGGTATGCCGGTTGGACCTGCAACTCGGTCACGGCGAGCTTTGGCTCCACCGCCGGCAACTGCACCGACATCCCGACCGCCTGAACGGTAACCTGACCTCAACAGGGGCGGGGGAGCGTGACATCAGCGCTTCCCCGCCTTCTTTGCAGAAAATTTTCCCAAGGGGGACATTAGCCATGTCGAAGCCGCTCAGCCTGGCTCGCCTGCTGCTCATTACATCCGCGCTGTCCGCTCCGGCGGCGATGGCGCAAACTACGCCCGACACAGCGCCGACTTCCGGTGTGGCCAGTGCTTCGGAAGAGGCCGATGCCCAGACGGGCAATGTCGATGTCTCAATTCCGGGCTCCGACATCATCGTCACCGGCCGCCGCACGAGCAACATCTCGCAGGCAGCGCCCCAGGTGGTGAATGTGCTGTCGGCCGCGGACATCAAGCGCACGGGCGAGGGCGACATCGCAGGCTCGCTGCAGCGCGTTACTGGCCTGTCGGTCGTGTCCGGCGGCTATGTCTATGTGCGCGGCCTTGGCGATCGCTACTCGCTTGCGCTGCTCAACGGTTCGCCATTGCCGAGCCCGGAACCGCTCAAGCGCGTCGTTCCGCTCGACATCTTCCCGACCAGCGTGATCGCATCGACCCTGGTGCAGAAAAGCTATTCGGCGAACTTCCCCGGAGAGTTCGGCGGCGGCGTCATCAACCTGACGACCAAGGCGATCCCGGCAGAAAGCTACCTTGAACTGGGTCTTGGCGTTTCCGCCAATACGGAGACATCGGGTCAGCTCGGCTATACCCATTATGGCAGCAAGTCCGACTGGACCGGCTTTGACGATGGCACGCGCGATGTGCCCTCGCTCCTGCAAAATGCGATCGGCAGCGGCGTTCCCTTCTCCAACATCCCGCGCGCCGACCAGCGCGCGATCGCGATGGAGTTCCAGAACGCGAACACGTCTGTCGTGCAGCGTACCAACAGCCTGCCGTTCAACTTCTCGGCTTCGCTGAATGGGGGCACTGCGTTCGATGTCGGCAGCGACGCGCGGCTGGGCATCATCGCAACGGCGTCCTACAGCAACAAGTGGCGTACCCGCGACACGCTGCAGCAGGCATCGCTCGATCTCGCGCAGGGCGCCGGCAAGAATTACCAGCAGATCAGCACCGAGAACCAAGTGACCGTGAACGGCTTGCTCGGCGTCGGTGTAGAATGGGGCGAGCAGAAGCTTCGTTGGACCAACGTCTATATCCGCGACACGCTGAAGCGCAGCGCGCTGGCGCTTGGCCAGAATGATGGCCTGATCCAGAGCGGCGATTATCTGACGCAGCAGACCGCATGGTATGAGCGCCAGCTGATCGACACGCAGATGGTCGGCGAATTCAAGCTGGGCGACATTAGCCTGGACGTGCGCGGCGGCTATGCCAACTCACAGCGCGAGGCGCCCTATGAGCGTGAGTTCGTCTATGTGCGCAGCAACCGGGACCTGGCGACCGATCCCGTTGGCGATCGCTTCATCAACGCACTAAACCGTCAGCGTGGCGATGCTTCAGTTACCTTCAGCGATCTGAATGAAGATCTCTGGTCCGCAGGTTGGGACCTCAGCTACAAATTCTCGCCGGACCTGACCGCGACGATCGGCTATGCGTTCAGCGACACGAAGCGCACCTCGTCACGATACGAGCTGCATTTCGATGCAATCAACCTGCCGATCGGTGCCCAGCAAATGCGTCCCGACTATCTCCTGTCGGACGCGGCGATCCAGCTGTACGACATCGGCCTGCTGGAGTTTTCCGGCAACTATCCGGTGTATGACGCGGCACTGCGCACCCATGCCGGATATGCGCAGGTGAAGGCGGAGATCGTTCCGGGCATCACGGTCGATGCGGGCGTGCGTTTCGAAAAGGGCCGCCAATCGGTGACGGGCGTCGACGTCTATTCGACGGGCGTTACCGAGTTCAACCAGATCCGCAAGGATTACTGGCTGCCCGCAGCGACGATCACGGTGGAGGCGGCCCAGGGCCTGCAGTTCCGCTTGAGCGGGTCAAAGACGATCGGGCGTCCTCAGTTCCGTGAACTGATTGCCCAGCCCTTCCTCGATCCGGAATCGAACCGCTTTTATCGCGGCAATCCTTTCTTGCAGGACAGCGAGCTGTGGAACGGTGATATTCGCGCTGAATGGTATATGGGGCGCGAGGAACGGCTGACGGCGTCGGCCTTCTACAAGAAGATCAAGAATCCGGTCGAAACCTTTACAACCATCAGCGATACCTACTCCGTAACCACCAGCTTCGCCAACGCACCCGAGGCGCAGCTATACGGCCTGGAATTCGAGGCGCAGAAATATCTGCCGCTTGATCGCTGGTCCAGTTCGCCCTTCCTGCAGAGCCGCCGCATCGTCCTGATCGGCAATTACACCTACACCCAATCGAAGCTGAAGGTGAGCGAGGGGGATACCACCATCCCCTACAGCTATACGACCGGCCCGTTGCCTGCCGCGTCCGACTATTTCCTGGATGGCGCTCCGCTGACCGGCCAATCGGATCATCTGGTGAATTTCCAGGTGGGTCTGGAGGACACAGACAAGCTGTCGCAACAGACGCTGCTGATCACCTATGCCAGCCCCCGCGTGACCAGCCGTGGCCCGAACCTGCAGCCGGATATCAAGGAAAAGCCAGGCTTCACGCTGGACTTCGTCGCGCGTCAGGCTGTCTTGCTGCCCGGCGGGATCAACAGCGAGTTCAAGTTCGAGGCCCGGAACATCACCGGCCGGAAATTCCAGGAGTTCCAGGAAGCGGGCGGGAACAAAGTGTTCTATAACCGCTATAAGATCGGGACGACGATTGCGGCTTCGCTGACCGTCGCCTTCTGAGCAGGGCGAAATTGCGAGGGAAAAGGGCCGATCTGCGAAGGCGCAGGTTGGCCCTTTTGCTATTTGCGCCGTTCGCGCGTTCTTCTGCGCTGTGCTATGGACAGGGCGTTGCGGAGGCGGGCAGTGGATCAGGAAATCGAACTGAAGCTGGAGCTGTCGAGCGAGGCTGCCGAAGCATTTGAGCAGTTGGCGCTGCTGCCAGGGGAGAGTGACAGGGCAGAGCTGAAGGCCGTATATTTCGACACTCCAGACCGGCAGTTGCATGCGCAGGGATATACGCTGCGTATCCGTAGATCGGGCGAGAAGCGTGTCCAGACGGTCAAGGCCGATGGCGGAGGACGGGGAGGCGGGCTGTTCGCGCGAGCCGAGTGGGAGATGCCTGTCGCTGACGACCGGCCCGTTATCGATAGCCGCACCCCGCTAGGAGCCGTTCTGGGGGATGCTGCGGAAATGCTTGAGCCCGCCTTCAAGGTCGATGTTGAGCGTCGCACATGGATCGTGAAGGAAGGCGCGGCCGAGATCGAGCTAGTGTTGGACCGGGGATGGGTAGGGACGGGCGAGCGGCAGGCGCCGATCTGCGAGGCGGAACTCGAAATCAAAAGCGGGCGGCCAGACGCCTTATTTTCCCTCGCGCGACGGATCGCGGTGGCGGTGCCGGTGCGGATGGGGGTCGCGGCGAAATCGGAGCGGGGATACCGGCTGCTGGCTCCGGCGCCATCCTGCTTCAAGGCTGAGCCCATCTTGTTGGAGGCTGGGGTCGGGGCGCAAGAGGCGTTCGAAGTGATCGTCCGTGCCTGCGTCAGGCAGTATCGGCTGAACGAAGATCTGCTGCTGGATCATTATGACCTTAAGGCTTTGCACCAGGCGCGAGTAGCTGTCAGGCGGCTGCGTTCTGCGCTGACGCTGTTCAAGCCAAAGTTGAAGGATCAGGATGTCGCCCGGTTTCAGGATGACCTGCGATGGCTCGCCAAGCTGCTCGGCGAAGCGCGCGACCTGGATGTGCTCATCGAGAGGATCAGGCCCGATGGCCTGGAGGAGCAGATAAGCCAAGCTCGCACCATCGTGCATGGACGGGTGATCGAAGCGCTGCAGTCCGCCCGGGCGCGGGCGTTGATGATCGACATTGTGGAATGGCTGACGCTCCGTTCTGATGACGGCAACGACGACGAGCAGGCGGACGCATTTGCCGCGCGCCGCCTGAACCAGTTTCATCGCTGGGTTCTGAAACATGCGGACCGCTTGGCCAAGCTGGACGATGAGCATCGTCATGAGGTGCGCAAGAAAGCGAAGAAGCTGCGCTATGCTGCGGAATTCTTCGGCAGCTTGTTCGATGGCAAGAAGCAGCAGCGGCGATATGGGCGCTATATCGAAGGGCTGGAAGATTTGCAGGATGTACTGGGCGCGCTCAATGACCTCGCCAGCACCGGCACCATATTGGCGCAGCACGGATTGCCGACGGACGCGGAATTGTCAGGCGGTGCACGCGGCAAGAAGAAGCTGTTGGCTGCTGCCCAAGACGCCTACGAAGCCTTGGCGGATGCCAAGCTCTTCTGGCGTTAAGCTTCAGCCCAGGGTTTTTCGCGATACCATTTGGTTATGATATATTTGACGCCGCTGCGCACCTTCATGCCATGGTGCAGGCTGGCGTCGTTGTAGCGGCCGGGCTCGACACGATTATTCCACGCGAGCAGCTTGCCGCGTTCCGGCTGGACAGTCTTGCCGATCTTGACGAAGCGGGTCGCGCCACCTGCGGGCGGTTGGTTGAGATAGACCATCAACGTCCATGTGCGGTTGCCCGAGACGGAGCAGTAACGCGTGAAATCGAGCCCTGCGGGATCGAAATAGTCGGTGTGGGCCTTGAATTCCTGACCTACGGCGTAGCGCTGGCCCTGTATCGGCTCGCCAAAGGCAGGGTCTATGCCCGCGAAGGCGGCGAGCTTTTCATCTATGGCAGCGATCAGGGGATCGGATTTGTCGAGATCGCATGTCTCGCTGGTGCGGAAGGCGGTGTCGCCGTTCGCGTCGGCTATGGTGGAGGGGCGGCGGCGCGCTTCTATCCGCTCGATCAGTCCCTCGCACTCCTCTCCCGTCAGGAATCCGCGTTTGATGAAAAGCATCAGATCACGGCTAGGCACGCGCTGAACATGGCGGTGTGAAGCGATCCAGTCCGGATCGGCATCGGCTGCTGTAAGAAGGAGTGGGCTCTGCATTGGACGCCTTACCGGGCCGAAGATTCGTGGCCTTTTGCTACCGTCCGTCGCCCTAAATGCAAGCGCCATCGCTTGCGGATTGCGCCTGTCATGGATAGGTCACATTTCTGTCATCCAGCAGTAAAAACAATTGCCTAGCAGCGCGGGTGTCAAGGGGGATCACCAAGTTCCATGCGCGTGCCGTTTCGCAGTAACTTTCAGGGCCTTAGCAGCCGCCTTGCCCCGATCGACTGGGTGCGGGTGGCTGAAAAGCTGCTGCTTGGCCTGTTGGCGCTGCAATGCGCGAGGCTGATCTGGGTGGTGTTGACGCCGGTTGGCAGCTTTGGACCGTGGGAAGGGCGGCAGGCGCAATTCCCCAATTTCGCTGCGCGTCAGGCATTATTTTCAAGCTTCGATCCCTTTTATCGGGCCGGGCCGCAGCAGGCGGCTGGCGGGGGGGTGGTCACGTCGCTGGCGCTGACCGTCTACGGCATCCGGTTGAACGAGGGGTCCGGCCTGGGGTCAGCGATCATCGCGGGGCCGGACGGCGTGCAGAACAGCTTGGCCGTGGGTGACGAGATATTGCCGGGCGTGCTGCTGAAAGCCGTGGCGTTCGATCATGTCACCATCGACCGGGGCGGGGCGGAAGAACAGATATTCCTCGACCAGTCACAGCCTGCGCCGACGGCATCGGCCGGAGAAGGTGGCGTGGTTCCGGCTCCGGCCGTCGGCATCGACAATCCGACCGCTGACGGGCTGAAGCGAGACATCGGCTTTGCGCCGCGCATGCAAAATGGGCGCATCACCGGCCTCATCCTGACGGCCAAGGGGCCGACTTTCCAGAATGCCGGTTTCCAGCCCGGCGACATCGTCACCCAGGTCGATGGGCAGCCGGTTGGCTCACCCAGCGACCTCCAGGCGTTGCAGGGCAAGATCATGCCCGGCGCGCGTATTTCCCTGGCCGTCGAGCGGGGCGCCAGCCTTTCGACGATCAACCTTACTCTGCAAGGCCAATGACCAGAAAACTCCTTCTTTCCGCTGCAATGGCTCTCGCTTTGGCCGCGCCACTCGCTTCTCCGGTAGCGGCGCAGCAGACGCTGAATGTGCGGGACGCGGACATCCGCGCCTTCATTCAGGATGCGGCGCGGGTGACGGGCCGGACCTTCATCATCGACAATCGTGTGCAGGGTAAGGTTTCGGTCGTGACTGACCGGCCGCTGTCGCGATCGGAATATTTCGAGATTTTCCTTTCGACCCTGCGGGCAAATGGGCTGGTCGCCGTGCCAGCGCCGGGAGGTGCTTATCGCATCCAGCCAGCCGATGGAGCTGCAGGGCAGCCGAGCGTCGTTGGACGGGGAGCCAATCGCAACCAGTTCGTGACGGAGGTTTTCCGGCTGCGATCGATCGATGCCGCCAGCGCGCTGGAGACATTGCGGCCGCTGGTCAGCAAGGACGGATCGGTGACGGCCAACCGTGCGGGCAATAGCGTGGTGGTGGCGGACTATGCCGATAATATCGGACGCATCCGGCAGGTGCTGGCGCGGATCGACCGCGACACGGCGGCGACGCAGACGGTGACGCTGCGCAATGCTGGCGCGCGTGAAATCGCGACCTCGCTTCAGGCGCTGGTGCAGAACGGGGCCGAAGGGGCGCAGCGGGCGGCGACCATCGTGCCGATCGACAGCAGCAATTCGGTCGCGATCAGGGGCGATTCGGGCACCGTCGCGCGGCTGGCGCAGATGGCGCGCGACCTTGATCGGCAGGCGGCAAGCGGCACCGAAATCCGCGTTTACTGGCTGGAGCATGCGGACGCGGAAAAGCTGCTGCCGGTGTTGCAGCAATTGGTGGGGCAGTCGACCGGTTCGGCTGTGACGGCATCCGTCCCGGCGGCGGCGAACGGGGCTGCACAGGCTGCGGTCGCGCCCGTAGCGGTGGCGAGTGGCGGCGGATCCTCCGGCTCCGGCATTTCGACGCGCGGACCTGCCATCGTCACTCGTTATGAAGGTGCCAACGCGATCATCGTGGCGGCCAATAGCGATGTGCAGCGGATGCTGGGCGAGACTGTCCGGCAGCTGGACACGCGGCGCGAGCAGGTTCTGGTCGAAGCGATCATCGTCGAGATCAGCGATACCGCCGCCCGGAAGCTGGGTGTGCAATTCCTCATTGGCAGTACGAAGACGGGCTTTGCTGCGACTAACTATTCGAACGCTTCGCCCAATTTGCTGACGCTGGCGGGGGCTGTGGCGGCCAATGATCTGGGAACGACTACGACCACCGTAGTCGCGCCCGACGGAACCAGGACGACCACAGAGACGCGGCAGAATGGCGATCTGTCCAACACGCTTCAACAGGCAGCGGTCGATAGCCTGATGAATGCGACCGGCGGCTTTGGCGGGGTCGCGACGCAGATCGGCCGTAATGGAATCTTCGGCGCGATCATCAATGCGGTGCGGTCGGATACGGACAGCAATATCCTGTCGACTCCGTCGGTCATGACGCTCGATAATCAAAAAGCGTCGATCTTGGTCGGGCAGCAGGTGCCGATCACGACTGGCGAGGCGCTGAGCCAGAATTTCGACAATCAGTTCCGCACCGTTCAGCGGCAGGATGTCGGCATCAAGCTGGAGGTGAAGCCGCAGATCAACACGGGCGGCGCGATCAAGCTGTTCCTGAAGCAGGAAGTGTCGAGCGTCGCCGGGCCGGTGTCCAATAACAACAGCGACCTCATCATCAACAAGCGTGAGATCGAGACCACGGTCACCGTGGATGATGGCGAGATATTGGCGCTGGGCGGGTTGCTGGACGATAATGAGCGCAAGACGATCGAGCGGATTCCGCTGCTTTCGGACATTCCGGGCATCGGCGAGCTGTTCAAGTCGCGCAGCAAGAGCCGGAGCAAGACCAATCTCATGGTCTTCATCCGGCCCACCATCCTACGGTCCAAGGAAGATGCGCAGCGCCTGACGCAGCAACGCTATGGCTATGTGCGGGACATGCAGTTGGCGCGCAATCCGGAGGCTGAGCCCAGCATCGACGAACTGGTGCGCGACTATATGGGCGCGACGCCGCCCGCGCCGATGCAGGCAGGGGATGCGGTGGTGCAGCCCGGCGCTGCGGCTGCTGTTCCGGCGCAGGTGATCGAGCCGACGATGCGGCAATCGAGCGGCGTTGTGCGGCCGGTGGATGTTCCGGCGAGTGGAGGGCGGCGGTGACAGACGCGTTGCCATCTCCGTTCGGGCTGAGCTTGTCGAAGCCCTCCTCTTCTCTTCAAGTCAGTAAGGCCGTTGGCTACCCCGCCCTATCGGGTCGACAAGCTCAGGGCGAACGGGGGTGGAAGTGAGCGCGCCTGCCGAACCGTTTCTGCACACCGCCCCGCGCGCGGTAGACATCCCCTATGTTTTCGCGCGCAAGCATGGCGTGGTCATGTTGCCGCTGGACGGGGACCGGCTGACGATCGCGGTGCGCGAGGGGAGCGATCCGCGGGTGTTGCTGGAAGTGCGGCGGCATCTGGCGCGCAGTTTCGATGTGCGCTTCGTGGATGGGGCGCAGTTCGACCGGCACCTGTCCGATCATTATGCGATGGAGGGCAGCGCTGCCGCCATGGCGGGGTCGCTGGAAGTAGGGGCGGATGAGCTGGACATTCTCGCTGCCGATATTCCGACTGCGGACGATTTGCTCGACAGCGCCGATGACGCGCCCGCGATCCGGCTGATCAACGGCATCATTGCCGAGGCGGCGCGGCAGGGTGTGTCGGACATTCATATCGAGCCTTATGAGACGGGCCTGATCGTGCGGATGCGGATCGATGGGGTGTTGCGCGAGACTTTGCGCATGCCGCCGCATGTTGCGCCTGTGGTGGTGAGCCGCATCAAGGTGATGGCGCGGCTGGACATTGCCGAGCGGCGCGTGCCGCAGGATGGGCGCATCGGGTTGACATTGGGTGGCAAGCTGCTGGACGTGCGCGTATCGACGCTGCCGAGCCGGGCGGGGGAGCGGGTGGTGCTGCGTATTCTCGACAAGGAAAATGCGGGCATGAACCTGGACCTGCTGGGCATGGCGGGGGCGGCTGACCGGATTTTCCGGGAGGGCTTGCATGAGCCGAACGGGATCATCCTCGTCACCGGGCCGACCGGGTCGGGCAAGACGACGACGCTTTATGCGGGCCTGCGGCAGTTGAATGATGGGACGCGCAATATCCTGACCGTGGAGGACCCGGTGGAATATGCGGTCGAGGGGGTGGGGCAGACGCAGGTGAATGCGAAGGTCGGTCTGACTTTCGCTGCCGGGCTGAGGGCCATCCTGCGGCAGGACCCCGACGTGGTGATGGTCGGCGAAATTCGCGATCGGGAGACAGCGGAGATTGCCGTGCAGGCGTCGCTGACGGGGCATCTGGTGCTGTCGACCGTGCATACCAATGATGCGGTGGGGGCGATTACGCGGATGCGGGATATGCGGGTGGAGCCGTTCCTGCTCGCCTCGACCCTGCGCGCGGTGATTGCGCAGCGGCTGGTGCGGCGACTGTGCCAGCATTGCCGGGAGCCGGTGCAAGCGGACAAGTCGGCGAGTGCGCTGCTTGGTTTCGATCCCGGAACGATCATCTATCGGGCGCGAGGGTGTGAGGAGTGCAACGGCACGGGCTATAAGGGGCGGATCGGCGTGTTCGAGGCGATCCGGGTGGACGATACCATCCGGCGGCTGATCAACGATGGGGGCGACGAGTCCTTGATCGCGCGGCATGCTTTCCTGAACGCTCCCAATTTGGGGTCGGCGGCGCGGGCGCTGGTGCGCGATGGGCAGACTACGGCGGAAGAAGCCATCCGCGTGTCGCGGCGCGATGCGGCGGAGGTGGAAACCATCGCCGATGGCTGAGTTCGACTATCTGGTCATCGACCCGGCGGGCAAGGAACGCAGCGGCAAGGTGAAGGCCGAGACGGTCGAGGATGCGCGGGCGAAGCTGGACGCGCGCAAGCTGTTCATCGTGCGGATCGAGCCGAACGTGGCGGAGAAGGTGGCCAGGCGGGCGGCCTTTTCCCTGCGCGCGCCGAGATTGTCGGCGAAAGAATTGACGCTGTTCACGCGGCAGCTGTCGACGCTGATCCAGGTGAGTCCGTTGGAGGAATCTCTGCGCACCATTGGGCGGCAGAGCGAGCAGGAGCATGTGCGCGCGATTGTCAGCAAGGTGCATTCGGGTGTGCTGGAAGGGCGGCGGCTGGCGGATGCTCTGGGCGCGGAGCCGAAGAGCTTTCCAGCGCTGTATCAGGCGATGATTTCGGCTGGTGAAAGCTCCGGCAGCCTGCCGACGATCATGGAACGATTGTCCGACCTGATGGAGCGGCAGGCGGTCATCCGGTCGAAGGTGTTGACGGCAATCGCTTATCCGAGCGTGCTGGGCGCCTTTGCCGTGTGCGTCGTCGCGGCGCTGATGATCTTTGTCGTGCCCAAGGTGGTGGAGCAGTTCGACACGGTGGGGCAGGACCTGCCGCTGCTGACGCGGATGGTGATGGGGACTTCTGCCTTTCTGGCTGGCTATTGGTGGCTGCTGGCGATTTTGATCGCGGTGGGCGCTTTCGCCTTTTGGCGGGCGTTGAAGGTCGAGAGTTTCCGCTATCGATTTGACGCGACGTTGCTGCGCTTGCCGCTGCTGGGGCGGTTGATCCGCGACCTGCATGCGGCGCGGATGGCGCGGACTTTATCGACGATGGTGGCGAGCCGCTTGCCGTTGATGGAGGGCCTGACGCTCACCACGCAGACGGTGCATAATCGGGTGCTGAGGCAGGCGTCGGAAGAGATTGTGGAGGCCATTCGCGGCGGCGGGAGCCTGTCGGCGGCGTTGCGGCGAGCGGGCGTGTTTCCGCCGCTGCTGGTCTATCTGGCGGCGAGCGGGGAAAGCGCGGGGCGGCTCGATACGATGCTGGAGCGGGCGGCGGATTATCTGGAGCGGGAGTTTGACAGCTTCACCTCCGCCGCGCTGGCGATGCTGGAGCCGGTGATCATCATATTGATGGGCGGGATTGTGGCGGTGATCATCTTGTCGATCCTACTGCCTATCTTGCAATTGCAGAGCCTTACGGGGGCTTGAGGAGTGATTATGTTGAGTTTGAGGACCGTTCGGGCTGAGCTTGTCGAAGCCCTTCACTTCTCTACAAAAGAAGAGAAGCCCTTCGACAGGCTCAGGGCGAACGGGCGGGAAAATTCAGGTGAGGAAGGCTTCACTTTCTCAAGGCGTTCCGCCGAACACGGCTTCACGCTGGTCGAGTTGATGGTGGTGATCGTCATCATCGGGTTGCTGGCGACGATCGTGGCGATCAATGTCATTCCGGCGACCGACACAGCGCGAGTGGAGAAGGCGAAGGCGGACATTGCGACGATCGAGCAGGCGCTGGAGCAGTATCGGCTCGATAATCTGAGCTACCCGGCGCAGACCGATGGATTGCAAGCGCTGATGAATCCGCCCGCTTCACTGGCGCAGCCGCAGCGCTATCGCAGAGGTGGATATATCAAGAAGCTGCCGGATGATCCGTGGGGCCGGGCGTATAATTATGTAGTGCCGGGGCGGAAGGGTGCGTTCGACATCAGTTCGCTGGGCGCGGACGGCCAGCCGGGTGGCGAGAGCGAAAATGCGGATATTTATTCCAGCGAGCTTTGATCTGGCTCGCCATCCGTTTGAAGGGGGCGGGGTTGAAGTCCGAGACGGGCGGAGTGCCTCGCTCTGCTCGGCTGAGGGCTTCGACAGGCTCAGCCTGAACGGGGAGGGAGTGGTTCGTCAGCCAACCGCTAATGGCTTCACCTTGATAGAGCTGATGGTCGTATTGACGATCATCGGCTTCATTTCGGCTGCGGTGGTGCTGGCCATGCCTGATCCGCGCGGGCGGGTTGTCGAGGATGCCGATCGCTTTGCCGCGCGCGTTGCTGCCGCGCGCGACGAAGCAGTCGTGACGGCGCGACCGATGGGGGTTTGGGTTTCGGCTTCGGGCTATGGATTTCAGCGCCGCGATGGAGGGCAATGGGTGCCGGTGGAGGAAAAGCCGTTCGTGACGGCGAATTGGAAGGCCGGGACGCGGGCGCTGGTGGGCAAGGATGGGCGGCAACAGATTGGGTTTGATGGGACGGGGCTGCCGACTGACGCCATGACGGTGACTTTGGCGCGGGAGGCTGAGCGGGTTTCTGTGACGGTCGATATGGCTGGGAAGGTCATGGTCGGTGGGTAGGTCCTGGGTTTCCGATCTCTTTGTTGAAAAGAAGGAAGGGGCTTCGACAAGCTCAGCCCGAACGGTTGAGAGGTGGGCTGCCACGGGTGAGAGGTGGGCTGCACCGGGTGAGCGAGGCTTTACGCTGCTCGAGATGCTGGTCGCGCTGGCGGTGTTTAGCCTGGCGGCGCTGGCGCTGGTGCGGTTGCAGGGGGTGACTTTGCGGACGGCGGCGGATCTCGACAGCAAGGCGCTGGGGCAGATTGTCGCGCGTAACCTGATGGTGGAAGTGCAGACCGATCCCGCGCCGCCTTCGCTGGGCAGCGAAGAGGGCGATGTCGAGAATGGCGGGCGGCGCTGGCATTGGAGCCGGGCGGTCAAGGCCATGAGCGACCAGCGGTTGTTGCAGGTTGATCTGACGGTGAACGGGCAGGCGGGGTCGTCGCCGGTCGTGCTAAGTTTTGTTCGGGTGGTGCAGTGATGAGCCGCGCATCCGATGGGGCTGGCTCGCATCAGGAGGAGCGCGGGCAGGCGGGCTTTACGCTTATCGAGTTGCTGGTAGCGTTGATGATCTTTGCCATGCTGGCGGCGGCGGGAGTGTTGTTGCTGGGGAACAGCGTGTCGGCGCAGGCGCAGGTGAAGGAGCGGCTGGACGACATGGCCGCCGTGCAGCGGGCAGGCGGTGCGCTGGCCGCTGATCTTGGGCAGGCGGTTCCGCGCATCAGCCGGACGGAAGCGGGTACGCTGGCCCCTGCATTCTGGTCGCATCGCGAGGGCGAGGCCGTGCCGGTGATGCAATTCGTGCGTGGTGGCTGGGACAATCTGGGCGATTTGCCGCGCCCTTCTTTGCAAAAGGTCGAATATTGGGTGCGGCAGGGGCGGCTGGAGCGGCGGACCTACCGCCAGGTCGATGGCGCGGCGGGGGAGGAGCCCGCTACGCTGCTGGACCATGTGGATGATGTCGCGCTGCGCTTTCGCGATTCGCGCGGGGAATGGCGCGATGAGTGGATACCGACGCAGCCGGACCTGATGCCGCGTGCCGTCGAGCTGACGGTGACGCGCACGGGTGAGGCGCCGGTCACATTGCGCTTTCTGGTCGGGCCGGGGCCTGCCGAAAGGCTGGAAGGGGAGATGGCTGGTGCCTGATCCCGGCAAAAAGGGGGAGCGCGGTGCGGCGCTGCTGACGGTTTTGCTGCTGGTTGCCGTGATGGCGGTTGTTGCTTCGACAGCGCTGGAGCGGCTGGCGCTGGCGACGCGGATGACGGGCAATGGCGGCGCGGTGGATCAGGCGCGCGCCTTTGCCGATGCCGGGGTGGAGATGGCGCGGCTGAGGATCGGTGATCTGGTCGCCGCCAGTCCGGGCAAGACGACGCTGGCCGGGAATTGGATGGGCACGCCGCAGCCTGTCGCTGTGCCGGGCGGGGTGGCGAGCGCGCGGGTTAGCGATGCGGGCAATTGCTTCAATCTCAACAGCGTGGTGGCTGGCGAGAATGAGTCGAACCTGAAGGTCCGGCCCGTCGGCGTTGCGCAATTCCAGGCATTGTTGCAGGCGTTGGGCGTTGATGCGCGGCAGGCGCAGGTGGCGGCGGCATCGCTTGCCGACTGGATCGACAGCGATAGCGTGCCCCAGCCCGGCGGGGCGGAGGATGAGGTTTATGCGCAGGCGGCGTGGCCTTATCGCACGGCCAACCGCTTCATGATCGACGCAAGCGAGCTGCGCGCCGTGCATGGCGTGACGCCAGCCATCTATGATCTGGCGCGGCCGTGGGTGTGCGCGCTGCCGACATCGGATTTGTCACCGATCAACGTCAATACGCTGCTGCCGGGGCAGGCGGTGCTGTTCGCAATGCTGCTGCAAGGGCAGGTGAGCGTCGCTCAGGCGCGGCAATATTTGGTGCAGCGGCCAGTCGAAGGCTATGGCAGCACAGTGCAATTTTGGGCGCCGCTCGCCGCCCAAGGCATCAATCCGCTTGAGGAAGCGGCCAATCAGGTCAAGCTGACCACAGGATTTTTCGGGGTGGACGTGACGGTGGACGTTGGGGGTACGCAAGTGGTGGAGCGAGCGCTGATCGATGCGCGGCAGAGCCCGGCGCGGTTGATCGGCCGCAGCTTGGGGACCGGTGCATGAGCTTGGCGGAGGGATTGATCGTCGCCCTGTTCGAAGAGGGCGAGCCGCTGTGGATGCGCGTCGTTGATGGCGGGGTGGCGCAACGCGGGACGGGGGCGAACTGGCTGGCGGCTTGCGGTCTGACGGCCTTGCCCGCCGATGCGGTGGTCATGCTGGTGCCGCCTGCTGCAATGGTGACGTTGCATTGGGCGCAATATCCTGAACTGGCGCCCCGTCAGGGTCGTGCCGCGGCGCGGCTGGCGGCGCTGGCGGGCGGGATCGTGCCTGCCGACCAGCTGTTTGCGGCGGCGGACGAGAATGACGATTCGGCGCGGGCGCATGTCGTGGCGGTCGCGGCGCGGAGCGACATGCAGCATTGGCTGCTCTGGGCGCAGCATCATGGGCTGGACCCGGACATCATCGTGCCTGCGCCTTTGCTGTTGCCCGAGCGGGAGGAAGGTTTCGCGCGCGGATCGCTGGATGGCGAGGTGATGCTGAGGGGGCGGGACGTCGCGTTGGGCGGCGACCTGGCGGCCGTTCTGGTGGCTGACGCGATGGTCGAGGATGTGCCCGCTGGCCTGTTGGAGGCGCGAGCGGTCGAGGCGCTGGAGCGGCCGCCGCTGGACATGCGGCAGGGCGATTTCGCCAAGCGGGTGCGGCGGGTGGCCGACAAGGCGGTGCTTCGGCGTATCATGCTGTGGAGCGGCCTGATCCTGCTCGTCAGCCTGCTCATTTCCCTGACGGCGATGGTGCGGCAGCATGCGGCGGCGCGGGGGTTGGATGCGGAGAGCCTGGCGCTGGCGCGGCAGGTGGTGCCGGGGGCTGGCGACTTGACCCAGGCCGAGGCCGAGATTGAGCGGCAGCTGGCGGCGCGGGGAGCGGGGGCTTATGCCTTTACCGCGCCGGTGGCGGGCTTGCTCGGCGCTTTGCAGGAGGCGTCTGGCGTGTCGATGACGGCGCTGTCGCGTGACCCGGACGGGATGATCCGCGCCACGCTGGCGGCGGCGAAGGTGGAAGAGATCAACGCGGTGCTGCTGGCATTGCAGAGTGCGGGCTTCACCATCACGGCGACCCCTTCGCAGGACCCCGGCGGGCGGGCGCTGGCTGATATTACGGTGCGATCATGATGGACGCGGTGAAGACGATGTGGGGCGAACGGTCGCCGCGCGAGCAATGGATGCTGGGCGTGATGTTCGCGCTGCTGGCTGTGGTGCTGTTGTGGCTGGGCGCTATGGGGCTGACGGGGGCGCAGCGGTCGGCGCGGGATGCGCTGCTCACGGCGACGGATCGCAATGCGGCGATGCGGGCGAAGGTCAAGCTGCTGAAGACGCTGCCGCGCGGGGTGACAGGCGGCTCGGCTTCGGTGGGGATCGACCAGCTGGTGAGCCAGAGCGCGGGCGAGGCCGGGCTGACGCTGGAGCGGGCGGAGGCGCAGGGCGGCGCGCGGATCGAGATTGCGATGGCTTCGGTGCGGTCGGTGGCGCTTTTTTCCTGGCTCGCGGCGCTGGAGGCGCAAGGCGTGCGGGTGGAGACGATGAGCGCGCGGCCTTCGCCGACGGCGGGTAGCGTATCGGTGCAGGCGGTGCTGGTGCGGGGGGCGGGGCGATGAGGCGGCTCGGCTGGTCGCGGCGGACGCGGATTGCGGTCCTCCTGTTGTTTATATTCGGGCTGATCCTGTTCATGCCGATGCGGATCGCGCTTGGGCTTTCGGGGCTGGAACGGTTGGGCGTGGCTGCGCGGGAAGTGCGGGGGACGCTGTGGAGCGGGCGGATCGACCAGTTGATGCTGGGGACGATGCCGGTCGGGTCGGTGAAGGCCGCCTTGTCGCCGGTGTCGTTGCTGATGGGCCGGGTGCGGTTCGACATATGGCGGCGGCAGGGCGCGGCCGACGACCTGAGCGGGGCGCTGACGGTCGGTTTTGGGCGCGTGGGCATCGATGATGTGACGGGCACGGTGCCGCTTGGCCGAAGCTTTGCGCCGCTGCCGGTCGCCAGTCTGGCGATGGAAGATGTTTCGGCATATTTCTCCGGTGATCGCTGCGGTCATGCTGAGGGCCGGGTGCGGGCGCAGATGGCGGGGCAGTTCCCCGGCCTTAACCTGACGCAGGGGCTGTCGGGTCTCGCGAGTTGCGATGGCGAGGCGCTGCTGCTGCCGCTGGTGAGCCAATCAGGACTGGAGAAAGTGAACCTGCGCATATGGCGGTCGGGGCGCTATGTGGCTGAGATGCGGGTGGAGACGGCGGATGCTGCGCTAGGCGAAGCGCTGGCGAAGGCTGGCTTCGCCGGGACAGGCGGCGCGCGCGAGCTGAAGGTCGAAGGGACGCTGTGATTGATCCGCTATGGGCGGTGCTGGGCGCTGTCGCGGGCGCGATTGCGGGCAGCTTTTTGGGGACGCTGGTGCTGCGCTGGCCAGAAGGGCGGGGCGTCGCGCGTGGACGGTCGGCTTGCGATGGCTGCGGCCGGGTGTTGGGTGCGATCGATCTTGTACCGATTGTCAGCGCGCTGCTGCTGAAAGAACGGTGCCGGATCTGCGGCGCGAAGATCGATCCGCTGCATGGGCGTGTGGAAGTGGCATGTGCCGTGATCGGCGCGCTTGCATGTGGGCTGGTGCCGGGGCTGGCAGGTGCGGGATGGGCGCTGCTCGGATGGCTGCTGCTGACGCTGGCGCTGCTTGATTGGCGGCATTTCTGGTTGCCCGATGCGCTGACATTGCCGCTTGCCTTTTTTGGGCTGACGCTTGGTCTTTGGGTGACGGATGCGATGCTGGCGGACCGGCTGATTGGAGCGGCGGGCGGATATGCCGCGCTGCTGATCATCGCGCTCAGTTATCGCGCGGTGCGTGGACGTGAGGGATTGGGCCTGGGGGATGCCAAGCTGATGGGCGCGCTGGGGGGCTGGTTCGGCTGGCAAGCGCTGCCCTTCATATTGCTGATGGCGGCGAGCCTGGGGTTGTTGGTTGTTCTAGTGGGCATGGCTGGCGGGCGCAGAATGACGGCGGCGACACGGGTTCCGCTGGGCACTTGTCAGGCGGTTGCAGCGCTGCCGGGATGGTGGGCGTTGGGGCTGATCCGCTGATCGGCGCACCCACCTAGCGAACGCGCCAGCGATAATCTTCCTCTCGCACCTCCGTGACGGCATAGCCGTCGGGATCGCGAGCGGGCCGGAACCGATATCGCTCCATGATGATGCGGCAGGTCATCGCGTCGAGCTCGGAATAGCCGCTCCCTTCGATCACCTCGCATTTGTCCACCTGTCCGGAAGGGCCAATAGCATAGCGCACGCCAATCCTGACCCGGCCCACGCCGCGCAGGGAGTCGGGGAAGTCGGAATTGCGGAAGCGGCCGCCGGTCTGGCGTGCCCTGGAGAAGGTTCCCTCCCCGTCTCCCTGGCCAGAGCCGGATCCGGTGCCCGTTCCTCGCCCTGCGCCCGTGCCGACGCCGTTGCCGCCCCCGTCGCCAGCGCCACTGGTCATCGAAGATGCTGGCGCGGTGGGTAAAGGCGGGTTCGGGGTGGTGATTATCGGGATAGGCGCCTTAAGGCTCGCCGGGTTTGGAGGTGCGGGCCGCGTCTCTCGCGCCTCTGCTTTGGGAGCAGAGGGGCTTCCACCTTCCTCCTTAGCCTTAATCTCCTGGCGAGGTGGTAGTGGCGGATTTTCACGCTCGGGGGGCCGCAGGTCGAAGAGCGCGAGCGGGGACTCGTCATCCGCCCTCTGCCATAAGGCGGGACCGCGCAGACCTATGATCAACGCATATCCGATGATGGCATTGATCAGGAGCGCTGCGATGGCAGGGGCGATCCTGTCCCGACCCTGCCATCGCTGCCCCTGAGGAATGGTCATCTCACCTATGGCCGCGCAGCATGCACGGCTACCTCGGGCCTAGCGGTAAACGCGGCGGCCGTTGCGATCGATATAATATTCCCGGCCGCGACGATCGCGTTCCCAGCGCCGATCACCATCCGAAGTTGCTGCGCCCACCACAGCGCCACCGGCTGCACCGATCGCCGCACCTTCGGCCACGCCCAGGCCAGGCACGATCGCGCCAGCGACCGCGCCGCCGACCGCGCCGATGCCCGCGCCACGCAGACCGTCGCGCGTCGTCTCACGTGAACAGCCGCCAACGCTGGCTGCAGCCGCCAATCCGGCAATCAAAAGAATGGTATTACGCATGGTTGGTCTCCAATTTCGACAGGAGTGAAACGACAGAGACGCCAGTTTGTTCGATCGACGCGCAACAAAGATGGTTTGTGGCATGTGCTTGATATGAATTTCTCAACCCTGTCGGATTGATCCGGGCGGAGCCTGTGCTGAGCGACTGCTGCAGGCAGCAGTCGAAACCCTCATCTTGAAGAAGAGAAGCCCTTCGACAGGCTCAGGGCGAACGGCGGCAGGGGTCATCCCTCTTCGAGTCGCGAGGGATGAAGGGAACGCCCGGCCACGTGCGTGAGCGACTGCTTAGCCAATGCATGATTTGCGCTGAATGGTGACCCCTACGGGAATCGAACCCGTGTTTCAGCCGTGAGAGGGCCGCGTCCTGACCGCTAGACGAAGGGGCCTTGGCCGCATGGCGGCTGGCAGGCGGTGGCGTTTACGGGGAGCGGGGTAGGCCGTCAAGCGAAACCGGTTTCGCCCGCCCTGCTCCTTGTCTTCGACCCATAAAAAACCACCCCATGTAATACATGGGGTGGCCAAGGTTCAGGGAGGAGACGCCTCCAAAAGGGGGAGGCGCCCATACGACACACCCGAAAGGGGGGCAGGTGCGCCGTATGTTTGGAAGATAAAGAAGGCCCCGCTCACTTTCAAGGGGCGAGCGGAAAGCTTTTCTTTAACATGCTTGATCCAGGTTGCTTTTCCTTGTCAGGCTTCGGCGGGCTGAGGCGCCTGCGGGACAGAAATCGGTCCTTTGCCTTGGTTGACCTGCGACTCGAACACTTCGCGGATGAGTTGCAGCGAGAAGAGATGCGCGTAGATGAGGGGCAGCATGCCGTTCTGGCTGATCTTGCGAAGCTGATCGCCACGCATGTCGCGGAGCTTTTCCTCATTCACCATGCGGAAGCCGCGATAGACGAAGGGCTGATCGTTGCCGGGCACCTGGATGGCGACTTCACCATCCATGAGCAGGTCGAGTTCCTTGAGGTCCTTCATGAACTGGCCGGTGCGTGCGGCAGCCTGCTCGAAGTCCTCGCAGAATTTAAGCACGCCCTGGGTGAGTTCGGAGGGCTTGCCGTCTTCGAAAAGCGGCTGGCCTTCCTCGAATTCGCCGACGGCTTCGCTGGTGGGATCGAAGCAGAGCGACAGTTCATCCGTGTCGGGGCGCAGCTTTGCCAGCATCCAAGGATAGCGGCGGACATAAGCGGGCACATAGGCGGGACCGCGCAGCTTGCCTTCATCGTCGAGGAAGGTGTTGACGCCTTCGTTAAGGCCCATCAGCGCCAGCGGCACGGCTTCGTCACCCGCCGAGAAAATGATGGGCACGAACCGCTGGGCCGCGACGAATTCGTCCACGGTCAGAGGGACGGCATGCTGCTTGGTGAGGAAGGGGGCGGTTTCCACCGACCGGCTGCGATAGCTCGCATGATCAACGCTGCTGAGCGGCAGCAGGTCGTTGTAGAAGACAGGGAGGTTGTTGGCGGGCGCGCTAGCCATGATCTGTTCCATTCTATCCAAGCAGCGCGTGCGGGTGCGCCACCTTTCCCAAAAACTGCGAGAGGGCGATAAAGACCTTGGGCATGGGAGGCAATTGCTTTGTCTTGCCAGCGGCGGTCAGCCCTCGCTGGCGTGCGGGATCAGCTTGTCGGGGTTCATAAGGCCCAAGGGGTCCAGCGCCGCCTTGATCGCGCGCAGGGCATGCAGGCGCGCGGGGCTGGAGAGGCGGCCGAGTTCCGCCCGTTTCATCTGCCCGATGCCATGTTCAGCGGAAATGGAGCCGCCCGCCGCAACCACGGCGTCATGAACGAAGGCGTTTATCGCTTGCCCCTCCGCCGCGATCCATGCCGGGCCATCGGCGGTGCCCTTGGGCGCGCGGACATGGAAGTGGACGTTGCCGTCGCCGAGATGGCCGAAGGAGGAGGCGGTCGTGCCCGCGAAGGTGCGTTCCGCCGCGGCCGCGGTTTCGACCATGAAGGCGGGCATGCGTCCGACGGGGACGCTGATGTCGAACTGAAGGGCCGGTCCCTGTGCGCGCTCGGCTTCGGAAAGCGATTCGCGCAGGCGCCAGAATGCGACCGCCTGCGCTTCATTGGCGGCAATCGCGGCGTCGATGGCGACACCCTGTGCCAGCGCGTCCGCCAGCGCCGCCTCGAGACGTTCTTCCGGGGAAGGAGGCGACAGGTCGGCATGGTCGACTTCGATCAGGACGTGCCAAGGCGTGCGCGTTTCGATCGGGCAACGGGTGCTGGGGATATGGGAGAGAACATGGCCAAGGCCATCGTCAGCGATGATCTCGAAACCTTCGACACTGTCACCAAGACGCGCTTCGGTCAGGCGGAGGAGGGCTAAGGCGTCGGCAGGCGAGGCTAAGCCGACCCAGGCGACGGCGCGGCTGGCGATCGCAGGCACGAGTCGCAGGGAAGCGGCAGTGATGATGCCCAGCGTGCCTTCGGCACCGACCAGCAATTGTTTGAGGTCATAGCCGCGATTGTCTTTCTTGAGCGCGTCGAGGCCGTAGAGGATGCTGCCATCGGGGAGCACTGCCTCCAGCCCCTCGACCAGCGCCCGCATCGTGCCGTGGCGCAGGACCTGGGTACCACCGGCGTTGGTGGAGATGAGGCCGCCGATCGTCGCTGAACCCTTGGCGCCGAGGCTGAGCGGGAAACGGCGTCCCGCCTGTTCCGCAGCATCATGCAGCGTCGCAAGGATCACGCCTGCCTCACATATTGCGAGATTGTCCTGCGGTGATAGCGATCGGATGCGGTTCATGCGGCGCAGCGAGAGGATAAGTGCTGAACCGTCCGGCGGTGGAGTCGCGCCCCCGACCATCGAGGTGTTTCCTCCTTGCGGCACCAGTGGAACGCGAAGTTCAGCCGCAAGGGCGACGACCGCAGCGACTTCCTGCGTGGTCGCGGGCTGGAGGATGGCGGATGCTGCGCCATGAAAGCGGCCGCGCCAATCGGTCAGCCAGGGCGCGATGTCGTCAGGATCGGTGATGACGCCCTTTGGCCCCAGCAGCGATGCGAACCTGCCGATGATCTCTTGTCCTATCATGACACGATGCTATGCCCCGGAATTCATCGACGGTTCAACCACCGGCCCATAGCGTGCCGCCCCAAAAGGGGTTCGATTTGCTTCATTCCGTCCTGTTGCTCCTTGTCGCACCCAATGCCGGATCTGTGCAATTGGCCCAGATGTCGATCGAGCAACGGGTCATCATTCGCGTGCCGATGGTGAAGAAAAAGGGGCGTGCGCCGATGCGGATAGCCCCCCAGGCCGGGCAGGAGTGGAAGGAGAAGAAGGGGCCGCGCTGCATTGCGCTGCGGTCTATCCGGTCAGCGAGCGTCGTGGTGGGGCATGGCGTCGATCTGCTGCTGGCCGACAATCACCGCTACCGCGCGCGGCTGGAGCGGGGGTGCAGTTCGACCGGCTTTTACTCCGGCTTCTATGTCGAGCCCGATGATGATGGGTCGCTTTGTTCGGGGCGGGACGAATTGCAGGCGCGTAGTGGCCTTAGCTGCGTGATCGACAGTTTCAGGCGATTGGAAGAGGTGGAACGGGACGATTGACCCGATTCAAACTGGCGTCGATGCGCGAATTTCTTGACAAGATGCCAATATTTCAGCAAGGCGCGCGCGATTTCCGTGGTGCAGCAGCGCGTTGCGGAGAGCCTCTGTCCCGGACAATTGAATGACTTTTGCCGATCTCGGCCTATCCGATGAACTGTTGAAGGCCGTTAACGAGGCCGGATATGACACGCCCACGCCGATTCAGGCGCAGGCCATCCCGCCAGTGCTGATGATGAAGGATATTATCGGCATCGCGCAGACGGGGACGGGCAAGACTGCCAGCTTCGTGCTGCCGATGATCGACATATTGGCGCATGGCCGTGCTCGCGCCCTGATGCCGCGCTCGCTCATCCTGGAGCCGACGCGCGAATTGGCCGCGCAGGTGGCCGAGAATTTTGAGAAGTACGGGAAGTATCACAAGCTCAACATGGCCCTGCTGATCGGTGGTGTTCAGATGGGCGATCAGCTTAAGGCCTTGGAGAAGGGCGTTGATGTGCTGATCGCGACGCCTGGTCGCCTCATGGACCTGTTCCAGCGTGGCAAGATATTGCTCAACGGCTGCAGCATGCTGGTGATCGACGAGGCCGACCGCATGCTCGACATGGGGTTCATCCCGGACATCGAGGAAATCTGCACCAAGCTGCCGTCGCAGCGGCAGACTTTGCTGTTTTCAGCGACCATGCCCGCGCCGATCAAGAAGCTGGCGGATCGCTTCCTCAGCAATCCCAAGTCGATCGAGGTGGCGCGCCCGGCTACCGCATCGACCAACATCACCCAGCGGCTGGTAAAGGTCGATTCGCGCAAGAAGCGCGAGGCGTTGCGCGCGATGCTGGAAGGCGAGCAGGTGCAGAGCGCTGTGATCTTCTGCAACCGCAAGACGACGGTGCGCGAACTCAACAAGAGCCTGCAGCGCCATGGCTTCAAGTCTGGCGAAATCCATGGCGACATCGACCAGTCGGCGCGCATTGCCGAGCTGGAGCGGTTCCGTGCGGGTACGGTGAATATATTGGTGGCGTCCGACGTCGCCGCGCGTGGGCTCGACATCAAGGGCGTTAGCCACGTCTTCAATTTCGATGCACCCTGGCATCCCGACGATTATGTCCACCGCATCGGCCGGACGGGCCGCGCTGGAGCGAAGGGTGCGGCCTTCACCTTTGTGACGGCGGATGATGCGGAAGCGATCGACAATATCCAGAAGCTGATCGGGCAGAAGATCGAGATGATCGATGCGCCTGCCGGTGCTGCAAAACCGGAGAAGGCCGAAGATCCGCGCCGTGACAGCGAGCGAAAAACGGAGCGCAGCTCCGGCAAGCGTCGGGATGACCGTCGCGATGAGCGCCGTGAAGAACCGCGTGCCCCTCGAAGCCAAGGCAATGGTGCGCGGCCGCGCCGGGCCGAAATGGTGGACGATGGCCCGGATGAGGGTTGGAACGGGCCCGTGCCCGAATTCCTATCGGTAGGGTTCGACGGCTAAAGAGCCGCTCTATAGCAGCCCCATCGCCCGCAGGCTGCTATGGCCTTGCGAGCCGATAATGATGTGATCGTGAACCGCGATGTTGAGGCGCTTGCCCGCCTCCGCGATCTGACGGGTGATCTCGATGTCCTGGCGGCTTGGTTCGGGCGAGCCGCTCGGATGATTATGGACCAGGATCAGCGCTGATGAACCAAGGTCGATCGCGCGGCGAATGACTTCGCGCGTATATATGGCGGCCTGGTCGATCGATCCGTCGCCCATATGTTCGTCCCGGATCAACATGTTGCGACTGTTGAGATGAAGCACGCGGACGCGCTCCACGGGCAGGTGGGCCATGTCGGCGCGCAGATAATCGAGCAGCGCCTGCCAGCTTGCCAGGACCGGCCGCTGTGCGACCTCGTTGCGGAGCATGCGTAGAAGCGTGGCGTGCACGATCTTGACGGCGGCGATGCTGGTGTCGCCCATACCCGGAACACGGGCGATCGCCTGCCAATCGGCCGTCATCAGACCGCCGATGCCGCCAAATTCACGCAGCAGCGCCTTTGCAAGCGGCTTGGTATCGCGGCGGGGAATGGCGAGGGCGAGCAGATATTCGATGAGCTCATGATCGTGCAGTGCATCACCGCCGCTGTCCGCCAACTTTTGCCGCAGCCGCGCGCGATGACCCACGCCATCATGGCTGACCACAACATCCCTGTCCGCCAATGCCTTATAATCCCCTGTTCAGGGAAATGGACCTATGCGTTGCGTAAATGCGGGGCAAGGATATTTAAGGCAGCTCAGACGTTATGCAGGCGTTACGGATAGTGGTTGAGAGCCGGGGTTGGCCATAAGCATCGAAGTTGAGGACGGCGAAGAAGAATCTCGCCGCGGCTGGCTACGCTGGCTGGGTGTCGGGACGGGCTCCCTGGCGCTGATTCTTGTCGCGTTGTGGACGCAGCGAGCGCCCATTGCGGAAAACTTCATTGGCCGAGAGATGAACCGCCGCGGCGTTCAGGCGAGCTATGACCTTAAAGATATTGGCCTGCGCACCCAGCGGATCGAGAATATTGTCCTTGGCGATCCTGAAAATCCGGACCTGACCGCCAGGTGGGTCGAGGTGGATCTGGCCTTCACAGGCCTGTCCCCGCATGTGGCGGAGGTCAGGGCGGGCGGCGTCCGGTTACGCGGTACTTATCGCGGCGGCGTCCTTCGGCTCGGCGAGCTCGACAAATTTCGCGATCCTGCGTCGAAGGCCCCGTTCAGCCTGCCTGACATCGCATTGATGCTGCGGGACGCAAGGGTTCGGCTGGATACCGACGCGGGGACGGTCGGCCTGCAGATCGACGGCGGGGGCAAGTTGAAGTCGGGCTTCAATGGCCGCCTTGCCGCAGCCATGCCGCGCGCGGCGAGCGCAGGATGCAACATGACGGGCATGACGGCATTGCTGGACGTGTCGATCAGGAATGAACGGCCGCATTTGGTCGGGCCAGTGCAGGCCGCGGCGCTTGGGTGCCGGGGCAGCGCAATGGCGGCGGCGACGCCACGGGCGGACATGGACGTCTGGCTGGGCAAGGCGCTCGACCGGTGGGATGGTCATGTCACCCTGGCGGCGGAGGCGCTCAAGTCCTCCGGCATTGTACTGGCGAAACCGGCCGGGCGGATCGACTTCAATGGCACCGGATCAGGCACGTCGGGTCGTGCGCGGATCGGCATTGCGGCGCTGGGCGTCGAAAGCGTCAAGGCGGGGCCGTCGGAGATTGTCGGCGCGTGGCGCATCGAGGAAG
Organism: uncultured Novosphingobium sp.; assembly: GCA_946886075.1. The sequence goes on along the minus strand of CAMPHR010000002.1, from coordinate 115,150 downwards.
GCAAGTCGCAGGCAAGCGGGCGCCTTTCAGCCCATCAGCTGAGCCTTGCAGGGCGCGATCCGCTGGCGGGGTTGAAGCGATCGGCCGCCGGAACGCCGCTTGGCCCCCTGGCCGTGCGGCTGGCGGAAGCCGTGCGCCGGGCGGGCGAAGATAATGTGCTGCGCACCAACCTTGCCTTCGCACAGAGCGGCAAAGGGGGCAGCGTCGTGTTGACGGGCACCGGTTTCCAATCGCGCAGTGGCGCCCGGGTAACCATACCGGGCGATGGCGAGGTCATGGTCCGCTGGCCAGGCAAATCTGGCGCAGCGATTGACTGGGCGTTGGACGGCGCGGTTACATCGGAAGGGGGCGGCCTCCCCAAGGCTGCGCTGAGGCTCGCGCGGCGGCCGGGTGGTGGCCTTGGCGGGCAGCTCTTTATCGATCCTTATGCTGCTGGGGACGCGAAGCTGGCGCTGGAGCCGGTTCGCTTCAGCGCGGGGCCTGGAGGCGATACGCTCTTCTCCACTGTGGTGAGGCTTGACGGGCCGCTTCCCGGGGGGCGGCTGCGCGGGCTCGCCATGCCGGTTGCGGGAGAGATGAAGGCGGACGGGGGAATTGCGATCAACCGCCGCTGCGTGCCACTGGCTCTGGAGGAGGCGCGCTATGGCAGCTTCGCTATCGGGCGAACGCGGCAGACGCTTTGCCCGATCGGTGGCGGCGCTTTGCTGGCGACGGGGCCGGGCGGGGTACGTGCCAGAGCGGAGATTCGCAATCTCGACCTGCGTGGACGTAGCGGCCAAAGTCCCATGCGGCTGTCGGCTGAGCGGGCACGGGTGACGCTCGGCCAGGAAGGCTTCGCCCTGTCGAAAGCGCAGTTGGCCATCGGACCTGAGGCGTCGCCAGTAAGGCTGGTGGCGGATACGCTGACTGGCCAGGCAACCGCCAAGGGGCTTCAGGGCAAGCTTTCTGGAGCGAACGCGCGAATCGGGTCGGTGCCGCTGATCGTTGAAAATGGCGCGGGCGACTGGAGCTTCGCGCAAGGGACGCTGAAGCTCGCCGCCGCGATGATGGTGCGCGACGCGCAAACGCCAGGGCGATTTGAGCCGCTGAAGGTGCCGGACTTCGCCCTGACGCTGAGGGATGGCAGGATCGCGGCGACCGGAACGCTACGCGCGCCGCGCAACGATGCTGTGGTCGCGCGTACCGATATCGCTCATGATCTGGGCTCCGGGCGTGGCAAGGCGGATCTGACCGTGCCGGGGCTGGTGTTCGGCAGTGATTTGCAGCCCGAAGACGTGACGCGCCTGGCGCTTGGCGTGGTAGCCAATGTCGATGCGACGGTGACCGGGGAGGGGCATATCCGGTGGAATGGCACCTCTGTCACCAGTGACGGGCTGTTCCGCACGGACAATGCCAAGCTCGCGGCGGCATTTGGTCCGGTCGAAGGATTGTCCGGCGAACTGCGCTTTACCGACCTGCTCGGGCTGGTCAGCGCGCCTGGGCAGGTGCTGCGTATCAAGATGGTCAATCCCGGCGTGGAGGTGCGCGACGGGATCGTGCGTTACAGGTTGGAGCCGGGGCAGAAGGTGCGTGTGGAAGGCGGAGGCTGGCCCTTCTCCGGCGGGCAGCTGGTGCTGTTGCCCACGACAATGGATTTCAGCGCGGATGTGGACCGCTATCTGACGTTTCGGGTGATCGGCATTGATGCGGGCGCGTTTATCCAGACGATGGAGCTGGAGAATATCTCCGCGACCGGAACGTTCGACGGGATCATGCCGCTGATCTTCAATGCGCAGGGTGGGCGCGTCGCAGGCGGCGTGCTGGCCGCCCGGCAGCAGGGAATGCCTCCGCTCATCATGCCGGAAGGGGTGCTGCCGACGGTTCCGTGCGATCCCAACCGGCAGTCCGGGACACTTTCCTATGTGGGGCCCGTTTCCAACGAGCAGCTGGGCGTGATGGGCAAGCTGGCCTTCGACGCGCTCAAGAACCTGCAATATAAATGCCTCACCATCCTGATGGACGGGGCGCTGGACGGAGAGATGGTGACCAATGTCGTGTTCAACGGCGTCAATCGCGGCAAGTTGGGCGACGTTCCGGACGGTATGGCGCGCAGCCTGACCGGCTTGCCCTTTATCTTCAATGTGCGCATCGCGGCCCCCTTCCGCGGCCTGCTGGGCACTGCCAAGTCCTTCATCGATCCCACTACGCTCATCCAGAACAGCATAGGCGACCAGATGCAGGAGAAGATTCGTGAAGGGATTGCAGTTAAGCCTGCGGAAAGCGACACTGTGAGAAACAGGGAACAGCGATGAACAGACGAGCTATTTTTGCGGCGGGTTTCGCCGGTTTGGCCCTGGCGGGCTGCATCCAGGTGAAGGCGCCTGACAAGCCGATCGAAATCAACCTGAACGTCAAGGTGCAGCAGGAGGTCGTCGTTCGACTTCAGCGCGATGCACAGGATCTTATCCAGAATAATCCGGAGTTGTTCCCGCAATGACACGCAAGCTTTTGATGATTGCCGCAGGCGCCGCCGTCGTGCTGGCCACCGGCCTTGTCGCAACCGGGCCTGCACGGGCGCAGTCGGGCGCAGTGGCCGCCGCGATGGCCGAGGGTGCCGTGGGTGAGCAGGCGGATGGCTATCTCGGTATCGCCGGGTCGGTCAGCGCCGCCGTGCGGTCCGAGGTCGAATCGATCAATATCAAGCGTCGCGCGGCCTATACCGACCTTGCGGGGAAGCGGGGCGTCACTGTTCAGGACATGGCGGCGGCGACGGGCTGCCAGACGCTCAGCAACCGGGTGAAGCAGGGCCAGGTCTATCGCGTGGGTGCTGGCCCGTGGCAAACCAAGGGGGCAGGGGCAATCTCGCTCCCCACTTATTGCGCAACAGCCGGCTGATCGACCGGCCGCGCGGGAGTTTCCTTGAAGCGTTCAGGAGAAGCGCAAATCTCCTGTCCAACTACGGTTGACTATCCGGAAAGCCCTTTCTAAACGGGCCGCGCCTTGACGGGTGCAGCCGCACGCGCCATGCCGCCTGACGTTGGCTTATCTGCCTGAACGAAAAGGAACGGCCATGACGCAGGATGTACCTGGGCAAGACCCGGCGGATGAGGACGCGCGCATCACTTCTCTTGAGGAGCGGATCGCAAAGGCCGAACGAGCCGAACAGGTCAGGCAGGGGACCACGAAGCAACAGGCGGACGATGGATCGCGCCTGGGCAACAGGGTTCTTGCAGAACTGATCGGTGGTCTTGCCGGTGGTGCCGTGGTTGGTGGGACTTTGGACTACTTTCTGCGGACATCTCCATGGCTCCTGCTGGCTTTCCTCGGTCTTGGGATCGTGGTGGCTTTCAGGAATATCATCAGATTGACGACGACGAAGCGTCCCGACAAATAGGGGCGCTTTTATCTTAGTCCGAATACCAGACGTTACAGGGGTCAACGTGGCAGAATCCGGCAAAATCGATCCGATGCACCAGTTTGCGATCGAACCGCTGTTCGGTACGGATCACCTGTCGCTCGGCGGCTATAACATCGCCTTCACCAACAGCGCGCTCTACATGGTGGCTGCTGCTGTGGTGCTGTGGATCTTCGTGATCGGTGGCATGAAGCGCGAGTTGGTTCCGGGCCGTTGGCAGATGGCGGTCGAATATATGACCGGCTTCATCAAGAGCCTGCTGATCGCCAATGTGGGTGAAGGCGGCAAGAAGTATATTCCTTATGTCTTCTCGCTGTTCATGTTCATCCTGCTGGCGAACCTGCTCGGCCTGCTGCCGCTCGGCCTGGTCGGCCTGCACCCCTTTACCTTCACCAGCCACTTCACGGCGACCGGCGTTCTCGCGATCCTGAGCTTCTCGATCGTGCTCATGGTCGGCTTCTGGAAGCATGGCCTGCACTTCTTCTCGCTGTTCGTGCCCCATGGCACGCCGCTGCCGATGATCCCGGTGATCTTTCCGATCGAGCTGGTGTCCTTCATGGTGCGGCCGTTCAGCCTGGGTCTGCGACTGTTCGTGGCGATGACCGCCGGGCACGTGCTGCTCAAGGTGTTGGCCGGGTTCGTCATTAACAGCTCGAATGCCGGCGTCGGCTATGGCCTGACCGTGGGTTCGGCGAGCTTCATCCTGATGATCGGCATCAGCGCCCTGGAAGTGCTGGTCGCGGTGATCCAGGCCTATGTGTTCGCGCTGCTGACTTCTGTCTATCTGAACGACGCCGAGAACCTGCACTAAGTTTTCTACGATTTTTCCAACCATTTGTTCGAGTTTAGAAAAGGGAGTTTACGACATGGACGCAGAAGCCGCAAAGCTGCTCGGTGCTGGCCTGGCCGCCATTGGTGCGGGCCTCGCTTCGCTCGGTGTGGGCAACGTGTTCGCATCGTTCCTGGAAGGCGCTCTGCGCAATCCGGGTGCCGCTGACGGCCAGCAGGGCCGCCTGTTCATCGGTTTCGCCGCGGCCGAACTTCTGGGTCTGCTGGCGTTCGTTATCGCCATGATCCTGGTGTTCGTGGCCTGACAACCGCTTGGCGTGCGGGCAGGGCGGCTGTTGCCGTCCCGTCCGCTCGCATGAATTGACGGCGCCTTGATCGGACGGACCTAAAATGCCTCAAATCGCGCAAATTGCCGAAACTTATGCATCGCAGATCTTCTGGATGCTGCTGACATTCGGCTTTGTCTTCTTCGTCATCGGCCAGGGCATGGTGCCCAAGGTTCAGGCGACAGCCGACGCGCGCGACGCGAAGATCACTGGTGATCTGGACGCCGCCAAGGCTGCCTTCGCCCGCGCCGATGAGGCCGAGGCCGACTACCGCACCCGCGACGCGGAAAGCAGGGCTGCGGCCCAGGCGACGCTGGCGCGTGCGAAAGCGGAAGCTGCCAAGGCTTCCGAAGGACAGCTTGCTGTCGCCGACGCTGAAATCGCCACGCGGATCGGCGCTGCCGAAGCCCGCATCCAGGCGGCCAGCCAGGCAGCTATGGCAGAAATTGAAACCGTCGCCGCTGAAGCAGCGCGCGACATGGTGGCCCGTATCTCCGGCGTGAATGCGTCGGACGAAGCGGCCCGCAACGCAGTAAAGGCGGCACTGGCCCATGGCTGAGGCAGCAGCACAGCATAGCGAAGGTACGCCTCCGCATCTTGACGACGCAATTCACGCCGAAGGGATGGAGCCGGTGGGCACCGTCGCGCACGAAGGCGTGGCGCCTCATACCGATCCCAAGGCCGTTGGCATGGACGCCACTGCCTGGGTCAGCCTGGCGATGGCGGTCTTTATCCTCATCCTGCTGATCAAGAAGGTTCCGGCGCTGATCGGCAATGTGCTCGACGGCCGGATCGCCCAGATCAAAGAGCAGCTGGCGGAAGCGGCAAAGCTGCGCGCCGAAGCTGATGCTCTCAAGGCAGAATATGAAGCGAAGCTGGCCAATGCGGCCGGTGAAGCTGATGCGATGCGCAAGTCGGCTGAAAGCGAAGCGGCGACGCTGCTCGAAGATGCCAAGACCAATGCGGTGGCCCTGGTCGCCCGGCGCCAGAAGATGGCCGAGGACAAGATCGGTGCGGCGGAGCGCGCTGCCATTGCAGGCATCCGCACAAAGGCTGTCAATGCCGCTACGAGCGCGGCTGCGACGCTGATCGCGCAAAATCACGACGCTGGCGCGGATCGCCAGTTGGTGGACAGCGCCATCAGGGGTCTCGGCCCCAGCGTCTGAAGTCAGCTTATCTTGTTTGAAAAGGGCCGGTACAGATCGCTGCACCGGCCTTTTTCCTTGTCCGGCAAAGATTGGTCTGCCGGTCTGCGCCTGATCTAGCAGACACCGACCGGCATGAGCGTCACTCCGCAAGCGTCGCGTTGTCGATAACGAACCGATATTTGACGTCGCTTCGTTGCATGCGGTCGTAAGCGGACTCGATGTCACGCGCCGAGACCATTTCAATATCTGCGACAATGCCTTTGTCCGCGCAGAAATCGAGCATTTCCTGTGTCTCTGCGATGCCGCCGATCAATGACCCGGCGATCGACTTACGGCCGAAGATCAGCATGCCGATGTTGGGCGAGGGGTGCGGATGTTCGGGCACGCCAACCAGCGTCATCGTCCCCTCACGCTTGAGGAGCGCCGTGAACTGGTCAAGATTGTGGCTAGCTGCAACGGTGTTCAGGATGAAATCGAAGCTGCCCGCGTGAGCTGCCATTTCTTCAGGGTTGCGCGACACGACCACTTCCTGCGCGCCAAGGTCCAGCGCATCCTGCCTCTTGGATTCAGATGTGGTGAACGCAACAACATGCGCGCCCATCGCGTGAGCCAGCTTGACGCCCATATGGCCGAGGCCGCCGATCCCGACGATGCCCACCTTCTTGCCGGGGCCAACTTGCCAATGCCGCAGGGGGGAATAGGTGGTGATGCCCGCGCATAGCAGCGGCGCGACTGCGGCGAGCTGATCGACGGGGTGACGGATCTTCAGGACGAATTTGTCCTTGACCACGATGTCCTGCGAATAGCCGCCAAGCGTGTGGCCGGGCGGGTCCTGCGTGGCGCCATTATAGGTGCCGACGAAACCAGTCTCGCAATATTGCTCCAGTCCTTCTTCGCAGGATGCGCAATGCTGGCAGCTGTCCACCATGCAGCCGACACCCACGGTGTCACCCGGTTTGAAGCTGGTGACATGTTCGCCGACGGCCGTCACATGGCCGACAATCTCATGCCCCGGAACACAAGGGTAGAGGGTGCCGGCCCATTCCGAGCGAACCTGATGCAGATCGGAATGACAAATGCCGCAATAGGCGATGGCGATCTGAACATCATGGGGGCCGACCGCCCTGCGTTCGATGTCGATCGGCTCTACCGGCTTGTCAGCGGCATAGGCGCCGTAGGCTCTTGTGACCATGTTCATGACTTTCTGCTGATCCGCGCGGCTCATCTTCGTCAATGACCGCGAGGGGGATGGAAGTGGCGAAGGCTAGGTGGGAAATCCCCTGCCTGATTCAATGCCCGCACGGCTAATTGGGCGGCCTCAGCCATTGCGCTTGGCTCGGCCCCCGCTATCTCTGCAACCATGTCGCATCCCCAATCTCCCGACCGTTTTCATGAGGACAAGGCCAGCTTCACCGTCCGGGGCGCAGGGACGCCGGATATCGAGGCGGGCGTGGACGCGATCCGCACGACGCTGAAGACTTTGCCGACGAGGCCCGGCGTTTACCGGATGCAGGATGCGCGCGGCGACGTGCTCTACGTGGGCAAGGCACGGGCGCTGCGTAACCGGGTGGCGAATTACACGCAGGTCGACCGGCTGCCCAAAAGGTTGCAGCGGATGGTGGCGCAGACCCGGTCTATGACGATCGTGACCACCAACAGCGAGGCTGAGGCGCTGCTGCTGGAGGCGCAACTGATCAAGCGGTTTCGCCCGCCCTATAATGTGCTGTTGCGCGACGATAAGAGCTTCCCCTTCATCCTGTTGCGGGAAGATCATTCTTTCCCCCGGGTTCAGAAGCATAGGGGCGCCCGGAAATATAAGGGCCGCTACTATGGGCCCTTCGCCAGCGCTGGATCGGTGACGCGGACGATCAATGCACTGCAGAAGCTGTTCCTACTGCGAAGCTGTACCGACAGTTTCTTCGCGAACCGGTCGCGGCCGTGCCTGCTTTTCCAGATCAAGCGCTGTTCCGCGCCTTGCGTCCAGCGGATCGACGAGGGCGGCTATGCCGAGCTGGTCAAGGACGCGCAGGATTTCCTGGGAGGGAAATCCACGGCCGTTCAGAAGAAGCTGGGCGAGGCGATGCAAGCCGCGTCCGAGGCGATGGATTTCGAGCAGGCTGCGGTGCTGCGCGATCGGTTGAAGGCGCTGACCTTCATCCAGGGCAGTCAGGCGATCAACGCGGAAGGGTTGGGCGACGCCGACATCTTTGCGCTGGCGACAAAGGGCGGAGCGATGTGCATCCAGGCCTTCTTCATCCGCGGCGGGCAGAACTGGGGGCATCGCAGCTTCTTTCCGGTCCACACGGCTGAGGTGGCGGAGGACGAAGTGCTGGCGAGCTTCATGGCGCAATTTTATGAGGAGGTGCCGCCGCCCCGTCTGATCCTGTCCGACCGCACGCCCATGGAATGTGAACTGATCGCACAGGCGCTAAGCGAGCGGGCGGGAGCGAAGGTTCGCATCGAAGTGCCGCAGCGGGGCACGCGGACACGACTGATCCGGCAGGCGCAGCGCAATGCCGTCGAGGCGCTGGACAGGCGTCTCGCCGAGACGACGACCCAGGCTAAGGTGCTGGAGGAGATGGTCGAGACTTTTGGGCTGGACGGCGTGCCTGACCGGATCGAGATCTATGATAACAGTCATATCCAAGGCAGCCATGCGCTGGGCGCGATGGTGGTGGCTGGGCCTGAAGGATTCCGGAAGAATGCCTATCGCAAGTTCAACATGAAGAATCCCGAGACGTCGAACGACGATTTCGCGATGATGCGGGAGATGTTCGAGCGGCGCTTTGGCCGGGCGGCGCGGGAAGATCCGGATCGCGACAGCGGCGAGTGGCCTGACCTGGTGCTGATTGACGGCGGCAAGGGACAATTGTCGTCGGCGCGTGCGATACTGGAGGATCTGGGGATCGAGGATGTGTGCATGATCGGCATCGCGAAGGGACCGCATCATGGGCGCGAGGGGCGGGAAATATTCCATATGCCCGATGGGCGGGAGATCAGCTTTCCGATCAATCATCCGGTGCTGTTCTATCTGCAGCGATTGCGGGACGAGGCGCACCGCTTCGCGATTGGGGCGCATCGGCAGAAGCGGAGCAAGGCGATTTCGACCAGTTCGCTGGACGAGGTGCCGGGGATCGGGCCGTCGCGAAAGAAGGCGCTGCTGATGCACTTTGGAACAGCGAAGGCGGTGAAGAGTGCGGCGCTGGAGGATTTGCTCAAGGCGCCGGGTGTTTCGAAGGCGGTGGCGCAGCAGGTTTATGATTATTTTCATGGATGAAGTAGCGGGAAAAACGCCATTCCACTGATTTCGTTTCGGAATGGTAACTAATGTGGGCGGGGTATGTGGCTGATTCTGCCGTGAATTTTCCTGCTACCCTTGCTTTGCCGGTGCGGTCCTGCAATGATCCTGCCAGACGCTAAAAATCAAGGCGCATGGTGAGGAGAAGGGGTCGTGCAAAAGCCCGGAGCTTGTTGGTTGTCGTGGATATATTTCAGCGGCATGCCCCATCAATGTTAGTTGATGACTATCCTCTATAGATAATTTCATCCTCGTTCGCTTTTCAGATACTCTGTGAAGAGAATGAGTACTTATCCAATGGCATATATCATATAATATAACTGCCAGAGGGCGGAGTTGTGACGGCATGACCAGTGGACATGCGCAGTTGTGGCAGGCTTTGAAGGGGCTCGGCCTGTCCGCTCTGCGTCCATGGCGCATGCTGGACGTAACCCGGCTGGTGCTCGCCAGTGTCTACAGCTTTGTAAGCTTTGCATTCGCTTCGCCCCGGTCGTGGGCCGAGGCGGCGGAGAATGCCATCATCTTCGCCATGCTGCTGCTGGCGTTGGGGGCGTTGACCCTGTCGGCGCGGTCGTGGGTCACGGAAATGCGCATCCGCAGGCCGGTGGTTTGCCTGGACGCACTGCTGTTCCTGTCGTTGCTGGTGGTGACGAACGCATCGAACAGCCCCTATTTTTCCGGCAGCCTGTTCGTGGCGGTCGAGATCGCGCTGATCGTGCGCCGCCGTTTCCACCTGCTCGTCGGCGCTTTCGCCACCGTGACGGCGTTGCTGACCGTCTGGATGGATGAGCTTGTCGAGGTGCCATCGGAGCCGGACCCGGAGCGCGTAGCCTTGCGCGTGCTTTACCTGGCGGTCGTGATCGCGGTGACGGGCATGCTGCTTGGCCCGCGCCGTGAAAAATTGCTGCAGGAGGAAAAGGCGCGGCGGCTGACGGAAAGCAGCATGCCGCTGGCGAAGGGCAGCTCTGAACCCTTTCTGTTGCGGGCGCTGAAGATCGCGACAGGCGGGGAAAATGGCGCAGTGCTGTTCCGCACGGCGAGCACGGAGGCATATCGCTTTGCATCGAGCCATGTCGGCGACAAGATGCCGGAAGGCAGCAGCGGATTGCTGGCGGTCGAGACGGGCTGGCATGACTGCCGCCGGGGCGCTTCGATCAGCCTGTCGCCGGACGGGGTAAGCCAGATGTCCCCCCTGACGCCGGGAGGGCGTGCCTGGGCGGCCTTGCTCGACGCGGAGACCCTGATGACGCTGCGCGTGTCCTTGGGGACGTTCGACGCGGTTGGCGCGGTTCAGCTGGATGATCCCACGCATGAGGATGCAGCGGCGATCGCACAGCGCATATTCGAAAGCGCGTGCGAGGAGATGATGGTCCGCAACAGCCTGGACCTTGCCCATGTCATCGCGGGCGCGCGAGAGCGCGAACGGTTGCAGCGGGAGTTGCATGACAGCGTGTTGCAGGCGCTGGCGAGCATTCGCTACCAGGTTGCGCCGGTGTTGAATGGCACGATCGAGAACCCCTTTCCCATCCTGGCCAATGTCGATCGGATCGCGAAGGACCAGATCGGCACCCTCCGCTGGATCATCAACCCCGTCGAGGAGGATGAGGATTTCGCCTATCTGCCCGAGACGCTGTCGATGGTCGTGCGGTCGCTGGGCGATCAATGGGGCATCCGATGTGAACTGCGCGTCGAAGATGGGAATTGCGCGACGACGGCCATGATCGGGCGCGAGCTGAGCTTTGCAGTACGTGAGATCGTCGCGAACGCGGTGCGTCACGCCGGAGCGCATTCGGTGGAATTTTCCCTGCAACCGGCGGGCAACCGGATTGCCTTGCATGTCACGGACGATGGCGTGCCTAATCTGGCGAGGCTGGGATCGACGGGGGCGGTGCAATCGCGGTCGTTGATGCGGCGTGTGCAGGCGCTGGGTGGGGAGGTCTATCTGCGGAATATCGGCGGGCGCACGATGATCCAGATCACCGTGCCGCGGAAGTGAACATGCTGGGGCCGCATTTGTGGGCTGGGGTCATGCGCGCTTCTTCGATCATTACCCATTGTGACAGGGTCATTGAGGGAGACTTTCGCCGGGACGCGGCGTTTTACCGGGGATTAACCAGAATGGTCGATAGGTGGCGCTTCCGATATTGCGGAGTGCGGAGTTCCGGTTTCCATGGTGCGATTGGTTCAGGATCACCTCTACCGTAGAAGCGTGGCGCTTGTGCTGTCATTGCAGCTCAATTTGCAGCGCATCGTTGGCGCCTGGGTACTGATTGCCGCCTTTGCCTGCGGTCTGCGGCTGGCGTTTCCCGCTACACCTTATGCCAGCGCTCCCTGGGCAAGCGGAGTGGGGCTGATGCCCTATCTGCTCGTCGTTGGCGCGCCTGTGGGGACGCTGTTGCTGGGGTTGAAGCTGTTCCCGGCGGGGCGACTGCATGCGCAGCCCAGCCTGCGGCTGGCGCAGTTGGGGCGGTGGCGCAAGGTCGATTGCCTGAAAGCGCGCGAAATGTCGCAGTTCGGGCTTTACGGCGTGATGGCGTCGCTGTTGCTGGGTATCGCGCTTAATGTGCCGGTGCGGACGTTGGAGTTTTTGAGCGCGGTGCCTGCATTGGGCAGCTATGCGCCGGGCTGGTTCGTCGGCCTGTATGCGGTGATGCTGGCGGACGTCGTGGCCCTGTCATGCCTCTACATGTTCGCATTCGCCATGGCGTTGCGCATGGTGCCGTTGTTCCCGCGCTTTCTGGTGATGGTGTGGGGCGCGGACCTGATGGCGCAATTGGGGATTGCGCAGCTGGTGGCGCGCATCGGCGATGTGCCTGATGCAGTGCAGGTGGCGTTGGTCGGCCTGCTGAATGGCAATGTGAAAAAGGTGCTCATCAGCGCAGCGCTCTGGCTGCCTTATCTGTTGCTGTCGGCGCGGGTGAACATCACCTTTCGTAACAGGGTAAGCGCCTGAGCAGATTGAGCTAGGTGGGGCTGATCCCATAGCGGCAGGCCGACCGGCCACCGTTGGGGCCTTCAAAAACTGCTAAGTGATTCGCTTGTTCGAGCGCGTCCGATTGTTGCCGATTCGCGGCAAGGCGTGACCTGCTGCCTTTACCTCAGGGCATTTCCGCGACTGCGACGAGGCAGGCGGATCGGTATCATTCCGACGCGATCTAATGTGAATTAAAGATCAAAGCCAAACGAGGTGTGGCAGATATATATCGTTAATTATGCAAAATAACTTTCGGTAATATTGTCATCATTTATCAATAAAACTTCTTTTTACATTATATGGTTCAGCTTTATCTATCAAATGCCAACCAGAAATCATGGATAGAAAGCAAGTATATAGGTAATTTCCCAATGGTATATAACCAAGGATATATCACGAAATACTGGTTTTTTACTTGGTGCGTACCGCAGGGAAAACAGAATTGGTTAACAAAAAAACTCTCTAACTATTTGATAAATATAGAATATTTTTACCATGTTGACTTGCCCCTTTATTGGTTCATTTTGAGGTCAAGTTCTACGGGAACTGCCCAACTGCCTGGCGAGTGGGAGAACCAACGCTAGGGTCGCCAGGTGGCAAAGGCCCCTCCGCAGAACTGTGCAAGAGCAGTCGGAAGACGGTTTTCGGCTAAATAGGGGTAAAAGACATGGCTTTCTTCAAGAATCTTTGGAATGATCAAAGCGGTGCTTCGGCAGCGGAATATGCCTTGATTTTGGCGATTGTGGGCACAGGTATCGCAATTGCCGCATGGAACTTGGGTGACGCGATCGATAGTTCCATGAACAAGGCGGTGACCTGCATCAAGGGCGTCGGCGGGACCACCGGTCCGACCGCTGCCGATTGTGGGACTTCCTCGACGGGCGCACCCGCAACCTAAGCTGAAGACGGGCCGGCCGCACTGCGGCCGGCCAGACTTAATCCACAATTCCGGGGGGAGTTGGCGTGGGGCAGCGCAGATCTCTTATCATCCTTGGCTTCGCGATCTTGCTGGGCCTGGCGGCGGTGTTCGTCGCCAATAGCTATTTGAGCAAGGCCGAGCAGACACAGGCTACTCCGCAGGGTGGTATGGCCAAGGTCGTCGTTGCGTCCATGCCGCTTCCCTTTGGCACGGCAGTGACGCCGGAGAAGATCAGGGTCGTCGATTGGCCTGCGGCTTCCGTGCCGCCGGGCGCTTTTCGCGATCCGATCCAGCTCACGTCCCTCGGCAAGCAGCGCGTGGTGCTGCGCCAGATCGAGCCGGGTGAACCGATCCTGACATCTAAGCTGTCCGCAGAGGGGGGCCGTGCCACCATGTCCGGTGTGCTGCGGCCTGAAATGCGTGCTGTCGCGGTCCGCGTGAGCGACGTGGCGGCGGCGGGCGGCTTTGTGCTCCCGGGTGATACAGTCGATGTTTTCGTGACCCGGACGGCTCAGGAAGCGATGGGCGGGGCGAGCCAGCTGATCACGGACGTGCTGTTGCAGAATATCCGCGTTATCGCGATCGATCAGAACGCCAATGACAGTTCGAAAGACCCGGCGATCGGCAAGACCGCGACGCTGGAGGTCAATCAGGTCGATGCGCAAAAGCTGGTCCTGGGCCAGCAGGTCGGCCAGCTGACGCTGGTGCTGCGCAATGTGACGGATCAGCCGAACGCCGCCGTGCAGACGGTGGGGATCGAGGATCTGCGCGACGGCGCTTATGTCGGCGGCTTTGCAGGGCCGCGTGCCCGGATCGCGGAGGCTGGCTTTGCCCCGGCTCCGATGCCGATGATGCGTGCGCCGCGGCGCAGCGTTCCGAAAAATGTTTCCGCTCTGCCCGCGACCGCATCGGTTGAGATCGTGCGCGGCACGACCGGCACCAGCTATGAGGTGAAGCGCTATGGTTCACGCTAGGTCCTTGTCCATGCTGGCGCTGGGGACGGCGCTGGCCATCGGCGGAGCGGCATCCGCTCCGGCTCAGATCGCTTCACTGACCGCCAGCAATGTGGATCATGCGTCCCAGCTGGACGTGCCGCTCAACAAGAGCCAAGTCCTGACGGTCGATCGGCCATTCTCCAAGGCGCTGGTCGGTAATCAGGAGGTCGCCGACATCCTGCCGATGACCAACCGGTCGCTCTATGTGCTGGGCAAGAAGGTGGGGACGACGAGCCTTACCCTCTATGACAGCCGCAACATGCTGATCGCGGTGGTGGACGTGGCGGTCGGCCCGGATGTCGTGACGTTGAAGCGGCAGTTGGCGGAGCTGATCCCGGGCGAGCAGATTGGCGCGCGCATTTCCAACGATGCGGTGGTGCTGACGGGGACAGTGTCGAGTGCTTCGGCGGTGGATCGCGCGGTGCAGATCGCCCGGACCTATGCGGGTGGAGACGAGAAGGTCGTCAACATGCTGTCGGTCGGTGCTTCGCAGCAGGTGATGCTGGAGGTCCGCTTTTCGGAGGTGAACCGGTCGGCGGCGAAGGATATCGGGCTGAACCACAGCTTTGTCGGTAACCGGACGGCGGGCAGCATCGGCGACCTGTCGGCCAGCTCGATCGTTCCGACGAACAACGGGCGGACGCCGACGATCAAGCTGGATGGCCTGTCCGATGCCTTTGGCGTCGGGACTTGGGCGTACAAGATCGGTAGCCTCAACATCTTCTCGGCGCTGGACGCGCTGGAGCGCAAGGGGCTGGTGAAGACGCTGGCCGAACCGACGCTGGTGGCGCTTTCCGGCGAGACGGCATCGTTCCTGGCGGGCGGCGAGTTCCCGATCCCGGTCGTGCAGAATGGCGGCGGCGGGGGCGGCAACGGCAATAATGGCATCACCGTCGAGTTCAAGCCGTTCGGGGTCAGCCTGGGCTTCACGCCCACGGTGCTGAGCGACGGGATCATCAACCTGGTGGTGGAGCCGGAGGTGAGTTCGATTGATCCTTCGGCATCGGTGACGATCAATGGATTGGTGGTGCCGGGATTGCTGACGCGGCGGGCGAAGACGGTCGTGGAGCTGCGCGATGGGCAATCCTTTGCGATCGCCGGACTGCTGCGCAACGACTTCCAGGATACCGTGCGGCAACTGCCGGTGCTGGGATCGATCCCGATCATCGGGGCGCTGTTCCGTTCGACGGGGTTCCAGAAGCAGCAGACCGAGCTGGTCATGATCGTGACGCCGCGGCTGGTAAAGCCGATGCGGGCGGAGGATGTGAGCCTGCCGACAGATCGAGTGGGCAATCCGCACGAGCTGGACCTGTTCCTGATGGGACGGACGGACAATGCGGTTGGGATCAATCCGCTCAATCCGGATGCGATGCCTCCGGAGAAGCGCTCTGCGGCCCCGGCGCCTGTCGGTCCGGCGGCGGCTGCACCGGCTCCGGCGGGTGCGGCGCAGAGTGGGTATGAGCTATGAGGGGGAGGGAGACCATGGGCCGACTGACCGTAGTGGCGATGCTGGTGCTTCCGGCTGTGGCGGGATGCACCGCCAACGACCCGACCTTTGGCGGGGCGGTGCGCAGCAATTATGCCCAGCAGGTGATCAACCCCGAGCCCCGCTATGAGGGCGTTCTCGTCGAAGGCGGCGAGGGTGCGCGCAGCGCGGCGGCGGTCGAACGCTATCGTACCGACAAGGTGAAGAAGCCGGCGACCATCAGTACGACCTCCGGCACGGGCGGTGGCTCCGGTGGCGGCTCAGGCGGCCGGTAAGGGGGAGGCTTCATCCATGTCTGCCCGTCGGAACAGCCTTCTGAGGTCAACCAGCGGTGCGGTGGCACCGACGGTAGCCCTGTCGCTGTTTGGGTTGATCGCGGCGGGTGGCATCGCGTTTGATTATGCGCGGATGGCGGGGCTGGATACGGAATTGCAAACGGCGGCCGATCAGGCTGCGCTCGCGGCGGCAACGCAATTGGATGGGAAGGCCAATGCCGTGTCGCGGGCCACTAGCGCTGCGCAGAATATGATCCTGAACAAGACGCGCTTTGCCAATGATGGCAATGCGAGCGGGATGAGCATCACTGTCCCCATGCTGACATTTTATGAAAGCTACAATTCGTCCACGGATGTGCCGGGCACGGTGACAACCGACGACACAAAGGCAAAATTCGTCCAGGTCGCTGTTGGCTCGCGTGAGGCAGTATACGCGCTGACCCCCATTGTGAGGGCGTTCAGGTCCGGCAATCTCGGAGCTCAAGCAGTTGCCGGAATGGGCAGTGCAATTTGCAAAGTGCCGCCGGTGATGATCTGTAATCCTGCGGAGACGGGAGGGGGAGCGTTTCCAACTGCTGCGGATAATGGAAAAGGCCTGCTGCTGGAGGCTGGCGGTGGCACAACCTGGACACCAGGCAATTACGGCTATCTGGATTTTGGTAGCGGCGCGAGTTCTTTGGAACAGGCGCTAGGCGCAAACAGCGATATCGAAAATTGCCTAAGCAGCGACAGCATAGCGACCAAGCCTGGTAATACGGCGTCCGTACCAGACGCGATCAATACGCGCTTTGACATCTACGGGAACGGCCTGACGAATTATTGCAGTGCTTCCACTGGGAATTGCAGTCCTGCCCTCAACGTTCGCAAGGACGTCATCCATGTTCCCTTTTCGACGGGAACGGGCAACGGGAACGGCAATGGAGGAAGCAACGGCAATGCCGGCGGGAACGTTAATGGAAACGGCAACGGCGGCAGCAATGGCGGTGGCGGTGGCGGCGGACCAAATTGTGGCTTCGCCAATGGCACCGACCCTTGGGTGCTACCATCCGTCCAATATTTGCCTTCAGCTAGTACCAGGGCGCAAGTTGGAAGCTCTCCCGACAATATGGGCTTCCCCCGCGACATCTGTCATGCGGTGAGCAGCACGGGTGACTGCACCAGCTATAATGGAGGACAGGCAGCCCGCTTCGGTGACGGTAACTGGGCGCGCGACTTGTATTTTCAGGTGAACCACCTGGGCTCTTTGAGCGCCGCCCAGGCGTGGACCGGACGAACCAATAGCACACGGCTGACGAGGTATGACGTTTACCGTTGGGAGCTTGCGACGGCGGGCATGCTGGACTCGCGATCCATCGCATCAGGCAGCTATTATTCTTATGGCTCGCCACAATGTGCTGCGGGTGTGGGTGAATCTACGACGCAGAAGGATCGGCGCGTCATTACCGCGGCAGTTGTTGACTGTGTTGCGGGAGGGGTCAAGGGGTCCACGGCGATAAAGGTAAAGAGCTGGATCGACTTGTTTCTTGTCGAACCCTCGCTTGCTCGTAGCCGCACCAGCGCCGACCAGATCTATGTCGAGATCATCGGTCCTGCGACGAAGCCTGGTGGTGGCAACGCGTTTCAATATTACTCTCGCAACAAGCCATATTTGATCAAATGAGACAGCTTTTCACCCGGATCCGGACAGAGCAGGCTGGAGCCGCAGCGGCTGAAATGGCGCTTGTGGCACCGATGTTGATCACCTTGATGTTCGGATCGTTCGAACTGGGCAATTATTTCCTGAGCGAACATGCTCTGGCGAAGGCGGTACGTGACGGTGCGCGCTATGCCACAAGAATTCCCATCACCAACTACAGCTGTCCCAGCGGGTCAGCAAGCGGCAGCATCACTGGTGGTGAAACCGAAATCAAGAACGTCACGCGGACTGGCAGTGTCGACGCGAGCGCCGACCCGCGCCTGTCCTACTGGACAAGCAATATCAATACAGTCTTCGTCACGGTGAAGTGCGTGTCTCCCAGCACCTATACCGGTATTTATTCCAGCGGCATGCCGGGCGATATCCCGGTTGTCACTGTTCGCGCTGCGGTCAATTACCCTTCACTATTTGCCCGCGTCGGCCTGGCCAATACGTCGCTCAGCCTGAATGCGGAATCGGAAGCGGCGGTGGTGGGGATATGAAGAAGCTCGCGCGACTTCTGAAAGATGACCGGGCAAGCTCTGCAGCCGAGTTCGCACTGGTGCTGCCGCTGTTGTTGATATTTCTGCTGGGCATCATCGACATAGGCCGTTTGATGTGGACCTGGAACCAGGCAGAAAAGGCGACACAAATGGGTGTGCGTTATGCAGTTGTGACGACACCGGTGTCATCTGGACTTCAGAGTTATAACTTCGTGACAAATGGTGGCGTGTTGCCTGGGGAAGTTGTGCCAGCATCCGTGTTTGGCGCCATCACATGTACTTCTACCAACTGTAACACATGCACCGGCAGCGCTTGTGCACAAAACGGGTTCAAGGCAACTGATAGCACGGCATTTTCGGCGCTGGTGACTTATATGAAGTATTTCTACCCGGGCATTGCCGACAATGCGAAGGTAAAGGTGACCTATGCCAATTCGGGCCTAGGCTATGCTGGCGATCCCAATAGCTTGGCAGTTGCACCGATAGTCACTGTCAGTCTGCAGAATGTCACATTTACGCCGACGGCATTTGTGCTTTTTAAGCAAGCGATTACCCTACCGCCATTCCAGTCGTCCTTGACCTTTGAAGACGGCCAGGGATCGAAGTCAAATTGAGGAACAAGATCTTGGGCATCGTGAACACAACGGAAGCGGCCGAGAGTTGGACCCTCAATGTGGGGGATGAGGGGATTTATCTGATCCTTTCGGAGCAGGAGGTTGCGGCTTCCGACATTCTTGGTGATCGGCTGGACGGGCAGTCCTTGACGCTGTCGATGCTGCCTGCCGGGGCGCCTTTGCCGCAGCAGTTGGTGGCGGAGGCGAAGGCTGTCATCCTGGAGGTCCAGCCGGATGACGATGCGTCGATGCGGCGGTTGTCGGCTTTGCGGGCGGCCAATCCGGCTTTGCTGGTGGTGGCGGCGGTGCGCAATGCGGAGATACCGCTGGTGCGCGCGTTGTTGCGGAGTGGGATCAATGATGTGGTGGCGTTGCCGCTTCAGGCGAGTGAGTTGTCGGCCACCATCGATCATCTTCGCGCGGAGATTGCTGCCAAGGGCGGGCGCGAGGTCAAGACTGGCGCGTTGGTTTCGATTATCAAGAGCGTCGGCGGCGTGGGGGCAACGACGATCGCTACACAGGCGGCGAGCTTGCATGCGCGCCAAGCTGGCGAGCGGATCTGCCTGTTCGATTTTGATGTGCAGTTTGGCAATGCCGGGACTTTCCTGAATATTACGTCGCCGCTGACCCTGGCGGACCTGTTGCAGGGCGGGAATCGCGTCGATGCGGAGCTGCTGGGCTCTGTCACGGTGGAAACGCCCACCGGGTTGCGTGTCGTTACCGCGCCGACGGAGATCATGCCGCTCGAAGCCATCAACGCCGATCAGGTGTTTCGCGTGGTCGAACTGGCGCAGCGGAACTTCGACACGGTTTATCTGGACCTGCCGGGCAACTGGACCAATTGGTCGATGTCGCTGGTCGCGCGGTCTGAGGTTATTTTCCTCGTCTGCGAACTGACTATCGCAAGCCTGCGGCAGGCGCGGCGGCAGATCGCCTTGCTGCGGGATCAGGATATCGACCCGGCGCGCATTCATGTGATCGCCAACCGGGTGGAAAAGAAGCTGTTCCGCGCGATCGGGCTGGAGGATGCGGCGGCTGCGCTGGACCATCCCGTGACCTTGAGCATCGCGAATGATTTCCCGCTGGTCAGCTCTGCGCTGGACCAGGGCGTGTTGATCCAGGAACTGAAAAGCCGAAGCCGCATCTGCAAGGACATGGCCGACATTGTCGACTGCACCGTGCAGGCGGTCGAGGCGCGGCGGGCGGCGGAGAAGGGCTGATGTGGCAGATCCGAAAAGGGGACAGCCGGTTTGAGGCGCGGGATGAGGTCGGGCCGACTGATACCGAGCTGGTGCATTGGGAAGAGGACCGGCATACTGAGCTGAAGGTCGCGCTGCACCAGAAGCTGATCGACCTGATCAACCTGTCGGCGCTGGAGAATATGTCGCGCGCGCAGGTGGAGGCGGAAGTGGGCGAGATCGTCCATGAGCAGCTGGCGTTGCAGAAGCATGCGCTGAACCTGGAAGAGCGCAAGCGGCTGGTGTCCGATATTTTGGACGAGCTGCTGGGGCTGGGGCCACTCGAGCCGCTGTTGAAGGATCAGAGCGTCACCGATATTTTGGTGAACGGGCACAAGATCGTCTTTGTCGAGCGCGGTGGGCGGCTGGTGGAGACGGCGACGCGCTTCAAGGATGAGAAGCATCTGCTGCGCATCATCCAGAAGATCGTGGCGGCTGTGGGGCGGCGCGTGGACGAGGCTTCGCCTTTTGTCGATGCGCGTCTGGCGGACGGGTCGCGCGTCAATGCGGTGGTGCCGCCGCTGGCGGTCGATGGATCGCTGCTGTCCATTCGTAAGTTCGCCAAGGTGCCGATCAGCATGGCGCGGCTTTCGGAACTGGGCAGCGTGCCCGCGCCGATGGCGCAGGTGCTGTCGGCTGTGGTGGCGTCCCGGCGCAACGTGCTGATTTCCGGGGGCACGGGTTCGGGCAAGACGACGCTGCTCAATGCCATGTCGGCGAGCATCGATGAGGCGGAGCGGATTGTTACGATCGAGGATTCGGCGGAGCTTCAATTGCAGCAGCGGCATGTGGTGCGGCTGGAAACGCGGCCGCCCAATATCGAGGGGCGGGGTGAAGTTACGCAGCGCGATCTCGTCAAGAATGCGCTGCGTATGCGGCCGGATCGCATCATCGTGGGCGAAGTGCGCGCCGGGGAGGCATTCGACATGCTCCAGGCGATGAATACCGGGCATGACGGGTCGATGACGACGGTCCACGCCAATACGCCGCGCGATGCGCTGTCGCGTGTCGAGCAGATGATCGGCATGAGCGGGATCGACATTTCGCCGCGATCGGCACGGGCGCAGATCGCTTCGGCATTGAACGTCATTGTGCAGGTGGGGCGTCTGTCGGACGGGCGGCGGCGGCTGCTCAGCATCTCGGAGATCACCGGAATGGAGGGGGAGGTCATCACGATGCAGGAAATCTTCCGCTTCAAGATGACCGGCCGGGACGAGAATGACATGGTGCGTGGCCATTTCGAGGCGACTGGCATCCGGCCTAAATTCATGGGCGAGCTGGCCGATCGGGGCATTCACTTGCCCGCCGACCTCTTCCGTCCCGATGCGGTGGTGCAATGATCAATCCGCTTTACATCCGTGCGTTCGTGCTGGTGCTGCTGTTCGCGGCGGTGATCCTGACGATCGAAGGCGTTCATGGCTGGTTTCGGGCACGCGCTGGCAAGGAGCGGGTGGTCAACAAGCGGCTGAAGATGATCGCGCAAGGGTTTGAGCGCAGCACCGTGCTGTCGAAGCTGCGGCGCAATGACGACAGCCTGAACTTCAATCATGACAGCGTCTTTGGGCGGATGGCTCTGGGCGTGGTGCGGTCGCTGCATGGCGCGGGGCTGAGCGTGCCTGCGCGCGTCGTGCTGACATTCATGGCGATCGGGACGGGTGTGCTGTTCCTGATCGTGGTGATTGGCGCGCTGGTAGCGGGATACGGCATGACGGCGGGGATGATCGTGATGGCGGGGGCCTTTGCGGTGTCGCTGGGCGTGCTGCTGCCGGTCATGGTGCTCAGCCGGATGAGCCAGCGGCGGCGCAAGAAGATGGAGGAGCAGTTTCCCGTGGCGCTCGACACGTTCGTGCGGGGCTTGCGCGCGGGGCACCCGATTGCGGCGGCGCTGGACCTGCTGACCAAGGAGATGAAGGACCCGATCGGCAGCGAATTCGGCATTGTCGTCGATGAGGTGACCTATGGTTCCGACCTGCGTGATGCTTTGCAGCGCATGGCCGAACGGTGGGACATGAACGAGATGCACATGTTCGTGACGTCGCTATCGGTACAGGCGGAGACGGGCGGCAACTTGGCCGAGATTTTGGAAAACCTGTCGTTGGTGATCCGGGAGCGGGCAAGCCTGTTCATGAAGGTGCGGGCGCTGAGTTCCGAAGGGCGGATGACGGCGGTCATGCTGACGGCGTTGCCGATCCTGGCGTTTGTGGCGCTGTTTCTGCTCAACCCTGCTTTTTACCTGGATATTGCGCAGGACCCGATGTTCATCTTCGGCTTTTCCGGGCTCATCATCCTCTACATCATCGGCTTCGTCACGATACGCCGCATGGTTGATTTGAAAGTTTGACCTGATGCTGGATTTTGCCCTTATCTCGCAGCTTCGGCCGCTGTTGCTGGTCCTCCTGTTCGTCGCGATCGTTGCGGTCGTCTATGGCGTGACCGAGATGATTGCGCGCACGTCGCGGGTGCGCAGCAGGCTCGACATCGTGAGCGACGCGGGCAGCGCGGCGCAGGGTGGCGGGCAGTCGCTGCGCAACGAGCGCAACAATAGCGAATGGAAGAAGCTGGTCGATCGGATCGAGAAGCTGGGCATTTCGCTGGCGGATACGAAGAATGACAGCCTGCGCAAGCGGTTGATCGCGGCGGGCTATCCATCGCCCGAGGCGCCGAAGATATTCACCTTTGTACGGCTGGTGCTGACGCTCGCGCTGCCTGCGGTGCTGGTTTTGATGTCGCTCAACAAGCCTGAGCCGCCGAGCCCGCTGAAGCTCTACTTCATGGCGATGGGCGTGGCGGTGATGGGGCTATATCTGCCCAATCTGTTCATTTCGGCCAAGGCGGCGCGGCGGCAGGAGGCGATCGTCCATGGCTTTCCCGACGCGCTGGACCTGATGCTGGTGTGCGTCGAGGCGGGGCTGGGGCTGGAGGCGGCGATGGACCGGGTGGGGCGGGAGCTTGCCATCTCGCATCCGCTGGTTTCGCAGACATTGGGCAAGGTCGTGCTGGAGCTGCGCGCGGGGCGCAGCCGGGCGGATGCGCTCCGGCGGATGGCGGATGATGTCGATGTGGATGAGATCCGGTCCTTTGCGACGCTGCTGATCCAGTCGGACCAGCTGGGGTCGAGCGTGGGGCAGACGCTACGTGTCTATGCGGCGGAGATGCGGGAGAAGCGGCGGATGCGGGCAGAGGAGAAGGCGCATCGCTTGCCGGTGCTGCTGTCGGTGCCGCTGGTCGCGTGCATGCTGCCGGTGATGATCGGCGTGCTGATGCTGCCTGCGGTGGTGCGCGTGGTACGGGATATCCTGCCGGTGATGACGCGGTAGCGGGAACGAGGGGGGGGAAGCATGATGAGACGGATAGTGGCAATCGCGCTCATCTTCGCGAGCGGGGCATGTAGTTCGGGTAACCGGGACTTGGCGATCCGGCCGGTGAACGCAGACGCTGTGGCGATGGCAACCGCGCAGGAGGCGCTCGCGCGCGGGCAGTTGCTTTTTTCGCGCGGTGAGCATGCGCTGGCGCTCGACGCGTTCCGGCGGGCGATGCGCCAGGACCCGAGCGATGCCAATGCGCTGAACGGCGTGGCGATCAGCTATGCGGCGATGGGGCGGCATGACCTGGCGCGGGAATATTTCGAACTGGCGCTTGCCCGCGCGCCATTGGATGAGCGGGTCCATCGCAACTTCGCGCGGAGCCTGATGGCGCAGGGGTTGCGTGATGACGCCAATGCCTTGCTGGTTGAGATTGGGCAGGGGACGGCGCCAGCGGGGGCGCGGCGCGTCACGCTGGCGCAGTTGGCGGCTGGAGGAGCGAGCCAGCCCAATGTTCAGGCGCAGACTGGCAGGCTGGAACTGGAGCGCCTTTCGATGGGCGAGGTACGGCTGCGCACCACGGGGGCCGGGGTCGGCCGGGCCATATTGCCGGGACGGCGCACGGCACAGCTCAATACCGCGATCGTCACTGTCGCCAATGCTGCTGGGGTTGGGAATGTCTCACTTGCGCGGCAGCTGAATGCGCCGATCGTCAAGGCAGCAGAGCCTTCAGCCGCCCTGCCATGCCGCGAGGGCAGCTGCCCGGCGATGGCGGGCGGGGATGAGCCCGACCGGCTGTTCGAGAAATTGTGGAAGTGGAGCGGGGGGCAGGGATGAGCCTGCTGCTGTTGTTGCTGGCGGCTGCGACGCATGTGCCGGTGGCGGACGCTTCGGGAGCCGCCACGGATTCGCTGGACTATGGGCGCCTGATCGATCAGGCGATCGACGGGGGCCGGGTCATTCAGGCCGAGACGATGCTGGTACAGTGGCAGGCGGATCCCGCACCGAATGACAAGGGTGGCATCGAGATCGCAGAGGCGCGCCTGGCGCTTGCCAAAGGGCAGGATGCGGATGCCGAAACGCGGTTTGGCGCGCTGGCGCAGGCGGGCATGGTGGATTGCCGGATCGATGAGGGACTGGGCATCGCACGGCTGCGGCTTGGGCGAGCGGGGCAGGCGGCGGAGCTTTTGCGCCGCGCCGTCGATCATTGCGGCCAGAGCTGGCGGGCGTGGAATGCGCTGGGCGTTGCGTATGACGCCAGCAAATCCTGGGCCTTGAGCACGGCAGCCTATGAACGCGCGTTTCAGCTTACCGACCGACCGGTGCAGGTGCTGAACAATTACGGGCTGTCCCTGATGGCGCAGGGCGACGCGGACAAAGCAGTGGCGATATTCGACAAGGCGCGCCAGATCGCGCCCGATGACGCGCGGATCATCTCTAACGGGGATGCGGCGCTGATCAGGGCGGGAAAGGACATAGAAAGGCGCGCAGGCGACGACCCGGACAGCTGGGCCAAGCGGCTGGGCGATGCCGGGCAGGTCGCGCTGGGCATGGGTGACGCCGTGAAAGCGCGCGCCTATCTCAGCCGCGCCATGACGGAAGCGGAGAGTTATCAGCCCAAAGCGGCGGCTATCTTGGCAGCGATGGGGGCGACGCCATGACGAAGGACCTGATCCTGTTGGCGGTGTCGCTGGTGCTGCTCGCCGCCGCGATCGAGGATATTGCGAGGCTCAGGATCTCCAACATGTTTCCGCTGCTTATCCTGGGGCTGTTCGTGCCTTGGGTCGCTTTGGCGGGATGGGAGAGCGACCTTTGGCAGAATGGGACTTTGTTCGTGGCGGTGTTTGCGGTCGGATGCCTGCTGTTCGCGATGCGATGGATGGGTGGGGGTGACGTCAAGCTGCTGGCGGCCTGTGCGCTATGGTTCGATTGGGGCGCGGCGTTGCCCTGGTTCGTCTATGTGACGGTGGGCGGGGGCTTGCTGGCCCTGCTGATCATGGTCGGACGGCGGATGGTGCCTAAAGCCGTGCGCGAAGGATCATCGCTGGCGATCTTCGCGGCGGGAGGGCCTATTCCTTATGGGGTGGCGATTGCTGCTGGGACCGTGATGGCGCTTTATATGGTTGGGCCAAATCCCAGCGGCTTGGCGCATTTGCCGGAGTTTGTGCGGGGGTTGGAGTAGGGGGCCATGGCATTTGGGTTGTGCCGGGGGCAGCGCAAAGCTCGCTGCGCTCGCGCCCACCCTAGCCCTTCAAACGAGTCACGTGCCTCGTTTGAACGCCTGCGGGAGGGGAACAGTTTTTGGACGGGCTGAGGACGTCATGCTCCCTCTCCCCTTCAGGGAAGAGGGGATTCCACCTGATGTTCGTAGCCGCACAGTTGCTCGTCATGCCAGCGCAGGCTGGCATCTCTATGGATAGGGCACGGCCTAGCCTCACGAGATCCCAGCTTCCGCTGGGATGACGGGATGTTGGCACCCCCGCCGTAGCCCGCGATCAGGCGTTCGCCAGCAAACCTTCTACCAGGCCTTCGAACAGGCGGCGGCCGTCGGTCTTTCCGTGGGCGGGTTCGATCACGCGCTCGGGATGGGGCATCATGCCCAGCACATTGCCGGCTTCGTTGAGGATGCCCGCGATGTTGCGGGCCGAACCGTTTACGCCGTCGGCGTAGCGCAGGGCGACGCGGCCTTCGCCTTCGAGGCGGTCGAGCGTTGCGGTGTCGGCGAAATAATTGCCGTCATGATGGGCTACGGGAAAGGTCACCTGCTCGCCAGCGGCATA
The DNA here is from genome assembly GCA_946886075.1 of uncultured Novosphingobium sp. The sequence goes on along the minus strand of CAMPHR010000002.1, from coordinate 89,434 downwards.
GCGGCTGGTGAAGGCGCTCTGGGCGTTTTCGACGGTTAGCGCGACGTCGCGGCAGATGAAATGGCCGCCTGCGTTGCGCAGCAGGGCGCCGGGGAGCAGGCCGCTTTCGGTCAGCACCTGGAAGCCGTTGCAGATGCCAAGCACATAAGTGCCGCGTTCAGCGGCCTTTGTCACCGCCTGCATGACGGGCGAGCGGGCAGCCATGGCGCCCGAGCGCAGATAGTCGCCATAGGAAAAGCCGCCGGGCACACCGATCAGGTCGACGCCCTCGGGCAATTCGGTGTCGCGATGCCAGACCATGACAGGCTTTTCACCGCTCACCGCCTCGAAAGCCACGGCGAGGTCGCGGTCGCAATTGCTGCCGGGGAAGACGATGACGGCGCTCTTCATGGCTTAGGCCACCTTTTCGATGCGGTAGTTTTCGATGACGGTATTGGCGAGCAGCTTGCGGCACATGGCGTCGATATCGTCATCGCTGGTGCCATCGGCAAGGTCGAGCTCAATGAGCTTGCCCGCGCGCACGTCGTTGACGCCGGAAAAGCCCAAACCGTCGAGCGCGTGGTGGATCGCCTTACCCTGCGGGTCGAGAACCCCGCCCTTGAGGGTGACGAAGATGCGGGCTTTCATGCGGCCAAAACTCCGTGGATTGCTATGGCGCACCCCCTAGTCCCCTGAGCCGCGCCAAGCAAGGCATTATCCCTTTATTAGCGAGTGGCCGCTATGGTTGTGGGACGGGACAGAGGGTTTTCGATATGGCTGGTCTTGCACTGGCGATGTTTGTGGGGCTTTTCGCCTTTGGGCAGCAGATCGTCGGCTATGACGATCCGCATGGCCGCGTTCAGCTGGCCCTGCTTGCGACGTTCGCTTTCGGCGTTCTGATCGGATACCGGGCGAGCGCCTGACCTTTGCTTCGAAAAGCTGTTCGCTTGGGTCGCTGCCTTGCTTTAGGGCGGGCGCATGAGCGGCGACTATCTTTATTACACATGCGCGATCGTGGCGGTGGTCCTGTCCGGCCTCGCCAAGGGTGGCTTTTCTGGCGCGGGGGCGCTGGCGATGCCGATCATGGCGCTGGGCATCGATCCGGTGCGGGCGGCGGCGATCATGCTGCCTATCCTCATTTTGCAGGATGCGGTGAGCGTGTGGTCGTTCCGGCATAGCTGGGACGGGCATATATTGAAGGTGATGCTGCCCGGCATGGCTGTTGGCGTGGCGCTGGGCTACCTGTTCGCCGCGCAGGTGTCGGAGACGGCGATACTCGGGGCGTTGGGGTTCATCTCGACTTTGTTCGGGGCGCAGCGGCTTTGGGTCGAGCGTGGCGGGAAGGTGGTGCTGCCGTCCAATTCGCCGGATTGGATGGGCACACTTCTGGGCGTCGCCAGCGGCTTTACGAGCCAGATCGCGCATGCCGGAGCGCCGCCATTCCAGATGTGGGTACTGCCCAAGCGGCTGGCGCGCGACGTGCTGGTGGGCACGACAGCGATCGCCTTTGCCGTGATGAACTGGATCAAGGTGCCCGCTTATGCGGCGCTGGGGCAGTTCACGCGGGCTAATCTGATGGCGACGGCTATGTTGGCGCCGGTCGCGATAGGGGCGACCTATGCGGGGGTGTTGTTGGTGCGGAAGGTTGATCCGGCGCGCTTCTACACGTTGATTTACGTGTTGATGGTGCTGTTGGGGATCAAGCTGATGGTGGATGCGGTGGTGGGTTGATGAGCAGATCGCATTTCCGTTCGGCCTGAGCCTGTCGAAGGCTTGCCCTGTTCTTCAAGGAAGAAGGGCACTTCGACAAGCTCAGTGCGAACGGAGTTTAGCGGGACTATTCAGTCCTTGCTGCGCTTCTTGCGATGGGTGTCGAGGTCGAGGACGGTCGTGTCCGCGCCTTCGGGCAGCAGGCCCAAGCGGCGGGCGACTTCCTGATAGGCTTCGACTTCGCCGCCAAGGTCGCGGCGGAACCGGTCCTTGTCCAGCTTTTCGCCGGTGTTCATGTCCCACAGTCGGCAGCCGTCCGGGCTGATTTCGTCCGCCAGGATGATGCGGCTATAGTCGCCGTCCCACAAGCGGCCGAACTCCAGCTTGAAGTCGATCAGGCGGATGCCGATGGCGGCGAAGAGGCCGCACATGAAGTCGTTGATGCGGATCGCCATGTCGGCGATGTCGTGCATCTCTTCCTGGCTGGCCCAGCCGAAGCAGGCGATATGTTCTTCGGACACGAGCGGGTCGCCCAGCGCGTCATCCTTGTAGCAATATTCGATCAGGGTGCGGGGCAGCTGCGTGCCTTCCTCGATCCCCAGCTTCTTGCTCAAGGAACCGGCGGCGACGTTGCGGACCACGACCTCGATCGGCACGATTTCGACCTGGCGAACGAGCTGTTCGCGCATGTTGAGGCGGCGGATGAAGTGGGTGGGGACGCCGATCTGGCCGAGCAGGGTGAAGATATGCTCGGAGATGCGGTTATTGAGCACGCCCTTGCCGGAAATCGTGCCCTTCTTCTGCGCGTTGAAGGCGGTCGCGTCGTCCTTGAAATATTGGATGATCGTGCCGGGCTCAGGGCCTTCGTAAAGGATCTTTGCCTTGCCTTCGTAGATCTGGCGGCGACGGGCCATGCGCGTTCCTGTCTTCCCAAGAAAAGAATGTGCCCCGGCAACGCGAATCAAGGAGGATCAGCGGGTGCCGGGGCTGCTGGGCACGGCCCATAGACCAAAGCTGGCGGGGGTGCAATTAGGGGGCTTAAAGGGCCGGAGGTCAGCGCCTTAATGGGTCGTTTCGATTTGCCCCGTCGGCTCGCCCTCTTCCTGCCGGGCCGCTGTCAGGCGCTCGGTGAAGCAGCGGCGCCACCAGCTGATATCCTGTTCCTCGACACAGTCCATCATCGAACGCCAGCGGCGCTGGCGCTCATCAAGTGGCATGGCGAGGGCGCGGGTGATGGCGTCGGACATCTCTTCCGGGCTGTACGGATTGATGAGCAGCGCGTCCTTGAGCTGCGTCGCCGCGCCAGCGAAGCGGGAGAGGATGAGGACGCCCGGATCGTCGGGGTCTTGAGCGGCGACATATTCCTTGGCGACGAGGTTCATGCCGTCGCGCAACGGGGTGACAAGGCCGATGCGGGCGGCGCGATAGATGCCCGCCAGCTTGTCGCGGGGATAGCCCTGGTTCACGTAGCGGATCGGCGTCCAGTCAACGTCGCTATATTCGCCGTTGATGCGCCCGGCGATGGCGTCGAGCGTCGAGCGGATATGCTGGTAGCTTTCCACCTCCCCGCGCGAGGGTGGCGCGATCTGCGTCAGGACCACCTTGCGATGATGTTCGGGATGATCCTTCAGGAAGCGGGAAAAGCCGCTGAAGCGTTCCTCCAATCCCTTGCTATAGTCGAGGCGGTCCACGCCTACGATCATCGAACGGTCTTGAAGGGACCGGCGGACTTTCTCGTACATCTCTCTGGCGGGCTCGCTCACGGCGGCGCCGGAAAATTCCTGAGCGTTGATGCCGATCGGGCAGGCGATCGCCTGGATCGTGCGGTCGCCGAGCGTGACGAAATCGCCGTCCACCGTCCCGTTCATCTCCCGCTCCACATAATGGCGGAAGGATTCGAGCCATTCTTCCGTGTGGAAGCCGATGACGTCATAGGCGAACAGCGTCTGCACCAGCTTTGTATGATGGGGCAGGGAGACAAGCAGGCGGGTCGGCGGCCAGGGAATGTGCAGGAAGAAGCCCATCCGGTTGTTTAGCCCCTTGTCCCGTAGCATCTGGCCAAGCGGGATCATGTGATAATCCTGCACCCAGATGATGTCGTCGGGTTCGATCAGGGGGCTGGTGGTGTCGGCAAAACGCTTGTTGACGCGGTTATAGCCGCCCTCGAAATCGCGGGCATATTCGGCAAGATCGATGCGGAAGTGGAAGAGCGGCCACAGCGTCTTGTTGGCATAGCCATTATAATATTCATCGACATCTTGCTCTTCGAGATCGATGGTCGCGGTCTTGACGCATTGATCTTCGGAAAAGCCGATCTGGCCCGTGAAATTTTCCGTCACCTCACCCGACCAGCCTACCCAGATGCCACGGCTTTCGCGGAGGGCCTGGGCGAGCGCGACGGCGAGGCCGCCCTGGTTGCCAGACTTGTTGGGCCTGCTCACCCGGTTGGAAATGACTATCAGGCGACTCATCGCATCACGCTCCACGGCTTGCTCAGCAGAACGGCGCAGTTGATGATGCCGACCAATGAGTAGGTTTGGGGATAATTGCCCCACAATTCGCCGGTCACGGGATCGATATCCTCCGACAACAGTCCCGCAGCGGTGCGGCGGGACAGCATTTCTTCAAACAGCAGCCGCGCTTCTTCTGTCCGGCCGGTGCGGTGCAGCGCTTCGATCAGCCAGAAGGTGCAGACGTTGAACGCCGTGACCGGCTCGCCGAAATCGTCGGGTGTGCTGTAGCGGAGCATATTGTTGCCGCGCCGCAGGTCCTTTTCCAGCGCCTTCAATGTGCCGACGAACATCGGATTGTCGGCGGTCAGAAAGCGCAGATCGAGAAGCTGGAGCAGCGAGGCGTCGCGGGCGTCATCTTCGAAATTGGCGGAGATGGCGTTGCTTTCAGTGCGCCAGGATGACTGAAGGATGCGCGCCTTCATGATCTCGGCCCGCTCGCGCCAATGGACTTCGCGGTCGGACAGGTCGAGCGCGGCGGCGGCATGGGCAAGGCGGTCGCAGGCGGCCCAGCACATCACGGCGCTGTAGCTGTGGACATGGGCGCGGGTGCGCAGTTCCCAGAGGCCAGCGTCCGGCTGGTCATAGACCGACCATGCACGCTCGCCGACGGCTTCGAGCGCTTCGAAGTCAGACATGCCCGCCATGCGCAGCAGGCGCTGGTCGATGAAGCCCTGGACTGATGACAGGACGATCTGTCCATAGGCGTCATGCTGGATCTGCGAATAGGCGGCGTTACCGACGCGGACCGGGCCCATGCCGCGATAGCCGGGCAGATTTTCCGCCTCGCCTTCCTCCAGCGTCGCATTGCCGCGCACGTCATAGAGCGGCTGGATATGGCCGCCCTTTGCACCGTCAACGATGTTGCGAAGATAGACGAGGTAGCTTTCCAACACGTCGAGCGCGCCCAGCCGGTTGAGCGCTTCGACCGTATAATAGGCGTCGCGAATCCAGCAGTAGCGATAGTCCCAGTTGCGTCCCGAATCGGCATGTTCGGGGATGCTGGTGGTGAGTGCCGCGACGATCGCGCCCGTTTCCTCATGCTGGCAGAGTTTGAGGGTGATGGCGGAGCGGATGACGGCTTCCTGCCATTCGGCGGGGATGGCGAGGCCCCGGACCCAGACCTGCCATTCGTGGATGGTGTCGTCCAGCATGCGCTCGACTGCGGGGCGCAGCGCGTCGGAGAAACTTTCGTCCGGGCCGAGGAAGAAATGCATGTCATGTTCCAGCCGGAACCAGCTTTCCTGGGAAATGAGGCCGATGGGCGCATTGGTCGACATGCGCATCGCCATATAGGACAAGACCAGCCTTATATGGTTGGACCCATAGCTGATCGGCACCTGTTCTGAATGCCAGGACGTCGTGGGCCGCAGCCGGACGCGGACGCGGGGGCTGCCAGCGACGGGGCGAACGATCCGGCAAAAGGCTACCGGGCGATACATGCGGCCCAAATGCCGGTGACGCGGGCAGAAATCGTACAGCTCTATGGCGTTGCCATGGTCATCGGTCTGGCGCGTGACGAGGATCGGCGTATTACGGATATAATGCTGCTCAACAGAGACGCAGTTTTCCAGCTCGATCGCCCAGAAACCGCGCGCGTCCGGCTGGTCCCACGCCTTGTCATCGAGAAGAGCGGAAAAGACGGGGTCGCCGTCCACGCGGGGCACGCATGCCCATATCATCCGCCCGGCGCGGTCGATCAGCGCGGAAGCTTGGCAATTGCCGATCGGCCAGAGATCGAGATTGCGTTCGTTCCCGGCGTATTGGGTTTGATTGGTCCTGACTATCGTTCTGCCCCCTGGTTCGTTCGAACAAGGGGCGTCAGCCACGGCTCAGCCCGGCCTGACGACCCCCTTTCCAAGATAATGCCTGACGGCGGCAACCTGTTCCAAAGAGAATGCGGCAAGTGTCGTCCGGGGCGGGCCGACCAGAATGCCCGCGCCGCCCAATTCGGCTGCGGCGGCAAAGCCTTCCTCATCGGTCACATCATCACCGATGAAGAGCGGGCGGCCGCCAGCCATGGGTGAACGGGCCATCAGAGCGTGAACCGCGCTCCCCTTGTCCGCGCCGCCGGGGCGTAGTTCGAACAGCATCTTGCCGGGCTGAACGGCTAGGCCAAGCCTTTCAGCAAGACGGGTGGCGAGTTCGCCCGCCTGCTCGCCCCATTGGGGTGCGCCGCGGAAGTGCAGGCCGACGCTGATCGTCTTGCGTTCGACAAGGACGCCGGGCTTGCCATCCGCGAAGCTGTGGAAGGCGGCTTCGGCATCATCCACCGCCGGGCGGCGAGGGGGTGCTTCGACTTGCTCGCCGGGCTCTGCGAATTCCAGCCCGTGGGTTCCGGCGAGCAGGAAGTCGCCAAAGCCAAGTTCCCGCAAGGTCTCGATCGACCGGCCGCTGACGATGGCGAGGCGGCCGTCCAGAGCGTCGCGCAGGTTGCGGAGCATCGCGAGCAGCTCGTCGTCAACGACCACGCCATCGGGGGTCGCGGCGATCGGCGCGAGGGTTCCGTCAAAGTCGAGGAAGAGCGATGCGTCTGCCAGCAGGGAAGCTGGCGGCGGGGGAAGGGTGGTGAGGTGGGGGCTTGAATCGGACACGGGCGCAAATTGGCGCGTTGCAACGAATGTGCAAGCCTTGGTCGCCGGGCGGCGCGAATTTTCCGAAGCGCGGCTGATGTCCCCGCTAGTAGCCGGACCGCAATCCCCGTTTCCGTTTTGTCGTTGCGCTGCTATTCCGATCGCGATGACCGATTTTCGCGACCCGTTCGACGCTATCAAGGATCACCCGTTCGACGAAGCGCTGTCGCAGCGTTACCTCGTCTATGCGCTCTCCACTATCACGGCACGGTCGCTGCCGGACCTGCGCGATGGGTTGAAGCCGGTGCACCGGCGCTTGTTGTGGGCGATGCGGCTGTTGAAGATGGAACCGGGCGGCGCTTCGCCGGACGTGCTGGTCGCCAACCCGGCGCGCAACACAACGTCCTACAAGAAGTGCGCGCGCGTCGTGGGCGACGTCATCGGCAAATATCATCCGCACGGCGACTCCTCGGTGTATGACGCCATGGTGCGGTTGGCGCAGGACTTCTCCCTGCGAACCCCGCTGGTCGATGGACAGGGTAACTTCGGCAATATCGACGGCGATTATGCAGCGGCGATGCGCTATACCGAGGCACGGCTGACCCAGGCGGCAGCCGACCTGATGGCGGGGTTGGACGAGGGCACCGTCGAGTTCCGACCGACCTATAATGGCGAGGATGAAGAGCCGGAGGTGTTTCCGGGGCTGTTCCCCAACCTGTTGGCGAATGGCGCGAGCGGCATCGCAGTTGGCATGGCGACGAGCATCCCGCCGCATAATGTGTCCGAACTGATCGACGCAGCGAGCCTGCTGATCGAAAATCCTGACGCGGACCATGCGGACCTCATGCAGATCGTGCGCGGGCCGGACTTCCCGACCGGCGGGGTGCTGGTGGATAGTCCGTCGATCATTTCGGAGGCTTACGCGACTGGGCGAGGTTCCTTCCGCACGCGGGCGCGCTGGCACAAGGAAGATGGCGGGCGGGGCACATGGGTGGCGATCGTGACGCAGATCCCGTTCCAGGTGCAGAAATCCAAGCTGATCGAGCAGATCGCCGCGCTGATCAACGACAAGAAGCTGCCGATATTGGCGGACGTGCGTGATGAAAGCGATGCGGAGATTCGGATCGTCATCGAACCGCGCGCGCGGACGGTCGATCCCGACGTGCTGATGGACAGCCTGTTCCGGCTGACCGACCTTGAAAACCGCTTTCCGCTGAACCTCAACGTGCTGGATGCGAGCCGGACGCCGCGCGTGCTGGGGCTGAAGCCAGTGCTGGTCGAGTGGCTGAAGCATCAGATCGACGTGCTGGTGCGGCGTGCCCGTCACCGGCTGGACAAGATTGCGGCGCGGCTGGAACTGCTCGACGGCTATATCATCGCCTATCTCAATCTCGACCGGGTGATCGAGATCATCCGGACCGAGGATGAGCCCAAGGCGGTGATGATGGAGGAGTTCGGCCTCAATGACCGGCAGGCCGAAGCCATCCTCAACATGCGGCTGCGATCCCTGCGCAAACTGGAGGAGATGGAGCTGCGGCGTGAGCATTCGCAGCTGGTCAAGGAGCGCGACGAGCTGACGAAGCTGGTCGAGAGCCCGACCCGCCAGCGCAACCGGCTGAAGAAAGATTTGGCCGACCTGCGCAAACGCTATTCTCCCGAGACGGATATGGGCAAGCGGCGCACCTTGGTGGAGGAAGCCGCCCCGGCGCGCGAAATTCCGCTGGAGGCGATGATCGAGCGCGAGCCTATCACCGTCATCCTGTCGGAACGCGGCTGGATAAGGGCGATGAGCGGCCATCGCGACCTGGCTTCGGCCGACACGCTGAAGTTCAAGGAAGGCGACGGGCCCAAGATCGCCTTCCATGCGCAGACGACCGACAAGCTGCTGCTGGCGACGGCGAGCGGGCGGATCTTCACGCTGGGCGCGGACAAGCTGCCGGGCGGGCGTGGCTTTGGTGATCCGGTGCGGTCATTGGTCGATATGGATGATCAGGGAGACATTGTGGCGTTGTTCCCGGCCCGGGCAGGCAGCGAGCTGATGCTTGCGGCGTCGGATGGCAGGGGCTTTGTTGCGGCGGTGGCCGATGTGATCGCTGAAACGCGCAAGGGCAAGCAGGTGGTGAACGTGCGTCCTGGGTCCCGGTTGACCGTGGTTCACGTCATAGCGGCCGAGGCGGACAGCGTTGCCGTCGTCGGCGAAAACCGCAAGCTGCTGGTATTCCCGCTTGTGGAGATGCCGCGCATGGCGCGCGGGCAGGGCGTGCAGATGCAGCGTTATCGAGACGGTGGGCTTTCGGACGCCGTTGCGTTTCGCATGAGTGATGGCCTGAGTTGGACTATGGGCGGTGAAAGCGGGCGGACGCGGACGGAGGCGGACATGACCCCGTGGCGCGTCGCACGCGGCGCAGCAGGCCGGATGCCGCCGGTGGGCTTCCCCCGTGACAACCGCTTTTGACGATTCCGTAACAATCCGCTCATCTGCTGGAAATGACAGCGTGTCGTTTCCTGAAAATTTACCACTGGTGCGTAATCCGGGCCTTATGAAATCGGTCCCTGTGCGTATTCGGCCAAGTCAAAGGCTGGACGACGGCCTCCTTGCGAGGTTCGAGCGCACGCATCTGCGCTGCCGGGCCGAGATGGAGCATTGGCTGGAGGCCGTGCCGCACGCGGCAGCGATGTTATGCTTCAAAGACAGCGACTTGATGATCGTTGCTGTCAACAAGACTTTCTACAGCAGTTTCCTGGAAAGCAGCGAGCCGGGTGCCGAGCTGCCCTATTGCAAGGATTGGCGGGAGCGGATTTTGGAGGTCGCGCTGACCGACAATGTCTCCTCTTCCTTCGAATTGCGGCGAGACGGTCCTTTGGGCCCGGAATATTTTTCCTGCACGGCTGGCCTGCTGCCATCGGACGAAGAGGGCGTGAACCTCATCCTTTTCACGGCGATGGACCGCACCAGCGACCGGGTCACCGAGAGGAACCTGCGGCGGGAATTATTGTCGGACGGGTTGACAGCGTTGCCGAACCGCACGGGCTTTGGCGAAGAGATTGAAGACCGGCTGCGCAACACGCCATGGCCGGGCAATTCGCAGTTCGGCATCATCGCGATCGATCTCAGCAGGTTCAGCCGTGTCAACGAATCGCTGGGACCGATGGCTGGCGACGAACTGCTGATCACGGTCGCAAAGCGGTTGAAGTCGAATTTGCGGCAAGGCGACGTGCTGGCCCGGATCGGCGGAAACGATTTTGCGATATTTGCACGCCTTAACAACGGTTTGTCTGACTGTCTTCATATCGTTCAGAGGGTGAAGGACGCGCTGAGCTCGCCGATCCGGCTGAGCGATCTGCAGATTCGCGTGGACTGCGCGATCGGCTGTGCGCTGTCGACCAGCCTTGATGACGACCCCGACGATGTGGTGCGCAAGGCGCAGGCGGCGGTGAAGATCGCCAAGCGCAGCGGAAAGGTGGAAATCTACCGCAACGGGGTGCTCAAGGAAGCGCAGCGGCGCTTTTCGATCGAAAGCCGCCTGCGGACTGCGCTGGCGCAGGGTGACCTGACGCTGGCCTATCAGCCTTTGATCCAGCTGCAGACGGGCGAAATCACCGGTTTCGAAGCGCTCGCCCGCTGGAACGACCCGGACCTTGGCAATGTGTCGCCATGCGAGTTCATCGCGGTGGCCGAGGAAAGCGGCCTCATCACGCCGCTTGGGCGCTGGGCGGCCTATGAGGCGGCGCAGGCGCTCAGCCGCTGGGATGCGAAGTTCGGGCAGGCTTTGCCGGTCGGCGTCAACGTGAACCTGTCGCCCATCCAGATGGCGCGCGACGATGTGGCGTCGATGTTCGAGGAGGCGCTGCGTTATTCGGGGGTGTCGGGCAAGCGCCTGACCGTGGAGCTCACGGAAAGCGCGATCATCGCCGATCCGGACAAGGCGCGGAAGCTGCTGGTGGCGCTGAAGGACCTGCAGATGCCGATCGCCATGGACGATTTCGGCACCGGCTATTCCAATCTGGCGAGCCTGCACAGCCTGCCGATCGACATTCTGAAGATCGATCGCAGCTTTGTGTCCACCATGCTGGAGGACAAGGACAAGCAGGCGATCGTTCGCACGATCCTGTCGCTGGCCGAATCGCTAAACCTGCACGTCACGGCGGAAGGCATAGAGACGCAGGAGCTGGCCCACGCGCTGCAATCCATGGGCTGCGGCCATGGGCAGGGCTTCTACTTCGCGCGCCCCATGCCGGAAAATGAGGCGTTCGATTATTGGCGGGCGCGCTGGAATTTCGAGACGATCTGATCAGCGATTTGATTGACCCGGGCTTCTTCCGGGAACCCTTCATCCACCCATATACGCTGCACTTCCCCTAGCGCTTTGGCTACATTGGGCCCTGGCGGCAGGCCGCGCGAGATGAGGGCGCCTCCGCCGATGGGGAGTTGCGGCGGGACCCAGCCTTCGAGCTCGGCGATGCCGTCGATGGTTGAGGAGGGGTCGAGCAGGATCCGGTCGATGGCGCCTTCTACGCCGACCTGGAAGGCAAGCGCCCTGGGCGAGCTTGACGCGGACATCGGTTCAAGCGCGATGCTGAGGCGCTTTCTAGCTTTGTTGGACAGTTTGAGACGTGCGCCGACAGCATCGGCGGCGCGGGCGTCTGGAGGAAGAAGGGCGGCCAGACGGCGCAGGGCGGCGGGCGGAATAGCGGCTTCAGTCTCGCGCTGGACAAGCTGCTCTACCCGCGCAAGCCCGTCAGATCCGATTTCCGGCAGGACCGGAACGAAGATGCCGCCATCGACCATCAGGCGAAGTGAGGCGAGCGGATCGGGAAGGGCGAGCAGCTTCAGCAGTTCGTCGGCGATACGCTCGCGAGACAGCGCCATAAGGCTATTGGCGGCGGCGCGGCAGGCGGCATAGGCCTCCTCATCCACCGTGTCGCGGCCGAAGCGCGCGAGGAAGCGGAAGTAGCGCAGGATGCGCAGATGATCCTCCACAATTCGCTCGACGGCGCTGCCGATGAAGCGGACGCGGCCCGCGCGCAGATCATCGACGCCGCCGAAGAAGTCGGTGATCTTATGGGTCTGTGGGTCGGCATAAAGGGCGTTGATGGTGAAATCGCGCCGGGCTGCATCCTCCCGCCAATCAGTGGTATAGGCAATGGTCGCCCGGCGGCCGTCGGTGCTGATATCGCGGCGCAAGGTCGTGATCTCGACCGGCCACCCCGCAATTACGGCGGTGACGGTGCCATGGTCGATGCCGGTGGGCACCGCCTTGATCCCGGCGGCCTTGAGGCGATCGACCACCTGTTGCGGCTCCAGTGCAGTCGCGATGTCGAGGTCGTTGACGGGGAGCCCAAGCAGGCCATCGCGTACCGCTCCGCCGACATAGCGGGCAAGGCCCTGTTCCGCCCCCAGCGCAGTGAGCAGGCCATCTAGGCCGGGCCGATGACGCCATTCGGCATCAGGCAACAAGGCGGTCAAGATCGAGCCTCCGCGAGAGATTGGCAAGGATGGCGGCGGTGATGCCCCAGATGCGGCGGTCGTTCCACATGATTTCATAATAGTGCCGCTCAACACCTTGGAAATTCACAGCATGTTTGATGCGGTTGGCGGGGTCCAGGGCGAAAGACAGGGGCAACTCGAACCAGTCCGCCACCTCGTCTGCCTGCGGCGTTAGCGGCAGGTTGGGCGGAATGACGCCCAGGACGGGCACGATGTCGAAGCCGGTGAATGTATGGTAGCGATCGGTTATCCCGATGATATCCACCATATCAGGCGGGAGTGCTATTTCCTCCTTCGCCTCACGCAACGCCCCGGCAATCTCGTCTGCGTCTTCCTGATCAACGCGCCCGCCGGGGAACGCTATCTGGCCCGCATGTTTGCGCAGGGAAGCCGCCCGCTCGGTAAGGATTAGCCCAGGCTCCGGCCGGTCGGTGATGGCGACCAGCACGGCGGCAGGCGCAAGCACCAGTTCGCCATCGATGCGGGGATCGCGCGTGTCCGATGTCGTCAGCCCGACTTCGCGGGCATGTCCCTCAGCCAGCGCGGATCGCAGCCGGTCAGCCAGGTTCATGCGGAGCCGTCCAGCGGGTAGAAGGCGCCGTTGCTCCACAGGCCGACCGGGTCGCTCGCTTCATCAAGCGCGAGGTTCATCAGTTCATAATAGACGCTGCGATTGACCAATGCCTCAAGGCCGCCGCGCACATGGAGATAAGGATGCGGGCCGTCGGGCGTTTCCCGGATGACGAGGGGGTTTTCGGGCCCTGCGGCTATCAGGTCGCCGGTGTTAAGGCGGAAGGCGAGGGCGCGGCTGCGGCCTTCGCCCTCGCTTTTGAGCTCCACTGCGAGGAAGGGAGCGTCTTCAACTTCGATTGAGAGCTTTTCAACTGGAGTTACAAGTACATAGGAGCCGTCGCTCTCACGCCGCAGGATCGTGGAGAAGAGCCGCACCATTGCTTCACGGCCGATCGGCGACCCCTGATGAAACCAGGTGCCATCGCGGGCGATGCGCATTTCACTGTCGCCACAATGGTCGGGGTTCCACTTGTCAACAGGGGGCAGCCGCTTTTCCTGCGCCAGACGGGCAATGTCGGCGAGGGAGAGATTTGAAAGATCGGGTAGCGGGTCCATCGGCATGCCGTCGAGATAGGATCGCGCGGCGGGGAAGGCAAAAGGGAAATCACATGCCTGCGGTGATTCGCGGCCCCAGCATGCCTTCGCCTCCGATTGCCGAGCCATCCGCCGAAAGGGCGAGCAGGCGGCGCGCTTCATAGGGGCCGGGGCAGGCCCAGCCGCCGGTGGCCGCGGCGGAAAAGCCCCAGAAGCGGCCATAATATTCCGGATCGCCGATCATGATCAGCGGCTCGCTACGATGAGCGCGGGCGGCGTTCATGACCGCGTCCATCAGGGCGCGGCCATGACCGGTGCGCTGAAGGGCGGGTGAAACAGCGACGGGGCCAACCATGATCAGCGGCGTCTGCGTTCCATCGCTGTGGGTGAGCGCGACGGGCCAGCTTTGCAGTGTCCCGGCCAGTTCGCCATGCTCGTCCATCATGGCGAACGACAGTTCGGGCGCCCACGCCATGCCTTGCCGGATCAGATAGGCGGTGCGGCCGTGCCTGTCGGGCCCGAAAGCAGCATCAAGCAACTGCTCGATCGCCTCTTCCGCCACGATGTTGAGGGGCACAATATGAGACACGTCTTGCCGATCCGCCGTCAATGGCGCATGGACCGCGCCGGGAGCGGCGGGATTAGCGCCTGCTCCGCAAAATGAAAGTCTATTCTGGCCATCGCCAGCAGCAGGAAAGCCATGCACAGCGGATTTGACGATTTTCTGACGCTGGAGGTCAATCATTTGGACGTCGATGTCCTGACGGGCATCTATTCGGAAGAAACCCATCTGCCCCAGCCGCTGCGTATTTCCATCCGCGCGCGGTTGAAGGTCGCCGATCATTATGAGCTGGATACGCCGCTATCCCGTTCGAAAAACTACATGGACCTGAAGCATGCGGCGACCAGCGCTTTGCCCGAAGGCCAGCATTTCACGCTGATCGAAGCGGTGGCGGACCATATCATCGACACGATCTTCCTTCAGGATGACAAGGTGATGCATGTCGAGGTGAAGATCATCAAGCTGGCGCTGAGCGAAAAGGGCGAGGAAATCGGCATTACGCTTGGCCGGTGGCGCAAATAGACTGACGGGCCCTCAACTTTTCACCAGTCCGATCTCGCGCAGGCGCTCGATCAGATAATCATGCGCAGTGATGGGCGGATCGCGGCGCGGGTGGTCGGCATCGATGCATTGCGGCAGCGGCTCGATGATGAAGTCGGGTCGCAGGTGCAGGAAGAAGGGCATGGAATAGCGGGCGACGCCGCGCCGATCGGGTGGCGGATTGACGACGCGATGGCTGGTCGAGCGCAGGCGGTGATTGGTCAGGCGCTGGAGCATGTCGCCGACATTGATCGCCAGCGCGCCGGGTGGAGGGACGACCGGCAGCCAGTTCCCCTGAAGGTCACGGATCTCCAGGCCGCCTTCCTCGGCGCCGAGTAGCAGGGTGATAAGGTTGATATCTTCGTGGGCGCCCGCACGGATGCCGGGGGCATTTGCCGAGACGGGCGGATAGTGCAGCAGGCGCAGGATCGAATTGCCATCTTCGATCGCATCGTCGAACCAGCGTTCGGGTAACCCCAGATAGAGGGCGATGGCGGCGAGCAATTCAGCGCCCAAGCGGTCGAATTCCGCATAGAGGCGGCTGAAAAGCTTTTGAAAATCCTTGATTTCCTTCGGCCAGATATTCGGAGGCATGGTGGTCGCCAGCCGATGCGTGGCAGGCAGGTCGCGGCCGACATGCCAGAATTCCTTCAGGTCATTCTCGCTCGCGCCTTTGGCGATTTCCCGCCCGAATGCTGTGTAGCCCCGCTGGCCGCCATTGCCGCTGGCGTCGTAGCGGCGCTTGATGTCCTCCGGCAGGGCGAAGAAGGCATGGGCGAGCCGCCATCCTTCCTCGATAAGGCCAGCGTCCATGCCATGGTCGCTCACCATGGCGAAGCCGAACTGGCGGAACGAGTCGCCGAGCGCCTTTGCGAAGTCTCGCGGCGCCATGGCTGTCATCGACAGCAGCGGTACCTGCTCCAGCGTGTCGTATGGCAAGTTTCAGCTTTCCCTTCTGACAAAGACCCGCGCGATCCTTGATTGGCTCCGACGGCTGATGCAAGGAAGCGATCATGAACTATTGGCTGATGAAATCGGAACCTGATGTCTTTTCCTATGACGACCTGGTCGAGAAAGGAAAGGCCGAGTGGGACGGAGTCCGCAACCATGCCGCGCAGCTCAACATGAAGGCGATGCGCAAAGGGGATCTGTCGTTCTTTTACCATAGCAATATCGGCGTCGAAGCGGTCGGGATCATGAAGATCGTCGAGGAAGCAGCGCCCGACAGCACCGATGAAAGCGGCAAGTGGATCGCGGTCCATGTCGCGCCGGAACGCAAGCTGAAGAAGCCGGTCACGTTAAAGGCGATGAAAGCGGACCCGGCGCTTGCCGACATGGTGATGCTGCGGCAGTCGCGGCTGTCCGTATCCCCGCTGACTGAAGCGCAATTCCGCCACATCCTATTCCTGTCGGAGGGGTGAAGAGCGCCAGTTGCGTCAACCACAACTGGTGATCCGCTTTTTGCGATTGCTTGGGTAAGGTCTGCGCATAGGCTCGGGCTCAACAGAACAAGAAGATGCAGAGGTGTTTGATCGGCATTCACAAGGAGAAAACCTATGCGAATGCTGTCGAAGTTCATTCTTATTGGTGCAACCGTCACTGCCGCCGCCGCCATCGCGCCCGCCCAAGCGGAAGAAGGCAAGCAGCGCTTCACGCACGAGGGCTACACCTATGTCTACCAGGTGAAGGACACGAAGGCCGGCCAGAAGATTTCGGGACGTCGTTACCCGGATGCCGTCGCTTTCAACCTCGCCGTCCGCAAGGGCAAGGTATCGGGCGTGTCGGGCGGTCGCTCGGTTGCTTTCAACGTGGAAGAAGCCCGCGGCGCCGCTTCGGAATAAGCTTTCACTTTCAGTAGATAGGAAAAGGGCGGCGCCCAGCCGGGAGCCGCCCTTTCTTGTGCCTTCCGCTGATCAGCGGCAGCGGCGCTTGCTGTCGATTTCCTTGCCCAGCAGCGCGCCACCGGCAGCGCCGAGAATGGTGCCAGTCGCGCGGTCGCCACGCGTATCGATCGCCCGGCCCAGAAGGGCGCCGCCCACGCCGCCGACGATCAGGCCAGTCGTCCCGTTAGACTTGCGGCAATACATGCGGCCGTCACGGCCACGCCATTCGCGATAGCGGTAATGCTCGCGGGCGCTGACCCCATCCGTCGGGATCGCCATGGATACAGGAATGGCCATTGAAAGGGCCGACAGGGCGATAATGGCTTTGCGCATAATTCTCCTCCAAAACAATGATTTGCCTGTTGAACCCGTTCATAGTGGAGGAGGTTGCATGAACCTGCGGCAACGAGGTAAACACCCGAAATGCAATGGTTATTTGTGAACCTGGCGGGTTGATGGCGGCACTCAGCAAGGCTGAGCGTTGAAAGAATTGCCCGCCGATGGCGGATTGACCCGCCGCTCCCCTCTCTCCCGAGGGTTAGTCGATGATCTTCACGAAAAATGCGGTGGATGGGGGCAAGTGAAAAATTTGCCATCTACAGACATGTTAAAGCCAATCGACGGCGCGCGCCCGGCTCGCTAAGGGGAGTCGCGATGACATGTTCCTGGTCACCCTTCGCTCATGCATGACAAGTCCAAACGAGGCCGGGTCATCGCCATGCCCCGAAGCGAATTTCGCGCGCGGGCGACGGAATATCTGGATTTTCTCGCGGCCTGGGTAAAAAAGCCGCGCCAGACTGCGTCGGTCGTGCCGAGCAGCCGCTATCTCGCGCGCCTGATGGTGGCGCATATCGATCCTTTGGACGGCCGCGTGATGGAGCTGGGCGGCGGGACTGGCGTGTTTACCCGCGCGATCCTGCAGACGGGCCTGCCGCCTGAAAAGCTGGAGGTGGTGGAGATCAATCCCGCCTTCGCGCGCGGCCTGCGGCGGCACTTCCCGCATGTGTCCGTGCTGGAAACGCCTGCGCAGATCGTGTCGACGGCGGCGGCTGGCGAGCCGGGGCAGTATCAAACGGTGGTGAGCGGCCTGCCCTTACTGGCGATGGATCGCCATATGCATGCCGACATATTGTCCGAGGCGTTCCGCATGCTGCGCCCGGGCGGCAACTTCATCCAGTTCACCTATTCAACGCGCCCGCCCGTCAGTCGCGACGTGCTGCACGCCCTGGACTTGGACGTAGCTCGGGTGGGGCAGACCGTGCGCAACTTTCCTCCCGCCACCGTCTTCCGCTTTCATCGGCGCGGCGAATAGTCCGGTTGCGCGGACGCGCCGCCGCCCTATCTTGGCGTGCAGATAAAGAGGGGCATAAGCGCGCATGGCGTCCATCATTACCGTGTCCGGGCTGAAGAAGAGCTACGCTTCGGGCTATCAGGCGCTCAAGGGCATCGATCTGGAGATTGTAGAGGGCGAGATATTCGCCCTGCTGGGCCCCAATGGCGCGGGCAAGACCACGATGATTTCCATCATCTGCGGCAATGTGCGGCCGACCAGCGGAACTGTGACCGTAGCGGGCCATGATATCGTGCGCAGCTATCGTGGATCGCGATCCGCGATCGGGTTGGTGCCGCAGGAACTGCACACCGATGCGTTCGAGCGGGTGATCGACACCGTGCGCTTTTCCCGTGGCCTGTTCGGCAAGCCGCGCGACGACGCCTATATCGAAAAGGTGCTGCGCGACCTGTCATTGTGGGACAAGCGCAACAACAAGATGCTGGAATTATCGGGCGGTATGAAGCGCCGCGTGATGATCGCCAAGGCGCTCAGCCATGAGCCCCGCGTGCTGTTCCTGGACGAGCCGACGGCGGGCGTAGACGTCGAGCTGCGGCGGGACATGTGGAAGCTGATCGGCGAACTGCGGCAAACGGGCGTCACCATCATCCTTACCACCCATTATATCGAGGAAGCCGAGGAAATGGCGGACCGCGTCGGGGTGATCAACAAGGGCGAGCTGATCCTGGTTGAAGACAAGACCGCGCTGATGAAGAAGCTGGGGAAGAAGAGCCTGACGGTGACCCTGACCCACCCGCTGGAACAGATTCCGGCGGAACTTGGCGAGTGGGATTTGTCGCTGAAGTCGGATGGTTGCGAGATCGAATATGTATTTGATACTCGCGCCGAGCGGACCGGCGTGTCGTCGCTGCTCCGCAAGCTGGGCGACCTGGGCATCGGCTATAAGGATCTCAACACGCAGCAGAGCAGCCTGGAAGATATTTTCGTCAGCCTCGTTCATCAGGAGAAGGCGGCATGAGCGGGTTCAACTATCGGGCGATCTGGTCGATCTACAAATTTGAGCTGCACCGGTTCAGCCGCACCCTGCTGACCGGACTACTGGTGCCGGTGATCACCACATCGCTCTATTTCGTGGTGTTCGGCGGCGCGATCGGGTCGCGGATGACGCAGATCGATGGCATCGACTATGCGGCGTTCATCGTGCCGGGCCTCATCATGATGTCGATGTTCACCGAGAGCATCTTCAATGCGAGTTTCGGCATCTACATGCCCAAATTCGCCGGTACCATTTACGAGCTGCTTTCCGCGCCGGTATCGGCAACGGAAACCGTCATCGCTTATGTCGGGGCGGCGGCGACCAAGTCGCTTAGCGTCGGCACGATCATATTCGTGACGGCGCACCTGTTCGTCGATGTCCATGTCGAACATCCCCTGGCCATGGCGGCGTTCATGGTGCTGATCGCCGTCAGCTTCTGCCTTTTCGGCTTCATCCTAGGGATTTGGGCACAGAGTTTCGAGCAGTTGCAGGTCATTCCGATGCTGCTGATCATGCCCATGACCTTCCTGGGCGGTGCGTTCTACTCGGTGCATATGCTGGCCGAGCCGTGGCGCACGATCACGCTGTTCAACCCGATCGTCTATCTGGTGTCGGGCTTCCGATGGACCTTCTTCGGGAAGGGCGATGTCGGGATCGAGTTCAGCTTGCTGTTCATCGCCGCGATGCTGGCAGTGTGCCTCGCCATCATCGGTTGGGTGTTCCGGACAGGTTACCGGTTGAAGAAATGACAGGAGCGGCGCTTTAAAGCCGCTCCCCAAGCCGTCAGGCGGCGGCGCTTTCGGACGCGACGGCGAACAGGGTCACGCCCTTATATTTGTCGTCATCCTCATTGTAGAGGCCGTACATCGCTTCAAATGTCTCATCGAGGATGGAGACGTCATTGAGGCCAACCAGCTTGAAGGTGCCGAGCTTCAACTCGCGCGGCGGGCCGCCTTCACGTTCCACGGTGACAGCGTCGATGAACATCTCATCATGGCGCGTATAGAGGATATGGGGCGCCAGCTTGACGACCATCTTATTGTAGGTCGCCTTGAGGCATTTCTGGAGCGCGATAGCTTCGAAAATGGTCGTCGGGGCAGTCATGATTTCCGTCATTACCGATTCGCAAGCAGTCTTCAATTGCTTTGTGCGCCGCAACATGCTCGCAAAGCGCATCCGGCGCTTTTTTCAGGATGAGCCGACCAGACCAAGCCGGTCCCGCATCATCCAGCGGCCGAGCAGCAGCACAGCAACCACGCCAAGGCCGCTCGCCAACCCGAACCATATCCCAAGTCCCTTCATGCCGAGCGGGAAGGCCAGGATAGTGCCTACGCCGACGCCGATGATCCAGTAGCCGACAAGCGCGAAGATCATGGGTACTTTTGTGTCGTGCAGGCCGCGCAACACCCCTGCGGCGACGGCCTGGGTGGCGTCGACCATCTGGAACAGCGCAGCGACTGCCAGGAAGCTGACAGCAAGCGCCGCCGTCTGGGCGTTGGCAGGGTCGCCAAGGTCGAGGAACGCGCCGATCAGCAGGCGAGGGACGGTGATCAGCAGGATCGCGGCGGCCAGCGCGAAGCCGAAGCCGAGGATGAGCGCCAGCCACCCCGCGCGTCCGACCGCTGCTGGATCGCCGCGTCCCTCAGCCAGGCCGACGCGGACGGTCGCGGCCTGTCCTATGCCCATGGGCACCATGAACAGAAGCGCGGCGATCTGAATGGCGACGGCATGGGCCGCGAGGGAATCCTGCCCGATAAGGCCCATGAGCAGAGCCGAGGCGTTGAACACGGTCGTCTCGAAACCAACCGTGATGGCGATCGGCAGGCCAAGCGCCCAAACCGCGCGGTGCCTTTCCCGGTCGCGGGTCCAGAAGCGCCCCATCACCCGATAGCGGCGGAAGTGGCGGTCAATCAGGATGACGCCAAGCAGGCTGAAGAACAGGAAGCAGGAGGAGAGGGTGCTGGCAAGCCCCGCGCCCCAAAGGCCGAGCGCGGGAAATCCGAGATTGCCGAAGATCAGCGCCCAGCCCGCCAAGACGTTGAACGGAATAGCGAGCAGCATGATGACGACCGCCCAGATCGGCCGTTCGAGCGCGGAAATGAAATTGCGGAGCGTCGTGAAGGCAAGGAAGGGCAGCAACGCCCATTGCAAGCCGCGCATCATCAACCCCGCCTGATGGGCAAGGTCTGGCTGCTGTCCCATAGCGAGCAGGATCGCCTCGCTCTGCCAGAGGAGTAACCAGGCGGCTAGCACGAAGATAAAGGCCGCACGCAGCGTCTGCTGGACAGTGCGGCGGACGTCGCGGACCGAGTGGCGGCGGCGGCCACGCTCATTGGCGATGAGCGGCGCGGCGGCGGTAACCAGCCCCATGCCGAATATGAGCAAGGCATGGAACAGGTTGATCGCGAGCGCGCCCGCCGCCACACCCTGTGCGCCCAGGCGGCCGATCAACAAAAGATCGGTCGCGGCGATGCCTGCCCACGCGACATTGCCCGCGATCATCGGCAGGGCGAGCGCAAGGAGGCCGCTGGCTTCGATGCGCCATGGGGATGGGTGTTGGGGTGCTGCAATCGTCTTCATTGGCCCAACTGTCTGCCTAAAGTCGGAACTGTCGCCTCCTTCCGTTCGCCCTGAGCCTGTCGAAGGGCTCTGCTTCTTTTAGGAAGGAGAAGGCTTCGACAAGCTCAGCCCGAACGGAGTTAAAATTCAGGGAGAGGGGGAGAAAGCGCTAGCTGCATCAGCGCGCTCAATGTCTTTTGAACAAATGCAGCACTGCGACGATGATCCCGCCGATCACCAGCCCTACGATCGCCCCGCCGACCGCGTTTACCGTCCAGTCAAGGAAGGGCCCGATCGCGGGGGCGGCGGCCGCGACGCCGTGCGCTACGTGGTGGATGGTGCCCGGTATCAGGTCCCAATGAAATTCATGCAGGCCATGGACGATCAATCCGCCGCCGACCCACAACATCGCGGCAGTCCCGACCACCGAGAGGATCTTCATCAGAACGGGCATCGCGTGGACCAGCCCACGTCCTATGGCGCGTGTCGCCGATGAGGAGCGTTCGGCCAAGTGCAGCCCGATATCGTCCATCTTCACGATGAAGCCCACGACGCCGTAGACGCCTGCCGTGATAAGGATCGCAACGACCACCAGGATCAGCGCCTGTTCCCAAAGCGGTTCCGTTGCGACGGTACCGAGCGCGATCGCCATGATCTCGCCGGACAGGATGAAGTCGGTGCGGATGGCGCCAGAAACCTTCTGGTCTTCCAGCTCCTGAGAACTGTGCGTGGCCAGTGCTTCCTCGGCAACGTCATGGCCGCCTTGTACTGCTTCCAGCAGCTTCTCGACTGCCTCAAAGCAGAGGAAGGCACCGCCCAGCATCAATAGCGGCGGGAGGAGCCAAGGCGCAAAGGCGCTCAGCAACAGCGCGGCTGGCAGCAGGAAGAGCAGCTTGTTGCGCAGCGATCCGCGGGCAATCTTCCAGATTATGGGAAGCTCCCGGTCGGGCGTCAGGCCCATGACATAGCGGGGCGTCACTGCCGCATCGTCGATAACGACGCCCGCAGCCTTCGATCCGGCCTTGCCCGCGGCTGCGGCGACATCGTCCAGCGAGGTGGCAGTGAGCTTGGCTATTCCCGCTACGTCGTCGAGCAGCGCGATAAGACCCGAAGGCATTGGCTAAATTCCCCCTGTTGCAGGCCGATGCGTGCGGCGCGGCCCTTTACCGCCCAGCCTCATAGGGGCGGGGCAGCGCAGGGGCAATAAGCGCGCCAGTCTCTATGGGTCAGGCAACACCCCGGTAATTTCCGGGCGGGTCGCTGGCGGGGAAGGATTCATCGACCTGCTCATCGACCATGTCCCAGTCGCTTGCGTCGATATGCTGTTCTTCTGGCCCGGCGTCCCGGACGATGCCGGATGACCCGACCGGCATGCGGTCATCGTCGCCGACCGGAGCATTGCGGTCCTGCCAGGCGCGCCAAGCCACGGCACCCAGGCCGCCAAGGAAGGCAAGTTTCAACAACCCCTTCATGATGATTTCTCCTGCCTGTCATGAACATGGATCCAGTCGGCACGGTCACGGGTCACCCCGTGCGGATGGAGCGAGAATTCGCCTTCTTCGTCGGTACCGGGTTCGGCATGGTCCCCGCCCGGATGCGTGGCCACGACCCACCGCTCGCGCAGCGCCGCATTGATCATCGCACGCCATTGCGCCTCATCACCCGCCTCGCGCATGGCAGGGTCCGGATCCTTCATGATGGCCAGGATGCTGCCAGCGTCGGCAACGCGCGCGTGCCATTGATCCGGATCGTCAACGGAAAGGTGGCGGGCGAGCCGTTCGATAAGGGTGCGCTCTTCCATGGCCGGGGAACGCGTGCCTATCGCCTTCCGTTCCGCCGGGTTGGTGAGGGAGTGAACAGGATCGGCTGGCGATCGTTTGTGAAGTCCAAGCAGGGTGCTGACAGGAGGTCAATCATGCCGCGTGGCGACAAGAGCAGCTATACCGACAAGCAGAAGCGAAAGGCCGAACATATCGAGGAAGGCTATGAGGAGCGCGGGGTTTCGCATGAGGAAGCGGAGCGACGCGCCTGGGCGACGGTGAACAAGGAGTCGGGCGGCGGTAACAAGTCCGGGTCCGGGCGAGGCAAGCCCGACACGCATGTGTCGTCACGCAAGGGCGGCCGGAAAGGTGGCGCTGCTTCAGCGAAGCGCTCTGCCGCAGACCGATCCGCAGCGGCGAAGAAGGGATGGGAAACGCGGCGGGAGAAGGCGGCGAGTTGAGCCGCCCCGCGATTACGGTCGCTTCGCTGCGGCAGGTTCGGGGTCAAGGCGGATTTCGAACAGCTTTGGCCAATATTTGCCGGTGATGAAGATACGGTCGTGCTTCTTGTCATAGGCGATGCCGTTGGGAACGCCCTCACTGTCGGTAACGCCGCTTTCCCGCAAGAGAGGGGCTATGTTGATCCAGTCGAGGACCTTGCCGGTCGCGGGATCGATGCGGGCGATGCGGGTGTCGTACCAGATGTTCGCCCAAAGCTCGCCCTTAACATATTCGAGCTCGTTGAGGCGATCGACCGGGCGGCCGTTGAACGTCACGGTGATGCGGCGCGCTTCCTGAAGAGTATCAGGGTCGAGGAAGCGCAGCTGCGCCGTCCCGTCGCTCATGATGAGGTTGCGGCCATCCTGGGTCAGGCCCCAACCTTCACCTTCATAGCGGAACTGCGAAAGCGGCTTAAAGCTCTTGAGACTCCACACGAAACCCTGGCGATGACGCCAGGTGAGGCTGATCAGCCGATCCTTCCAGTTGACGATGCCTTCACCGAAATATTGCGGGGCCAAGGTGCGGCTTTCCAGCACCTTGCCGTCCTCCAGCGAGACCTTGCGGATGTCGGACCGCCCCTCCAGCCCCGTACTCTCGTAGAGCGCGCCATCATGGAAGAAGAGGCCTTCGGTGAAAGCCTTGGGGTCATGCGGATAGGCTTTGACCAGCGTCCAGGCTGTGTCCGCCCATGCCGGGACGGAGAAGCTGAGGGCGCCGATCAGCGCGAGAAGGAGGCGCTTCATCCGACGGCATGCTCCGCGATGGCAGCGGCGAGCCACGGGGGTAGCTTCGCAGGATCAATGTCCTCGACGCGGCGCAATTCGATCGAGAGGCCAAGGTCGGGCAGGGCGGCGCGCTGACGCTTTTCATCAGCATCGGCCAAGGGCACGGAGACGAGGCGGCGGTTCACCTTGCTGCGATAATGCATGCGCGCGGTGTTCTCCTGACCGACATAGCAGCCCTTGTCGAAGTCCACGCCATGCAGTTCGCCCGCGTTGGTCTCCAACCAGAGCGTTTGGTCTTGCCCGAGCTCGCCCGTGCCTTCGAAGACGCCGAGCGACAGGCGGTGCGCGCGGAAGGCTGGCGATGCGTCGCCTTCTTCCGGCGGCGCGAGCCAACGGTGGCCGAGGTCGGCGAGACGCGGATCGAACGGCTTGTCCGGTGCTTCAAGCGACCAGTGGACGGCAAGTGCGTCTACCCGCGCGATCACCACCTTGCGGCGTAGCCGGTAAAGGGTGAGCCGCTTGGCCAGCGCCTCTGCCTGCGCCGCCTCGCAGTCGATCAGCACATCCTCGCCGTCCGCCCAAAGGATGAAGTCGTAGAGCGCCTTGCCCTGCGGGGTGAGCAGACCCGTCCAGCGCGGTTCGTCCGCCTTGAGCGTCAGGACGTCGCGGGTCAGCAGGCCCTGCAGGAAGGGCCGCGCCTCTTCCCCTGAAATTCTGATGAGCGCGCGGTTGGTTAGGGTGGTGCCGGTCATCGGCTTTAGGTAGGACAGACGCCGATCATATCCAAGCGGCGAGCAACCATGTCCCAGAATTTCGACCTGATCCTGAAGAACGGCACCGTCCACACGCCCGGAGGGTCCGAACAGACCGATGTCGGCGTGCGCGGCGGCAAGGTCGTGGCGATCGGATCGTCGCTTGGCGATGCGGGCGAGGTGATCGACTGCACGGGGCTCGACGTGCTGCCCGGCTGCATCGACAGTCAGGTTCATTTCCGCGAGCCCGGCCTTGAGCATAAGGAAGACCTCGAATCGGGGAGCCGCGCGGCGGTGCTGGGCGGCATCACCGCCGTGTTCGAGATGCCGAACACCAACCCGAACACGGACAGCGCCGAGCGCGTGCATGACAAGCTGGCCCGCGCCCATCATCGCATGTGGTGCGACCATGCCTTTTATGTCGGCGCGACGGCCGACAATGCCGAGGCGCTGAAGGAACTGGAGCGCATCCCCGGCACCGCTGGCGTCAAGATATTCATGGGCGCTTCGACCGGCAGCCTGCTGGTCGACGATGACTCGGCGCTTTCCCGCGTGCTGGCAAGCGGCACCCGGCGCGTCGCCATCCATGCCGAGGATGAGGCGCGGATGAATGCGCGCAAGGATTTGCGGGTGGACGGTGATCCTTCCTCCCACCCGGTCTGGCGGGACGATGAAAGCGCGATGATCGCCACGAAGCGGATCATCGGCCTTGCCCGCAAGGCGCGCCGCCGCATTCATATCCTGCACGTCACCACCCCGGCGGAACTGGAATATATCGCCGGGCACAAGGACATTGCGACCTGCGAAGTGACGCCGCAGCATCTGACGCTCGCCGCCGAGGATGCCTATCCGCGGCTTGGTACCTATGCACAGATGAACCCGCCGATCCGATCAGAGGCACACCGCGACGGCCTGTGGCACTGGCTCAACCAGGGCGTGCCTGACGTGCTGGGCAGCGACCATGCACCGCATACGCTGGAGGAGAAGGCGAAAACCTATCCGGCATCGCCCAGCGGCATGCCGGGCGTCCAGACGCTGGTGCCGTTGCTGCTCAATCATGTGGCCGAGGGACGGCTGTCGCTGCGGCGTTTCATCGAACTGACCTCTTCCGGGCCGCAGCGGGTGTTCGGGCTCGTCGGCAAGGGCCGGATCGCGCTCGGTTATGATGCGGATTTCACCATCATCGATCTCAAGAAGCGGTGGACGGTGGGCAGGGAGTGGCTCGCCTCGCGCTGCAACTGGTCGCCGTTCGAGGGCATGGAGCTCACCGGCAAAGCGGTTGGTACCATCGTGCGCGGTAACAGGGTCATGTGGGAAGATACGCTTGCCAATGAAGCGGTGGGCGAGGCGGTGCGCTTCGAGGCGACCGAGTTCGCTTGAGCGCCCCGGGGCGCGACCATCCGCTACGCCGCTGCCAGCCTGTTCTTGCGGGCGGCGGCAAGGCTGTCGGTCGCGAACAGGATAAGGCCGAGCCAGATCAGGGCGAAGCTGATCATCTGACCCTGCGACAGCTTCTCCCCATAGAGCAGCACGCCGCAAAGAAATTGCAGCGTCGGCGCTATATATTGGACCAGGCCAAGCACCGTGAGGGGCAGGCGCTGCGCCGCCATGGCGAACAGGATCAGCGGAATGGTCGTCAACCCGCCCGAGAGGATCAGCAGGCTGGTGGTATAGGCGTCCTGCCCAAAGCTGATGCCGCCATGACCGCCCATCCAAAGCAGGCAGCCAAGCGCCAGCGGGGCGAGCAGCAATGTTTCCGCGCCCAATCCGATCATGGGCGCAACTGGCGTCAATTTGCGGACGAGACCGTAAAGCGCGAAGCTGACGGCAAGGCCTACGCTGATCCACAAGGTGGTGAAGGCAGCTGCCGCCATGATCGCCACGCCGACCGCAGCGATTGCGATGGCGATGGCCTGTCCCCGTCGCAGCCTTTCCTTCAGCACCAGCACGCCAAGCGCGACGTTGACCAGCGGGTTGAGGAAATAGCCAAGGCTGGCCGCGATGACATGGCCGTCATTCACCGCCCACACATAGACCAGCCAATTGACCGCGATGAAGAGCGCGGAAGCCGTGAGAGGCAGGATGATCCGTCTGCTGCGCACCGCCGCGGCCAACTGCCCAAGGCCGCTGCGTGCAGCCAGAACGCCGAGGATCAGCGCCAGCGACCAAAGGACGCGCTGCGATACGACCTCGACTGCGTTGACCGTGTGGAGCAGCTTGAAGAAAATAGGCAGCAAGCCCCAGACGCCATAAGCGCCGAGCGCCGAAAACAGTCCGGCCCTGACCTGCTGGTCATGCGGATTCAGAAGATCCCCCCGCCAAGGAACAGTCGGAACGCTCCGATTGCCGCCACGATCAGGCACAGGTTGCGGCCGCTGTTGCGCGTGGATAGGATGCCGACGAGCGCGCCGAACAAGGCGATCGGCACCAGGAGCCAGTTGGCGATCCCCAGAAGCGGCAGGAAAGCCGGGATCATCAGCAGAAGGGCGAAGAGGCCGATAAGGACCGATAGGACGTTTAGCATCGTGCTGAGATGGACCTTGTCCGCGCCGGACGCAAGATGGCCGCCCATGCCATTCCCGTTCTAATGGCATGGGAATATTTAGCGATTCACCAAAATCCCTAACGAAAAATTAACTCCTGACATTCACCCATTGTTTACAAAGGAGTGAAGTCATGCCGCCTTTCCGTTCAGTTTACGCAATCGCCCTGTTGCTTGCGCTGCCGCTCGCAGCCTGCGGAAAAGGGGACAAGGAGGCTGATCTGAACGCGTTGGATGCCCAGCTGACCAACAATGCCGTCGATCCCGGCCTTCAGGAAGCGTTGGAAGGTAAAATCAGGGTCGATCCCAAATATGCCGATCAATCCCGTCAGCCTGGCAACCCAACCGCGCCGAAACTGAGCGGGGAGGCGGCGAAGGCCTTTGCCGAATCGGTGAAGCTGGCGGGCGGCAAGCTGCTGGCGACGCCTGCGGCGGCGAAAGGTGCAGGGAATGATACGCCCCAGGCGCTCGCAGCGGCGGCGCAGGAACAGCGCAAGCCCGGGGGCAACGCGCCCTGCCGCAAGCAACTTGTCTATGGCGCGCAATGGGCGAGCCGCATGCCCGATCCGTTCGGCGTCTATCCCGGCGCTCAGCTGAAGGAGGCCGCAGGGGCGGACAAGAATGGCTGCACGCTGCGCGCGGCGACCTTCGAGACGCCCGTGCCACGCCAAAGCGTCATGGACTATTATTACACCCAGGCGCGGCGGTCCGGCTTCGATGCGGAATATCGTGTGATCGACGGCAATCATGTGCTCGGCGGAACGCGCGAGGATGACGGTGCGGCGTTCCTGATGATCTTCGCTGGTGCGCCCGGCGGACGCACCAGCGTCGATATTATCGCCGACAAGGGACGATAAGCGCGCAGAAAGGCGCGGCCGCCATTTTCTTTGCCGCATTTTGCCTCTAGGGCGGGCGGGATGAACAATATCCTCCTTGTCATGGGCGGCGGCGCGATTGGCGCGTTGGCGCGCTACCAGCTGGGCCGCTTTGCCGGTCACATGCTGCCGGGTGCGCAATGGCCCTGGGGAACCTTTGCCGCCAATGTGCTGGGCGGTTTCGCCATGGGACTGCTTGCCGGATGGCTGGCGCGGTTCGGCAGTGCGTCGGGTGAGGCCCTGCGGCTGCTGCTGGCCGTGGGTCTGCTGGGCGGCTTCACAACCTTTTCCTCCTTCAGCCTGGAAACCGTGCTGATGATCGAGCGCGGGCAACTGGTGATCGCGATGAGCTATGCCCTGCTGTCGGTGATTGCGGCGGTTGGTGCGCTGGTCCTTGGCCTTGGCATGATGCGGAGCGTCGCATGAAGGGGCGTCCTCCCGGCAAATCTTCCGGTCCCTCGCGCGGCGGCAAGCCGGGCGGTGGCGCACCTGGCCGAGCACGTGGCGGCGCAAAGGCGGCGCGGGCGCGCAAGCCCGATGCTCCCAAGTCACCGGCTAGACCCGCGGCCAAGTCTGCCCCGGCCAAGGCTGCCACGCCCAAGGCAGCGCCCGCCAAAGCTGCTGCACCCAAGGGCGTTTCGTTGGACGTGCGTCAGTTCCGCGTGGGAGCGGATGATGATGGCATCCGGCTTGACCGCTGGTTCCAACGGCATCTGCCCGACATCGGCTTCAACAGTGTTTCCCGCTGGGCCCGCACAGGCCAGCTACGGGTCGATGGCGCACGCGCCGCGCCGGGCGATCGCCTGACCGAAGGACAGCTGATCCGTGTTCCTCCTGCCGAGCCCAAAGCCGCGGAGACCGCCAAGCCCCGCCGCGTCCGTCCGGAGCTCAGCGAAGATCAGATCACCTTCGCCCAGAATCTGGTCATCCATCGTGATGCGCAGGCGATCGTCATCAACAAGCCGCCGGGTCTTGCGACGCAGGGCGGCACGAAGACCGACGATCATGTCGATGGCCTTCTCGACGCGCTGGAATTTGAACTCGACCAGCGTCCGAAGCTCGTCCACCGGCTCGATAAGGATACGTCCGGCGCGCTGCTGATCGCCCGCACGGCGCGGTCGGCGGCCTATTTCGCGAAAGCTTTTTCCAGCCGCACCGCCCGCAAGGTCTATTGGGCGATCGTCATGGGCGTGCCGTCGATCGAGGACGGCATGATCGAACTGCCGATTGCCAAGCAGCCAGGCACCGGCGGCGAAAAGATGCATGTCGATGAGGCGGAGGGGCTTCCCGCCCGGTCGCGCTACCGCGTGATCGAGCGCGCAGGCAATCGCGCCGCCTGGGTCGAGCTGCAACCTCATACCGGGCGCACGCACCAGCTGCGCGTCCATATGGCGGCGATCGGTCATCCGATCGTCGGCGACGGCAAATATGGCGGCAAGGAAGCCTTCCTGTCAGGCACGATCAGCCGCAAGATGCACCTGCACGCCCGCCGCATCCGTGTAGATCATCCCGACGGCGGTCGGGTCGACGTGCGCGCCGAGCTGCCGGAGCATTTCGCGACGAGCCTTGTCTCGCTCGGCTTCGACATCAATGCAGGCGACCTGCCGCTGGACGAGGAAATCGCCCGCGCACCCACTCGCGAGGATGAGAAGAAGGCTGCGCGCGCCCATGCCAAGCAGCTACGCAAAGGTCGGCGGGGTGAGCGGCGATCCAGAGGGACGGGCGGCCCACGCAAGAAATGAGCAACCGCCTGGCCGTCTTCGATTGCGACGGCACTCTGGTCGACAGCCAGCACAGCATTTGCACAGCCATGACGCTGGCATTCGAGGGTGAGAAGCTGGTCGCTCCTGACAGGACCACCATCCTCTCGGTAGTCGGCCTGTCGCTGCCACTGGCGATTGCGCGCCTGCTCCCCGAAGCGGAGGCGGATTTCCATGACCATCTGTCGGAAAGCTACAAGCGCGCCTTTCAGCAGATGCGCCGCGACAATGACGTGTCGGAACCGCTCTATCCGGGGATAGCCGAGTTGATCCGGCAGTTGGATGCGGACGGGTGGCTGTTGGGAGTCGCCACCGGCAAGTCGGATCGCGGGCTGAACCTCTGCCTTTCCCATCATGGCATCAACGCGCATTTCGTGACGCTGCAAACCGCTGACCGGCACCCGTCCAAGCCGCATCCCTCCATGCTGCTGACGGCCATGGCGGATGCAGGCGCCGTCCCCGAAACCACGGTGATGATCGGCGACACCAGCTATGACATCGACATGGCGCGGGCCGCTGGCGCAAGGGCGCTGGGCGTCGGCTGGGGCTATCATCCACCCGCTGACCTGATCGCGGCCGGTGCGCATGCTGTTGCGATGGACAGCGGGGAACTCAACGCCCATATCCGCGCAGCATGACCGACTTTCCTCCTCCACCTCCTGTCGATCCTGAAAAGGTCGCGCGCCAGCGTCACTTTGCCTTGGGCATGTTCCGCCTTACCGGCGCGTTGCTCGTCATGTTCGGCTTCCTCATCCTGATGGAGCGTTTCTCCTGGGTGCAGGGCAGCAAGGCGAAGGCCATGGGCATGATCTTCGTGCTGGTTGGGCTGTTCCAGTTCATCATCATACCCCGCCTGCTGCTGAGCCTGTTCCGGAGACCGCCGCCGCAATGAAACGCTTTTACAAGGATGTCGCGGTGATTTCCGGTGAAGCCGGGCACGAGATCCAGCTGGATGGACGTCCGGTGCGCACGCCCGCGCGCGCGGCCTTGGCGTTGCCGACGGCCCGGTTGGCGGAAGCGGTTGCGGAAGAGTGGCGGCGGCAGGGCGACACCGTCGATCCGCGCTCCATGCCCTTCACTGGCCTCGCCAATGGCGCCATCGACCAGATCGCACCCAATCGCGAGAGCTTCGCTGCGGGCATCGCCAATTATGGCACCAGCGACCTTCTCTGCTACCGTGCCGAAGGGCCTACGCAACTGGTCGAGCGCGAAGCGGCCGCCTGGGACCCGCTGCTCGATTGGGCGAGGCGGCGTTATGACGTCACCTTTCGTGTGACGCAGGGCATCATTCCCGTCGATCAGCCGCCCGAAACCCTGGAGCGGCTGGATGCAGCAGTGAAGGCGTTAGACCCGTTCACCCTGGCCGGGCTGTCAACGCTGGTGACCTTGTCGGGATCTCTGGTCTGCGGCCTGGCGATTGTCGAAGGCGGGCATGATGCCGACACGATCTGGACGGCTTCGGAAATCGACGAAGCTTGGGAAGTCGAGCAGTGGGGTGAGGATGCCGAAGCTGCGGCCCGATCAGCCAGGCGGCGGGAAGAGTTCGCGATGGCGCGGCGCTTTTGTGAGTTGGTGGCGGGATAATCAGGGTTGGATTTAATCGGCACCACCTTTAAATCCCGTTCGGGCTGAGCTTGTCGAAGCCCTCCACTTTCTTAAAAGAAATAGAGCCCTTCGACAGGCTCAGGGCGAACGGGGTGAGGAAAGGCGAACGAGCTAGAGCGGGCCTCTACATTATAGCCCGGCGGTGCGTGCGCCCCTATCTCAAGCCCCCATCGCCGTAAGCTTGTTCGCGTAGACCATGCGGCCCGGCCCCATTAGCCCCAGCAACTGCGGCAGCATATGCCGTGCCACCGCGAAGCAGCCTTCGCTCCGACCGATCTTGCCCCATGTCGCGATATGGTCTTCGCTCACATAATCCGCGCCGTGGATGACGATTGCCCGCATCTCCGCATTGTTGTTCTGCGAGTCGAGCCCTGCCAGGCGCATGGCGCGGCCATGCTGGCCTTCGTAAATCTGGCCGGTCTTGTATGCGCCCGCTGAACTGGCAAGCGAGTTGGGTTCGTTCGAAAATGTCTGCAGCCAACCCGAATGCCCGGGGTCGGACCCACGTCCATGGGCTACCAGATAGGAACTGGCATGCCCGCCGATCAGGTCGACGATGTGGAAGCGCAACTCGCGCGAGGGGGCGTTGAAGTCGGCGAGCGCGATCCGGTCCCGCAGCTCGAACATATGCGCATGCTCGTCCAGCGCCGCCTTCGCCCGGTCGAGCAGACGCGCATAAGGCTGCCGCGCCAAAGGCGTGACCGGGTGAGGCGTAACGGGCGGAGGAACGGGCACAGCCGACTGAGGGTTAGCCGTCAAAGCCGCGCGTCCTGCGCTATCTGCTAGAAATGAAAAGGCGAGTCCGCTTAAAGCGGCCTTCGTAAAACTGCGGCGATCCATGAATCGCAATATAGCAAAGCTCTGCGCCCGCTTAAAGGGCAGGGCAAAAACGGACGGCCGCCATTCGTCCGAAGGCGGCCATCCTTCGGCTCAATCGGTCGAGTTGCTTGCCTCGGACGGGTCAAGCCGTGCGGTCATTCCAGTGGCTTCAGCGTCGTCCTGGATCTGCTGCTGCTCGGAAATGCTTGGCGGCGGCGCGGGTTCCGGCGCGGCAGTGGCATTATTGGCGGGAGGCAGCGGCGCTTCCGGTTCGTCGATGATCACATTTTCAACTGGCGGTTCGACCATGTTGTTGGTCGCAGGGGCTTGCTCTTCCTTCTTGCCGCAAGCGGACAGGGCGAGCGCGCCAGCAAGGGCGGCGAGGGCAATTTTATGCATGGGGCTTCAGTCCTTCGATGCGATGGTTGGCGATGGTGCGGCTGTAGGATCAAGGCGGCGGCTCGACGCCTCGATCTTCTGGGCGAGCAACTTGTCCCAGCCATAGGGGTCAGACCGGAAATTCATGGTGCCGTTGCTGCTGGCAAAGGCAGTCCAGTAGAGCAGGTAGACCGCCACTTCCTTGGGCAATTGCACGCGCTGCGTCTTGCCGGTGTCGATCAACGACTGCACCTTGCCCGCCAACTTGGGATCGCTCTGCACCATCAATTCCGCGAGCGGCACCGGCTTTTCCAGCCGGATGCAGCCATGGCTGGCGAGCCGGTCATAGCTGGAGAATTTGGCGCGCGCGGGCGTGTCGTGCAGGTAGACGGCGAAGGGGTTGTTGAAGTCGAACTTCAACCGCCCAAGCGCGCTGCTGGGGCCTGCGGGCTGCACGATTCGCTCGCCATTTTCAGGGGTGCCGACGATCTTGTAACCCTGCCGCAGCAGCGCCGCGCGGCCCTTGGGCCACAGCTCCTTCTTCGCGATGGAGGATGGGACATTCCATGGCGGATTGACGACGATGGAATGGATGCTGGACGTCAGCATCGGCGTCGCATTGTCGGGCGATCCGGTGACGGCTCGCATGGAGGTGACGGGCTGGTCGCCTTCAAAGACGGTCAGGACCGCAGCTGCGATGTTCACCTGAACGCGATTGACCGGCAATTGGCGGGGCATCCAGCGCCACCGCTCCATATTGGCCATGATCGCCCCGATGCGATCCTCGACCGGGACGTTGAGTTCCTTGAGCGTGCGCGCATCAAGCAGGCCGGTGGGATTGAGCCCGTAGCGGCGCTGCGCCCGCTGTAGCGCGTCGCTCAGCTTCTCACCCGACTGGACGCTCTTGTCCTCAATCGCGAGACGCTTGCGCACCGCGTCGGGCGCGGACTTGGCGCTGAGAGCAGGCCAGCCGCCAGCGTCCCGGATCCGCTCATAGGTGGCAAGGCCACGCCGCAGGCCATCATAGCCCGAATAGGGAGGCGTCAGGCTGGCTGCCCATTGCGGCAGACGATCTTCAGCGATCGCGCGGGCAAGCGCCGGACGCGGATCGACAACAGCCGGGCGAAGCGCCCAGATATCGAGAAAATCTGCGGTATTGACCCGACCAGTGCTGAGCGCCTTCGCCCGGTCAAGCACGGCGGAGACGAGACCGTCGCCGGAGAGCGCCCCCGTCGCCTTGCTGCGCGTCATCAGGCCTTGTTCGGCGCCCCCTTTCAGCCAACCGGTAAGCCAAGCTTCCTGCGCAGCCGATAGCGGCGGGATGGGCACTGGCGGCGTCACGACAGCAGGCGGCGCGATGACCGGCGGCGCCGATGGCGGTAGCGTCGGCACGACCGCTGGCGGCTGCGCAATCGCAGGCATGGCGGCGAGGCCGACGAGGGGGCTGAGGCAAAAACGGATCAGATTGGGACGGTTCATGCTGGACCAGATAGCGCAAAGCCCTCATCGTTCAAACTTATGATCGCGGAAAAAGATGATGCTCCACGTTGTTCACCATCCTGCCTATGTTTCTCCGGCAACAGCAGGCAGCCGCTTTCGTTTTGATAAATATGGGCTGGTTATGGAAGCACTTAGCCTAAGCGGAGCTGCCTTTACCGTCCATGAACCCCTGCCGATACCCCGCCGATGGATCGAGGCTGTCCACGACCCGGCCTATGTCGAGGAAGTCACCAGCATGGCTGTCCCGCCGGTCAAGGAAAGACGGATAGGCTTCGCGGTCACCGAACGAGTCATGCGGCGATCCATCCTGTCGCCCGGCGGCACCTGGGCGGCTGCCAAGTTGGCGATGGTGCATGGCTATGCCGCCAACGCCGCGGGCGGGAGTCATCACGCGCTTCATGACAGTGGCGCGGGCTATTGCGTGTTCAATGATCTCGCCATCGCGGCGAATCGGTTGATCAGGGAAGGGGATGCCCACCGGGTGCTTATTCTCGACCTCGATGTGCATCAGGGCGACGGCACCGCGCAGTTGATGGACGGACGCGAGGATGTATTCACCCTGTCGATCCATGCGGAGAAGAACTTTCCCGCGCGCAAAATGCAATCGACGCTGGATGTGGCCCTGCCCGATGGCGTGGGTGACGCGGAATATCTCGCGAAGCTGGCGGATGTGCTGCCGTCTACGCTCGACAGCTTTCGCCCTGACCTCATCCTGTATCAAGCGGGCGTCGATCCGCATGCCGATGACAGGCTGGGGCGTTTGGCGCTGAGTGACGAAGGGCTCGACGCACGCGACCGCATCGTCATGCGCGAAGCGCGCCGCCGCGGCATCCCGCTCGCCAGCACCATGGGTGGGGGTTATGGCGAGGATAGGATGGCCGTGGCAGAGCGTCACGCCGCCTGCATGATCCGGCTGGCGGAGGAAGCGGGCAAGGCGCTCAGTGCATCGTCGTCGTAGCATTCACTGAAGTGGCAGGCGCCGTCACGATCAACCGGGCGGCAATGAGTCCAGCAGCCGCCAGCGCGACGAAGTCGCTGAACGCGAGGTAGAGAATATAGCCCCAATGCGCGTGGTTGAAGACGGCTTGGCCGATGTCGAGCCACAACACTGCGGCAAGCGCGGATAGCAGCGCAATGCGCGCGCGGTTGCCGAAATCCGCCGCCGCGAACCGTAGCGCCAAAGCAATGACCACGCCTGCGATCAGCGCGAGGACAAGTCCGCCGATCAATGCGGCGCTGTCCGTCACCGGAAAGCCGCTATTATTGTAGAAGATGGTCGCGATCGGCCCCTTGCCATAGAGGATCGTACCCTGCGCCG
The DNA here is from genome assembly GCA_946886075.1 of uncultured Novosphingobium sp. The sequence continues at coordinate 53,661 of CAMPHR010000002.1, read as the reverse complement.
TCGCTGGATCGGGGACGATATAGACGCCGGTTCCGGTCTGCGTCAGCGACTGGGCCAGCGCAGCCTGAAGGTTCGCGCCGGGCGCTTCACCCGTACGGTGGAAGGCGAGGGCGCTGAGCGGCGTTTGCCAAAAGAGGAAGCGGATCACGAAAAGAGCGAAGCCGCCCAATATGCCGCCCGCGATCGTTCTCACCATGCCGTCATCTCCCTGTTAGCCTTAAGGCAGATCAGGAAACGCCAGTGGCGGGATTTCTTTCCGACAGCGGATCAGTCCTTGGGACGGGCGGCCTTTTCCGCGATGCCCGACACGCCTTCACGGCGGTCCAGTTCATCCAATACGGCGTCGAGCGGGATGTCGAGGTCAGCGAGTAGAACCAGCAGGTGGAAGAGCAAATCAGCGCTCTCGCCAACAACGCCTTCACGGTCGGAAGCCATGGCGGCGATGACGGTCTCGACCGCTTCCTCGCCCACCTTCTGCGCGATCTTGCTCCGGCCCCACGCGGTCAGCTTCGCCACATAGGATTGCGAGGGGTCCGCCGTCCGCCGCTGCCGGATGGTTTTTTCAAGATCGAAGAGAGTCGAGCGCATGCCGTCCATCAAGCCTTCGCCGCCGGGCCCGTCAATGAAAAGTTGCTCATCGCGAGCGGACCGGCACGCCAGCCGCAGCAAGCGCCTGGTGCGCTTGCGCCACCGTATGCTGGCCGAAGTGGAAGATGGACGCGGCGAGGACAGCACTCGCATGACCCTTGATCACGCCTTCGACAAGATGCTGCAAGGTGCCGACGCCGCCGCTGGCGATGACCGGCACGGATACGGCATCGGCTATGGTGCGGGTGAGGGCGAGGTCATAGCCCTGTTTCGTCCCGTCCCCGTCCATGGAGGTGACTAGCAACTCGCCTGCGCCGAGTTCGGCCAGCCTCACCGCATGTTCGACCGCGTCGATGCCGGTCGGCTTGCGGCCGCCATGGGTGAAGATCTCCCAGCGACCCTCGCCGACGCGCCGCGCGTCAACCGATCCGACGATGCACTGGCTGCCGAAGCGGTCGGCGATGTCGGCCACCACCTCGGGGCGCGCCACCGCTGCGCTGTTGACGGCGACCTTGTCGGCGCCCGCGAGCAGCAGGGCGCGGGCATCCTCCGGACTGCGCACGCCGCCGCCCACGGTCACGGGCATGAAGCAAACCTCGGCGGTGCGGCGCACCACTTCCAATATGGTGCCGCGTGCCTCATGGGTGGCGGTGATGTCCAGGAAGCACAGCTCATCCGCGCCCGCCGCATCATAAACCCGCGCCTGCTCGACCGGATCGCCCGCGTCGCGCAGATCAACAAAGTTCACGCCCTTGACCACGCGGCCATTGGCGACGTCCAGGCAAGGGATGACGCGGGTGCAGACGGTCACGCCGCCGCCTTGGCGATCGCCAGTGCAGCCTTCAGGTCCAGCCGCCCATCATAAAGCGCGCGCCCGGTAATGACGCCTTCTATGCCTTCATCGGCATGCAGGCTCAGCACGCGAATGTCGGCAATCCCCGCCACGCCGCCGCTGGCGATCACGGGAATGTCCGTGCTGCGCGCCAGCTCCACCGTAGCATCGATATTGCAGCCCTTGAGCAAACCGTCACGGCCCACGTCGGTGAAAAGCAAGCTGGCGACACCTGCATCTTCGAACCGGCGGGCAAGGTCGGCGACCGGCATGTCGGACTTTTCCGCCCAACCATCCGTCGCGACAAAGCCATCCCGCGCGTCGACCGCGACGACGATCCCGCCGGGAAAATCACGCGCCGCAGCTTTAACGAAAGCCGGGTCCTTCAATGCAGCTGTCCCGATAACGATGCGCGACACGCCGAGGTCGAACCAGCGCTCCACAGCTTCGCGATTGCGGATGCCGCCGCCAAGTTGCACATGGCCGGGGAATGCTTCAACGATGCGCTCGACCGCCTCGGCATTCACAGCATGACCTGCGAAGCTGCCGTCAAGATCTACAACATGAAGATGCTCGGCGCCCGCTTCGGCAAAGATCAGCGCCTGTGCGGCCGGATCATCGCCATAAACGGTCGCGCGGTTCATGTCGCCCTCGGCCAGGCGGACGACCTGGCCGCCTTTAAGGTCGATTGCAGGGAAGACGATAAGGCTCAAGGACGCCACTCCAGAAAGCGGGACAGGAAGGAAAGGCCATAGGTCTGGCTCTTTTCCGGATGGAATTGGCAACCGATGATCGTGTCGCGCGCAACCGCTGCCACCAGCGGCCCGCCATGATCGGTGACCGCCGCGACATGATCGGGGTCGGCTGCTTCGAAATGATAGCTGTGCAGGAAATAGGCCTCGCCCGTCTCCAGCAGGGGCGGCGCTCCATTCAGCGTCACCTTGTTCCAGCCCATATGCGGCACCTTGATGGCGGGGTCAGTCGGCTCGATCCGCCGGACTGTGCCGGGAACCCAGCCCAATCCTTCATGCCGCCCGAACTCTTCGCCCGCATCGGCGAGCAGCTGCATGCCAACGCATACGCCCAGGAACGGCGTGCCGCGCTGGCCCACTGCTTCGTTCATCGCGCCGATCATGCCGGGAATGGCGGACAGCGCCTCCATGCACGCCTTGAAAGCGCCCACGCCGGGCAGGACGATGCGATCAGCCTTCGCCACCACTTCGGGATCGGCGGTGATGACAGCATCCTCCGCACCCGCCTTGCGCAGGGCGTTATGGACCGAATGGAGGTTGCCTGCGCCGTAATCGATGAGGGCGAGGGCGGTCACAACATCCCCTTGGTCGACGGGATCGCGTCCGCCTTGCGCGGGTCGATCTCCACCGCCTGCCGCAGCGCACGGGCGAGGCCCTTGAAGCAGCTTTCGACGATATGGTGATTGTTGCTGCCATAAAGATTTTCGACGTGCAGCGTGATCCCGGCAGCCTGCGCGAAGCTGTGGAACCAGTGTTCGATCATCTCGGTATCCCATTCGCCCAGGCGCTGAACCGTGAAGTCCGCCTTGAACACCAGCCAGGGACGGCCGGAAATATCGAGAGACACGCGGCTCAGCGTCTCGTCCATCGGCGAATAGACGCTGCCGTAACGGGTGATGCCGCGCTTGTCCCCCAGCGCCTTCGCCACTGCCTCGCCGATGGCGATCGCCGTGTCCTCGGTCGTGTGATGCTGGTCGACATGCAGGTCGCCAACCGTCTTCACCGTCATGTCGATCAACGAGTGGCGCGACAGCTGCTCGATCATGTGATCGAGGAAGCCAATACCGGTGGAGACGGTATAGACGCCGGTCCCGTCGAGATTGACGGTCACGTCGATCTGCGTTTCCGCAGTGTTGCGGTGAATTTCGGCCGTGCGCATGGCTGCGCCCTATAACGAAGTGGGCGCGCCATGCAATGTGGCGTTGCACAGCGGGCGCACTTGACCAGCCGCGCCGCGCCGTTAGGACAATGGGGGATGAGCGACGACTTGCCTGACAGCCTGATTCCCTACGACGAAATCGTGCAGGAGGCGCTGCGCGCCGTGGTCGGCCGGGTGCTGGGCGAAGTGGAGCATTCGGGCGGCCTGCCGGGCACCCATCATTTCTATATCACGTTCAAGACTCAGGCGCCGGGCGTTGAAATTCCCAAGCAGTTGGTCGAGCGATTCCCTGACGAGATGACCATCGTCCTCCAGAATAAATTTTGGGACCTGAAGGTCCGGAATGACGGTTTTGGCGTCAGCCTGACCTTCAATCAGGTCGCGGCGCATCTTTCGATTCCCTTTGCTGCGATCACCGCCTTCGTGGATCCGGCAGTGAATTTCGCCCTCCAGTTCCAGGTGCAGTCGGATGTTCCACCCGAACCGCATGAGGAAGCGGAGAATGATGCGCCACAGGTAACGACCGAAGACGGCTCCAACGTCGTGACCGTGGATTTCGGCAAGAAGAAATAAGGGCTGGCGGATAGCCCTCTCGGCTCCCAGATTGGCTCCCGGACCTCATGTCTTGGGAGCCTTTGCATGGAAAGCCGCACCGAAACCGACAGCATCGGCGCCATAGAGGTGCCCGCAAGCGCCTATTGGGGCGCGCAGACCCAGCGCAGTATCGAGAATTTCCCCTTCGGCGCGATGGAGCGCATGCCGATCGGCATCGTCCACGCTCTTGCCATTGTCAAACAGGCTGCGGCACGGGTGAACCGGATGGAGGGGCTGGCACCGGAGCTTGCCGAAGCGATCGAATCAGCCGCCGCGCAAGTGGTCGCGGGCGATCATGACGACCAGTTCCCCCTCGTCATTTGGCAGACGGGTAGCGGCACCCAATCGAACATGAACGTCAATGAGGTGATCGCCGGGATCGCCAACGAGGCACTCACTGGCAGTCGCGGGGGCAAGTCGCCCGTCCATCCCAACGACCATGTGAACATGGGCCAATCGTCGAACGACAGCTTTCCGACCGCCCTCCACATCGCCGCCGCCCGCGCCGCGACGGAGCAGCTCTTTCCGGCGCTCGACCGGCTACACAAGGCGCTGGATAAAAAGGCGCAGGCCTGGGGTGACATCGTGAAAATCGGCCGCACCCACCTCCAGGACGCGACGCCTCTGACGCTGGGGCAGGAATTTTCCGGCTATGCCCATCAACTCTATCGCTGCCGCCATCGGATAGAGCCCGCCGTGATGCACGGCATGATGGCGCTGGCTCAGGGCGGGACTGCGGTGGGGACGGGGCTCAATGCACCCGAAGGCTTCGGCATCGCCATGGCGAGGGAGATTGCGGCCATCACCGGCCTGCCGTTCCGCACCGCCGACAATAAATTCGAAGCGCTCGCCTCCAACGACCCGCTCGTGCATCTCTCTTCGACCCTCGCGACGCTTGCGGTGGCTCTCACCAAGATCGCCAACGACATCCGCCTGCTCGGCAGCGGCCCGCGATCAGGATTGGGCGAGTTGGATCTTCCGGCCAACGAGCCCGGCAGTTCCATCATGCCGGGCAAGGTCAATCCGACCCAATGCGAAATGCTGACCATGGTCGCGGCGCAGGTGATCGGCAATCATCAGGCGGCGACGATCGGCGGCCTTCAGGGGCATCTGGAGCTAAACGTCTTCAAACCGCTGATCGGCGCGGCCGTGCTACGCTCCATCCACCTTCTCAGCGTCGGGATGGAGAGCTTTGCCGAGCGTTGTGTCGAGGGGCTGGAGGCCAATGAAAGACGCATCGCCGAACTGGTCAACCGTTCGCTAATGCTGGTCACCGCCCTTGCGCCTGAGATCGGCTACGACAATGCTGCGAAGATCGCGAAGCACGCCCATGCGGAGGGGATGACGCTCAAGGAAGCGGGCTTGGCGCTCGGCCTAGTCGATGAAGAAAGCTTCGATCGGCTGGTTCGGCCTGAAAATATGGTGTGACTTGGCGGAACCGCCGCTCTTGCGATACATTAAGCCCTCATGAAGAAGATCGCTTCCAATCAGCCCCTCGTCACCATCCGCCCGCCGCGCAAAGCAGGGCTTTTGCGAAAGACGGCACGGCTGGGCGCGGCTGTCGTGGCTGCTCGCGTAGCCGCGGCGACTGGCAAGAAGGGTGTCGTCGGCCTGGTCGCGGGCCTAGGCGCCAAGCGGTTGATCATGCGTTATCCGCTCGGCGCCATCTTCGTGACGGGCGCCTATCTCGCGGGCAAGGCTTATGAGACCAAGCGCGAAGTGGATCGCAAGCGCGCGGTGAAAGCTCTCCCTGACCTCAGCAATGAACCGGTGCCCATCACCGAAGCACGCGAAGCGCGCGCGAAAGGTTCAAAGAGCTGACTGCCAGCTTTTCACCGCCTCGATCGGCCATGCGAGCATCAGCACGTTCAACGTCAGATTGTCGCGGATCGCCACGAGCGCGATAATTTCCAGCGCCAGGCCGAGGCAGATCGTCATCGCCACCGGAAGGCGCGCGGCGATCATGAAGCCCAAGGCCATCATGCCGATGTCGCTCACGGAATTGAGGATGCTGTCGCCGCTATAGCCCAGGGCAAATTTCGCCGCGCGGTAGCGGTCGATGATGATCGGTGAGTTCTCCAATATCTCCCATACCGACTCGATCAGCACCGCCAGCGCGAGACGTGGTCCCAGCGGTTGCCGCCGCATCAGCGCCCAGGCACCGGCATAGAAGATAAAGCCGTGGATCACATGGCTGAGGCTGTACCAGTCCGCGATATGCTGGCTGTTGCCGCTGTCCAGGGCGCCGTGCCACAACTCCACATAGCCGCACGTGCAGATCGGCGGCCGCGCCATCAGGACCAGCAGTGCGCAGGTCAGCACGGCGATGATCCCGGCGGTCGCGAAACCCCGGCGGTTGCGTAATGCCTTGCGTCTCACCGATCGTCCCCCTTCACGGCCTCTTGCCAAACGCGTTCCACGGCGTCACTAGCGGCCATGGCCGACAGCATCCCCATTGAGACGCCCGATTTCAAGCGGCGTGGCGTGCTCTTCGTTCTCTCCTCGCCATCTGGCGCGGGCAAGTCCACCATCGCGCGCAAGCTTCTGGCCGCAGAGCCGGACCTCGCCATGTCCGTTTCGGCCACCACCCGGCCGATGCGTCCGGGGGAGGTCGAGGGCAAGGATTATCATTTCGTCGATCTGGAGGAATTCCGCCGGATGACGGCGGATCATGAATTTCTCGAATGGGCGCATGTGTTCGGCCAGCGCTACGGCACCCCGCGCGCGCCGGTTGAAGCGATGCTGAAGAGCGGCCGCGACGTTCTGTTCGACATCGACTGGCAGGGCGCGCAGCAGTTGCACCAGATCGCCGGGGGCGATGTCGTCCGCGTGTTCATCCTGCCGCCCTCGATGGAGGAGCTGGAACGCCGTTTGCGCGGTCGTGCCACGGACAGCGAGGAAGTCATTCAAGGGCGCATGTCCCGCGCCGCCAACGAAATCGCGCACTGGGATGGCTATGATTATGTCCTCTGCAATGTCGATGCGGAGGATTGCTTCCAGCGGGTCCAAACGATCCTGCACGCCGAACGCATGAAGCGCAGTCGCCAGACGGGCCTCATCGGCTTTATCCGCCGGTTGAGCCGCTATTATCAGGAAGATTGAGCGGCCCTAGACCTGCGCTCTGCCGGATTCTGGAAACCGATTGCCCAGCGATGATTATCCGTTCGGGGTGAGCTTGTCGAAGCGCTTCGTGGTCTGAGAAGGAGCGGAGCCCTTCGACAGGCTCAAACCAGACGTCAGGTTGCTGCTTCCGCACTCCTCACGCCGGACGTATATCCAGAGCTATTCAAACCCCGCCGGTTCGGCCCAATCCGGATGCACCCAGGCCATCGCCTTGAACAGCGTGCCCATCGCATTGGGACCGGTGAGCCGTGCGCGCGCGGCTTCCACCTCCGCCGCCCGTTCAGGGGCGGTACGCGCCAGCTGGGCCGCCCGCGCATCGATGCCCAGCTGCCTGAGAAATTCGCCCTGGCCGATCGGGCCCATTACCCGCAGCCCGGCCTGCCGCGCCATATTGCCGATCATGGTGAAATCGACATGGGTGGTAAGGTCGCTTTCTCCCGGCTCCAGGAAAGGATCGGCAAATTGATGCCCACGCACGGCCTGCAATGTGTCGCCGATCGCCGGACCCTCATAACCATAGTCGATGATGATCGCGGCGCCCCCTTGCCGGGCAATGCGCTGCGCCAATTCATATGCGATGGCTGTGCCTGCCAATGGTATCTCCAGGATCGCCCCCTCGGGCGCATCGGCGGCGATGGCCGGGATGCCCGATTCGACGCGGCGGAATCCGGGCAGGGGCGCAAACTGGTCCGGCTGGTCTTCGTCGGGGCAGATGACGACGCGCTCGCGCCACTCATCGTCCGACCGGACGATCTGGCGAACGGGCAGGGCGTCGAAAAACTCGTTTGCCACCACCAGCAGCGGGACGTTGTCCGGAAGGCCGTCCACGCTGTCCCGGTGCAAGACATTTGGGATGAGCGCCCGCTGTCGCTCGCGCAGGGTAGGGCTGGTTTCGACAAAATGCGGGTGCGGGGTGAATCCGGCACTCCCCATCGCCCGCAACGCGTCCGAAGCGAGCGTGCCGCGCCCCGGCCCCAGCTCCACATAAACGGCGTTCTGGCGGCTGCCTGAACGCATCCAGACATCGGCCAGGCAAAGGCCGATCAGCTCGCCGAACATCTGGCTGATTTCGGGCGCGGTCGTGAAATCGCCTGCGGTCCCCAGCGGATCGCGCGTCCCATAATAATGCTGGTTTGCCTCGGCCATATAATGCGCGACCGAGATCGGCCCCCCGGCATCGATCTGCCGCGCGAGCCGCTGGGCAAGGGTCAGCGGTTCAGCTGACACTCGCGCTGCCCGCGATCGGCTCTACCCTAACCCGGCGGCCCTTTGCCGTCACGATCAGGTAAAGGCCGCCCAGGATCATCGGAAGGCACAGCCACTGGCCCATGTGCAGACCCGTGCGCGCGGCAAATTCCATCAGCTGCGCGTCAGCCTCACGATAATATTCGATGCCGAAGCGGAAGATACCGTAGAAGAACAGGAACAGGCCCACGAGCATGCCCGGCTTGTACCGTGCCCGCGTCTTCCAGAAGGCGAAGGCGAGGATGAGGAACAGGATGATGCCTTCGAAAAAGGCCTCGTACAGTTGGCTTGGATGGCGCGGGAAGGGGCCGCCGGTCGGGAAGATGATCCCCCACGGCACGTCCGCTTCCTTGCCCCACAGCTCGCCATTCACGAAATTGGCGAGGCGGCCGAAGAACAGGCCGAAGGGTACGCAGCAGGCGACGAAATCATGGATGCGCAGCCAGGACAGCTTTTCCTTGCGCGCCATGTAGAGGATGCCCAGCGACACGCCAATCGCGCCCCCATGGAACGACATGCCGCCGTTCCACAGCTTGAAGATGTCGAGCGGATTGCGCAGTATTTCCGGCTGATAAAAGAAGACATAGGCCAGCCGCCCGCCGATGATGATGCCGAGCGTGGCGTAGAAGATCATGTCGTCGGCATGCCGCCGTGCCATGGGCGAACCAGGTTGGGCGATCAGCTTCAAGAGATACCAGTAGCCGATCAATATGCCCGCGAGATAAGCGAGGCTGTACCATTTGAGCGTGAAGAAGCCGAGGTCGAGCGCGACCGGGCTGAGCCCCAGCTGATCGAAACGAATTGCGCCCGCAGCCGCGGCGGCAAGGTCAAGGATCAAATTGTCGCTCCCGTTCGGAAATATGGCCTTCGCCATAGAGCAGGATGGGGTAGGGAGGAAAGGGGGCTATCATCTTGACGCGGCATTTGAATGATGGCTGAAATCAATAGCGTGCAGGATGATGGACCAAGCCGGTTCATCATCCGCCACTGGCGTTAACACGCTGGAAACCCATCGATGCGAGTATGATGCCATGGCTATCGAACCAATTTTGGAGCAATCTCCGGAAAGCGGCGACAAACGCGCCGATGTCCGCTGGCCCATCCGCCTTGAGGTGCCGGGCGCAGGTAGTGAAGGTCCTGCCGATGTCATGGTACATGATATCTCCACGGCGGGGATGCTGATTGAAACCAGTTCGGTTCTGAAATTGGGGCAGGCATTGCTGCTGTCCTTGCCCGAAGCGGGCTCTGTTTCGGCCCATGTCGTGTGGCAGGATGAGCCGCTGTTCGGATGCCGTTTTGACCAGCCGCTGCCGCAGGCCGCAGTCAGCGCCACCCGTCTGCGCAGCACGATGCGCAATGACGGCAGGCCGGTTGATTATGTGGCCGATGGCAAAGCGCCAGAACTGCTTCCCGCACGCTTGCGCCGCTTGCGCCGGGAACGGGGTCTCAGCCGTGAAGCGCTGTCCCAGCTTACGGGTTTCAGCAAGCCTTCGCTTTGGGCCTGGGAAGTGGGCAAGACCATGCCCCGCCGCAGAAGCCTGATCGCCCTCGCGCAGGCATTTGGCCTGACGGAGCAGCAACTGCTCGTCGGTGACGCTATGGCACCATCGCATGATCTGGCGACGGGCGCGTTTCGTCTCGGGCAACAACTGCATGACGTAATCGACTTGGCAAAGCGGGAAGTCGCGAAGCATGCAGGCGTCGATGTCTCGCAGGTGCAGATTCGCATCGATTATTGAAGCGCGTAGAGGGTCAGTCAGGGCTCGTGGTCAAAAAGTTCCCCTCCCGCAGGCGGGAGGGGTTAGGGGTGGGCAACGAGCGCAGCGAGCTTTGTCTTCGATCTGGCGTATACGAGGTGTTGCGCTGGCCCACCCCCGGCCCCTCCCGCCTGCGCGAGGGGAGATAAGCGCTTGATCCTTCTGATGCTTCGCCACCATCAGATCGACAAACCTACCGAACGTTCGCCCTGAGCCGGTCGAGCCGAAAGCCGGCGCAGCCAACGGTCCTACTTCTTTTCCAGAAGAACAAGGCTTCGACAAGCTCAGCCCGAACGGATGCTATAATATGGCTATGTGCAAGCCGCTCGCCCCGCCTCGGCGCCTCCCGCCAACGCATCCACGCGCCACCATGATCGCCCAACAAAAAAGCCGCCCGGTGAGGGGCGGCTTTCTGTTTTGGTCCGAGGCGAAAACTCAGGCTTCTTCGGCCGGAGCTTCTTCAGCTTCAGCGGCGATTTCGCCGGGTTCAGCATTCGGATCATAATCTTCGGTGAAGCCGCTCTCGTCCTTTTCGAACAGGTCGGCCATCACGTCGACGCCCTGCGCCTGCAGTTCGGCCTCTTCAGGCGAACGGGCGACGTTCACCGTGATGACGGTGACGACTTCGGGGTGCAGCGCGACCTTGACGTCGAACACGCCCAGGGTCTTGATCGGGCGTTCCAGCACGACCATCGCCTTGGTGACGTTGGTGACGCCATCGGCGTGCAGAGCTTCGACGACGTCACGCACGGCGACCGAACCATAAAGGTGACCGGCGTTGGACGACTGGCGGATCAGGACGATCTGCTTGCCGTTGACGCTTTCGGCAGCCTTTTCAGCGTCGCCACGGCGGGCGGCGTTGTCGGCTTCGATCTTCGCGCGGTTGGCTTCGAACACCTTCTTGTTGGCGGCGTTCGAACGCAGCGCCTTCTTGTTGGGCAGCAGGAAGTTACGTGCGTAACCGTCCTTCACCGTGACGACGTCACCGATGGCGCCCAGCTTTTCGATGCGCTCAAGGAGAATGATTTCCATGGGTCTTTCTCCCTTACTTCACGATGTAGGGCAGTAGGCCCAGGTGACGGGCGCGCTTGATGGCCTGGGCCAGCTCACGCTGCTTCTTGGCGGATACAGCCGTGATGCGGCTGGGGACGATCTTGCCGCGCTCGGACACGAAGCCCTGCAGCAGACGAACGTCCTTGTAATCAATCTTCGGCGCATCCTTGGCGGCGAAGGGGCAGCTCTTGCGGCGGCGGAAAAACGGGCGTGCCATTGTTCAGATCTCCTTATTCGCCAGCCGGGGCTTCTTCGCGCTCGCGGCGCGGGCCACGGTCGCCACGATCACCGCGCGGGCCACGCTCGGCGCGTTCCTGCTTGCGCATCATCACCGACGGGCCGGTTTCCAGCTCATCGACCTTGACGGTCATGTAGCGGATGATGTCTTCGTTGATCTGCGTCTGGCGCTCCAGTTCCGCAACGACACCAGCGGGGGCGTCGATGTTCAGCATCACATAATGAGCCTTGCGGTTCTTGGCGATCTTGTAGGCGAGGCTGCGCAGGCCCCAGGTTTCCACCTTGGTCACCTTGCCAGCATTATCCTCGACGATCTTGGTGGCGGTTTCCGCCAGCGCGTCCACCTGCGCCTGTGCCAGGTCCTGGCGCGCAAGGAACACATGCTCGTAAAGAGCCATGGGTATTGCCTCATCTGTTGGCCGATCGCTGACGCCCACCCCATGTGGAACGCCCCTCCGGCTGTCGTCTCAAGCATTCTTTCGCGCGCTGCCCGAGTCACCCCGGCCCACGCGAAGCGGCGCCTATGGCGGAAATGCGCCAGCTTGGCAAGGAGGACTTCTCAGCCGCGGTGCATCTCGGCCGTGCCGATGAAATGCGCTCGGGTGGAGGGTCCAGCCTGTTCGAGCAGGGCGGCGACCTTGCTCTTCAGGTTCGACGATGGACGCGCCGCATCGTCATAGGCCATGCCCCAATCGCCGAATTCGCGGGCGTCGATGTCCTGCTTGCGCAACATGACGAGCGCGCGATGCCTGCCGTCCCGGCCAATGCGCTCATAGATCCGCTCGACATTCTCCCTCGGCCCTTCGAGTACCTGGAGGAAGCGCTTGCCATTGTAGAGCAGTAGGCCGGTCACGTCCTGGCTGCTGTTCTTCTGCGCTGCGGTGTGAGCGATCGTCGCGCACTGGGAACCTGAAACATCACCGGTTGCGCTGCTGATATACATGATCTGGTACAAGGACATGGTGCTTCCTGGCATAATCAATTTCCAGTGAATGCCCTACAGCCCAAGGCTTTATATATTATGTTTGATATAGATCAGAGAACGCCCCGGTAAGAGCGATACTCTTGCCGGGGCTGTTCCATTTAGAATGATGCCAGCAACTTAACGGATTACGCTGCCAATCACCGCGCCGATGATCCCGCTGGTGAGCGCAACCAGCACCGCATCATTGCCTGACCGCACCCAGTGATAGCCGCGCGGCGGGGCGTTCAGGCGATAGTCGCGATAATTGTTGATCACGCGATAATCGCGGGCATAGCGGCGGTCGAAGCGCTGGCCCTTACTCCAGCGGCGATAGTCATTCTTGCGCACGACCGTCTTCTGCTTGACGACTGTGCGGCCGTGCGGGCCCTGATGCACGACGCGGGTCACTTCGCGATGCGGCGCGGCCTGCGCCTGCGCTGCGACCATCGGGCTTGCGACCATCGTGGTTGCGGCCAGGCTCATCAGCAGTTTCTTGATCATCTCACTTGCTCCTTTGCTTTAATCCGTCGCGCCTTTGCTTCGGCGTTGAAGACAGATTTAGGCCGGACTTGTCGCAAGCTTGTGCCAGCGGGACGTTTCAACTGTCTGAAATTGTAACGAGCCTTATTCGTGCCGCAGGGCGTCGATCGGATTGAGCGCCGCCGCCCGCCGCGCCGGGAAATAGCCGAAGACCACCCCGATCGCCGCTGAAAAGAGGAAAGCGATCATGTTCACCTTCACATCGAAGATGAAAGGCACCTGCATCAGCGGAGCGATCGCGACCGACGCGACCAGCGCGAGGATCAGCCCGATCAGTCCGCCCAGGCAGGACAGCACGATCGCCTCCACCAGAAATTGCATCAGCACCTCCCGCGCGACCGCGCCTATGGCGAGGCGGATGCCGATCTCCCGCGTGCGCTCCGTCACCGAAACGAGCATGATGTTCATGATGCCGATCCCGCCCACCAGCAGCGAAATGGCCGCCACCGCCGCCACGATCTGGGTCAGTATGGTCGTCGTGCCCGTCAGCGTGTCGCTGATCTGCTTGGTGTCGAAGACGTTGAAATTATCTTCGGCGCCCGGCTTCACCTTGCGCCGCTCGCGCATCAGTTCTTCCAGGCTCGCCTGCACCGTGGAGGTGTCATAGGCGTCGTCCACCGCGACCATGATCTGGCTGATGTCGCGGTCCCCCGTAAAGCGACGCTGGACGAACTTGATCGGCATTACCACGACATCGTCCTGATCGCCAAAGCCGCCCTGACCGCGCGTTGCCAGCGCGCCGATCACCTGACAGGACACGCCCTTGATACGCAGGCGTTTGCCCGTTGGATCGCTCCCCTGGAACAGGTTCGTGCGCACCGTATTGCCGATGATGCAGACGGCTTTGCCGGCCTCTTCCTCTTCCGGCATGAAGAGGCGGCCCGCGTCAGCTTTCCAGCTCTGCACCTCGAAATAGGCGGCGGTCGTGCCATAGACGGTCGTTGACCAGTTGCTGCCCTCATAGATGGCGGTACCGCTGGACTGCACCAGCGGCGCAACGGCGCGCACTCCGGTCAGCTGGTTCTCGATCGCCGTCACGTCCGCTGGCTTGAAATCGGGCGGCCTTGGCCCGCCGCCGCCACGGCCAAAGCCTTGCCCCGGCCGCAGCTGCAACACATTGGCGCCGAGCGAACTGATCTGCTCCCGCACCGCCGCCGTCGCGCCATTGCCCAGCGTCACCATCGTGACCACCGCCGCCACGCCGATGATGATGCCCAGTGTCGTCAGGAAGCTGCGCAGCTTGTGCCGGTTGATAGCCCGGAAAGCGAGGATGATGGTGGTGCCTAGCATCCTCTTCTCCTCGCCGCTTCGGGGAAAAGGATAGGAAGCCTTGCTGCTTCAGCAACTGGGCGGACTTGGAGAGGGGTGTGCGCCATCTTCACGCCTTCACCCCCTCATCGATCCGTTCCACCAGCCCGTCCTTGAAGTGCACGACCGTGCGCGCATAAGCGGCCATTTCGGGCTCATGCGTCACCATCAGCACGGTTATGCCGCTATTCCTGTTAAGGTCGATCAGCAGCTCCATGATCTCGATCGATCGCTCCGAATCAAGGTTGCCGGTAGGTTCGTCCGCCAACAGGACGGCAGGCTGCGTCACGATCGCACGCGCAATGGCGACGCGCTGCTGCTGTCCGCCGGACAGTTCGGCGGGCGTATGGTCCCACCATTCCTTAAGTCCCACCTTGTCCAGGGCAGCCATGCCCGCGTCATACCGCGCCTTCTTGTCCTCCCCCCGATAGAGGAGGGGCAGCTCGACATTCTCAAGCGCGGACGTGCGGGAAAGCAGGTTGAACCCCTGGAACACAAAGCCCAGGTAGCGGCGGCGGAGCAGCGCCCGCTGGTCGCGGTCGAGCGTTTCGACATGGCGTCCCTTGAACAGGAACTCACCGCCACTCGGCACGTCCAGACAGCCAAGGATGTTCATCGTGGTCGATTTGCCGGAACCAGAAGGCCCCATGACTGCCACGAAATCCCCTTCCTCGATATCAAGGTCGATGCCCTTGAGCGCCTGAAAGGCGGTAGGGCCGGAACCATAGACTTTGGTCACGCCGCGCAGGGAAATGATCGGATCAGCCACTGCGTCAGCTTCCATTCTGCCGCCCGGTGCCCCTCGGCTCGCCACCGCCGCCGCCGGAACGGTCACGCCGCTGGCCGCCACCGTTCGAGCTGTCTTCGGGAGGCTGCTCCTGTCCCGCCGCGAGCTGGCCCGTGATGACCCGCATGCCCGGCTTCAACGCGCCGCCCGTGACTGCCGTGCGCGCGCCATCACTGGCGCCGACGGTCACCTGCAAAGGCTTGGGATTGCCGTCTTCGCCCACGACATAGACCGTCTGGCTGCTGCCGATGCCGAAGCTAACCTGCCGGTTGGCGCCGCCACGGCGGAAGCGGCGAGGGCCGGGTACGATCTGGCTGGTGATGCCACCGCCCTGACCAGCGCCTGTGTTCGGCTTGAACCGGAGCGCCGCGTTTGGCACCAGCAGGACGTTGCTCAGCTGCTGCGTCACGATGTCGGCAGTCGCGGTCATGCCGGGGCGCAGCGTCTCCCCCTTGTTATCAACGGCAAGCACCGCCGTGTACGCCACCACGGTTCCAGTAGTGCTGGCGGCCGTGCTGCTGCCCGAAGAGGAGGATGAGGAGGAACTGCTCGAAGCGTTGGAGCCGACATTGACCCGCGTCACCCGAGCGGGGAAGCTGCGGCCCGGAAAGGCATCGACGGCGAAAGTCGCCGCCTGGCCTTCCTTCACCTGGCCGACATCGGCCTCGTCCACCGCGACCTCCACCTCCATCTTGGTCAGGTCTTCGGCGATGGTGAACAGCACCGGGGCATTGAAGGAAGCCGCCACCGTCTGCCCGGGCTCGATGTCGCGCGACAGGACGACGCCGGTCACCGGCGACACGATCTGGGCGATCGACAGGTTGGTCTGCGCCGTCGCAAGCTGAGCCCGCGACACGCTGACCTGCGCCTGCTGCGCTCGCAAATTGCCGATCGCGGACTGATAATCGGCACGGGCCGCGTCCAGCTCCGTCTTGGCAGGGACGCGGCCGCCCGACAGACGGAAGACGTTCAGTTGCCGTTCGAGCGTCGCCTTGGCCAGCGCAACTTGCGCCTGCGCCTGTGTGACGCTGGCCTGAGAGGCCGCTACTTGCGCCCGGTTCTGGGTCACCGAATCCACCAAGCGCCGCGTGTCGAGTTCCGCCAGCCGCTGCCCTTTCATTACGCGATCATTCACATCGACATAGACGCGCGTGATCTTGCCCGACTGTTCGGACCCCACATCCACCTGATTGATCGGCTTCAGATTGCCGGTTGCCGATACCGTTACCGTCAGGTCGCCGCGCCGCACCTCTCGCGTGGCGAAGTTCGGTTTGTCCTCGCCAGAGAAGCAACGCGCGAGCAGCAGGATCAGGATCAGCAGCGCCAGCCCGATAGCGCCCCGCACCACCCATTTGCGCCACGGGCGTTCAGGGCGCGCGCCGAGAAATTCATCCAGGTCCTTATCCGTGCTCACATCTTCACTCATTGGGGCGGTTGTCCATGTTCTGCCAGCCGCCACCCAGCGCATTGTACAGCTGGGCGATGGCGAGGACCTCGTCGGCTTGCGCGGAGGCAAGGCTGTTGCGCGCGTTCAACAGCGTGGTTTCGGTGTTGGAAAGCGTCTGGAAATCTATGAGCCCCGACTGATACTGGCTGCGCGCCAGCAGAGCGGCATTGTTCGACGCATCGAATGCGGTGGCGAACTCGGCCTTGCGCTGCCGGGCGCTGTTCAGCGACGCCATGGCATTCTCCACATCCTCAAGCGCCGTCAACACGCTCTGCTTGTACGCGGCGAAGGCGGCATCCGTAGCGGCCCTTTGCGATCGCACCTGCGAAGCAAGTCGTCCGCCATCGAAGATCACCTGCGCGACATTGGCGAAGACGCCCCCGGTAATGATGTCGAACAGGCTTTTGATGCTGGTCGCGTTGGTGCCGATATTCCCGCTGATCCCGAGCGAGGGGTAAAGCTGTGCCTGCGCCACACCGATCCGTGCCGTCGCCGCCGCCAATGCACGTTCAGCCGCCCTCACATCGGGCCGCTGGCGCAGCGTGTCGGCCGGAATGCCGATGGCGATCATGCTCGAAGCAACCGGGATCGGGGCAGGGGCTTCCAGCGCGCGCGTCGCTTCGCCGGGCGCTTGGCCGGTCAGCACGGCGATGCGGTTCAGGCTGCCGCGCAGGCTCGCCTCCAGCTGCGGGATCGCCGCATTAGTCTGGGCCAACTGCGCCCGCGCCTGCTGCTCGTCCAGCGAGGAAACCAGTCCCGCCTGAAGCCGCCAGTTGGCGATATTGTAATTGTCCTGCTGGATCGCCTGCGTTTCTCGGGCGATGCGTAGCTGCTCCTGCGCCTGCCTCGCCTGAATATAGTTGGTGACCAGTTCAGCGATGATGGTCATCCGCACATTGGCAAGGTCATAACCGGACGCGGCAAGGTCCGCGCGTGCCGCTTCGGCCGACCGAGACAGTTCGCCAAACAGGTCGATCTGCCAACTCGCATTCGCACCCAGCGAGTAGCTGCTGCTCCACCTGTCCGACCCGGTCGACACGACGTTGCCGTCGATCACCCGCGTACCGCCGCCGCGATTGGAATAGTTCCGCCCGCCGGAACCCGACGCATTAACCTGCGGCAGGAACGCCGCCCGCGCCTGCACCAGCGACTCTCGCGCCTGACGCAGCCGCGCCTGCGCCTGCACGATGTCCAAATTGCTGGACACCGCCTGATCGATCAGCCCGGCAAGCACCGGATCATTGAGCCGGGTCCACCAACTGGCAAGCTCCGCTTCAGTGAGCGCCCTGCCCGCCGGTGCCGTATAATAGGCGGTCGGAACGCCCAACGCGGCCGGTTGCGGTGCCCGGTAATTAGGCCCCGCCGCGCATGCCGATAGCGTCGCCGCCATCCCGCCGATCCAGCCAATGCGATATCGCACCTTTTCCTTGCACTCCGTCATCGTTAAAGGGACGCCACCTTGGGGGTTGAGGCGGTCCAGTCAGGAAAACTGCCGAAAGGGGCCTGATGTCTCAATGGCATTTGTGTCTCAAAGTGTAACGATGTTGAAAAACGGCGCTTGTCATGGGCGTCTTGCATCAGAGGGTGAATGATGAGGGCATTTCTGTTTCCGGGCCAAGGCAGCCAGTCGGTTGGCATGGGGAAGGCGTTGGCCGATGCGAGCCCGGCCGCGAAGGAACTGTTTCAGGAGGTCGATGACGCCCTGTCGCAGCATTTGTTCCGCATCATGGTAGAAGGTCCGGAAAGCGACCTGACCCTCACGGAAAATGCACAGCCCGCGATCATGGCCAACGCTCTCGCCACCCTGCGGGTGATGCAGCGCGAAGGCGGCTTCTCGCTGGCGGAAAAGGGCGATTTCGTCGCCGGGCACAGCCTTGGCGAATATAGTGCCTTGTGTGCCGCCGAAGCCTTCGACATCGGCACGACCTCGCGCCTCCTTAAGCTGCGCGGTCAGGCCATGCAGGCCGCCGTCCCGGTGGGAGAGGGCGCGATGGCGGCCCTGCTCGGCGCGGACATCGAAAAGGCGCAAAGCTTGGCTGACGCCGCGGCGGAAGGCGAAGTGTGCACCGTCGCCAACGACAATGATCCCACTCAGGTGGTGATTTCCGGTCATCGCGGCGCCGTCGAACGCGCCGTGGTGCTGGTCAAGGACCATGGCATCAAGCGCGGCGTTCTGCTCCCGGTCTCCGCACCCTTCCACTGCCCGCTCATGCAGCCCGCCGCCGAAGCGATGGACGAGGCCCTGGCTAAGGCCATGATCAACACGCCGCTGCTCCCCGTCTATGCCAACGTCCTCGCCGCGCCCATCGCGGACCCGGAAGAAATCAAGCGCCGCCTAGTCGAACAGGTAACCGGCCGCGTCCGCTGGCGCGAGTCCGTCGCCGCCATGTGGGAAGCGGGCGTGACCGAGTTCATCGAACTCGGCGGCAAGGTGCTCGGCCCCATGGTCAAGCGCATCGCCCCCGACGCCACCGTCCGCAGCGTCATCACCATGGACGACATCGAAGCTGCGCTCGCGACATTCTGAAGTTAAGGATAAGAAGCTATGTTCGATCTGACAGGCATGACGGCGCTGGTGACTGGCGCATCGGGTGGCATCGGTTCATCGATCGCCCGCACACTCGCGGCGCAGGGCGCGACGCTGGCGCTCTCGGGTAGCAATGAGGAGAAGCTCAAAGCCTTCGCAGCCGAACTTGGCGGCGATCACAAGGCGCTGGTGTGCAACCTGTCCGATCCCGCAGCGGTCGATGGTCTCGTCGCTCAAGCGGTGGATGCGTTGGGCGGCAAGATCGACATCCTTGTCAACAATGCCGGCATCACCCGCGACAACCTCATCATGCGGATGAAGGATGACGAATGGTCCGATGTCATCTCCGTCAATCTGGAGGCCGCGTTCCGCCTTGCCCGCGCCGCCGCCAAGCCGATGATGAAGGCACGCTTCGGCCGCATCATCTCGATCACTTCCGTTGTCGGGGTCACTGGCAATCCCGGCCAAGCCAACTATGCCGCGTCAAAGGCGGGCATCATCGGCATGTCCAAGTCGCTGGGCCAGGAACTCGCCAGCCGCGGCATCACCGTTAACTGCGTCGCGCCCGGCTTCATCCGTTCGGCCATGACCGATGCGCTGAATGACGCGCAGAAGGGCGCCATCCTGCATAAGATCCCCGCAGGCGACCTCGGCGCAGGCGCAGATATCGGTGCGGCCGTCGTCTATCTCGCCAGCCGTGAAGCAGGCTACGTCACTGGCCAGACGCTGCATGTTAATGGCGGCATGGCGATGATCTGAACCTTGCAAGGGGCTGGACGAGGCCGCTCGACCCATTGCAATTGGACGGCCTTGTGCCATTCAGGCGCAGGGGAGGGCGGGAAACATGCGTTTCGATCTTTTCTTGCCTCTTGCCTCTGCCCGGCCTTGCCTCTAGGGCATGCCTTAACAAATATTCACAACCTCAACGATACCCAGTAAAAAAGGACCACTCATGAGTGAGACCGCGGATCGCGTTAAGAAAATCGTCGTCGAACATCTGGGCGTCGAAGCCGAAAAGGTGACCGAGGATGCAAGCTTCATCGATGATCTGGGCGCAGACAGCCTCGACATCGTTGAGCTGGTGATGGCGTTCGAAGAAGAATTCGGCGTGGAAATCCCCGACGACGCAGCTGAGAAGATCGGCACCGTCAAGGACGCGATCGATTATATCGACAGCAAGCAGTAAGAATGTCGTGCGGCTGACCGGGGGGTCGGCTGCCTGACGTTTTTGAAGGAAATGGCTCCTCCTGTCCGGCGAATCCGGTCTTGGGGAGCCTTTTCGTATCTGGCCTACCGTTCACAAGCGCTTCCGAAGCAGCTAAGGAGCGGCCCAAACCTATGAAGATTTTCGGAGCAGATATATGCGTCGCGTAGTCGTAACCGGCCTCGGCATGGTGAGCCCGCTTGGCGGGGATGTCGAAACCACCTGGAAGAACATCCTCGCGTCCAAGTCCGGCGCGGCGACCATCGCGCGCTTCGATGCCAGCGAATATAAGTGCCGCATCGCCTGCGAAGTGAAGCCCGCCGACCATGAATATGGCTATGATCCGAACCTGGACGTGGACCACAAGATTCAGCGTCAGGTCGATCCGTTCGTCGTCTACGGCATTTCCGCCGCCAGCCAGGCGCTGCGCGACGCGGGCCTCGACAATATGAGCGAGGAAGAGCGTCTGCGCGCAGGCTGTTCGATCGGTTCGGGCATCGGCGGCCTGCCGGGCATCGAAAGCGAATCGCTGGTATTGGCCAACAAGGGGCCGGGCCGTGTCAGCCCGCACTTTGTCCATGGCCGCCTCATCAACCTGATTTCGGGTCAGGTTTCGATCAAATATGGCCTCATGGGACCCAACCACGCGGTCGTCACGGCCTGCTCGACCGGCGCGCACTCGATCGGCGACGCCGCGCGCATGATCGCGATGGACGATGCCGACGTCATGCTGGCGGGCGGCGCGGAAAGCGCGATCTGCCCGATCGGCATCGCCGGTTTCGCTCAGGCACGCGCGCTTTCGACCGCCTTCAACGACACGCCGGAAAAGGCGAGCCGTCCCTATGACGTCAACCGTGACGGCTTCGTCATGGGCGAAGGCGCGGGCGTCGTCGTGCTTGAAGAATATGAGCATGCCAAGAAGCGCGGCGCGCACATCTATGCCGAAGTGATCGGCTATGGCCTGTCGGGCGACGCCTATCACGTCACCGCCCCCCATCCGGAGGGAAATGGCGGCTACCGCTCGATGGAAATGGCGCTCAGGAAATCGGGCCTCAGCCTCGCCGACATCGACTATGTAAACGCTCACGGCACTTCGACCCCGCTCGGCGACGAGCTGGAGCTGGGCGCGGTCAAGCGCCTGTTCGGCGACAATATCTCGACCATGTCGATGAGCAGCACCAAGTCGGCGATCGGCCACCTTCTGGGCGGCGCGGGCGCTGTGGAAAGCATTTTCTGCATCCTCGCCATCCGCGACCAGATCGTGCCGCCGACGCTCAACCTCGACGAACCGAGCGAAAGCTGCGCGGGCGTCGACCTCGTCCCGCATGTGGCGAAGGAGCGCAAGGTGCGCGCGGTGCTCAACAACAGCTTCGGCTTCGGCGGCACCAACGCGTCGCTCATCATGAAGGCGATCTGAGGATAAAGCCATGCGGCGGTTCGGGCTGGTTATCCTTGCGATCGGCCTGGCCGTCGCCGCCTTCGTGGCGTTCCGCTTCGTCTATGGCTGGTCCGAGGCGGGTCCCGCACCCCGCGATATAAGCGTCGTTGTGCCTGATGGCGCCTCGGTCGCCGACGCCGCCGTCCTCCTGAAGCAGGCGGGGGCGGTGCGCTCGGCCGACGCATTCCTCACCCGGACCAAGGTGTTCGGACGCGGCAAGTCGATCAAGGCGGGCGAGTTCCTGATCCCTAAAGGCGCCAGCAACGCCGACATCTTCTCCATCCTTCAGGGCGGCAAGACGCTGACCCGGCTCGTGACCATCCCGGAAGGCATGCCGTCCATCATGGTCCATGAACGGCTGATGGCGAATGAAGAGCTGACCGGCGACATAGCCGTCCCCGCTGAGGGCAGCGTGCTTCCCGACAGCTATGCTTTCGACAAGGGCGAAAGCCGCGCCGCCGTGCTCAAGCGCATGCAGGACGCGATGACGCGCGTTCTTGCCAAACTATGGGCCGAACGCGCGCCCAACAGCGTGGCGAAATCGCCTGAGCAAGCGATCATCCTCGCCAGCATCGTCGAAAAGGAAACGGCCGTCCCCGCCGAACGGCCCACCGTCGCGGGCGTCTATGGCAATCGCCTTAAGACGGGCATGATGCTTCAGGCCGACCCGACGATCATCTACCCGATCACCAAGGGCAAACCGCTTGGCCGCCGCATCAAGAAGTCGGAGATTGCTGCGGTCAACGACTATAACACCTATGCTATGACCGGTTTGCCAAAGGGGCCGATCGCCAATCCGGGCAGGCTGTCGATCCTCGCCGTGCTGCATCCGGCCGAAACAAAGGCGCTCTATTTCGTCGCTGACGGGAAGGGCGGCCACATTTTCGCCGACACGCTTCAGCAGCATAATGAGAATGTCCGCAAATGGTTCGAAATCCGCCGCGCCCGCGGAGAGCTTTGACGACCCTCTATTTCCCCGTCATCCCAGCGAACGCTGGGATCTCGTCCGGCTAGGCCGAGCGCCATCGATAGAGATGCCAGCTTTCGCTGGCATGACGAAAAAATGAAGCGGAGATAACACCTACTACGCGGCGTTCACCGCAGCACGCCCGTAGCCCTCAACCGCACCGCATAAACCAGCTGCCCCACCGCGATCATCAATATCACCGCCGGAAACACAGCCGCCGACGCGCCCTTAACGGCCCACAAGTCCGTTCCTAAAAAGCTGTACCCAAACTGCACCACGACAGCGGCCACTGACACGGCAAACAACGCCACCGCCGCCGCCTTCCGCAGCAACAACAGCAGCGCGCCGCCCGTTCCAGCACCCACCGCGACCGCATAAGCTGCCCAGGCCCAGCCCGGCATCTCCGCAAAGATGCGCGCCGTGTAGGGATCGCTTTTCGCCAACGCCCCCAGATCAGCGCCATATTGCATGGCAAAGGCTGCGACCCCGATCAAATTCCAGATCAGCAGCCCGATCGCGATGATTTTGAAGGATCGTGACGCGCCCATATGAGTTTCCCCTCTCTCAAATCTTTGCCACGCGGCGGCGCGACCTTATAGATGCATCGCACTGCGTGAAAGCATGCTGACCGGGAGATGATGAGATGCTCGGACGTTCCGTACCTGATGTGACGCTGAAAACCCGCATACGCGACGAAAGCGTCGGTGGCCCAAACCCTTTCCGCTGGCAGGATATCCAGACCGGCGACCTGTTCAAGGGGAAGCGCGCAGTGGTCTTCTCGCTGCCCGGCGCCTTCACGCCCACCTGCTCGACCGAACAATGCCCCGCCTTCGAACGCTATTATGACGAGTTCAAGGCGCTGGGCGTGGACGATGTCTACTGCATCTCAGTCAACGACGCCTTCGTCATGTATCAATGGGGCAAGCATCTGGGCGTCAAGAATGTAAAGCTGCTGCCCGACGGATCGGGCGACTTCACGCGCCGCATGGGCATGCTGGTGAAGAAAGATCATCTCGGCTTTGGCGACCGCAGCTGGCGCTATGCCATGGTCGTCGATGACGGTCAGGTCGTCGCCTGGTTCGAGGAGCCCGGCATCAACGATATTGGCGAGGATGACGACCCCTATGGCCAGTCAAGCCCGGAGCCGGTGCTGCAATGGCTGAAGGAGCATGCGGCTGGTTGAGGCCGGAGGCGGCGCGCCGATCGTCGTGACGGCGCTCATGGGAGCGGAGGACTTCGCCTGGGCGGATGGCCTCCGCCGCGCCCATTTTCCGCCCGAGCGCAACAAGGTGCCCGCCCATATCTCGCTCTTCCACCATTTGCCGCCATCACTGCTGCCGGAACTGAGCGACCGTATGAAGCAATTGGCAGCAGCGCCACCGCCGCTCGCCATTCTAAACGGCGTCATCCTGCTCGGGCGAGGGGTCGCCTTCGGCGTGCGCAGCGATGCTCTGCTCGCCATCCGGGATGAACTGGCCGAAGCTTTTCGAGGGCTTCTCACTCCGCAGGATCAGGCACGCCCCCGTCTGCACATCACCGTCCAGAACAAGGTAGAGCCCGCCGTGGCCCGCGCGCTCGCCGACCAGCTTAAGGCCGGGTTTCGATCCCGCCCGCTTCATATAGCGGGTCTTGCCGCCTGGCATTATCGCGAGGGTGGAACGTGGGACCTCGCCAAGAAGGTGAGCTTCCGCTCTGCGCGTATCCTAACATAGATCCGGCATGGGGCAGCGGAACCTTGATCGGGTGGTCCGCGCGGCCTAAACCCCGCCGATGACCCACGCTCCCTATCCGGCGCTCCGCCTGCGCCGCACTCGCGCCGCCACCTGGAGCCGCGCGATGCACGCCGAAAACCGCCTGCACCCCAGCGACCTCATCTGGCCGCTCTTCGTGACGGAAGGGCAGGGGGTGAAAGAGCCCATCGCCTCGCTGCCCGGCGTGTCGCGCTGGTCGGTGGACGGCATCGTAGCCCGCGCCCGCGAAGCGCGCGACGCTGGCATTCCGTGCCTCGCCCTTTTCCCCAACACGCAGCCCGAACGGCGCAGCGATGACGGGGAGGAAGCGCTCAACCCCGACAACCTCATGTGCCGCGCCATCCGCGCGATCAAGGATGCGGTGCCTGACATCGGCATCCTGACCGATGTAGCGCTCGACCCCTATACCGCCCATGGCCAGGACGGGCTGCTCGACCAGGACGGCTACGTCGTCAACGACGCGACGATTGATGTCCTGATCGGCCAGTCCCTCAACCAGGCGGCGGCGGGTGCCGACATCATCGCGCCCAGCGATATGATGGATGGCCGCGTCGGCGCGATCCGCGAGGCGCTGGAGGAAGAAGGCCACGCCAATGTCCAGATCATGGCCTATGCCGCCAAATATGCGAGCGCCTTCTACGGCCCGTTCCGCGACGCCGTGGGCTCCAGCGGCCTCTTGAAAGGCGACAAGAAAAGCTACCAGATGGACCCCGCCAACAGCGAGGAAGCGTTGCGCGAAGTCGCCCTCGACCTGGCCGAGGGGGCCGACAGCGTCATGGTGAAGCCGGGCCTTCCCTATCTCGACATCATCGCCCGCGTGAAGGACCGGTTCGAGGTGCCCGTATTCGCCTATCAGGTGTCCGGCGAATATGCGATGATCGAAGCCGCCGTTGCAGCGGGAGCAGGGGACCGCGACGCGCTGGTGCTGGAAACGCTGCTGGCGTTCAAGCGTGCCGGTTGCTCGGGCGTCCTCACCTATCACGCGCTCCACGCGGCGCGGCTGCTGGGAGCCTGACGCCATGCCCGATCACCCCCATGCCGCCCATTCAGATCACCCGGGCGCCACCATCCTGACCTTTGGCGGCAAGACCCCCGTCATTCATCCCAGCGCCTTCATCGCGCCCGGCGCGCGGATCATCGGCGATGTGGAGATCGGCCCCGACAGCAGCATCTGGTATAATTGCGTCGTGCGCGGTGACGTCAACGCCATCCGCATCGGCGCGCGCACCAATATCCAGGACGGCAGCGTCATCCACTGCGACGGCCCCGACCCCGACCGGCCGCAGGGGTGGCCCACCACCATCGGCGACGACGTCCTGATCGGCCATATGGCGATGATCCACGGCTGCGAACTCAAGGACCGCGCCTTTGTCGGATTGGGTGCAGTGGTGATGAACGGCTGCGTCATCGAAAGCGATGCGATGCTTGCCGCCGGGGCGCTGCTGTCGCCCAACCGCACAGTCCCGCACCGTCAGCTCTGGACCGGCCGCCCCGCAAAATATGTCCGCGACCTGACCGACGAAGCGCTCATCCGCATGCGCGAAGGCGTCGACCGTTATGTCCACAATGCCAAGGCGCACAGAGGCGCGCTGAAGGCGGACGGCTGAACCACATATTTCCCCATCCGTTCGGGCTGAGCTTGTCGAAGCCCATCTTTTCTTCAAGTAAGAAAGACCCTTCGACAGGCTCAGGGCGAACGGGTTGTTTGCTTCAGGATGTTATGGCTCCAAACGTCAAGGCTGCGCCAAACGTCCCTTGATCGCATCGACCCGGTCATTCTGCGAATCCACGATTCCCAGCGCCGCTCTGCGCGCGACATCGATCTGCTCCGCGCCACCCCTGGCCTTGCCCTCGGCGACCGCATTGCTCCGCTCGACATATAGCGTGTCGAGGCTGGCCAGCGCCGAAACGCTATCGTTCCGCGCCGCCTCCAGCGTACTGATCGCCAGCTGCGCTGCGACCCAGCGTTCGCTGGACACCGCCGCACCCGCAGCCGCCCGCGCTGCCCGATCCGCCGCAGGCCAAGCCTTGTCGAACGCCGCGCTACCCGCCTGCGCCTGCGCGCTCAGCCGATCGACCTGCGCCTGCAATGCGGGGTCGGCCTCGACCGGCACAGGCGCCGCTACCGGCTCTGCGACGGGCGCATTCTCGACCGCACGCTTGGCGAGCGAAGGATAGCCCGTCAGCGTCTGCGCGCAGCCGGACAGAAACAGGGCGAGGGATGGCAGCAGCCGACGCAGGATCATGGGCGTTGATCTAGGACGGGAAACCCCGCCGCGCAATGGCGCCGACACAGCCCGTCAGCGGGGCAGCGCCGCCGCCTCGCGCGCCAATGCCTCGATCTTCGCCGCATCGACCGGCCCCTTGGGCACGACCCAGCTGCCACCAACGCATTTCACAAAGGGTTCAGCCAGCCATTTCGGCGCATTTTCCGCCGTGATCCCGCCAGTGGGGCAGAAACGCGCGACATGCAGCGGTGCGGCCAAAGCCTTCAGCGCAGGCAAACCACCCGAGGTTTCCGCCGGGAAAAATTTGAAGTGCGTCAGCCCTAATTCCAGCCCGCGCATGATGTCGCCCGCGCTCGCCGTACCCGGCAGGAACGGCACCCGCGCCGCGACCGCAGCCTTGCCCAGCGGTTCGGTGAGGCCAGGGCTCACGATGAATCGCGCACCCGCTTCCATCGCTGCGTCCAGTTGCGATGGGTTCAGCACTGTGCCAGCGCCGACCACCGCGCCCTCGACCTTCGCCATCTCACGGATCACGTCCAGCGCGGCGGGCGTGCGTAACGTCACCTCCAGCGCGGGCAGGCCACCCTTCACCAGCGCCTGCGCGATCGGCAGCGCGTCTTCGACCCGCTCCACCACCAGCACCGGGATGACCGGCGCCAGCTCCATGACCTGTTCAACGCTCAGCGACATTATTTCTTCTCCCGAAAGGCGGCGGCCGCCCCGTAAAGTCCAATCTCTTCATGCACCGCCAGGCGGATGGGCACCGTCGCCATCAGGCTTTCGAACCGCCCCTTGGCAGTGAAGCGCCGGTGAAAACCGCTCTGCGGCAGCAGGCCGCGCATCCGCTGCGTCAGGCCGCCTGCCAGCACCACCGCATTGGGCCCCTGCGCCAGCGCCAGGTCGCCAACCACCGATCCATAGCACAGGCAAAAACGATCGAACGCCGCGCGGGCAAATTCGTCGGTGCCGTCGATCGCCGCCTGCCACAACTCGGCATCTTCCATCAGCATCACGCGCTCATGCCCGATCGTCGCCATCGCCTTGTAGATATTGTTGAGGCCCGGCCCCGACACCAGCCGTTCAGTCGATACGCGCAGGAACTTGTCGCGCAGATAAGCGAGGATCTTTTCCTCGAGATTATCCAGTGGCGGGAAGTCCAAATGCCCGCCCTCGGTCGCGATCACATGCGGCTCGCCATCATCGAATGCGATCATCGCGACGCCCAGGCCCGTGCCCGGACCCACGACGGTGACACCGCCATCGCGTGGAAAGGGCCGATCCTGCCCGAAGAGCAGCGGCAGATTGTCGTCCGGCAGACGCGCCACCGCATGGGCCACGGCCTCGAAGTCATTGACCAGCCGCATCTGCGTCAGGCCCAGTTCCTCGTCCAGCGTATCGGGCCGGATCATCCAGCTGCTGTTGGTCAGCTTGATGACGTCCCGCCCGATCGCCGTAGCAAAGGCGATGGACGCCGCCTTGGGCAGGTCGCCGCCCTCGTCGCGCACGAAGGCAGCCCAGCAAGCCTGCAGGCTGGGGAATTCCGCGACCTTATATTTCCGCACCTTGCCCAATGTGGGCACGTTCCGCGCATCCAGCTTCGCACGAGCGAAACGGGCATTTGTGCCGCCGATGTCGGCAGCGATGATGTCGGTCATGAGACCACTCCAGTCAGGTCGTCATCCCAGCGTAAGCTGGGATCTCGTGAGGCCGGGCCGTGCCCTCTCGCCTGAGATGCCAGCACGCGCTGGCATGACGGGTGGGGGGATTTATAATTCACTTTCCATCGCCGCCAGCACCGGCGAAGCGCCCTGTTCCGCCAAGTCGCTATGATGGCGGAACAGCGCGAACAGCTCGCGGCCCGTGTCATAGGGCGCAGGCGGTGGCGTAGGCATATCCCGCGCGTTCCACTCCGCCGCATCGACCAGCGCCTCAATCACGCCCTTGTCGGCGCACACGCGCACCATGTCGCCATCGCGCAGCTTGGCGATCGGCCCGCCACCCAATGCTTCGGGCGACAGGTGAATAGCAGCAGGCACCTTGCCCGAAGCCCCGGACATGCGCCCGTCCGTCAGCAGCGCCACGCGGAAACCGCGATCCTGCAACACGCCAAGCGCCGGGGTCAGCTTGTGCAATTCCGGCATCCCGTTCGCGCGTGGCCCCTGGAAACGGACCACCACGACGACATCGCGCTCCAGCTCGCCCGCCTTGAAGGCGCGCAGCACATCATCCTGATCCTGGAAAACCGCCGCCGGGGCCTCGATGGTCCAGCGTTCCTTCTCAACCGCGCTCACTTTCATGACACAGCGGCCAAGGTTGCCCGCCAGCAGGCGCATGCCGCCATCAGGATTGAACGCACTGGACACCGGCCGCAGGATTGAATCATCCCGCGACGCCGGAACATCGCGCCATTGCAGCGCCTCGTCCTCCAGCACCGGCTCCTTGCCATAGTCGGTCAGGTCTTCCCGCGCGACCGTCATGATGTCCCGGTGCAGCAGGCCATTGTCCAGCAGCTCGCGGATGACGAAGGACATGCCGCCAGCGCTGTGGAAATTGTTCACGTCGCCCGCGCC
The DNA here is from genome assembly GCA_946886075.1 of uncultured Novosphingobium sp. Next base: position 24,590 of record CAMPHR010000002.1, on the reverse strand, counting down.
ATTGGGATAAACTCGCGCGAGCAGCGGGACGACATCGGAAATCTCCGCAAAGTCGGTCCAATCGACGCTGATCCCCGCCGCGCGCGCCATCGCGGGAATATGGATCGCATGATTGGTCGACCCACCCGTCGCCATTAGGCCGATGATGGCGTTGACGATCGCCTTTTCATCGACGCAGTGGCCGAGCGGCCGGTAATCATCGCTATCCCACCCAATCGCAGCCAGCCGGTGCACCGCCGCCCGCGTCAATTCGCTGCGCAGCTTCGTACCCGGATTGACGAAAGAGGCGCAGGGCATGTGCAGGCCCATCACTTCCATCATCATCTGGTTCGAATTAGCCGTGCCGTAGAATGTGCAGGTGCCCGCGCCATGATAGCTGGCGCTTTCCGATTCCAGCAGCTCCTCCTTGCCGACCTTACCCTCCGCATACAGCTGGCGGATGCGGACCTTTTCCTTGTTGGCGAGGCCCGAAGGCATCGGCCCGGCCGGGATCAGGATCGTCGGCAGATGCCCAAAACGCAACGCGCCGATCAGCAGGCCCGGCACGATCTTGTCGCATATGCCGAGCAGCGCCGCGCCCTCGAACATCGCATGGCTGAGCGCGATTGCGGTCGAAAGCGCGATCGTGTCGCGGGAAAAGAGCGACAGGTCCATGCCCGCCTGACCCTGGGTCACGCCATCGCACATCGCCGGGACGCCGCCTGCGACCTGCGCCGTCGCGCCGACCTCGCGCGCCGCGATCTTGATCGCTTCGGGATAGCGACCATAGGGCTGATGCGCCGACAGCATGTCGTTATATGCGGTGACGATGCCGATATTCATGGCCGCGCCGGACCGGATCGTGGGCTTGTCCTCGCCCGTCGCGGCAAAGCCATGGGCAAGGTTGCCGCAGGACAATTGCGCCCGGTTCGTCCCGGCGTCCCGTCCGCGTTCGATCAGGTCCAGATATTGGCGGCGGCGCGGCGCGCTCCGCTTCACGATGCGTTCGGTGACCTTGGCGATCACCGGATGAAGGTCAGTCATGCCAGCTGGCTCCGTCTCTTTCTATCAGGGCAATGGCCGAAGACGGCCCCCAGTTCCCCGAAGCATAGGGCGATGGCTTCACACCCGCTTCCTGCCAGCCGTCGATGATGGAATCGATCCATGTCCATTGCGCCTCGACCTCGTCCCGGCGCACGAACAGCGTCTGGTCGCCCGCGAGCAGGTCCAGGATCAGGCGCTCATAAGCGATCCGCCGGCGCTGCCCGGCAAAGGCGGCCGTCAGCGACACGTCCAGCGTCACCTCCTCCAGATGCACGTCGCGCTCCAGCCCCGGCCTTTTGCTCATGATCAGCAGGCGGATATATTCCTCCGGCTGCAATCGGATGATCAGAGTATTGGGCTCCAACCCGCCATTGCGACCGAAGATCGAATGGCGCACCGGCTTGAACTGGATCTGGATTTCCGACTGCCGCGTCGGCATCCGCTTGCCTGTCCGCAGGTAGAAGGGCACGCCCTGCCAGCGCCAATTGTCGATATGGGCCTTCAGCGCGACAAAGGTTTCCGTGTCGGACGCTTTGCCGAGTTCGTCGCTATAGCCCGTCACGATCTCGCCGCCGACCGCACCCGGCGAATATTGGCCGCGCACGCTGTTGGTCTTGACCGTCTCCGCCGTCATCGGCCGCAGCGACCGCAGTACCTTCACCTTCTCGTCACGCACGGCGGTCGGGTCCATGCGGGCAGGGGGCTCCATCGCGATGATCGACAATATCTGCAGCACATGGTTCTGCACCATGTCGCGCAGCGCGCCGACGCCGTCATAATAGGAAACCCGGCCTTCCAGCCCCACCGTCTCGCCCACGGTGATCTGCACATGATCGATCGCGGTCGCGTTCCACAGCGGCTCGAACATCACATTGCCAAAGCGCAGGGCGAGCAGGTTCTGCACCGTCTCCTTGCCCAGATAATGGTCGACGCGGAAAATCTGGCTCTCGTCGAACAGCGCGCCGATGCCGTTATTGACCTCCTTGGAAGAGGCGAGGTCCTTGCCGATCGGCTTTTCCATCGCGATCCGCGTCGTCGGCGTGATCAGTCCAGCTTCCGCCAGCCCCTGCGCGGTGGGCGCGAAGAGGGAAGGGGGTGTGGACAGATACACTGACAGCCCGCCCTCCGCCCGTCCATCGAGCCGCTTCGCCAGCGCCTTGAACTGCGCCGCATTGCCCGCCTCGACCGGCTGGTAACCGATCATCGCCTTCAGCCTCGCCGCGATCTCGGCATCATAGCGGTCAGCGCCGACAAATTTTTGCAGGGCCTTGTCGATGTCGGCGCGAAACGCTTCGTCGTCCATCTCCGTACGGCCCGACGCCACGATCATGAAGTCATCGGGCAGCAGGCCATCGCTCAGAAGATTGTAAAGCGACGGAAAGATCATGCGATGCGCCAGATCGCCGGTGGCGCCGAATAGCAGGAACGTGGCAGACGGATCGGTCAAAGGATGCCCTTTTCCGTTAGAAGGAATTTTCAGGTCTGCACGAAACGGTCCTATAGCGGTCCGGTTTCGTTACGCAAGCAGGCTATCGGCGCATGACGCCCCCTGCAACCGCCTGACGAGCTTATCCTGCGTCCGGCTGATTTTTGTCTGGACGCTGGCACCCGATTTTGCCATTTGGCGCGGGCAGGCCATGCATGCGGGCGTGGTGAAACTGGTAGACGCGCCGGACTCAAAATCCGGTTCCGAAAGGAGTGTCGGTTCGATTCCGACCGCCCGCACCATCTTTGTTTGCGCGATGCCGCCCACCAACCCATCGCGCGGGTACGGCTTCGCCTTGCTCCGTCCCACCATCGCCACCGGTCGAAAAGAAAGACCCGGCAGCACGAAGCCGCCGGGCCAAGGAGGGCTTTTACGAGGTAAAAGCCCCGGGTCGCGGGGCTTCCCTAACGTAAAAAGATGACAATTCCAGTTAATCACCACGGTTCGATCCATAACGGACCAAACGGCGCCAGAGGGGGCGGCCAACATCCACCCGCTCCGTCATGCCAGCGAAAGCTGGCATCTCATGCGATAGGGCACGGCTCAGCCCCCCAAGATCCCAGCCTCCGCTGGTATGAAGTCACCCTCTAAGAACGTCCTCCGCGCCTCCGCGCCTCCGCGTGAAAAAACTAATCCTTCAGCGCCTGGGCCGCAAACCAAGGCACCAATCGCCGGATCGCTTCCTCCACCCGGTCGGTCGACACGGCAAAGCTGATCCGGATATGCCGATGCCCATCCACCGGATCGAAATCGATCCCCGGCGCCGTCGCCACGCCCGTTTCCTCCAACAACCTCCGGCAGAAGCCAAGGCTGTCATCCGTCAAATGCCCCACATCCGCATAGATGTAGAAAGCCCCATCCGGCGGCGCGATCTCTTTGAGCCCCAGCGCAGGCAGCGCCGCCAGCAGCAATTCCCGGTTGCGCCGGTACACAGCGACATGCCCCTCCAACTCATCGAGACAATCAAACGCCTTCAACCCCGCATGCTGGGCGAGGGAAGGGGGCGTCAGGAACAAATTCCCCATCCGCGCCCGCGCCGCCTCGACCAGCGCCTGCGGAAACACCACCCAGCCAAGCCGCCACCCCGCCATCGAAAAATATTTCGAAAAGCTGTTCACAACGACCGCGTCAGCCGCAAACTCCAGCATCGAATGCGCCGCCTCGCCATAGGAGAGCCCGTGATAGATCTCGTCCGACACGATCCTGATCCCGCGCCTTGCACAAACCTCCGCGATTCGCGCCATCTCGTCGGCAGGAATGATCGTGCCGGTCGGATTGGCCGGGCTCGCGATGATCACGCCATCGGGCGCGGGCTCCATCGCCTCTAAAGCCGCCGCGCTGATCTGGTATCGCTCGGCAGGCCCGCAATCCACCTCGACCGGCTCCAGATACATCGCCCGCATCGTATTGCGATAAGCCACATAGCCCGGCCGCGCTGTCGCCACCCGCGCACCGGGCGCGAACAGGCAGCTGAGCGCCAGCACCAGCCCCGGCGACGCGCCGCAAGTCAGCAAGATCTGCTCCGCCTCGACCGCCACACCATATCGCTCGCGATACAGCAGCGCGATCCGCTCCTTCAGCGCCGGGCTTTCCCAATAACCCATTGGATCGCTATCCAGCACCCGATGCGCCTCCGCAATCGCAGCGGCGGGCGCGCCGGTAGACGGCTGACCAAACTCCATATGCAGGATCGAGCGCCCCTCAGCCTCCAGCCGATGCGCCTCCACCCCGATCGCGATGGCATGAAAAGGATCAATCTGCGCAATCATGCGCGCCTCACTCCGAAATCCAGACCTCGACCGACACGCCATGCTGGCACAGCGCAACGCGGATCGGCAGCTCCTCAACCGCCCCACCAGCCAGCGCCCGGTCATAAACGGCCTTCTTCGCCGCCCCGCCGATCTGCAGGAAAATATGCCGACTTTTCAGGATCGCCTTCGCACTCAGCGACATGCGCTGATGCGGCGCGGCAGGCGGCGTCACCGCCACTGCCAACGCGCTCGTAGACAGGCCCTCCGCTAGTTCCTTCGCCTCCGGGAACAGCGAAGCGGTATGCCCATCCTCGCCCATGCCCAGCAGCACAATGTCGAGCGGCCAGGGCAACTCCGCCAGCGCCGCCTCACACGCAGCCTGACCCGCATAGGCATCCGCCGCATCATTCTTCATGCCAACGAACCGAGCCTTCGCCGCCGCGCCCTGCAACAGCGTCTCACGCACCAACCGCTCGTTGCTGTCGGCATGATCGGGCGCGACCCAACGCTCATCGACCAGCGTCACGACGACCTTATCCCACTCCAGCGCCACCGCCGAAAGCGCCTCCAGCACCGGCCGCGGAGACCGCCCGCCAGACAGCGCGATCGTCGCTACGCCGCGCGCCGCAATCGCATCGCCCAGCACCACCGCAATCCGCCGCGCCATGTCGGCAGCGGCCAGCGCGCCATCTACGAAAAGATGTTCAGTGGGCATCGCGATCGCCCCTGATGTCGGTCAGCTTGCGCTCCCACGCCAACGCATGCGTAACGATCTGGTCCAGATCGGCATGGCGCGGTTGCCACGGAAATTCCGCCATGATCGCCCGATTGTCGGAAATCAGCGAATCCGGATCGCCCGCGCGCCGCCCCTCCAGCCGCCGGTCGATCTTGATGTTCGTCACCCGATCCACCGCATCCAGCACTTCCAGCACCGAAAAGCCGCGCCCATAGCCGCAATTCAGCAGATAATTCTGCTCCGGCTTAGCCATCAGCGCGTCCAGCGCCAGCACATGCGCCGCCGCCAGATCGGTCACATGGATATAGTCGCGCACGCCGGTCCCATCCGGCGTGTCGAAATCCGTCCCGAACACCGACACAAATTCCCGCTTGCCCAGCGCCGCCTCGACCGCCACCTTGATGAGGTGCGTCGCGCCCGCCGTCGATTGCCCAGTGCGCCCCTGCGGATCGGCGCCAGCCACATTGAAATAACGCAACGCGCAGAAGTTCATCGCATGCGCCGCGCTCACATCGCGCAGCATATATTCGGTCATCAGCTTGGACATGCCATACGGATTGATCGGCCGCTGCGGCGCCGTTTCCTTGACCGGACTCTCCTCTGGAATCCCATAGGTCGCGGCGGTCGAGGAAAAGATGAAATGGCGCACGCCCACCGTCACCGCGCTCTCGATCAGGTCGCGGGTCTTGGCGCTATTATTGTGATAATATTTGAGCGGGTTCTCGACCGATTCCGGCACCACGACCGACCCGGCGAAATGCATGATCGCCTTGACGCCATGATCGCGTAAAGCCTGCTGCACCAGCGGCTGATCGGCAATATCGCCCTCAACAAAAGCCACATCGTCCGGCACCGCCCAGCGAAAACCCGTCACCAGATTGTCGATCACCACGACACCATAACCTGCGTCGCGCAGCGCCAGCACCGCATGGCTACCAATGTACCCGGCACCGCCCGTGACCAGAACCGTCGGCTTTTCGCTCATAGAATAGAATTTCCTCTGACAAGATCGGGCGTCCACCAGAATCCGTCATGCTGAACTCGTTTCAGCATCCATCATGCCCCACACTCAGGTGGCGCCGAAGGCGAAATGGATCCTGAAACAAGTTCAGGATGACGAGCGTGGTTATAGCTCCTTTTCGATGACTAACCGACTGAAGCTAATATTCCCACCCCATTCATGCTGCAGCGCGAGATGAGCCGGGCTCATAAAAGGTCACCCCGCTAGCCGCCATGTCCTGCAACTGCACCGTCGGCGCAAACCGATCCCCATGCCGCGCCGCCAGCCGCTCCAGCACCGCCACGACATGCCCGATCCCGACCGTATCCATGTGGGAAAAGGGGCCACCAGTCCAAGGCGCAAAGCCCCAACCGAAAATCGCGCCAATGTCGCCATCCTCCACCGTTTCCAGCACGCCCTCTTCGTAACAGCGGGCACATTCCACCAGCTGCCGATAAAGCAGCCGCTCCTTCACTTCCTCCACATCGGGCTGCACGGCCGCGCGCGGGAACATGTCGTCCAGCCCCGGCCACAAATGCTTCTTTCCGCCCTCGGGATAGTCGTACCAGCCCTTCGCGCTCTTGCGCCCCAGACGGCCCAGCTCGACCATCCGCGCCATCACAACGTCGGACGGCTGCGCCACATAGGCGTCGCCCAGTTCCTTCTGCGCCGCGACGACGATCTTGTGGCCAAGCTCGATCGACACCTCATCCCCGACAGCCAGAGGCCCCACCGGCATCCCCAGCTGCCGCCCGGCATTTTCAATGAGCGCCGGGTTGATCCCCTCGGCCACCATCTCCACGCCTTCCTGCACATAGGTGGCAAAGCAACGGGATGTGTAGAAGCCCCGCGAGTCATTGACGACGATCGGCGTCTTCTTGATCTGGCTCACGAAATCCAGCGCCTTGGCGATCGCAGCCGGGCCGGTTTCCTTGCCCAATATGATCTCGACCAGCGGCATCTTCTCCACGGGCGAAAAGAAATGGATGCCGATGAAATTGGCAGGCTTGCTCCATGCCTTGGCGAGCTTGGTGATCGGCAGCGTCGACGTGTTGGACCCAAAGATGACGTCGGGGCCCAGCACTTCCTTGACCTTCTTCGTCACCTCGGCCTTGATCGCCACATCCTCGAACACCGCCTCAATCACGAAGTCCGCCCCGGCCAGCGCGCCATAGTCTGTGACCGGCGTCACCCGCGCCAGCGTCTCCGCCATCCTCTCCGGCGTCATGCCACGGCCTAGCCGCTTCTTCAGTACCTCTTCAACATGCGCCTTGCCCTTTTCGGCATAGGCCATGTCGCGGTCGAACAGGAGCACTTCCATGCCCGCCTGAGCCGCCACCGTCGCAATCCCCGCGCCCATCATGCCCGCGCCCAGCATGGCGAGCTTCTTCGTCGGGGCCTTGGGCTGATCCTTCGGCCGCCGCGCGCCGCGTTCGGCGGCATTCTTGTTGACGAAAAGGCTGCGGATCATGTTCGCCGCTTGCGGATCGGCCGCGACCTTGGCGAAATATTTGCTCTCGACCCGGATCGCGCGATCGAACGGCAGCAAAGCGCCCTCATAGACGGCGGACAAGAGCGCGGTCGGCGCATGCATATTGCGCTGCGTCTGCTTCAGCGTCATCGGCACCGCGCCGACCATCGTCTGCACGAAAGCCGGATTGAATGCACCCGCGCCGCCGGGAAATTTGAAGCCCTTCACATCCCATGGCTGCGCACTGGCGGACGGGTTTGCCTTTACCCATTCCTTCGCCTTCGCCACCGCCGTGCCCTGCGGCACCACTTCATCGACCACCTTCAGCATCGCCGCCTCGGCAGGCCGAAACAGCTTGCCCTGCAACATGTACATCAACGCCGCCTGCACCCCGATCAGGCGCGGCAATCGCTGCGACCCGCCACCGCCGGGAAACAGGCCGATCAGGATTTCAGGCAAGCCCAGCTGCGTCTTGGGGCTGTCTCCCACCACGCGCCGATGGCATGCCAGCGCCAGCTCGAAGCCACCGCCTACGCAAGTCCCCTCGATCGCACAAGCGACTGGCTTGCCGCAGGTCTCCAGCCGCCGGAACAGCTGGTTCAGCACGAACACCTGCTCGAAAATCTCGGCCGGGGCAGGGCGCTCGCCCCCACCGCTCGCCAGCATCGACCCGAAATATTTAAGGTCCATGCCCGCCATGAACCCGCTGTCCTTGCCCGAAGCAATCACCGCGCCCTTGATCGCTTCGTCCGAAGCAATCCGCGTGACCGCCTCGTCCAGATCGGCGATGAAATCCGGCCCGATGACGTTCATCGACTGGCCCGGAACATCGATGGTCAGCGTCACGATCCCATCGGCGTCGACGTCAAAATTGATGGTCTTCATGATCTATCTCTCCTTTTAGCCCCTCCCCTTGAGGGGAGGGGTTGGGGTGGGGGCCATCCTCTACAGTCCAGGCCGGAAGACAGCGCCGCCTATGCCACCCTCAAACCCGCTCGATAATAATCCCGGTCCCCATGCCCGCGCCAACGCACAGGTTCACCAACGCCGTCCCCTTGCCCGACCGCTCCAACTCATCCAGCGCCGTCCCCAGCACCATCGCGCCTGTAGCGCCCAGCGGATGCCCCATCGCGATCGCGCCGCCATTCACATTGATCCGATCATGGTCGAGGTCCATCGCCTGCATGTAGCGCAGCACGACGCTCGCGAAGGCCTCGTTCAACTCCCACAGGTCAATGTCATGGCTGCTCATCCCCGCCCGGTTGAGCAGCTTGCCCGCGACAAACTCAGGCCCTGTCAGCATGATCAGCGGTTCAGAGCCGATCGACGCCATCGCCTTGATCCGGGCGCGGGGCCTCAGGCCGTATTTCTCGCCCATCTCCTTGTTGCCGACCAGCACCGCCGCCGCGCCATCGACAATGCCGCTGCTGTTGCCCGCATGATGGATATGGTTCACCCGCTCCAGCTCCGGATATTTGAGCAATGCAATCGCGTCGAAGCCCGGCATCTCCTCGCCCAGCGCCGAAAAGCTCGGCTTTAGCGCGGCGAGCGACTGCATGGTCGCGTCAGGCCGCATATGCTCGTCATGGTTCAAAACCACTTCGCCGATCACGTCGCGCACCGGAACGATCGACTTGGCGAAGCGCCCTTCGTCCCACGCCGTCTTGGCGCGCCGCTGGCTTTCCACCGCATAGGCGTCGGCATCGTCGCGGCTGATGCCGAACTTGGTTGCGATCACGTCGGCGCCGATGCCCTGCGGCGCGAAATAGGTTTTGTAGGCGACCGCCGGGTCCATCGCGATCGCGCCGCCGTCCGAAGACATGGGCACGCGGCTCATCGACTCGACCCCGCCGCCGATCGCCAGCCCCGCTTCGCCGGAATAGATTTTCGCTGCGGCCATATTCACCGCTTCCAGCCCTGACGCGCAAAAGCGGTTGATCTGCACGCCCGGCACCGTCTGCTCATAATCGGCATTCAGCACGGCGGCGCGGGCAATGTCTCCGCCTTGCTCCCCGATCGGGGTGACACAGCCCAGCACCACATCGTCCACATCCGCCGTGTCGATGGCATTGCGCTCCCGTACCGCCTGCAACACCTGCGTCGCCAGCTGGACAGGGGTGATCTCATGCAACGATCCGTCCGGCTTGCCCCGGCCCCGGGGCGTCCTTACGGCATCGTAGATAAAGGCTTCCATCGCTCGGTCATTCCTCTTCCGCTTTTGGCGCCAGGCGCGGCGTAAATCTATTTACGTTTACGTAAAGTGCAAGCGCAAAGGCGGCGCTGATCGCTGTTTTCCCGCTATTTCATTCACTAGATTGAACTCCTTCCCTCCCTCTCGGGTTTGACGCTCCAGTCGAATTCAGGTTCATGCATTTTCAGTGTCCGAGGCAGATTCTCCTCCAGCGCCAACGCCCTTCGCCATCCCCATCTTCCGCGCGGTATGGTTCGCCAGCCTCGCGTCAAACTTCGGCGGCCTGATCCAGTCGGTCGGCGCGGCATGGATGATGACGTCGCTGTCGGGCTCGCCCATGCTCGTCGCGCTGGTCCCCGCCTCGACGACATTGCCGATCATGCTGCTGTCCCTCTGGGCCGGAGCAGTCGCCGACAATCTCGACCGCCGCCTCGTCATGCTCGCCTGCCAGCTGTCGATGCTGCTCGTCTCCGCGCTCTTGGCCTTATTCGCCTGGATGGATTTGCTGACGCCCTGGTCGCTGCTCGCCTTCACCTTCCTCGTCGGTTGCGCGACCGCGATTAACGGCCCGGCCTGGCAGGCATCGGTCGGCGACATGGTCCCGCGCTCCCAGCTTCCGAGCGCCGTCGCGCTCAACAGCATGGGCTTCAACCTCGCGCGCAGCGTTGGCCCGGCGCTGGGCGGCATCATCGTCGCCGCAGCCGGAGCCGCCGCCGCCTTCCTGACCAACGCCCTCAGTTATATCGGCCTGTCTCTCGTCCTCCTGCGCTGGCAGCCAGAGCGCCCGCCGAAGCTCCTGCCGCGCGAGCGCCTTGGCCACGCGATGAGGGCAGGTGTCCGCTATGTCACCATGTCGCCGAAGATCCAGCTCGTCCTCCTGCGCGGCGCAGCCTTCGGTATTGGCGCCAGCGCGGTATCCGCCCTGATGCCACTGGTTGCGCGAGACATATTGAAAGGCAGCGCGCTCACCTTCGGGATCTTGAGCGGTGCCTTCGGCATCGGCGCAGTGCTCGGGGCGCTGTCCTCAGGCAGGCTCCGCCGCCGCTTCCCCATCGAAACCATCGTCCGCTCAGCCGCCCTTGCCCTGGCGGTAGGGACGGCGATCACCGCCTCCACCGGCTGGCTCGTCGTCGCCATCATCGGCCTTTTGCTCTGCGGCGCAGGCTGGGTCATCGCGCTGTCGACCTTCAACGTCTCGGTTCAGATGTCCGCTCCCCGCTGGGTGCTGGCCCGCGCTGTCGCCCTTTACCAGATGATGGCGTTCGGCGGCATGGCGCTGGGCGCATGGCTGTTCGGCTGGCTCGCGGAGCATATGGGCGTGGTGACGTCGCTCCATATCGCCGCCGGGGTGCAGTTGGCTGCGGCTATGATCGGCCTGTTCCGCCCGCTGCCGCAAACCGGCGACGAAAATCTCGATCTGCTCAACCGCTGGCAGGAGCCGCAGACGGCCGTGCCGATCGAACCCCGCAGCGGACCGGTCGTCATCACCATCGAATATCGTATCGCCGCAGGTTCCGTAGTCCCGTTCCTCGCCGCGATGAGCGAGCGCCGCCGCATCCGCCGCCGCGATGGCGCGCATGGCTGGTCGCTGCTCCGGGATCTTGCCGATCCCGAACTGTGGCTGGAGCGCTATCATGTCTCCACCTGGCTCGACTATGTCCGCCACAATAGCCGCCGGACCATCGCGGACATGGCGAACTTCGACACGCTCGCCGCGCTGCACAGTGGGCCGCACCCGCCGGTCGTCCATCGCATGTTGGAAAGGCAGACAGGCTCACTGCCGATCAGCCGCATGCCAGATGTGCGGGAAATGGACGATCCGATGACGGATCCCACCCGGTCGAGCTAATCGCCAGCCAAGTCCTCGGGCGTATCGATATCGATCAGCGAACTGCCCATCGCCTCCACCTGAACGCCCCTGCTCAGCAGCGCCCGCGCGCCCTGATCCCCACGCAGCGTCAGCAACTCGGGGAAATGCTTCCGGCCGATGAAAGCGGGTGGGGATGAAGAAAAGCCGTCCGTGCTCGCCACCACCGACCGCACATCTTCCGCCGCCAGGCATATGCGGTTGTAATGCGACTGCGGCACGAAGGGCATGTCGCCTAGGCAAATCAAAATGCCCCGGCACCGCCTGATCGGCATCACATGCCGAACGGCCAGCACGATGCTGCTCGCCAGCCCTTCCTCCGGGCGATCATTGACCAGGATGCTATAGCCACGCCGCTCCAGCCTCCGGTGAATGTCGGGAGCCTGCGCAATTGGCCGCGTCACCGCCACCAGTTCGCCAAAGGCGAGCGACGCGACAGCTTCGAGCGTATGGGCAATGATCGGCTTGCCGTTCAGGTCAGCCATCAGCTTGTCATCCTCCCCGAAACGAGAGGACGTTCCGGCGGCCAGCAGCACGGCGGCGATCTGTTCAGTCCGCACGCTTCGGCCTTAATGGAAGAATAGAAGGGGAAGGAAGGAGCGACAGGGCAGCCATGCTTATCGGATCGGCTTTATTTGCTGGGCGTTGATGTGCCACCCGGCGCCACCCCTGTCCATAGCATAGGTAAAGGGCTGGCATTCCGCTTGCAGAGCCGTCATATGCGCGCTGAACAAGATAAAGAGGAGTAGTACCGCCCATGGACTATGATCCCGACGCTGAGGCTGTAGGTGAAGCGATCAAGGAAGCCGTGCCCGCTGATGTGGCGGAGGCGATCCGCACGCTGATCCGCTGGTCCGGTGACAATCCCCAGCGGGAAGGCCTGCTGGAAACGCCGGAGCGCGTCGCGCGCGCCTGGCGCGAATATTGCCGGGGCTATGGTGACGATCCGGCCTATCATCTCTCGCGCATCTTTCACGAAGTCGGCGGTTATGACGATATCGTCCTGCTGAAGGACATTCCGTTCCAATCGCATTGCGAACATCATATGGCGCCGATCATCGGCCGCGCGCACATCGCCTATCTGCCCGGCAAATATGTCGTCGGCATTTCCAAGCTCGCGCGCGTGCTACACGCCTTCGCCAATCGCCTTCAGGTCCAGGAGCGTCTGACGGCGGAAGTCGCCAACTGCATCTGGGAACATCTGAAACCCCAAGGGGTAGCCGTCGTGATTGAGGCGACGCATGGCTGCATGACGGGGCGAGGCGTTCGCACGCCCAATGTCCTGATGAAGACCAGCCGCATGCTCGGCGTCTTCCGCGATGATGAAAAAAGTCGCGAGGAAGTGCTGAAGCTCATCGAATCGTGAACGGAGAGGACGCACCCTCCTATCGGCCGATCGGCGGCGCCCGCGATCGGAGCGAAGGACCGCTCCCGCTGGCGAACAAGCGCTTGGCCCTGATCACGGGCGGTCATCGCCGACTGGGCGGCGTCATCGCCGCCGGCTTTGCGCGTGCCGGTTATTCGCTCGCGATCCATGGCAGCCATGACACCAGGCTGGACTCGGCCCTCGCGCTGACGCTGGATGAAAATGGCGCGGAATGGGACGGCTTCACTGCCGACTTCGCCGATCCTGAAAGCGCCGAGGAACTGGTCGCCAAGGTTGCGGAGCGCTTCGGCCGTCCGCCCGATATATTGGTGAACAGCGCCGCCATCTTCGGCCAGGACCGGTTGGACAATGTGTCGGCCGAAGATCTCATGCGGCACTATGCCGTCAACTGCGCCGCGCCCGCGCTGCTGACCAAGGCGTTCGCAACCATCCCGGCAGGGGTGGCGGACCGGTGCATCGTCAATATCCTCGACCAGCGGATTGATCATCCGCACGCTGATCAGCTGGCCTATACCCTGTCCAAGTCGGCGCTCGCGGGTCTGACGCGCCTGTCGGCTGCCAGCCTTGCTCCGCATATCCGCGTGAACGCAGTCGCGCCGGGCCTTACGATCGCCACGCCTGATTATGACGAGGCGCAGATGGAACGGCTGCAATCCGCCATGCCGCTCGGGCGCTTGCCCTTGGCGGAACAGATTGCGGAGGCGGTGCTCTATCTTGCGCAGGCGAGCGCCGTTACGGGGCAGACCCTCTATGTCGACGGCGGCGCGCATATGCGCAGCTATGATCGCGATTTCATGCATATGGGGCGGTGACCGGCGGACCTCGCTCTCGCCTGCCGCACCGCAGATTTAAAGGAAGAAGATGATGAGCTTCGAAACGATCCTGGTTGAACAACGTGATGCGGTGACGCTGGTCACGCTGAACCGACCACAGGCGCTGAACGCGCTCAACACTCAGGTGCTCGCCGACCTGAGCGCCGCGTTTGCGGCCTACGACGCGGACCCCTCGCAACTGTGCCTGGTGTTGACCGGCAGCGATAAGGCGTTCGCCGCAGGCGCGGACATCAAGGAAATGGCAAGCAAGGCCGCCGCCGACTTCTTTCTGGAGGATTTCTTCTCCGGCTGGCAGCGCAATCTGGTCGCGACCCGCAAGCCGTGGATCGCGGCGGTGGCGGGCTTCGCCCTTGGCGGCGGCTGTGAACTCGCCATGATGGCTGACTTCATCATCGCGGCGGATACCGCCAAGTTCGGGCAGCCGGAAATCAAGCTTGGCGTCGCCCCCGGCATGGGCGGATCGCAGCGGCTGACCAAGGCCGTTGGCAAGGCGAAGGCGATGGAAATGTGCCTGACCGGCCGCATGATGGGCGCGGAAGAAGCGGAGCGGTCCGGCCTTGTCGCTCGCATCGTGCCCGCAGCGGATCTGCTGGACGATGCGCTCAAGACCGCTGCGGCCATTGCTGCCATGCCGCCCATGGCCGCGATGGTGAACAAGGAAATGGTGGACCTCGCCTTCGAAACCATGTTGGGGCAGGGGCTGCTGACGGAGCGGCGTTTGTTCCAGCTGCTCACCGCTACGGACGATCGTGTCGAGGGCATGAATGCCTTCGTGGAAAAGCGTCCCGGCGTGTGGAAGGGCCGCTAAAAAGCAGGCCCAAAAAATATCCACAATTATCCACAGCTTTAGGCGGAGCCGGACGCAAGCACGTCAGATTCCGCTTTGAACGACTCAATTTTGGTGAGACCTTCCTGTTATCGAAACAGAGCAGGAAACGGAGAAATCCGGATCATCAAATCGGCGATCATATCAAGGATTTGAGCGAAGTTTCGATCACATCAGGTTGATGTTAGGACCACCCGGTTCGAGCGGAAACAGATGGTCTTCAAATGCGATGTCATGCACGCGCGAAAGCGAACGTCGGAGATCGGATTTTGAAGGCATGCTGCGGAAGATGGCGCATAGCCTAAAAGCCGGAGCAAACACGATGCCAAGCCTTTCTGGCGAAAGCATCGCGCGCCGAGTCCGATGATCGCATCCTGAACTGGAAGCGGATCCGGGACACGACGGAAGTGGGGACCGGCAGCGATGTCGGCCCCCATTTTGCTTTTAAGCAACGGGATTTTTCAGACCTATCCTAAAGTCTATAGCTCTTTTGCGCCAAATCCCTCGGGCGGTCGTCCTGTTAACCTATGATGTAAATGGAAAGGATGGCATCATGGACGATCAGTTGAACTCGCCTGCAACCGAAGATAGACGCAATTTTCTGAAAAGTTGCGGCCGGTTTGCGGCGACAGTTCCCCCCGCCATGACCATCCTGCTATCCACGTCGCTCAGTTCCGAAGCGATCGCCGCGTCCAGTGGCGGCGGTGGCGGTGGGTCAAAGGATGCTGGAACGGGCAGCGGCGGACCCAAGGATAGCGGAGGAGGCGGCGTTCCAGATCGCCCGTCCGGCTATGGTTCGCTCGACACCGGCATCAAGACGGTGGAGGTCACGCGGCCGAAACTGGGCAACTAGCCTGAACCTGTTAAGGCGCATCACAATAGAAGATGGTGCCGGCTAGAGGGTTCGAACCCCTGACCCCCTGATTACAAATCAGGTGCTCTACCAACTGAGCTAAGCCGGCGCGTTCTTTGGACGGTGAAGCGCCTTACTATCAGATGATACCGAACGTCCAGCCCTCCGTTGCGGCAATATGCGGATTGAGTGTGGGCGGCATCCACAGGCTCGGTCTTGGCGCGACGTTGCGCATCCACGCGGCGGTAACGATAGCATCCGCGCCATGATCGTCCGGCGGCAATCCCTCATGGGGCTGAGATCCAAGCGCGCAGAGCGCATCGTCCAGGGCCGCCAGGTCTCGCATCTTCGTGCGCCCCTTGGGCCGCCCCGCCGCACGCGCGGCGATGCTGGTATAAATCTCCACCACAAGCGAGCTTCCGCGCTTCGCGGGGTCGAAGGGCCAGACAGGAACATGCGGCCGCACCTTGTGGAGCAGGCGCATCCCCGCGAAGCTCGCCTTAGCGACCTGCGCTGCCCCGATCGCATCATAGACCGTTGAGGGCTTGCCCCCGCCGCCAGCATTGTAATGCGCTTCGCACACCCGATTGTGCATGAAGTCCGCCTTCACCCCGTCCGCCTTGCCGAAATAGAAATGGCGGCGATGGGTGACGTGCAGCAGGCTCGCCGCGCCAAGGTCCGGGTCATCGCAGACATGATCGACATAGGCCCAGAATTCAGGACCCGTAACGGGTACGTCGTCGCCGGGCAGATAAGCCTCTCGCGCAACGAAGGGCGGCGCGAAGCTGAAATCGAAGCCAAACAGCGTTGGGGCCTCCGCTGCCGCCCCGATCAACCAATCCGCAACGGCCGAACGGGACCAGAAGCCACCACCCGGCGGATGAACGAGCCGGGGCACGGCATCGCCACGCTCACACAGCGCCACCGCGATCCCCCTGTGCCGCACGCCCTTCGCGCCCGACCAGTCGATCGCGGCATAACGGGCGAAGCGCGGGGTCATTCGCTTCCGCCGCGCTCGGCCCTCAGCCTGTCCCAAAAGGCCATGCGCTCGGCAATCCGAGCCTCGAACCCCCGATCGGTGGGCACGAAGAATGCCTGCGGTTCCATCTCCTCGGGCCAATAATTGTCGCCCGAAAAGCCCTCAGCGCTATTATGATCATATTGATAGCCCTTGCCATAGCCGATGGTCTTCATCAGCCGGGTAGGGGCGTTCAGGATATTCTTCGGCGGCATCAGCGATCCGGTATCTCGAGCCGACCTCCACGCCGCCTTCATCGCACCATAAGCCGCGTTCGACTTGGGAGCCGTCGCGCAGTAAAGGCACGCCTGCACGATCGCCAGCTCCCCCTCGGGGCTCCCCAGAAAGTCATAGCTGTCCTTGGCAGCAAGGCACTGAACCAAGGCCTGCGGATCGGCGAGCCCAATATCCTCGCTCGCAAAGCGCACCAGCCGCCGCAGCACATAAAGCGGCTGCTCCCCCGCCGTCAGCATCCGCGCCAGATAATAGAGCGCCGCCTGCGGATCGGACCCGCGCAATGACTTATGCAGCGCCGAGATCAGGTTGTAATGCCCGTCCCGATCCTTGTCATAGACCGCCATGCGCCGGTGCAGCAGCGCCGACAGCCCCGCCGGATCGAGCGGCTCACCGATATCGATCGAATAAAGCGTTTCGACCTGATTGAGTAGGAAGCGCCCATCGCCATCCGCACTCGCCAGCAACGCGTCCCGCGCCTCGGGTGTCAGCGGCAAAGGTCGCTGCGTGATTGCCTCTGCCCGCTCCAGCAGCAGCTCCAGCGCCGCCGCATCCAGCCGGTGCAGGATCAGCACCTGCGCCCGCGACAGCAGCGCCGCGTTCAGCTCAAAACTCGGATTCTCCGTGGTCGCACCGACCAGCGTCACCGTCCCATCCTCGACGAATGGCAGGAAACTGTCCTGCTGCGCCCGGTTGAACCTGTGGATCTCGTCCACGAACAGCAGCGTCTTGTCCCCACGCCGCGCATGGTCCTTGGCCGCCGCAAAGACCTTCTTGAGGTCCGCCACACCCGAAAAAACCGCAGAGATCGGCTCGAACCGCATATCGACCGCATCGGCCAGCAGCCGCGCGATCGTCGTCTTGCCCGTGCCCGGAGGCCCCCACAGGATGATGGAGGAAAGCCGCCCCGCCGCCACCATCCGCCCGATTGCGCCTTCCGGCCCGGTCAAATGCTCCTGTCCCACGACATCGGCCAAACTACGCGGCCGCAGACGGTCGGCCAGCGGCGCGCTCTCTCCGGCATCACCCGGCTCATTCACGGCATCGGAAGCAAAAAGGTCGGCCATCGCCCCGATATAGGGAAAGCGCGCGCTTTAAGGAACCGGGCTGGAGCGCAGTCTTGCGCCCTGTGCCCGCTGGCGGATCACGCGCAGATAAGTATCGACCAGCGCCTGATTGACCTGATCCCACCCATAGCGTTCCGCCTCCGCCATCGCCGCCGCTCCGGCATCCGCCCGCGCGTGGGGATCGGTGCAATAGCTCGCCAGCGCATCGGCAAAGGCCCCGATCGCGCCGGGCCTGATCAAACGGCCCGTCACTCCCTCGGTCACCAGGCTCTCGCTCCCCGTCGCCCGCGCCGCCACCGTAGGCAGGGCGCAGGCCATCGCCTCCAGCGTCACATTGCCGAACGTCTCGGTGATGGAGGGATTGAACAGCATATCCATGCTGGCGACCGCGCGGCCAAGCTCATCGCCCTTCTGGAACCCGGTGAAAACAGCGTGCGGCAGCCGATTTTGGAACCACTCCCGCGCAGGCCCTTCGCCGATGATCAGCACCTTGTGCCGCACATGACGCATCTTTAGCTGGTCGATCGCGTCGGAAAAGACGTCCAGCCCCTTTTCCATCACCAGGCGGCCGATGAAGCCGATCACCGGCTCATCATCCTCTATGCCGAGCGAGCGCCGCCATTCCATGTCGCGCCGCCCGGGGTTGAAGATCTCCCGGTCGATCCCCCGCGTCCAGATCCCCACATCATAGCTCATCCGCTGTTCGCGCAGCAGCTGCGCCATGGACTCCGAAGGCGCGACGATCGCATCGCAGCGCCGATAGAACCGCCGCAGCATCGATTCGATCAATGGCTCAAGGAACGCCAATCCATAATAGCGCGGATAAGTTTCGAACCGGGTATGCACCGAAGCGACCGCTGGCAGCCCGCTGTTCCGCGCCCACGTCACGGCCCGATGGCCGAGCGGGTCGGGGCTCGACACATGAACCAGATTGGGCTTGAACCGCTTCAGGTCGCGCCGCACTCCGCCCGACATGCCGTAAGACACGCGATATTCCTTCCGCCCCGGTATCGCCAGGGAAGGCGCGCTCACCAGATCGCCCGTCGGCTCGAACGCAGGGGTCGCAATCGTCGGCGAATAGATGCGCACGGCCGCGCCCTGGCGCAGCAAATAGCCCACGAAGCGGTTGAGCGCCTGGTTCGCGCCATCGCGCACATAATTGTAATTGCCGCTGAATAGCGCGACGCGAAGACCGGTGACGTCCATCTGCCGCCCCTTAACCCAGGCGAATGAAAAACCCAAGGGAACCGCGCTCGCGACCCGGGTTTTTGTCATCGCTATGTCATGGAATGGCCGCCACGCACGGGCGGCAGGAGAGGGCCAAAGATGATCGAAAGCTTCCGCAAAGGTATGCGGGTCAAATGGAATTGGGGCCAGGGCGTGGGCCGTGGCCGGGTCGCCGAACGGTTCGACGGCCAGGTGGAAAAGACGATCGAGGGCGCCCTCATGCGCCGCAATGGCACGGTCAGGAATCCCGCTTATCTGGTCCAGACCGATGGCGGCAGCGAAGTGCTGAAGCTTGCATCGGAGCTAAGTCGCGCCTGACGCCCTCTCGCCAACGCTGCGCGCCGCTGCCATAGGGGCGGCATGGCCGAGCATCTGACCATCGCCGCATTGCTGACCGGCACGCCGCTGCCCTTTCGCGACGGCGACTACAGCGCCATCGCCAAGCGCCCGGTCGATGGCGTCGTTCGCGTGCGATGGCAGGGGCTCGAGGGGGACGCCGTCGCCGATCCCATCCATCATGGGGGCTGGGACAAGGCGCTCCATCTCTACCCCCAGGACCACTATGCCTGGTGGCGTGAGCGAAAGCCCGATCATCCCCTGCTTCAGGTACCCGGCGCTTTCGGGGAAAACATCGCCTCTTTCGGCATGACGGAGGAGGAAATCTGCCTCGGCGACCGCTTCTCGCTGGGCAGCGCGCTGGTAGAGGTCAGCCACGGACGGCAACCCTGCTGGAAGCTCGACCATCGCTTCGGCACCCGCGACGTCCTCGCCACCATCGTCAAGACGGGCCGCGCGGGCCTCTATTTCCGCGTCCTACGGGAAGGGGAGGCGGAAGCGAAAGGACGCATGGATCTGCTCGACCGCCCTTTCCCCGACTGGCCGATCGCGCGTGTCTTTCGCCTGTTGATCGGCGGACGGCACAAGGTCGAACCCGATGCCGTCCGGGCGTTGGCAAGCATGCCGGTCCTAGCCGAAGTCTGGCGCGACCGAGCGCGCAAGCTGGTTGAATAGCGCCTCAAGCCGTTCAATCATGAAGCCGCCCCACCTCCGTTCGGGCTGAGCTAATTCTGAGCCCCATCCTGAGCCCGGCGAAGGATATTTGCGCCACGAACGGAACGAGAGCCTCTGGTATGCCGCCCGACCCGTCCCTATAGCTAAGCCATGGCATCGACCCAAAAGCAGAAGAAACCCGGCAAAGTCCGCCCCGCCGGCTTCCCCACCCGCGATCAGGTGATGGACTTCATCACTTCCTCCGATCAGCCCGCCGGCAAGCGGGAAATCGCAAAGGCTTTCGGCCTCAAGGGTCAGGAAAAGATCGCGCTGAAGGCGCTGCTGAAGGACATGGCCGACGAAGGCCTGCTGGACCTGGGCCCCGCCCGCGCCTTCCACAAAATGGGCGGGGTGCCGAAGGTCACCGTACTGCGCATCGTCGATGTGGACGGCACCACCCTCATCGCGACCCCCGAACGCTGGGAAGCCGAAGGCCAGCCCGCTCCGCGCCTGCGCGTGATGGAACGCGGCAAAAGGGGCGCGCTGACCATCGGCGACCGCATCCTCGCCCGCACGGAAGAGGCAGGGCGCGGCTGGGTCGCGCATCCTATGAAAAAGCTCGCCAAGGCGAGCGAGGAACTACTCGGCGTGGTCGAAGCGGGCGAGGGCGGCAAGCTCTGGCTGCGCCCCATCGACAAGCGCATCCGCAAGGACACGCCGATCAGCGACGCCGGCAATGCCAACCCCGGCGACCTTGTGTTGGCCGAACCCGTTGGCCGCCCGCCGCGCATCAGCGCTCGCGTGACCGACATATTGGGCGACCCTTTCGCCCCGCGCAGCTTCAGCCTTATCGCAATCCACAAACATGGCATCCCGCATGTCTTCCCTGAACAGGTGGAGGATGAGGCGGTGGTCGCCTCCGGCATCGCGCTGAATGAGGATAAGCGCGAGGACCTGCGCCACCTGCCCATCGTCGCAATCGACCCGTTGGACGCGCGCGACCATGACGACGCCGTCTGGGCCACACCGGACGAAGACCCCGCCAACCCCGGCGGCTACCGCGCCATCGTCGCCATCGCCGACGTCAGCTATTATGTCCGCCCCGGCAGTGCGCTCGACAAGGAAGCCCGCAAGCGCGGCAACAGCGTATATTTCCCCGACCTCGTCGTGCCCATGCTCCCGCACCAGCTGTCATCCGACATGTGCTCGCTCCGCGCCGGACAGGACCGCGCGGCCATGGCCTGCCACCTGACGATCGGCGCCTCCGGCAAGGTCACTGCCTGGCGCTTCACCCGCGCCATCATCCGCGTAGCCGCCGTCCTCGCCTACGAAGACGCCCAAGCCGCAATCGACGGCACCTCTCCCCACCCGCAGGCGGGAGGGGCCGGGGGTGGGCAAGGCGAAACCTCGCCAAATCAACCCGACCTCCTCGAAACCGCCCTGAAACCCCTCTGGGCCTGCTGGAAACTCCTCCGTAAAGCCCGCGACAAGCGCGACCCGCTCGCCCTCGACCTCCCCGAACGCCGGGTCGTCCTCGACGAACAGGGCAAGATCGTCAGCGTCGCTGTCCGCGAACGCCTCGACGCGCATATGCTGATCGAGGATTATATGATCGCCGCCAACGTCGCCGCCGCCAAGGCGCTGGAAGGCAAGAAAGCGCCGGTGATGTACCGCGTCCATGAACCGCCCAGCCGTGAAAAGCTCGTCGCGCTCAAGGAGTATTTAGCGACCTTCGACATCGATTTCGCGCTGGGGCAGGTCATCAAGCCGTCCACCTTCAACCGCCTGATCGACCGCATCGGCGAGGCGGAGGAAAAGCCGCAGATCATGGAGCAGATCCTGCGCAGCCAGACCCAGGCTTATTACAGCCCCGCCAACATGGGGCATTTCGGCCTTGCGCTCGGCTCCTACGCGCATTTCACCTCGCCCATCCGCCGCTACGCCGACCTGCTGGTCCACCGCGCACTGGTGGGCGCCTACAATCTCGAACTCCCCGCGCCCAAGGGTGGCGCGCTGCCCGACCGCACATCGCTCAGCGCCGATGATTATGAAAATATGGCCCGTGTCGGCGAGATGATCAGCCAGCACGAACGCCGCGCAATGGAGGCAGAGCGCGAGACGATCGACCGCTATGTCGCCGCCTACCTTGCCGCCCATGTCGGCGAACTGGTCGACGCGCGCATCACCGGCGTACAGAATTTCGGCTTCTTCGCGACCGTAGCGGGGCTGGGCGGCGACGGCCTCGTCCCAGTCTCCACCATGGGCGACGAACGCTTCTTCTTCGACGAAGCAGGCCGCGCCCTTGAAGGCGTGGAAAGCGGCGACCGCTATACCGTCGGCCAACATCTCCAGCTGCGCCTGGCGGAGGCCGACCCGATCAACGGCTCCCTCCGCTTCGAACTCCCCGACGCCCCGCCGCAACGGCCGAGTTTCAAGAAGGACAGGACGCGCCCCGGCGCAAAGCGCGGCCGCCCCGCTAACATCCGCCACATGGGATCAAAGCGCGGCAAGCACCGCCGCTGATGGTGGCATCATGCCTATTACCTGCCCCCGTTCGGGCTAAGCTTGTCGAAGCCCTTTCCTTTCTAAAAAGAAGTAGAGCCCTTCAACAAGCTCAGGGCGAACGGTATCGAGCGGCAGTGGCGATCCAAAACACTTGCCCTAACTCAGCCGATCAATCGCCTCAGCACTCAGCCCCCCAGGGATCACCATGATCGGGCAGGGCAACTTACCTGCATCCGCGCCCGCAAAGTGCGACACCAGCGCCCCCGGGTGCCCGCTCGCCGCCGCCCCCAGTACCAGCGCCGCAACATCGGTCATCTCGTCCAGCGTCTCGCGCACCACCGCCACCGCGTCACCCTGCCGCACAGTGATGCTCGGGCGAATACCCGACTCCTCGGTCAGTGTGCCCGCTGCGCTGGTGACAAGCGCCTCGGCCCGTTGCCGCGCTTCATCCTCCATCGTCGCCTGAACGCCGCCCCACTGCACGAACTCAGCAGGCGGCACGAGCGCGAGGATGCGGATGGACCCTGCCGTCTTGGCTGCCCGCCGAGCCGCGAACCGCAGCGCCGTTTCGGCCTCCTGCGATTCGTCCACTACAACCAGATAAGTCCGCATAGCTGTCGCACCCCACACCAAAATGGGCGGCTCGAAAGCCCTGCCGCCGTCATCCATGAACCCATCTGGTACTTTATGAACCAGTCTGGTGAAATGTGGCGGATTATCGCTTAAGGCGCAAGCCGCACCCTTGACCCTCCCGCCCAATGGGTCAAAACGGCTTCCAACGCTTACCCGCCCGGCCGGGAAAAGAAGAGAGGCCTTCACGCATGAGCAAGAAAATCCAGATGCCCGCCTTGTCTCCCACGATGGAAGAGGGGACGCTGGCTAAATGGCTGGTGAAGGAAGGCGACACTGTGTCGTCGGGCGATCTTCTTGCCGAGATTGAGACCGACAAGGCCACGATGGAATTTGAAGCCGTGGACGAAGGCAAGATCGCCAAGATTCTAGTCTCCGAAGGCTCCGAAGGCGTGAAGGTAGGCACCGTCATCGCCATCATCGCCGAGGAAGGCGAAGACCTTGCCCAAGCCGCCGAAGGTGGCTCCGCTCCCGCGCCCAAGCCAGCCGCCGCGCCCAAGGCTGATCCTGTCCCCGCCAAGGCAGAAGCTCCCGCACCCAAAGCCGACACGCCCGCCCCCCAATCCGGCGACCGCGTCAAGGCCAGTCCGCTCGCGCGCCGCATCGCGGAAGAAAAAGGCGTCGACCTAGCGAGCCTCGCCGGCTCCGGCCCCAACGGTCGCATCGTGAAGGCCGATCTGGAAGGCGCGTCGGCCAAGGCTCCCGCCGCCGCCCAGGCACCCGCCGCATCAACCCCGGCCCTCGCTCCCGCCGCACCCGCCGCCGCGCAGGACTTCGGCATCCCGCACGAAGTCATCAAGCTCAGCGGCATGCGCAAGACCATCGCCCGCCGCCTGACCGAATCCAAGCAGCAGGTCCCCCACATCTACCTCACCGTCGACATTCAGCTCGACAAGCTGCTGAAGCTGCGCACCGAACTCAACGCCGGTCTCGCCAGCCGCAACGTCAAGCTGTCCGTCAACGACCTCCTCATCAAGGCGCTGGGCGTCGCCCTCATCCAGGTCCCCGAATGCAACGTCCAGTTCGCAGGCGACCAGATGCTGCAATTCAGCCGCGCCGACATCAGCGTCGCCGTCTCGATCCCCGGTGGCCTCATCACCCCGATCGTGACCGGTGCCGACAGCAAGGGCGTTGCCGCCATCTCGAACGAGATGAAGGACCTCGCCAGCCGCGCGAAGGACGGCAAGCTGAAGCCTGAAGAATATCAGGGCGGCACCGCTTCGCTGTCCAACATGGGCATGTTCGGCATCAAGCAGTTCGAAGCCGTCATCAACCCGCCCCAGGCCATGATCATGGCGATCGGCGCGGGCGAAAAGCGTCCCTTCGTCGTCGATGACTCGCTCCAGATCGCGACCGTCATGTCCGCCACCGGCAGCTTCGACCACCGCGCCATCGACGGCGCGGACGGAGCACGCCTGATGCAGATCTTCCGCGAACTGGTCGAAAATCCGCTGGGCATGCTCGCTTGATGCACCCCGCCGACGAGCAGCCGCCG
>CAMPHR010000001.1 GCA_946886075.1 uncultured Novosphingobium sp. | reverse complement strand
GCGCGTTCGGATATGATGTTGCGTTGGATTTGGTCTGTACCGGCGTAGATGGTGTCGGATCTGGCCATGAGGTACATGGTAGTGAGGCTGTCGAACCGTTCTTCGTTGATGCCGGTTTCGCCGTCTTGGCCCATGACCTCCATGGCGAGTTCGCCCAAGGCGACGTGCCAGCGCGACCAGTAGAGCTTGTAGGTGTATGCGGCGCCGGTGAGTTCGGGGTTGTTTTCGCCGCCTGAGAGCATGCGCAAGGCGTTGTAGCGCATGATCTTGAGGCCTGCATGGGCCTTGGCGATCTTCTGGCGGGTGAGGGGATCGCTTGCCTTGCCGTTGGCCTTGGCGATGGCGATGATGTCGTCGAGTTCGTTCCGGAACTGCATTTGCTGCGCCAGCGTCGATACGCCGCGTTCAAAGCCAAGGAGGGCCATGGCGACCTTCCAGCCTTCGCCTTCCTCGCCGATGCGGTCGATCGCGAGCGCTTCTGCGCCATCGAAGAACACCTCGGCGAACTCGGCCTCGCCGGTCATCTGGCGGATGGGGCGGGCGTCGACCCCGGGCTGGTCCATTGGGACCATGAGGAAGGAGAGGCCCTTGTTGCCGACGCTGCCCGGTTCGGTACGGGCAACGACGAAGCACCAGTCGGCGATCGTGCCCATCGAGGTCCAGATCTTCTGGCCGTCGATGATGTACTTGTCACCTTCGAGCCGGGCCCTGGTCTTCACATTGGCAAGGTCGGAGCCCGCGCCGGGTTCGGAATAGCCCTGGCACCAGATCGCCTTGCCGGTGGCGATGTCGGGCAGGAACCTTGCCTTTTGCTCTTCGCTGCCCATGGCGATGAGGGTGGGCCCGAGCAGCTCGACCCCCAGATGCCCGGCGCGCGGCGGACCCTTGGCTCTGGCATATTCCTCGGCGAAGATGATCTGCTGCGCGATCGAGGCACCCCGCCCGCCCCATTGCTCGGGCCAGCCAATGACGCTCCAGCGCGCCTCGCCCAGGGCTGCTTCCCAGGCGCGGCGTTCCTCGACATTGTCGACCTGGTTGGTCTGGCCGCGAATGGCCTTGAAGGGGCCGCTAAGCTGTGCGTTGAGCCAGCTCGCGGCCTCTTGCCGGAAGGCTTTCAGTTCAGGGGCGAAGGCAAGTTGCATGGATCAGGCGACCTCGAACAGACCGGCCGCGCCCATGCCGCCGGCGACGCACATGGAGACGACCACATATTTGACGCCGCGACGCTTACCTTCGATGAGGGCGTGGCCGACCAGGCGGCTGCCGGTCATGGCGAAGGGATGGCCGATGGCGATGCCGCCGCCATTGACGTTCAGTTTCTCAGGATCGATGCCGAGCGTGCGCTGGCAGTAGATCGCCTGGTTGGCGAAGGCTTCGTTGAGTTCCCAGAGGCCAATGTCGTCGATCTTGAGCCCGGTGCGCTCAAGCAGCTTGGGGATGGCGAACACGGGGCCGATGCCCATTTCGTCAGCGCCGCAGCCTGCGACCTGGAACCCGCGATAGATGCCGAGGATAGGAAGCCCTTCCTTCTGCGCGGTGGCGAGGTCCATGACCACCTGGGCCGAGGCGCCGTCGGACAGCTGGCTGGCATTGCCCGCGGTGACATGCTTGCCTTCCTTGATGACCGTGCCGTTCTTGAACACGGGCTTCAGTTCAGAAAGCTTCTCATAGGTGGTACCCGCGCGGATGCCTTCGTCTTTCGTGAGGGTCAGCTCTTCCTTGCCGGTCTCATTGCCTTCCTTGTCGAACAGGGCCTTGGTGACCGTGATCGGGACGATCTCGTCATCGAACTTGCCGGCTTCCTGAGCGGCGGCGGCGCGCTGCTGGCTCTGCGCGGCAAAGCGGTCCTGGTCCTCGCGGCTGATGCCATAACGCTCCGCGACGATCTCGGCGGTCTCGATCATCACCATATAGGCGTTGGGATCGCGCGCCTTGATGAATTCCGACCGGTTGCGGAACGCCGGATAATGCTTGTCGATGGTCAGCGACACATTCTCGACGCCGCCCGATACGGCGCAGTCGATCTCGTTGGCGATGATGCCGCGCGCTGCGAACGCCAGCGCATTAAGGCCGGACGAGCATTTGCGGTCCATCGAGAAACCCGCGGTCGTGTCGGGCAGGACCGAGCCATGGACGGTGAGGCGGCCGACATTGTAGCTTTGCGTGTTCCACTGGTTGGCGACGCCGAGATAGACGTCATCGACGCGGGCGGGATCGATCCCGGCGCGGGCGATGGCGGCGTCGACCACATGCGAGGACATGAACGGCGCTTCGGTGTCGTTGAACGCGCCGCGATAGGCTTTGCCCACGCCCGTGCGCGCGGTGGAGATGATGGCTGCTTCACGCATGTTCGAGTATCCTTGTCGTTCTTTATTATCGCATCGTTTTTGCGGAAAACCGGTACCCACTTTTCCGCACGATGCTTTTAAAAGCCGTGCATGTTGGACTGGCCCCAATAGGCGCGCATTTCGACGACCTCATTGGCTTCGTTGAAGCGGAAGGTGTCGATGACGTCGATGCGCATCGCCTTGCCGTCATGGTTGAGGTTCACCGAGAAGGGGAACACCGCATAGTCGCCCGTGACCCGTACCGGGCCTTCGAGCTTCAATTTCGCGCCGGTCTTCATCGATTCAGCATAGAAAGCGCGGATCGCCTCGCGGCCATGATGGATGGGCGAGCCGATCGGGTCTTCGACGGTTGCATCGGCGGCATAGAGGGCGGCGACCTGGTCGGCGCTGCCCGCTTCGAACGCGGCGACATAGGCGTTGACGGCAGCTTCCATCTTAATGGGATCGGGCATGGTCTTGGCTCCAACGGGACTAGCGGCGAGAAGGCTCAATGTGAGGGCGATGATGGCGCGGGCCAAGGCCGCTATTCCGGAAAATAGCGGTTGATGGTGTCGACCACGCAGGCGGGCTTGTCTTGCCCTTCGATCTCGACGGTGACGCGGATCACCGCCTGGATGGCGCCGCCTTTGACTTCCTCGGCCGAGACGATCTCGCCCGTGCCCCGGATGCGCGATCCGACCACCACCGGACTAAGGAAGCGGGTCTTGTCCATGCCCACGTTCACCCCTGCGGAGAAGCGGCGAACCTCGATGATCTGCGGCATGAACAGGTTGACGAGGGCGAGGGTGAGGTAACCATGGGCGATGGTGGCGCCGAACGGGCCGTCTTTCGCGCGCACCGGATCGACATGGATCCACTGATGGTCGCCCGTGCAGTCGGCAAAGGCGTCGATGCGCGACTGGTCGATGGTGAGCCAGTCGGCGGTGTCGAGCTTGGTCCCGTCTTTTCCGAGCAGATCGCGGGGATTTTCGAAGATGGTCGCCATCAGGCCCTCTGGCTCGAGACCGCGACGATCTCGCCGGTCATGTAGGAGGAAAGGTCGCTCGCCAGGAACATCATGACATTGGCGATTTCCCAGACCTCGGCGGGGCGCTTGAACGCTTCCTTCTCGACCAGTTTGTCGAGCGCTTCCTGCGTCGTCACCTTGGCGAGGAAGGGGTGCATGGCGAGGGAAGGCGAGACCGCGTTGATGCGCACGCCATGTTCGGCCGCCTCGATCGCGGCGCAGCGGGTGAAGGCCATCACCCCGGCCTTGGCGGCGGCATAATGGGCCTGACCCTTTTGCGCGCGCCAGCCCAGCACAGAGGCGTTGTTGACCATGACGCCCGACTTTGCCGCATACATGGTGGGGAGGAAGGCGCGGGTCATGCGGAAGAGGCTGGTCAGCGTCACGTCGAACACGCGCGCCCATTGCTCGTCGGTCATGTCGACGATGTCGGCCTCGCCGCCAAGGCCTGCATTGTTGATGAGGACATCGACCCGGCCCAATGCTGCGAGCGACGCGTCGCGAAGCCCTTGCACTGCTTCCTCGCTGGTGACGTCGCACACGAACAGGGCAGGGCGCTCGCAGCCCACTTCATCGGCAATGCGGTCGGCCGCTTCGTTGAGGCGCCGTTCATGGAAGTCGCTGATGAGGAGCTTTGCCCCTTCCTCGGCGGCGCGCTTGGCGGCGGAAAAGCCGATGCCGGTGCCAGCGGCCGCGGTCACCACCACGGTCTTGCCCTTCAGCATCCCCAGGGGCGTTGGATAGGGGGGAACAGGCGAGGTCGGGGTCATGCGGCGTCCTTCATGGTTGGTGCGGTCTTTGCCGCTTGAATGTCGGGGAGGGCAAGGATGATCTTGCCGCGCACATGGCCCTCGCGCACGCGCGCCATGGCGTTGGCGGCCTCCTCCAAGGGCAGGGTTTGGATGGGCGGGGGCGTCATGCGCCCTTGCGCGGTGGCAGCAACGAGCGCTGCCAGATGGGCAGGCGCGCTCTCGAAGCTCGCTGAGGCGCGGATGGCGGTGATGCCTTTAGCGGCGAAGCGCTCCGCATTGGGTAGCGCTTCATCGGGGAGCATGGTCTCGATCGCGACATAACGGCCGCCCGGACGGATGAGCGCTGCAGGATCAGCGAGGCTGCCCTGGCCGACGGTATCGAGCAGGAGGTCGACGCCGTCCGGCGCCCAGGCGGCGATCTTTTGCGCCACATCCTCGCTGCGATAATCGATCGGGCAGTGGACGCCGAGCGCCCGCAGCAGGTCCTGGTTGGCGGGGCCTGCGGTCGCGGCGACCTGCGCCCCGGCCTCCCGCGCGATCTGGATGGTCCAGATGCCGGTACCGCCCGATCCGCCATTGATCAGGACCCGCTCCTGCGCCTTGATCTGGCCCTGGGTGAGCAGGGCTTCGCGCGCGGAGATGCCGGGGACCGGGATGGTGGCGGCCTCTGCAAAGGAGAGAGTGTCTGGCAGGAGGGCGGCCTGGGCGGCCATGCAGATGGCATAGTCGCCCCAAGTCCCGCCGCGTCCCAGGGGCAGGCTGGAGAGGAAGGCGACGCGATCGCCCACCTGCACCTCGCTCACCCCTTCGCCGGTCGCGACGACTGTGCCGGTGCCGTCAAAGCCGGGCACCAGCGGCAGGAAGCTGTCGGGCAGGAAGGGGAGGAGGCCAGCGCAAGCCTTCCAGTCGGCCGGGTTGACGCCCACCGCCGCGATCCTGACCAGCGCCTCGCCGGGCCCGGGTAGCGGGACAGGCAGGGCTTGGGCGCGGATCGCCTGCGGCCCTGTAAAGCCGTCCATCGCCATGGCCTGCATGGGGGAGGAAGGGGCGGGCGCGCCCGTCATGCGGCGATCTGGTCTCCATCGATCAGCAGGGCGGCGAGCGCTTCGCGATGCTGTTCGGGGGTGCCGAGCCAGCTGCTGCAAGCGCGGGCGCGCTTGAAATAGAGATGGGCGTGATGTTCCCAGGTGAAACCGATGCCGCCATGGAGCTGGATGGCATCGCCCGTGACCGAGCAATAGGCGTCGGAGACATAGGCGCGCGCGGCATGGCATGCCTCGGCGAGCTCCTCGCCATTTTCATCGATCGCGGCCGCCGCATAATAGGCGGCCGAGCGTGAGGCTTCGACCAGCAGCATCATGTCGGCGAGCATATGCTTATAGGCCTGGAACGAGCCGATAAGGCGGCCGAACTGGACGCGCTGCTTGGCATAGTCGACGGTCGCGTCGAGGCTGTACTGCATGCCGCCGGTTTGTTCAGCGCTAAGCAGGCCTGCGCCGATGGTGAGGGTGCGATCGATCGCGGCTTTCGCGCTGCCGGGCGCGCCGAGGATCATGGCGTCAGTGACTGCGCAGTCGAAGGTCAGGGTCGCGAAACGGCGGGTGCGGTCGAGCGCGGGCAGCGCCTCGATGGCAAGGCCCGGCGTGTCGGCTTCGAGGACGATGAGGCTCTCGTCAGCGGTGGCGACGATGATCAGCTGCGCGACATGACCGAAGGTCACGAACCTGGCCTGGCCGGTGAGGCGGCCATCCGACAGGGTGGGGCGGCTTGCGGTGCCTGCGAACGCGGCGCGTGTGCCTGACGCCAAGCGGGGGAGCAGCGCCGCCTTCTGTTCCGCGCTGCCTGCGGCGAGCACTGCCTGCACGGCGAGCACGGCGGTTTCGAAAAAGGGGACAGGCGCAAGGACGCGGCCGGTTTCTTCAAGGACCAGCGCCATTTCGACTGCGCCGAGGCCCAGGCCGCCTTGGGCTTCGGGTATCATCAGCCCGGCAAAGCCCATTTCGCCAAGGCTCGACCACAGGCTCTCGTCAAAGCCGCTCGTCCCTTCGACGGCGGCGCGGATGACGTCGGGATTGGCGGCGTCGGTCAGGAAGTCGCGGGCGGCTTCCTGGATCGCGCGCTGATCGTCGCTGAGCGCAAAGTCCATCAGGCGGCTCCGTAGACGGGCTTTGCAGGCTCGCGGGTTTCGATGAGCTTGCGCACGATCGCGTCCATTTCGCTTGCCTCCAGGCGTGCGCCCTTGTCGAAGGCGGGGCTGTCGGTCCAGCCTTGCGAGAGGAATACCTGCCCGCCCTTTAGCTCAAACACCTGGCCGGTCACCCCCTTGGACTGCTCCGAGACCAGATAGGCGACGAGCGGCGCCATATTTTCCGGCGCGAACAGGTCGAACTCGCCTTCCTTGGCGTCCATGTCGAACGCGCCGGTATTGGTCATGCGGGTGCGCGCATTGGGGGCAAGCGCGTTGGCGGTGATGCCCAGACGGCCAAGCTCGGCCGCCTGCACCAGGGTCAGCCCGGCGATCCCCGCCTTGGCCGTCGAATAGGCCGATTGGCCGACCGAGCCCTGCAGGCCTGCGCCCGAGGTCGTGTTGATGATGCGCGCGTCGACCGGATTGCCCGCCTTGCTCTGCGCGCGCCAATATTCAGCGGCATGGCGCGAGGTGCAGAAATGGCCGCGCAGATGGACGCGGATCACTGCGTCCCATTCTTCCGGGCTACAGGTGAAGAACATGCGGTCGCGCACGAAGCCGGCATTGTTGACCACGGCATGGAGCGCGCCGAAATTGTCGAGGGCCTGTTCGACCATGCGCTTGCCGGATTCCCATTCAGCGACATCATCGGTGTTGGCGACGGCTTCCCCGCCCATCGCGCGGATCTCATCCACCACCTGCTCGGCCGCGCCCTTGGTCGCGCCTTCCTCGCCATGGGTGCCGACGCCCAGGTCATTGACCACGACCTTGCAGCCTTCCGCCGCGAGGCCCAGCGCATAGGCTTTGCCAAGGCCATTGCCCGCCCCGGTCACGATCGCAACACGTCCTTCGCAGATACCCACTTGCCTTACTCCTTCATTGCGCTGCGACGGGGATCAGCAGATGCTGGCTCAAGTCCCCAACGAGATCGAGCAGCGAATAATCGCGCCCGGAAAAATGCCAGGCCCCGTCCGTGCGGACGAAGGCGTCATGATAGCGGCCTGCGCAGATCGCCTGGAGCGGCAGGTCCTGCGTTGCCTGGAACACGGTATAGTAAGAGCGGCAGGTGGCCGTGCCTGCCTCTTCGTCCACTTCGACGATGGGATTGGTGATGACATGTTTGGTGCGCGGCGTGCCATCGTCATGGATGCGCACATGGGCTTGCCACAGCGCAAGCATCGGCGCCGATCCTTCGATCACTTCGCCGCCGCCGGTCTTGACCTTGGCGCGCTCGAACAGGGCGGCCACGGCTTCCAGGTCGCCTGCGTCCATCAGCTCGGCATAAAGATAGAGGAGGTTGGTGATCGCCGTGGCGCTGCTCATGCCTTGCCCTCGCGCTCTGCGGCCTGGCGTTCGCGATGCTCGGCGGTGCTGCCTGAAAGCCGCACGGCGACCGCCTCTGACTGGCTGCGCTGGCCAAGCCGCTCCGGGGTCGCTTCGCGCAGCGGCGACGCTTCGACAAGCTCGGTGAGGGCTGAGCGGGCGAGCTTTTGATACTCCCCCTCGCCATTGTTGCGCCAGGTGACCTGGTGCGGCTCGAACGTCTTCACGACCTTGGCCGGATTGCCGACGACCAGGCTGCGTGGCGGGGTCACCGTGTCAGACTTGACTAAGCTAAGCGCCGCGACGAGATTTTCGTCACCGATGATCGCATTGTCGAGGATCACCGCGTTCATGCCGATGAGCGCATTTTCGCCGATCTCGCAGCCATGGATGATCGATCCGTGCGCGATCGTCGCGCCGCGCTTGATGACGGTGTCGCGCAGCTGGTTGGCATGCACCGACACATTGTCCTGGATCGAGCTGTCGCCTTCCACCACGATCCGCCCGAAGTCGCCGCGCAGCGAGGCGCCGGGCGCGATGAAGCAGCCCGGCCCCACGATCACGTCCCCGATCAGCGACGCCAGCGGATGGACATAGCTTGTCGGATCGACGACGGGGGTGATCCCCTGATAGGCGTAGCAGGGCATGGGGCCGCTTCCTGTCAGAGCCGCTCGATGATGGTGACGTTGGCCTGGCCGCCGCCTTCGCACATGGTCTGGAGGCCATAGCGGCCGCCGGTGCGCTCAAGGGCATTCAAGAGCGTGGTCATGAGCCGCGCGCCGGTCGCGCCGATCGGATGGCCAAGCGCAATGCCGCCGCCCTGCACATTGACCTTCTCATGGGGCACGCCCAGCTCCTGCATCCACGCCATCGGGATCGAGGCGAAGGCCTCGTTGCATTCGAAAAGGTCGATGTCATCGACGGTAAGGCCGGTCTTGGCCAGCGCATGCTGGGTGGCGGGGATCGGCCCGGTCAGCATCCACACCGGATTGGCGGCGCGCACCGAGATATGATGGATGCGGGCGCGGGGTTTGAGGCCATAGTCCTTGACCGCCCGCTCGCCCGCGATGAGGAGCGCGGCTGCGCCGTCGCAATTCTGGCTCGCGACGCCCGCTGTGATCTTGCCGCCTTCGCGCACGGGCTTGAGGCTGGCCATGCCTTCGAGCGTGCTGGTCGGGCGGATCGTCTCGTCCCGCTCCAGCCCCTCGAAAGCCGCGACTTCGTTATCGAACCAGCCATTGTCCCAGGCGGCCTGCGCGCGCAGATGGCTGGCGAGCGAAAATTCCTCCATCGCCTCACGGCTGATATTCCACTTGTCGGCGATCATTTCGGCCGAGCGGATCTGGTCGATCTCTTCATCGCCATAGCGCGCGTCCCAGCCCTTGGAGCCGCGGAACGGGCCATTGTTGAAGCCGAACTGTGGCCCCACATGCATGGCCGACGAAATCGGGATCTGGTTCATCGCCTGGCTGCCGCCTGCAACGACGATGTCCTGGGTGCCGCTCATCACGCCTTGCGCGGCGAAATGGACCGACTGCTGGGAAGAGCCGCACTGGCGGTCGATGGTGACGCCCGGCACATGTTCGGGCAGGCCAGCGGCGAGCCATGCGGTGCGCGCGATGTCGCCTGCCTGGCCGCCGATCGTGTCGTTGCAGCCCCACACCACGTCATCGACCAGATTGGCGTCGACGCCGGTGCGGCGGATGAGCTCTGCGATCGGGAAGGCGGCGAGGTCGGCGGGATGAACGCCCGCCAGGCTGCCCTTCTTGCGGCCGATGGGGGCGCGGACGGCGTCGATGATATAGGCTTCAGGCATGGTCAAGCTTCCCGGGCAAAAGTCTGGTCCGGCCCCATGGGCTGGGTGAAGATGCGCGTGGCGATGCGCGCGCGATGTTGGGCGGGGGTGCCCCATGTTTGCGTGAGCGCAACCGTGCGCTTGAGGAACAGGTGGACGTCCACCTCCCAGCTGTAACCCATCGCGCCATGCACCTGGATCGAGGCGCGGGCGGCCTTGTCGGCGGCTTCGAGGGCAACGAGCTTGGCATGGCTGACGCGGGCGCGGGCCTGCGTGTCGCGCGCGCCGATTTCGGCGGCGGCGGCGGCCACCACGGGCTTGGCGAACTCGATCGCGACCTGGGCGGAGGCGAGGTGATGCTTGACCGCCTGATAGCTGCCGATCGGCTTTCCGAACTGCTGGCGTTCCTTGGCGTAATCGACGGCGAGGTCGACCGAGCGCTGGGCGAGGCCAAGCCCGAACGCGGCGTTGAACAGCGCCGCGCGGTCGAAGGCGAGATCCCAGTCGGCCTTGCCCAAAGGCGTTGCCTTCTCCTTGCTCCACTCCACCTTGAACAAGCGACGGAAGGGGTCGATGCTGGCCTGCGCCGTCAGCGTCACCTGGTCGGGGGTGGCGAGATAGGCCTCGCCACTGTCATGCAGGAGGATCGCCGCAGCGCTGTCGGCATTGGCGACATAGGGATTGGACGGATGCGCAATCGCGATCGTCGCATTGGGATCGCTGAGCAGTTCATGCTGGGGCGCAAGGGCGGCGAGCATCGGCGCTGCGACGCCCGCGCTTTCGACCAGCGGCTCAGGCAGCGCGACATAGCCTGCTTCCTGCGCGATCAGGGCGAAGTCGGTTTCGGCAAGGCCGATGCCGCCTGCTTCCTCGGGCAGCAGCACAAGCGTCAGGCCGGTCTCCACGATCGATGCCCATCGCGCATCGTCGCGCGCAACGCCCGCTTCCATCATCTTGCGCCAATGGTCGGGCGTGCAGCTGTCGGCAAACAGCGTCCGCGCCGTTTCCGCAAACATCAGCTGTTCGTCGTTAAGGGTGAAATCCATCTCTCTGTTCCCCCTTAGCGTGGCAGGCCGAGCATGCGCTCGGCGATGATGTTGCGCTGGATCTCGTTGGAGCCTGCATAGATGGGCCCCGCGAGCGCGAAGATATAGTCGTCGATCCAGTCGACGGCCCCTGCGCCGGGCGCTTCGTGCGTCAGTTCCGCCTGCGGCCCCAATATGTTGAGCGCGGTCTGCGTGAGGTGAATGTCGAGTTCCGACCAGAAGATCTTGTTGGTCGAGGCTTCCGGCCCGATCTTCGCCCCCGCCATCAGCCGCGAGGCGGTCTGGTAGATGTTGAGCGCATAGGCGTCGGCATTCATGTGCGCGCGCACCACGTCCGCTTCGAGGCTGGGGTCAGCCGTCTCCTTGTTGGCGGTCCACAGCTCCGCCAGCTTCTTGGCCGCCACCTGATAGCGGGCGGGTGAGCGCAGCATCAGGCCGCGCTCGAAACCCGCCGTCGCCATGCAGATATGCCAGCCCTGGCCCTCTTCGCCCAGGCGATTGAAGGCAGGCACGCGGACATTTTCGAGGAAAATCTCGGCGAAACCGACATGGCCGTTGATCTTCTTGATCGCGTTGACCGTCACGCCCGGCGCATCGAGGGGGAAGAAGATGAGGCTCATGCCCTTGTGGCGCTCGGAACCCGGCTCGCGGAACAGGCCGAACGCCCAATCGGCAAACACGGCTCGAGAAGACCAGATTTTGTGGCCGTTCAAAATATATTCGTCGCCATCCCGCGTCGCCGTCGCGCGCACGCCTGCCAGGTCGGACCCGGCCATGGGTTCGGACCAGGCCTGCGCCCAGATTTCCTCGCCGGACGCCATCTTGGGCAGGAAGCGCTGCTTCTGCTCATGGGTGCCGAACTCGATCAGCGTCGGCCCGAGCAGGAAGATGCCATTCTGGTTGACGCGACCGGGCGCTCCGGCCCGATAATATTCTTCCTCGAAGATCAGCCACTGGATGAGGTCAAGGCCGCGCCCGCCATATTCCTTGGGCCATGTGACCATGCCCCAGTCGCCGGACTTCAGCGTCTTTTCCCATTCACGGTGGGCCTCGAAGCCTTCGCGGGTCGCATCGAAATGTTCCAGCGATCCTTGCGGCACATGGGCTTCGAGCCAGGCGCGGACTTCGGCGCGGAACGCCTGCTGCTCAGGAGTATAGGTCAGGTCCATCAGAATTTCGCCGCGCCCTTGTTGTCGACGAAGGCGTCGCGCGCCTTCTGGCTGTCTTCATGCATGTACATTTCGAGCGTGAAGCCCTGCTCGATCCGGTAATGGGCCGAGGGGTCGGTGGGCTCGATGAGGTTCAAGGCCTGCTTGGCGATGACGAGCGCTGCCCGGCTCTTCGACGCGATCACCTCGCAGAAGGCGTAGGCCTCGTCCTTGAGGTTTTCGAGCGGCACGACCTTGTGGACCGAGCCGTGACGGTAGGCGTCCTCGACCGGGATGCGCCCGCCGGTGAAGAAGTTCGCGCGCACCATCTGCACCGGCAGCATGCGGCTCATGAAGGCCGCCCCGCCCATCGCGCCGCGATCGATCTCGGGGAGCGAGAAATAGGCCCCTTCCGCCGCGATCAGCGCGTCGCACGCGCCCGCGATATTGACGCCGCCGCCGATGACGAAGCCGTGGAGCGCGCCCACCACGGGAATCGCGCACTCGCGGATCGCCTTGAAGGTGAGGTAATTATCCTTGTTGAGCTTGGCGATGCGCTCGGGGTGCGCCTGCATCTCCTTGATGTCGACGCCGCCACAGAAACCCCGGCCTTCGGCGCGGATCAGGATGACCTTCACAGCCTCGTTGGCCGCCGCTTCGTACACCATGGCGGGGATCGACTCCCAGCCCTTGGTGTCAAAGGCGTTGACTGGGGGATGGTCGAACAGGATTTCGGCGATGGCGCCATTGACGGTCAGCGTGATCGGCATGTCTCTTCCTTCTTGCTCAGGCGGCGCTGGCGGTTTGCTGGCCCATCGCGGCGAGCGCGGCCAGGCGCTCATGCGCCTCGGCGACGATGCGATCGACCAGCTCCTGGCAGCTCGGGATCTCGCCGATCCGCCCGCCAACCACGCCGGTCGCCATCACGCCCTGTTCGATGTCGCCATCGACCACCGCCTTCTGGATCAGCATCGGCATGGTCGCGGCCATCATCGCCTGTTTCAAGGGCATCGCGCCATGGGCGGTCATGCCGCGCGCGGACTTGATGAAGTCGAGCCAGCTGGCGCCGGTCTGCTTTTTCATCGCCATGCCCGCCTCGATCGCGCGCAGCCACATGGCAAGCGGGCCGGACTTTTCGATCCGGTCCATGAGCCGCGTGCGGACCATCCGCTGCGGGATGCCGTCGAGCTTGGTGGTGACGACGATGCGGTCGGTCGAGGCTTTAAGATATTCCGCCTTGGCGCTGTCGGGCACCGGGCTTTCCTGGGTGAGGAGGAAGCGCGTGCCCATGGCGATGCCGACCGCGCCAAAGGCGAGCGCGGCCGCAAGCCCACGCCCATCGGCAAAGCCGCCGCTCGCGATCACCGGCACCTTGACCGCATCCAATACCTGGGGGAGCAGCACGGTGGTGGGGACGGACCCCGTATGCCCGCCGCCTTCGCCGCCCTGGACATTGACCATGTCGACGCCGAGCTCCACCATCTTTTGCGCATGCTTGACCGCGCCAACGGTGGGGACGCAGAGGATCCCTGCGTCCTTGAAGCGGCCGATCATTTTCGCGTTCGGGCCGCGCCCGAAACTGACCGCGCGCACCTGATCCTTGTTGGCGAGGATCAGCTCGACAATTTGGTCAGCGCCGGGCTGAAAGCTGTGGAAGTTGACGCCGAAGGGCTTGTCGGTGCCCTTGCGCACGGCGAGCAGCTTCTCGCGCGCTTCGTCCGGGGTCATCACCGCCGCGCCGAGAAAGCCGAAGGCGCCCGCGTTCGAGCTGCCGATGACCAGCGAAGGCTCTGCGACCCAGCCCATCGCGGTCTGGATGATCGGCCAGCGGCAACCGAGCCGTTGGCAAAGGATCGTGTGCAGCGGATCGCCCATCATTCGCTCGCCTGTTTCTTGTTGGCTGCGGCCATCGCCTTGGCGTCCAGCCCGGCGATCGAGCTGCCCTGGACGAGGTCATTCTGGGCATGGGCGAAATGGTGCATATGATATTGCGCGTCCATCGCGTTGCGCTTGCCCATCAACTCCTCGACATGGTTGATCGCCTGCTTGGTGAGCCAATTGCCAAGGCGGGGCTGGGCGACGAGCTTGGCCGCCATGGCCGCGACCGTCTCGCGCAGCGCTTCACGCGAGACGATCTTGTTGACCATGCCGAAGCCTTCAGCGCGCTGCGCGCTCATCCGCTCGCCCAAAAGGAGGAATTCCTTGGCGACGCGCGGGGGGAGCTCATAGGCGTGGGCGAAATATTCGACGCCCGGTATCCCCATGCGGTTGACCGGGTCCTGGAAGAAAGCGTCGTCGGTCGCGACGATGAGGTCACACACCCAGGCGAGCATCAGCCCGCCCGCGACGCACGCGCCCTGCACCATCGCGATGGTGGGCTTGGGCGCATCGCGCCAGCGCCGGCACATGCCGACATATTGCTCCTTCTCGCGGGTATAGAGCAATTCTGCGGCGGGCTTGTTGACATGGCCCGGCACCAGCAGCCGGTTTTCGAAATGCTGGTGCACGTCGCGGCCGGGCGTGCCGATGTCGTGGCCTGCCGAAAAATGCTTGCCGTTGCCGCCCAGTACGATCGCGCGCACATCGTCATCATTCACCGCCCGGATGAAAGCATCATCAAGGGCATAGGTCATCTGGCCGTTCTGGGCGTTGTTGAAGCCCGGACGGTTCATCATGATCCATGCGACGTTATCGATCACCTCATAGGTGACCGGTTCGTCGGTTTCGTAAACAATGTCGACCTGCTGCGGTTCGACCAGGCGGTCGGTCTCGTTCATTAGGCTGCCCTTCTGTCCCCGGCCGGATTGTCCTTGAACACGGTCGCGCGGACATTATTGGGGTCGATCTTCGCGATCAGCTCCAGTTGCTCGGCGGTCGGCGCGGGCGTGGTCGGGATTTCGCCATCGACCTTTGCCAGCGGGAATCCGGTATTCTCCTGCACTTCCTCGAAGGTGACGCCCGGATGCAGCGAGATCACGCGGATCTGGTGATCGGGGCCGCCAAAGTCCATCACGCACAAATTGGTGATGATGCGGCGCAGGTCGAGGCCCTGGGGCGCACCGCCATTGCGGTAGCGCGCCGGATTGTAGCCCGCCATGCAGACGAAATCGACTTCGCCTTCCACGAACGCCCGCTTGTTGTGGTTGGCAAAGAAGAAGCTGTTGGGATGGCTGATCGAGTTGCCCGGAAAACCGCGCGCGCCGAGCATCGCTGCCTTGGGCTTCTTATGGTCGCCGATCACCGAGATGTTCGCCTGGCCGAAGCGGTCGATCTGGACCGGGCCGACCAGCGCATGGCGGCGGCCGCTCCAGAGCGCGGAGAAGACGCGGTCATAATTGGCGATGCCTTCGAACTCGGGCTCGGCGCTACGCTTGCCGGGGCCAACGGGTTCGCTGGTATACCAGGCCTCGCCATCGGTGGTCTGGATTGCAGGCGCGAAGGAGAGCTTGGCAAGGCCAGCGCCGATGCGGGGGAGGGGGCCGATGCCGGTCGCCATCACCTCGCCATCCCCGCGCCAGACTTCGGCGCAGGCGGCGATGACGAGTTCAGCGAGCGAATAGCTGTTCTGGGTCATGGGTCTCTCGCTTAGTAAATAGGAACGGGGAGCTGCTTGACGGCGTCGACGCCGCCGATCGCTGCCTGATAGTCGGCTTCGGACACGTCGATATATTTCGCCTTGTATTCGGCCCAGGCTTCGGGCGAGGCGGCGCTTTCGACGTAAGCCTTGATGTGCTTGAGATCGAGCTGATAGTCCGGGTCCGCGCTCGAGGGATGCGCGCCCAGCGGGGCTTCCGCAACGCCGGTGATCATCGCGCGCTCAACCAGATTGTAGCGGCTGTTCTTCTTCATATCGAGCTCAGCGGTCGGCACGATCTTCTCGACCGTCGCGTAGCTCTTCTTGGCTGCGCGCACGAGCAGCTCGTCGAAGATCGGATCGACCGAGAGGGTGAGGATGTTGCCGCGCTCGTCGGAACGATGGGCGTGGATCAGCGCGATGTCGGGCACCAGCGCTGGCATGGCGACGAATTCCTCGCCATCCTCATAGGGGCTCTTCACGAATTTGAAGTCGAAGCCCGACTGGTTGATGACGTCGGTGCCGATGCCGACGCGGGTCGGCAGGAAGGGCAGCTTCATCGCGCCTGCGCGCAGGCCCCAATGATACATGCCCTCGTC
This sequence comes from uncultured Novosphingobium sp., assembly GCA_946886075.1. The sequence continues at coordinate 211,694 of CAMPHR010000001.1, read as the reverse complement.
AAGCTCCAGCACTTCGAAGGCGCCTGCCTGGCGGGCGTTGCGGAAATGGGGTTCCAGCGGATAATGGTCGAGGCTGGCAAAGGCGAAGACCAGCTTCCTGATCTTGCCGGTGGCGGCGAGCAGGCCGATGTCCATGCCGCCATAGCCCGCCATGAGCGTCAGGTCCTTGAGGTTCGACCGGGCGATGGCGCGAATGAGCGCCATGGGCTTGCGGCGCGTCGCCCACCCGCCGATGCCGATGGTCATCCCGTCGGAAATCTGGTCGACGATGTCATCCACCGTCATGCGCTTGTCGAGCATAGTCTCAGTCATCCTTTTGCGTCAGTCCTCGTGCGTTCCGTCCCGCAGGGTGGCCCTGCAAAGCCGGTCCTGCCAATCAATCCTGTTCATGAGCCCATTTATGGCCCCAGTCGCTGACCGAAAGGCTGGTGGTGGGGACCCAGGTCGCCGGGTCTATTACCATGCCGTTCCAGCCATATTCGATGTCAAAGCCGCCTGGTGTCTGCATGTAGAAAGAGGTCATCTTGTCGTTGACATGGCGGCCAAGCGTTGCCGACAAGGGGACCTTGCCCTTGCTCTTCAAGACCCGGTCATAGGCGCGACCGACATCCTCGAGGGAGCCGACTTCCAGCATCATGTGAACAGCGCCATTGGGGCTTTCAGGCAGCTGGCCAAGCGCCAGGCTGTGGTGGCGCGGATTGCAGTGCAGGAAGGCAAAGCCGACGCCCGGATCATCCTCGCCCCCGCCCATCAGGTAGAAGCGGCCAAGGTCGGTGTCGCCAAAGCCCATCACGTCTTTGTAGAAGGCGTGGGTTTCCTCGAAATTGGGGGCGGTCAGCACGACATGGCCCAGCCCCATGTCGCCGTCCGCGCCCCCTGGGCTGCTGGTGACGAAGCGGCTGACGCCTGCGGGCGAGGTGAAGGGGGCATAGTCGACGAAGCGGCCGTAGAAGAGCTCCATCGGGTTGCCCGCAGGATCGGACGAGCGGGCAAGCTCATAGACCTGGCGGGCACGCGCCTCCATGACGCCTGCGCGTTCGACTGGACGGCCAGCGGCTTCGAGGCGCGCCAGCACCGATTCGAAGCCCTCGCGATTCGCGCATTCCCAGCCTGGCGCCACGAAGCGGTCCTGCTCCCCTTTCTGCACCCATAGGCGGTAGGGCCGGTCGTCCATGCGGAACAGCGCGACATCCTCTTGCGCTGAAGGGGCGGCCATCAGCCCTGCGACATTGCAGGCAAAATCCTGCCAGGCGCCAAGGTCGCGCGCCTCGATCACCACATAGCCCAGCGATATCACTGCCATTTTAAGCACCTCGCCCCTTGTGTTCCCAGTTTCGGCCCAGTCCGGCCCAGTTCCGGCCATTCTCCCGCCCAAGCGTTGCAAAAGGGCCTTCCCCATACGCACATTGGCAAGCCCTGCCGCTTGGTTTCGCGCTTGGGCTGGGGAGGCGCACTCAAGCGCGCTCAACGAGCTTATGGCAATTCGTTCCCGATCCGCCTATAAGCAACGGCCCAAATGCGCAAGCCCTGTTTGCCTTGACAGTTTGCGTAATAGCTATTTATATAAACTACGCATATAGCAAATTGTAAGCAGAGTCGCCTAGCAATGGAGAAGATGATGACCGGGGCAGTAGCAAGCCGACCCATTGACGAGGCGAATGCGGACATACCCTCGCCCGAAAGCCTGATCGCCAAGGCCAAGGCAATGATCCCGGTGCTGCGCGAGCGGGCCCGCGCCTGCACCATCGCCCATGACGTGCCGAAAGAGACCGTTGCCGAGATGAAGGCAGCAGGTTTCTTCCGTGTGCTCCAGCCCAAGCGCTATGGCGGCTATGAGATGCACCCCAATGTCTTCTTCGAGATCCAGAAGGCGCTCGCGGAAGGCTGCATGTCGACAGGCTGGATCTACGGCGTCCTTGGCTGCCACCCTTATGAACTCGCCCTCTTCCATGACGAGGCGCAGAAGGAAGTGTGGGGCGATGATCCCGACATGCTCGTCTCCTCCACCTATCAGCCGGTCGGCAAGGTGGAAAAGGTCGAAGGCGGCTTCTACCTGTCGGGCCGCTGGGGCTTCTCGTCGGGCTCCTCCCATTGCGGTTGGGTGCTCTTGGGCGCGATCAATTTCGACACCGATGGCGGCCCGCCCGACATGCGCACCTTCCTGTTGCCGCGCTCCGACTATCAGGTGATCGAGGGTACCTGGGACACATTCGGCCTGCAGGGCACCGGCAGCTTCGACATCGTCGTCGAGCGCGTGTTCGTGCCTGAACACCGCACTCACAAGGCAAGCGACGGCTTTGCCGGGACCAATCCGGGCCAGGAAAGCAATACAGCGCCGCTCTACCGCATCCCCTGGGCGCAGCTCTTCATCCGCTCGGTCTCCAGCGCTGCCTTTGGCGGCATCCGCGCCGCCACTGGCGCTGCGATGGAGATCATGGGCAGCCGCGTCTCGACCAATACCGGCAAGGCGTCCAAGGCCGACCCCAATCTCCACGCCGCCATCGCCCGAGCGATCGCCGAAACCAACGAGATGGAGCTCACCCACCGCACGACCTTCAACGAGCTGATGGACTATGCGGGCCGCAATGAGCCCGTGCCGATGGAAAAGCGCGCGCTCTTTGCCTATCAGTCCGCCAGCGTCGTGCGCCGCATGGCCGAACTTGCCGACGGCATGGTCAAGCTGCTTGGCGGCCGGGCGATCTACATGTCGAGCCCGATCCTCCAGCCCTGGCTCGACCTCCACGCCGCGCGCGCCCATGTCGCCAACGACCCAGCCAACCGCACCAGCGACGTCATCGGCACGATGAACGGCGAACCGCCCGCCTTCACCTTTATCTGACCATCGGGCATCTGATACTGGCGTTGGTCATCGGCATCGGCACAGGCAAAAAAGAGGATTGCCCATGGGCAGTGAATTGATCCGCAAGAGCTACAGCGTTGCGGGCGGATATGAGATTGGCATCGCGGAAATTGCGGGCGCGCCAGCCAATGCGCCCACCGTCATCTTCATCCATGGCAGCGGCCCGGGCGCATCGGGCGCGTCCAACTTCCGCAACAACGCCCAGGTCTTCGCGGACGCAGGCTACCGCGTCATCCTGCCTGACCTCATCGGCTATGGCGCCTCCTCCAAGCCCGAAACCGACTATCCGCTCGAGCTTTTTACTGAGACCCTGCTCGAGGCTCTTGCGCAGCACGGGATCACCAGCGGCCACCTTATCGGCAACTCGCTGGGCGGCGGCATCGCCCTCCAGATCGCGCTCGACCATCCCGAGTTCAGCGTCGGCAAGCTTGTCCTGATGGCGCCGGGCTGCGTCGCGGAGCAATCAAGCTATTTCACCATGCCCGGCATCGCCAAGATGCGCTCGGGCTTTGGCAGCCCGGAATTCAACATCGAGGAACAGCGCCGCCTGATCGGCAACCTCATGCATCCGTCCTCGGCGCATCACATCACCGACGCGCTGGTCGAGGAACGCTTCGCGGTTGCCCGCACCCAGCCCAAGGATGTGCTCGCCCGCGTCAAGACCCCGGACTTGGGACCCCGCCTTGGCGAGGTGAAGCAGCCGATCTTCGTCCTCTGGGGCCTCAATGACGAATTCTGCCCCGAAAGCCACGCCCGCCTGTTCCTGGACGCTTGTCCGGACGTGCGCTGCCTCACCTTCTCGCAGACCGGCCATTGGGTGCAGGTCGAGCGGACAGAAGAATTCAACCGCTACTCGCTGGACTTCCTGAAGAATGGCTGATGCCTTGCCCGCGCAATCCGTCCCTGTTCCAGAGCCCGTCGATGTCACCACGGGGCTGAAGGGCGCGATGCGCCGCCTGCCCTCGGGCGTGGCGATCGTCACCGCGCTGGGCGAGGGCAAGGCGCCCGTCGGCATGGCCGCGACCTCGATCACCTCGCTCACCATGGACCCGCCCGCGGTCCTTGTCTGCGTCAACCAGACGGCCAGCATCCACGCCCATCTCTCGCCCGGCTGCCCGATCAGCATCAACCTCCTCTCGCGCCACCAGCGCGAGGTGTCGGCAGCGTTCGGCGGCGCGGTAGCCCGCGAGGCGCGCTTTGGCGTTGGCAGCTGGACCGCCGATCCCCATGGCCTCCCCATCCTCGAGGAGGCGCAGGCCAACCTCTCCTGCGCGGTCGAGAGCATGACCCCCTTTGGCACCCACAGCATCGTCATCGCCAGGGTCGAGGCGGTGCGCCTCAGCGACGCGGTCGATCCCCTCATCTTCCAGGACGGAGCCTATCTGTGAGCGACCTTGACGCCCAGAGCCTGAACGACACATTGGCGGACGAGCTCTACCAGGCGCTGCGCGACAAGCGCACCGTGCCGCCGCTCATGGCGCGGCACCCTGAGCTCACCATCGATGATGCCTATGCCATCAGCCTTGCCGCGCTCGAACGCCGCAAGGCGGACGGCGAGCGGGTCATCGGCAAGAAGATCGGCGTCACCTCCAAGGCGGTGCAGGACATGCTGGGCGTGCATCAGCCCGACTTCGGGTTCTTGACGGACCGCATGTATATCGAGGGCGATATCGATGTCGCGGCAAACGGCCTCATCGCCCCGCGCGCCGAGGCCGAAATCGGTTTCATCCTGAAAGACAGCCTCAAGGGGCCCGGCGTCACGGCGGAAGATGTGATCGCCGCGACGGAAAGCATCGTCCCCTGTTTCGAGATCGTCGACAGCCGCATCCAGGACTGGAAGATCGGCATCGTCGACACCGTCGCCGACAATGCCTCCTGCGGCGTCTATGTGCTGGGGGACGCGCGCGTCGATCCCCGCGCCCACGACCTCCCCAATCTCCACGTCACCGTGACCAAAAATGGTGAGCCGCTCAGCGAAGGCCATGGCCATGCAGTGCAGGGCTCGCCTGCGCAAGCGGTCGCCTGGCTCGCCAACACGCTGGGCGCCTATGGGGTAACGCTCGATGCCGGGGATGTGATATTGTCGGGCAGCCTGGTGCCGCTCGAACCGGCACAGGCGGGAGACGTGTTCGAGATGCAGCTCCACGGGGTTGGCAGTTGCACCGTGCGCTTTATCTAAAGAGATTGAAAAGAGGGCATCGCGGCGCTGCGAGCCCTGTGAGGAGTAACTAATGACGGGCAAGGTCAAGGCGGCGATCATCGGGTCGGGCAATATCGGCACCGACCTCATGATCAAGATGGTCAAATATCCCCAGAATATGGAACTGGTGGCCGTGGTCGGCATCGACGAAGCGTCCGAAGGCCTCGCCATGGCGCGCGAGCGCGGCGTCGCCACCACCCATGAGGGCATCGATGGCCTCAAGGCGATGGACGTCTATCCCGAAATCGGCATCGTGTTCGACGCGACCAGCGCCTATGCCCATAAGGTCCATGACGCCGCGCTGCGCGCCGACGGCAAGCAGGTGGTCGATCTCACCCCCGCCGCGATCGGCCCCTACACCATCCCCACGGTCAACGGCGAAGCCAATCTCGACGCCGGGAACGTCAACATGGTGACCTGCGGCGGCCAGGCGACGATCCCGATGGTCGCTGCCGTATCCCAGGTTGCGACGGTCCATTATGCCGAGATCGTGGCGTCGGTCTCCTCGCGCTCGGCAGGTCCGGGCACCCGCGCCAATATCGACGAATTCACCCGCACCACCGCTGGCGCGATCGAAAAGGTCGGCGGCGCGGCGCAGGGCAAGGCGATCATCATTTTGAATCCCGCCGAGCCGCCGATGATCATGCGCGACACCGTGTTCACTTTGTCGGAAGGCGCCGACGAAGAAGCCATCCGCGCTTCGGTCGAAGCGATGGTGAAGAAGGTCCAGGCCTATGTGCCGGGCTATCGCTTGAAGCAGGAAGTGCAGTTCGAGCGCTTTGGCGACAACAACAAGCTCACGATTCCTGGCCGCGGCGAGTTTACCGGGGTCAAGACCATGATCCTGCTCGAGGTCGAAGGGGCGGGCGACTATCTCCCCAGCTACTCGGGCAATCTCGACATCATGACCGCCGCCGCCAAGGCGACCGGCGAGCTGCTCGCGCAGCGCATCCGCGAAGGCAAGAAGGTGGCAGCATGAGCAAGACATTCAACGTGGAAGCGGGCGACAAGCTCTATATCCAGGACGTCACCCTGCGCGATGGCATGCACGCCATCCGCCACATGTATGGCATCGACCATGTCAAATCGATCGCCAAGGCATTGGACGATGCGGGCGTCGACGCGATCGAGGTCGCCCATGGCGACGGCCTCAATGGCGCGAGCTTCAACTATGGCTTTGGCGCGCATACCGATTGGGAATGGCTCGAGGCGGTCGCCTCGGTGCTGACCCGCTCGGTGCTCACCACCCTCATCCTGCCCGGCGTCGGCACGGTCGAGGAACTGCGCCGCGCCTATGATATCGGCGTGCGCTCGGTCCGGGTCGCGACCCACTGCACCGAGGCCGACGTCTCGAAACAGCATATCGGCATCGCCCGCGACCTCGGCATGGACGTGTCCGGCTTCCTGATGATGAGCCACATGATCGATGCGGAGAAGCTCGCCGAACAAGCCGTGCTGATGGAAAGCTATGGCGCGCAGTGCGTCTATGTGACCGACAGCGGCGGCGCGCTTGACATGGACGGGGTCAAGGCCCGGCTCGAAGCCTATGACCGGGTCCTCAAGCCCGAAACCCAGCGCGGCATCCATGCCCACCACAACCTGTCGCTCGGCGTCGCCAACTCGATCGTCGCGGCCCAGTGCGGCGCGGTGCGCATCGACGCCTCCTTGACCGGCATGGGCGCGGGCGCGGGCAACGCGCCATTGGAAGTGTTCATCGCCGCCGCCGACCGCAAGGGCTGGAACCATGGCTGCGATGTCAACGCGCTGATGGACGCGGCCGAGGACCTCGTTCGCCCGCTTCAGGACCGCCCGGTCCGGGTCGACCGCGAAACGCTCGCGCTTGGCTATGCCGGGGTCTATTCCTCGTTCCTGCGTCACGCCGAGAAGGCCGCCGAAACCTACGGCCTCGACACTCGCACCATCCTCGTGGAACTGGGCCGTCGCAAGATGGTCGGCGGCCAGGAGGACATGATCGTCGACGTTGCATTGGACATGCTGAAAGAACGCAACGCCGCCTGACCTATCGCCGGGCGCGGCTTGTTCGCGCCCGGCCCCAAGCGCACACGCCACGCAAGGAGGAGAGGATATGGCCGACAAGCGCCTGTCGCTCGACCATATCACCGTCACCGACACCACCCCCTGGCAGCTTGCGGAAATCGCCGCAGAGACAGGATGCCAAGGGATCTGCCCGTTCCTCCATGCGATGGAGGTGCTGCCCGCCATGCCGCCCTATGACCTGGTGCGCGACCCCCAGGCGCTGCGCAGAACATGCGCCGCGCTCGCCGCCACCGGGGTCAAGGTCGACCTCATCTACCCCTTCACCATGGCCGGGCGCACCGACCCGCAGGCGTTCGCCCCCGCGCTCGAGGCCGGCGCCGCGCTCGGCGCGCCGCTTGCCAATGTGCTGTGCTACGATCGCGATCCTAATCGCCGCAGCGAAAGGCTGATCGAACTCGCCGAACTCGCCGCGACGTTCGACATCGCCCTCTCGATCGAATTTTATCCCCCCTCCCAGGTCCGCACCCTCGCCCAGGCCCTCGAGGAAATAACCCGCACCGGCCGATCCGACATCAAGGTCACAGCAGACCTCCTCCACATCATGCGCGGCGGCGAGGCCCAAGAGAGCATGGCGCTGCTCAACCACCCCGCCATCGCCATCGCCCAGATCTCCGACGGCCCCGCATCCATCGATCCCGACACAATCGAACATGAAGCCGGCATAGAACGCCTCCTCCCCGGACAAGGCATGTTCAACATCGCCACGTTCCTCAACGCCCTCAACCCCAACACACCCATCAGCGTCGAAATACCACAGCAAAACAACATTAACGCAGGCCAACCTCCGCAACTGCGCGCAAATAACGCCGTCAAGGCTGCAAAGACCGTGATGGGATGGTGAGAGGGGCGGCTCTTCTCAAACCGTTTTGCACCCCTCACATTTTTTTCGCATAGTTGAGCCACCCACTTTATACGCATCATCAGGGATGGATGCTTGTTGTCGCGCAAACTTGCGGGGTGACGGAGGGTAGAACTGTGCATTGCCCAGGGTAAGGGTATTCACGGCATTCGGGCTCATGTGGCACTCTCGATTCCCGCGCGCTATAAGCCGCGTATCGACGGGAGGCCTGGGGAATGCAGATACGGAATGGGCGGATGGCAGCGCCGCCCGCGCTGGATGCGCTGGACAATAGCATCATCGAAATCCTGCGGACCAATGGGCGGGCGACCAATCAGGACATTGCGCAGCAACTGTCAGTGACCGCCGCCACCGTTTCGGCGCGGCTGCAGAAGATGGAAGATGCCCGTGCAATGCGCGTGGTCGCCGTGACCGACTTTGCCGCCCGAGGATATAATGTCATCATCGCGGTTGGCGTCAGGGTGCAGGGCCGCAGCATTCAGGATGTGGGCCGCGACCTTGCCAAATTCCCTGAAGTGCTGAGCGTCAATGCCATGAACGGCGGATATGACCTGGAGCTGATGGTCGCGCTTCATGATTTTTCCGAGGTGCAGGAATTTCTCTACGACCATATCTCAGGGATCGAGGGGGTGGCGCAGATTGATTCCGGCGTGGCGGTGGACATCGTCAAATATGAGTTCAACGTCGTGCCGCTAGGGCCGACATGAGTGCGGCGCTGCTTGATCCGCTCGACCGGAGGATCGTGGAGAAGCTGTCGCGCGATGCGCGTATCTCGAACCGGGCGATCGCTGCGGAACTGGGCGTTACGGAAGGGACGATCCGGGCGCGGATCAAGCGGCTGCAGGGCGAGGGGCTGATCCATTTTGCGGTGGTGACGGATTTTCGTTTCGCCGGATCGCCCAGCCTCTGCATGATGTGGATAAATGCCGACCCTTCGCGCGTGACCTGGCTTGCCGAGCAGTTTCGACAGATGCCCGAAATCAATTGCGTCGTGCTGCTGCTGGGGCGGTTCAATTTGCTGGCGATGGGGCTGTTCACCAATATGGAGCAGCTGAACGAACTGGTTTCGACGCAGATTGGCGGCTTGCCTGGCGTGCAGCGGGTGGAGACGGGAATTTCGGTGCACAGCCTGAAATATGAGGCGGGGGTGGCGCGGATTACGCGAATGCTTGAAGGAAATAGCGAGATAAACGCGATTTCTACGAAAGAGGTCGTTGCGGTTTCGTAACGATGCAGGCGGCGGCGATGTCGTTGGTGACGTTGCCGACGGTGCGGAAGAGGTCCGGGATCGCTTCGATCGCGAGGAGCAGCGGTAGCGCTGTCACCGGCACGCCAGCGGCGATGCAGACGGGGGCGATCGTCGCGAAGAAGGAGACCTGGGCGGGAAGCCCCACCGCGCCGAGGCTGACCGGGACAGCGACGAGGGCGATCAGCATGAGGGTCGCCGCGCCGATCGCCACGTCGTGCATGTGCCCGAGATAAACGGCGACGGCGACGTTCGCGGCGACGCTGGCGGCGCGGAAGAGCGAGACGGCCATGGGCAACACGATGGCGGCAGTCTCTTCGGGCACGTCCAGGTCGCGGGCGGCGTCCACCATGACGGGCAGCGTCGCGAGCGAGGATTGGGTGCCGAGAGCCACCGCCTGCGCGGACAAGGCCGACCGCGCGAAACGCAGCGGAGAGCGCCGCGCCGCCAGTGCCACCCAGATATAGGCAAGCAGCGTGGCGGCAAGGCAGCAGGCGGCGACAACCGCGATATAATGGGCGAAGGCACCCACGGCGCCGAGCCCGAGCTTTGCCCCGGCCGCAAAGGCGAGCGCGGCGATGCCGAACGGCGCAACCGCCAGCACCCAGCCGACAATGACCAGCATGGTTTCGACAAGCCCGTTCAACAGTTGGAGCAGCGCGTCGGCTAGGTCGCGGGTGATGCGCGCGATGGCGAAGCCGAAGAAGATCGCGAAGACGACCAGCGGCACCATCGCGGTTTCAGCGGCGGCCTTGAGCGGGTTTGCGGGGATGATGCCGCTATACCAGGTGCTTCCCGGCGTAGGGGGTGGGGAGGACCCGGCAATGGCAAAGCCCTGCGCGATCGGCCAAAGCTGGAGCAGCCCTTCAGCCAGGAGCGCGGCCATGATCGATGCCGCCGTCAGCATGAGCGCGAAGAGGATGAGGGCGCGAGCCGCGATGCTGCCCGCGGCGGCGTGGCGGGAGGCGGACGCAATGCCGGTGACGAGCAGGCCAAAGACGAGCGGCACCACGGTCATGGTCAGCGCGTCGAGCCACAGGCTGCCGACGGGTTGAAGGATCGTGGCAAGGGTCTGCTGCAGCGGCCCGCTGGTCACGATGCCCGCTGTCAGGCCGAGGATAAGCCCGGCGAGAAGTTGCAGCGGCCGCGCCTTGACGGTGGTCAATTCCCGGCGCCTCGACGCTCGATGACCGCGGCTATCAGGGCGATACGCTCGACATCGGCATAGGCCGGATTCTCCAATTCCTCGCCAAACACATCGGGATCGATTTCGGCATAGCGAAGCAGGCAGTCATGCGCCCGGGCAAGGTCCGAAAGGCGATCCTTCAACGCGTCATTGCCAGCCACGATCGCGCTGCCCGTATAAAGGATGAAGCGGCCGCCCACGGCAAGGCGGGGGACCGCCTGCCGCGCCATCGTCAGGGATACCTCGCCCCCATGCATGCCGCCGCCGTCGCGATAGGCGCGCCCCGCCGAATCCACGATATAGGGCGGGTTGGCGAGCAGCAGGTCGAACGTCCCGCTGATTGGCGACAGATCGCCAGCCTCGCAGAAACGCGCCGTCACGCCCGCCGCCTGCGCATTGATCCGGGCGAGGCGGAGCGCGGCAGGATTAACGTCGGTCATGATGATTTCGACGTTGGGGCAAAGATGCGCGGCGACGATGCCTCCCACGCCTGCGCCCGTGCCCATGTCGACCAGCCGCGCGCCGTCCCGCTGCGGACATCGCGACAGCTCATCGCTTATCAGGCGGGCGAAGCGGTAGCTGTCGGGCCCGAAGAAGATCGCGTCCTGCCCATCCGTGGGATAGGCGGAATGCAGCAGCAGGTCAGGACCAAGCGATGACAGGCGAAAGCGGCTTTTGAGGCCGTCGCCATCCTGTTCAAGGGCATCCGCACGCTCAAGAATGTGGAGCAGTTCGGGGTCGAGCAGGTCATGGTCGAAAGGCAGGGACCAACCGAAAACGTCCCGCAGGCCGTGCGCGCGGCGCAGCGGCGCGCGGTCGATTATGCGGGCATGCGTTGCGGGCGTGGGCGTGATGAAATGATAGCCGCGTGCCTTGAGCACGGCCAGCAGGTCGAGCAAGGCGGCCGTCCTGTCGTCGGTTTCCGCGACTGCCGTGTCGCCGCCTTCGTCCTGCGATGCGTCGCCGTCAAACAGCGCCCCCGGGGCCATTTGCTCCATGTGCCATTCTCCCTTCGAGCGAGAGAACGCCGTGAGCGGCCTATCGGGTCCGGTGCGCGGGTTTTCGGGGAATGATCAGGTTAGGGGGGGCGTCATGCGGGACTTGATCCGGGTCCGGTTTCCTTTCTTGCGCTGAGGTAGCGGGGCCCCGGAACAAGTCCGGGGCGACGGAGAGGGAGGTGGGCGCTGATGCTGCCGCGTCCGGCGATTACGCCGTTCAGGGGAGGCTGGGGTGGATGCCGTTCAGGAACAAGCCTGTGACCAGCCGGGCATGGGCGGCCATTTCCGTCTGGGTAAGTGGTGGACCGCCGAACAACAGGCGGCGTTGCCATTCGCCAAAGGCCATGGCGACGAATTGGGTGGCGAAGCTGCGGCTTTCCGCTTCCGGCACGCCTTCCTTTTCCAGCAGTTCAGCGACCGGGCGCACCTGATGCCGTTCGAACTGGTGGCGGGCGATCTGGCGGAGCTCATCGAATTCCGCGCCTTCGCGATAAATCAATCGGGCAATGCGGGTGCTGCGGGTGGAGGAAAGCTGGCGCTGCATTTCCGTCGCATAGGTGACGAGCCGCGTGTGCAGATCGCCCTTGAGGTCGGGCAGGTCGGGCACCAGCTGCGCGCCGGAATGTTCGAGGCAGGCGGCGAAAAGCGCGAGCTTGTCAGGGAAGTGGTTGTAAAGGGTGCGGCTCGACACCTGTGCCTTTTCCGCGATGTCGCGCAAGGAGGCCGCGTGAAAGCCTGCGCGCGCAAATTCCTCCAGCGCGACCAGGATCATGTTCATCCGCTTCTGTTCGGCCGCCTCCGCCGTAGGGCGGCCCGCCCGCCTCTTGATGCTCGCTTCATCCATCTTTTGCCTCGTCGCGCAGCGGAACGACAATGGCAAGCATCGTCGCGATTGACCAATTACACACGGATGTGTAATTGAAGTTCAGCGAGTCCGAAGATGGGCCATATTTTTTAGGAGAGACGGGATGCACGAGCGGGTGTCGGACATGAATGCCAGGATCGATGCCGCCATCGACGCGCTGGACCCGACCATGGCGCTGATGGCGTTGATCCAGATGACGGGCAACCGGACGCTGCTCAATCATTATTGGGACGCGATCGACGGGCGTCAGGAAGAGTTGATCGAGACGTTCGTCGACATCAACGCGCATGAAGAGCGGCCGACCATCGATCCGGCGGTGGCTGCCGAAATCCGCGACCGGCTGCGCGTGGCGGTGAAGTCCGTCAAGCCGCCGGTCATGCCGCAGCTGGACCGGCCGATGTTCAAGCGGATGAGCCGCCTGCTGCTGGGCCAGGACCTTCCCGACATGTCGGTCGATGTCGCTTTCCAGCATGCCGGATTCACCACGGATAGCCGGGTCCGCAAGGCGGCCGACGTGCCGCCCGCAGGTTTCAAGGTCATCGTGGTCGGCGCGGGCATGATGGGCATCAATGCCGCCATCAAGTTGCAGCAGGCAGGGTTCGACTTCACCGTTCTGGAGGCGATGGATACGGTCGGGGGAAACTGGCTGACCAACACCTATCCCGGCGCGGCGGTGGACACGCCTAGCCGCATCTACTCCTTTTCGTTCGAGCCCAATGCATCCTGGACCCAATTTTACCCGCGCGGGCCGGAATTCCTGTCCTATCTGGATCGCGTCACGGACAAATATGGTCTGCGCGACCGGATACAGTTCGGCACCTGGGTCGAGGGCGCGGAATGGGATGAGGCGCGCAAGATCTGGACAGTGAAGACGGTCCGGAACGGCAAGCCGGAAAGCCATGAATGCAATATTCTCATCATGGCGGTGGGGCCGAACAACAATCCGAACTATCCGAAGGTCAAGAATCTGGATGCTTTCAAGGGGCCGGTCATCCATTCGGCCGCCTGGGACCATTCCGTCGATTTGACGGGGAAGAAGGTCGTCCTGGTCGGCACTGGCTGTTCGGGCGTGCAGGTGGCGACGGCCATCGCGGACCAGGTCGGCGAACTGGTGATCGTGCAGCGCCAGCCCGAGCATATCCTGCCCAATCCGCTGGCGCACGCGCCTGTGGCGGAGCTGGAACGCTGGGCGATGGAGCATGTGCCCTTCGTGGCGCAGTGGAAGCGGCTGCAAAGTCTGCATAGCCAGATGCGCGACATGCACGGCATGGTGATGAAGGATGAGGATTATGCCGCGAAGACGGGCGGTTTCGGCCCGATCAACGATGGCATGCGGATGTTGTGCGACGGCTATGTGAAGAGCCATTTTCCAGACGATCCGAAGATGGTGGAACTGCTGACGCCGAACTTCCCGGTATTTGCGAAGCGCCCGATACTGGATTGCGGTTTCTACGACACGCTGAAGAAGCCCAATGTTTCGATCGTGCGCGGCGAGTTGGCGGAGGCCGATCAAGATGCGGTGATCCTGGGCGATGGTACGCGGATCGAATGCGACGTGCTGCTGCTGTCCACCGGATATGAGCTGCATTTCGGGCGGCAGTTCGACATTCGCGGTGCTGGTGGAAAGACGTTGACGGATGCGTTCGATCCGCATCCCTTCTCCTATGAAGGCATGTTGATCACCGGCTTTCCCAACTTCGTCTTCATGGGCGCGCCCTATAGTTATCTGGTCGCCAACCATGCTGTCGTCAGCGAGCAGCAGGTCCATTACATCATCGAACTGCTGCAATGGATGGTGGATGATCATCTGTCATCCTTCGACGTTTCGGAGGAAGCGACACGGGCATTTGTCGATGACGTCGATGCCGCGCTTCAGAACAGCGCCTGGGTGCAGTGCGGCAGCGCGCACGGCTATTATCGCGACAAGGGCGCGGGCGGGCAGAAGAAGGTCATCTTGGCCATTCCGCGCCATAATTCGCGCATCTGGCACGACTTGCGCGTGCCGCGGCAGGAAGATTTTCATGTGACGCGGGCGGGGGATGTTTCCAGCGACGCGGCGCGTGAGATGGAAATGCTCACCATTTGATCGTCTTTTGAACCAGCAAGGAAATAATGATGGCTGAACAGATTAGCCCTGCCGCCAACCATGGCATGGCCTATGGGTTTTCGAAGACGTTCGTGCATGACCTCGACGCGATGGCGCGCTTCTATGAAGAGGTGCTCGGCCTGGTGCCCAACAACCGGCACCGGGACATGATGTTGGGGCGCGAGATCGATGAGATCACCTATCGCCCGTCCTATCCTGGCGGCCCGGCGCTGACCTTGATCAAATATATGGACTCCGATCGTCCAGCCGCAGGAGAATGCGTGCAGGGCTTCATTGCGCAAGATCTGGACGCGACTGTGCAGCGCGCCCTAGCGGCGGGGGGCAGGGTGCCTGAACCTATTCGTGAAATCACCGCGTTCGGCATCCGCGTCGTGTTCATCCTCGATCCCGAAGGGCATGTGAACGAGGTTGTCGAAATGCTGTCCTGATGCGACGGGCGTCCCGCTGCCCGGCCGCCGCTGACGCAGTGGATTGGAGACTTTGCTTGTGATGCCTGGCCAAACCGACATAAGGAGGCTTTTCCGGTTTAGGTTTTGGACAAAGCATGCCGCGCATGGGGAAACGGATAGAAGGAGCTGACCGGGACGAGGCAGAGCCTGTAAAGGCGCAGGTGGCTCCTCGCCGAACGGGCAGGCCGCCGAACAAGAAGGCCGGAGAGATCGACGAGGCCATTTTGACGGCGGCGCGGGACCTGTTCCTGTCGGTTGGCTATGAGGCGACGTCGATGGAGGCGGTCGCCCAGGCCGCCGGGGTGTCTAAGAGGACGCTCTATGCGCGCCATTCGACCAAGGAAGCACTGATGAAATCGGTCGTGGAGGACCGGGTGCAGCGATGGTCGAGCGAAGCCAGCGCAGGCAATGCCGACCTGCCGGAGCAATTTTCCGAGCGGCTGAAGCGCTATGCACAGATATTGATGGCCTCGCTCGGCAACCCGGAGGTGCGGCAGTTCGATCGGCTGATCCTGACGACGGCGTCGCGCTTTCCAGAGATCGCGCAGAGCTTTTACCAGATCGGCTACAGCTATGAGCTGCAATTCTTGACCAACGAAATCGTTGCCGGGACGAAGGACGATCCGGTGCCGCCAGTTGATCCGGAGCGGGCGGCGCGGCAGTTGCTCAGCATGATACAGGGCTGGCGCAGGACCGAAGAATCGATTCGGGACGTCAGCGGCGAAGAAGCCGCGCGCTTCGCGGCCGATGCGGTCGATGTGCTGCTGCGTGGGCGCGCGGGCTGGTGACGGGCCGCCGGGCGCGGCGCTGACGATTTTTGAAGGGGGTGAGAGAATGGCGAAGGGTAGGAGCAGGGTTTGGCGCATCATCAAATGGATGGCCATCATCATCCTGCTGGCGGTGCTGTTGCTGGTGGCGATGGGCGTGCGGGCCATTGGTCCTGGGAACTTCGGGCGGCTCGTGCTTGGCATCGGCGTAAGCTATGACGAGACGCCGCCCGCCTTGCCTGCGCTGTCGGACAAGGCGATCCTCATCTTTTCCAAGACCAACGGGTTCCGCGACGATGAGCAGATCGTGGCCGCGAACCGGGCGATCGCGGAGATCGCGAAGCAGCGGGGATGGACCAGCTACACGACCGAAAATGCCGCCGTGTTCAACGCGGCGCAGCTCAAGCGGTTCAAGGCGGTGGTGTGGAGCAGCGTCAGCGGCGATGTGCTGACGCCCATGCAGCGGGACGCCTTCCGTTCCTGGCTGGAAAAGGGCGGCGGCTTTGTCGGGCTGCATGGCGCTGGCGGCGATCCGCAATATGCCTGGCGCTGGTATGTCGATACCCTGATCGGCGCGCAGTTCATCGGCCATATCATGGGTCCGCAGTTCCAGCTGGCGACGCTGAACGTCGAGGATCGCGATCATCCCGCGACCCGCGACTTGCCGAAGACCTGGGCGCGGACGGACGAATGGTATTCGTTCGATGCAAGCCCGCGCGCCAAGGGGTATCGCATCCTCGTCACCATCGACGAGAAAAGCTACAGCCCGATCGAGAAGCTGATGTCCTTCACCAAGGCGAAAGACATTCGCATGGGTGCGGATCACCCCATGGTGTGGACGCATTGTGTGGGTGACGGGCGCGCTTTTTATTCGGCGCTGGGCCATGCCGCATCGACCTATGGCGAGCCGCTGCATCGCACGATGATCGGCGGGGCGATCGCCTGGGCAGCGGGGCTGGAAGGGCCGCGCTGCGCTGGCGGCAAGGAGGTTCCGCCCGCGCGCTGAGCCGCCGTGCCTGGTGGATAAGCGTCATGCGATCACTATATCATGCGCAAGAGCGGTCGTGGCGCTGAGCCGTCACGGCCGGAACATGAGGGACACTTATTATGCAGAATGATCCGGTCGTTATCGCTGGTTATGCACGGACACCCATGGGCGGGTTTCAGGGTGTGCTCTCGCCGCTGAAGGCCACTGATCTGGGCGCGGCCGCCGTCAAGGCAGCGGTGGAGCGGGCTGGAGCATCCGTCGACGCGATCGACCGCATCTATATGGGCTGCGTTCTGCCTGCCGGGCTAGGGCAAGCGCCAGCCCGGCAGGCGGCAGTGGGTGCGGGGCTTGGCCTTGGCACCGAGGCGACGACGGTCAACAAAATGTGCGGTTCGGGCATGCAGGCCGCGATCATGGCGCAGGAAGCGTTGTTGGCTGGCACGGCCGACCTGGTCGTGGCGGGCGGCATGGAGAGCATGACCAACGCGCCTTATGCGCTACCCAAGCACCGGTCGGGCGCGCGCATCGGCCATGACCGGATCATCGACACGATGATGATGGACGGGCTGGAGGATGCCTATGAACCCGGCAAGGCGATGGGCGTCTTTGCCGAGGAAGCGGTGCGCGACTATCAGTTCACCCGCGCGGAGCAGGACGCCTATGCAGTCCGATCGCTCGAGCGGGCGCAGGCGGCGATTGCGAGCGGCGCTTTCCAGCGCGAGATCGCGGCGGTGACAGTGCCGGGGCGCGGCGGCGACACGCTGGTCGACACGGACGAGCAGCCGGGCAAGGCACGGCCGGACAAGATCCCTTCGCTCAAGCCCGCCTTTGTCCCTGACGGCACCATCACGGCGGCGAACAGCTCCTCCATCTCCGATGGCGCAGCGGCGCTGGTGATGACCCGGCGGAGCGTGGCCGAGCGTTTGGGCCTGCCGGTGGTCGCAACGGTGGTTGCCAGTGCCGCCCATGCGCATGAACCGTCGCGCTTCACCACCGCGCCGGTCCCGGCGATGCGCAAGTTGCTGGAAAAGGCGGGCTGGTCGGTGGAGGATGTCGACCTGTTCGAGGTGAACGAAGCCTTTGCCGTGGTGGCGATGGTCGCGGCAAAGGAGCTTGGCATTCCTGCCGACAAGCTGAACGTCAATGGCGGCGCTACCGCGCTGGGGCACCCGATCGGGGCTTCGGGCGCGCGCATCATCGCAACGCTGATCGGCGCTTTGCAGGAGCGTGGCCTGAAGCGCGGGGTGGCTAGCCTGTGCATTGGCGGCGGGGAAGCCACGGCGATGGCGCTGGAAATCGCCTGAGCTTTCCTTTTCTGTTCGACCCCAATATGCCGGGCGCCCTATGTGGTGATTGGGAGCAGGCTGGGCATGAAGGCGGTAGGATTTAGGCAGGGCGGCCCGATCGAGCGCGAGGACTCACTGCTCGATATTGAAGTCGCCGATCCTTGGCCGGGGCCACGCGACCTGATCGTGCGGTTGCATGCCGTGTCGGTGAACCCGGTCGATACCAAGGTGCGCGGCGGCGCGAAGCCTGCGGACGAGCCGATGGTGCTGGGTTATGACGCGGCGGGCGTGGTCGAGGCGATCGGCGCTGACGTGACGCTGTTCGCGCCGGGCGACGAAGTGTTCTATGCGGGCACGATCAAGCGGCCGGGCACCAACGCGCAATTGCATGCGGTTGACGAGCGGCTCGTCGGCCGCAAGCCGGGATCGATCGATTTCGCGCAGGCGGCGGCGCTGCCTCTCACAGGGCTGACCGCATGGGAACTGCTGTTCGACCGGCTGCGCGTGCTGCGCGGCGGGGGTGAGGGGCAGGCCATATTGATTGTGAACGGTGCGGGCGGGGTCGGTTCGATGCTGGTGCAGCTTGCCCGGCAACTGACCAAATTGCGCGTCATCGCCACGGCTTCGCGGCCGGAAACGGTTGAATGGGTGAAGCGGATGGGCGCGCATGATGTGATAGACCATCGCGCGCCGCTGAACGAAGGATTGAGCGCCATTGGCGTCAAGTCGGTTCACTTCATCGCCAGCCTTGCCGCCAGTGACCAGCATCTGCCAGCCTATGCCCGCATCATCGCCCCGCAAGGCGTGCTGGCCGTGATCGATGACGTGAAGAGCTTTGACATCGTGGCGCTGCGGCAGAAGTCGGTCACTGTGGCGTGGGAGGGTGTGTTCACGCGCTCCATTTACGGTACGTCCGACATGATCGAGCAGCATCATGCCTTGAGCGAGATCGCGCGGCTGGTCGATGAAGGCGTCTTGCAGGGCACGATGACGCGCGATCTGGGCCCGATGAGCGCGGCGACGTTGAAGCAAGCGCATGCGCTGGTGGAAACGGGCGCGTCCATCGGCAAGGTCGTGCTTCGGGCGATGACGGGGGAATGAGCCCTGTCGGGCCCTGATGGGGCAGGGGTGGGTTTAAAGCTGTGCTAAGAGTGCGGCGCGGTGGATCAGTGCGCTCGCATTCCATTCAGGAAGATCGCGACGGCGCGGTCGGCCCATGCCTCCAGTTCCCTCGCGCTCCAGCTCCTGATCCCCAGCGCCGTTGAACGGAGGGGGGCGGCCAGGACCATGTCCTGAAACATCAGCATGGCGTTCCTGGGATCATCACAGCGGATTTCGCCGCTTTCGCTTGCCTGCTCCAGGATTTGCAGGACCAGCAGTCGGGCGGGGAAGGCGTGATCGTCGTCGGCGGCGCGCGCGAGTTCGGGGAAGCGTCCCGCTTCGGCGGTGATGATGGTGTACATCCGCACCATCCTGGGGTCGAGCATGGCCTCCAATATCTGGCGCGCTGCGGTGTTGAGCCGGGCGGCGAGGCTGGCACTGGCCATGGGCCGCGCCGGAAATCTGGGCTTCAGCAGTCTTTCGCTGACGGCGAGGAACAGTTTCTCCTTGCTGCCGAAGCGGGCGTAGATGGTCTGCTTGCTTGTACCGGCGGCGGTGGCGATCGCCTCTATGCTGGCGCCGGTAAATCCTTCGGCAAGGAAAATCCCCTCGGCGGCATCGAGCATCGCTTGGCTAAGGCGCAATGCGGTGGCGCTGTCTGGGCGTCCGCCCTTTTCCCTTGCCGGTTTGACCTGGTCCATGGACGATCTCTACAGTAAAACTTGACGCATAGACAAGTTTAATGCAGCTTTGGGCCGAAGGGCGCCCGAAAAAATCGCGCCAGGGGAGAATGTGATGTCCGACGTAGCGATGGCTGCCCTTGACCATGATCCGCGCCAGAAGCCGGATCATGCGCCTGCGCCAGACGGGGGGCAGGCGATCAGGGATTGGGGCCTTGCCATCGATGCGCCGCTGCATGTCGCCGATGCGGACGCTCATCCATGGGATGAGCAGGCGGACATGGTGGTGGTGGGGCTGGGCGGCGCGGGGATCGCGGCTGCCTTGCAGGGATTGGAAGCCGGGCTGAGCGTCATCGCCGTGGATCAATATGATGGCGGCGGGTCGTCAGCGGCCAATGGCGGCGTCTATTATGCCGGTGGCGGAACGTCGATCCAGCGCGAGGCCGGTATCACGGACGATCCGGAGCGCATGTTCGCCTATCTCAAGATGGAGACGGGCGGCATCGTGTCCGACGAGACGCTGCGCGACTTTTGCGAGAGCAGCGCCGCGACGTTCGAATGGCTTCGCAGTCACGGCGCGCCGTTCCAGGCGAGCTATCATCCCGGCAAGACCTCTTACCCGCCGATCGACAAGTTCCTCTATCACCCCGACAGCAGCCTCGCCGGGCCCTATCGCGACCTGACGCAGCCTGCCGCGCGCGGGCATCGCGTCCATTTCCGCAATGGCAACAAGCCGTGGGGCGTGGGCGCGGGCATGTACAATGCGCTGCGGGCGAGTGCTCTTGCCAAGGGCATGACATTCCGGTGCGGGGCGGAGGCGCGACAGCTGGCGCTGGACGGCGAGGGGCGCGTCGTCGGCGTGCGGATGGAGGAGTTTGCCGATCCGGAGACGCGGCGCAGGCATTCGCGCTACATCGCCATGGCCGGCAAATGGATGTCGATGCTGCCCGGCACCTTTCCGGGGTCGCGCATCACCATCGCGGTCGGCTATCGCTACCTCGCAAAGGCGCGCAGCCTGGAGGGCAGCGTGCGCAAGAGCAGCTGGATACGGGCGCGCAAGGGATTGGTGCTGAGCGCGGGTGGCTTCATCTGCAATCCGCCGATGGTGCAGCATTTCGCGCCCGACTATGCGTCCGGCCTGCCCAATGGCACGCTGGGCGACAATGGCAGCGGGATCATGCTGGGCGTGACCGCTGGCGCCGCGACCGAGCTGATGGGGCGCGTTTCGGCCTGGCGCTTCCTGTCGCCGCCCGAAGCCTGGGGGCAGGGGATGCTGGTCAGCGGGCGTGGAGAGCGCTTCGTCAATGAGACCTGGTATGGCGCGCGGATCGGCGACGAGATGGTGGAGCGCAATGGCGGCCGGGGCTACATCATCCTGGACAGGCGGCTGTTCCGCAAGTCTCTGCGCGACGCTTTTCGCCGCGGGACGCTGGGGTTTCAGCGGGACATAACGATCGTCAACTGCTTCTTCGCCGCCAGGAGAGGGCGCACGCCTGAAGAGTTGGCGCGGAAGATGGGCTTTGATCCCGCTGCGTTCACGGCGGAGATCGCGGCCTATAATCGTGCGGCGCGGGGAGAGGCGAGGGATCGGTTCCACAAGGCAGCGGACGAGATGCTGGCGCTGGAGCAAGGGCCCTATTACGCCATCGACGCGTCAGTGGACGCGCGCCTTTTTCCCATTGCCTGCATGACGGTCGGCGGGCTGTCGGTGGACGAGCGGACGGGGCAGGTCCGCCGTGAGGGTGGGTTGATCCCCGGACTGTACGCGGCAGGGCGCAACGCCGTCGGGATTTGCTCCAACCTGTATGTGAGTGGGCTGTCCTATGCCGATTGCATCTATTCAGGGAGGCGCGCCGCCCGCGCGATCGCTGGCGGCGCTGACCCGGGTTAAGCCTTTCAGGTCCGGTTGCCGCCCACTTCGCTGAAGACGTCGTTGACGAGAGAGGTACGGCTGTCGCCGTTTAGGTCGATCGACACGAGGATGGGCGTTTCGAGCGGCGCGTCGTCGCGTTCCTCCTCCAGCGGAGCGGCGGCGTCGCTGCCACTGATCTCCTCGCCCACGCTGTTGTCCGATCCCTGCGGCTGGATGAAGATGTCGGTGCGTTCGAACCCATGTTCCTGCACCAGACGCTCAACCGCCAGTTCAGCGTCACGGCGGGTTGAAAAGCTATATTCTATCTTCGCGCTCATCTGCTTCTCCTGAAAAAGGCGCCAGAAGGGCGCACCTTGTTCGTAGAAATGCGTGGGACGAACATTGGTTCTGCCGATAGTTTTAATTTAAGAAGAATGATCCGCGCCTGTCGCCGCATCTTCCTGAACTTCGTTCATCGCAGGTTTAGACACGACAGGGCGATGTAAAAGCTGCGGCAAGTCGTTGAACTTAATCACAGGCCCAGCGCTGTGCTCTGACCTCATGCACTGCATCAGGACAAACAAGATAGGAGAGCATTATGCGTAATGGAACGATTATCGCGACGTTGGCCGCTGCGGGCCTGCTTGGAACCGGCGCGAGTGCCCAGACAACGGCAGGCGGCGGCGTGTCGGCTTCTACCCCTGCCGGTTCGGTGACTGGCGGCGCGACGGCAGGGACGAACGATCATGGACCCGGCAAGCACAAGGCAAAGCGCCACGACCGTGAAAGCCGCCGCGACGGCGCGACGTCCAATTCGGCATCTACCTATGGCTCGGGCACCATCTATACCGACCGCGACCGCGCGACAGGCGGCGTGAGCGCTGGCGGTTCGGCAAGCGGCACGGGTTCGCAGAGCACCTCCACTTCGATCGACGCCTATGGGTCGACCGATCGCAATGGATCGACCGGCGAGGTCTATGGTGACTCCACGGCGGATTCCACCAACCCCTCTCGCTGATTTTCCCCCTATCTTTTGGGGACGAGTGACCTTGTCCCCAAGAAAGCTGTCACCATGGGACCAATCATCATGATGATCGCGGCGGCGGCTGGCGCTCAGTCCGCCAGCGGGACCTGTCAACGCACCCATATCTTCGCCGATGGCCGGGTCGAAACCTCTGTCATAGCCGATGATGGCCAGGGCGCCTCGGCTGCGTCGAGCGCGTCGCATGGCGCACATGCGTCGTCGCATGTCAGCGCATCCTCTTCATCGGCAGGCGCGTCCGGATCATCGTCCAGCGCATCAAGTTCGGCCGATGGGTCGGGACGATCCATGACAGTGACGCGTGGACCGGAAGGATGCCGGATCATCATCGACGAGCGACCGGAAAGGAACGAAAGATGAAGCGAGCAATAGCCATAGCCCTGGCGTCGGCCTGTCTGGCTGGCGCGGGCGGCGTATCCGCGCAGACCAACAGCGCGGCGTCCCAATCTTCTACGCCGACGACCGGGGACGTGTCCGCTGGCACCTACGGGTCCGGCACGACCGATGCGAACAGCGTGGGCGTGTCGGGCGGCGGCACCGCGACGGCTGCGGATGGCGGCACGGCGACCACGGACTCGCGCGCCAAGTTCAACGAGAATATGGCGCGCCAGCGGTCGGTCGCAACGGCGCGCGACGAAGATGAACGGGCGCGGTCGATGACCAATACCCATGTGCGCAAGGATGGGCAGGTCCGGTCCCGTTCCATGTCGATCTACAAGGAACGCGGCGAAAAGCCCGTGATCGATCGTCAGACGACGACATCCAAATAGACTATCCAGCTTTTGGACCGGTGGAGGGGTTTGCATTAAAACACCCTCCACTCCTGCTGTCCGACCTTGACCTTTACCCCCGAAGATCTGCAGAGACGCCTGACAAATCAGGCAGGATCAAAAGCCGTGGCGCGAGGGGATGGGGAAGTGAATAGCGAACAGCCTGTTGCCGCAGGGGGCAGCGCCGGTCTGCGTCAGGCCCATGTCGCGCTCGGCATATTCCTGCTCGCCTACATATTATCCTTCGTCGATCGGCAGATCCTGAGCCTGATGGTCGAGCCGATCAAGCAGGATCTGGGCTTGAGCGACTTGCAGGTCGGCTTGTTGCAGGGGCTGGCCTTTGCCATGCTGTACGCCGTCGTGGGCATTCCGATCGGCATGCTGGCCGACCGGATCAGCCGCCGCCGGATCATCGCTGTAGGCGTGTTGTTCTGGAGCGCCTGCACCGCTTTGTGCGGCTTTGCGGGCAGCTATTCGCATCTGTTCGTCGCGCGGATGGGGGTGGGGCTGGGAGAAGCGTCGCTTTCGCCGTCCGCCCATAGTTGGCTGAGCGATGCCTATCCGCCTGCGCAGCTTTCCCGCGCGATGGCGATCTATAATCTGGGCATCACGATCGGCGGGGGCCTCGCGCTGCTGGTGGGTGGCGCGGTGGTCGACATGGTGGCGGAGCAGGGCGCGTTGATGGTGCCCGGCGTGGGGCCGATGCCGACCTGGCGCGCGGCGTTCCTGCTGGTTGCACTGCCCGGCCTGCTGGTGACGGCGCTTGTCTTTTTCGCGCGTGAACCGGCGCGGCGGGCTGGCTGGGTAAGCGCTGGCATGCCGTTTCGCGCCGCGCTGTCCCATCTGCGCGCGCATTGGCGGACGTTCGCTGCCATCTACGGCAATAGCACGCTGCTGGGGATCATGGGCTATGGCCTGATGGCCTGGTATCCGACGCTGCTGATCCGCACATTCGGCATGACGCCGGGGCAGGCATCGCTGCGGCTGGGGTTGATTTACCTGTTTGTCGGCAGCCTTGGGTCGCTGGCTGGCGGGTTCGCGGCGGAAAGGTTGTCGCTGAAGGGCGTTCGCGACGCCAATTTGCGGATGACGATGATCCTCGCTTTCCTGTGCGTGGTTCCGGCCGCACTTGCGCCGGTGATGCCTTCGGCCACGCTGCTGCTGTTGCTCTTTGCGATGCTGACCTTCTGCTTCAACGGCTATTTCGGTTGCTCCCTCGCCGCGATCCAGCTTGCGACGCCGCCAAGCATGCGCGCGACCGGTGCTGCGCTGTTCCTGCTGGCCAACAGTCTGGTCGGGCTGTCGTTGGGGACAGCGATCGTGCCGTTGATCGACGGCGCGCTGTTCGGGGGGCAGGGGCAGATCGGCCCGGCGCTGGCAACCGTTGGCCTGTGCGCAACGCTGTTCGCCGGGCTCGCCGCCTGGTCGGGACTGCGCAGCTATGCGGTGACGAGCGAAACGGTGGCGCGGGGCTGAGCAGTTCCCCTTTCCTCCGTCTTTGGCGTTGATATTCTTGATTATAGCGTTGGTTATAGCGCTTCCAAACGCCCCGGTTTCCGTGGGCTTTGCGGGTTTAAGCCGAACCCGCGGCGATTTTGCCCTCGCTCCCGCACCGGAACCCAAGGCGCCCCATGCTGGTTCGCTTTTTGCAGGTTATCCTGCAGTGCGACCCAAACTGCCCTGCCTTCTATTCGGGAGGTGGGGCTCTTTGTGGGGCAGGGCGATCTAGGCAACCGGCCGGAGATCATCCGGCAGATCATCCGCCAGATAGTCGCGGCATTCGATCCGGGGCGACGCGCTGTAGGTGCTGAAATGTTCAAGCGGCATTGCGGAGCCACAAAAGGTACATTCGGCAGTCATCCGCCCGATGAGCCATTGTTGCCGGTCGCATCCGGGACAATGATTGGGCTCGTCCTGACGGTACAGGGGTGAATAGCTATATGTTGGCGACCAGCCTGTAGCGCTTTCCATCCGCATTGATTTGCCTCATTTTTTTTGACGACCTATCAATGTAACGGAAGGCGGGACGTAGAGTTGCATGGCGCTTGCTGCAGATCAGGCAGCTAAATCGGCATCCATGTTGATCCGGTCAGGACAGCAATTTGATGATCGAGGAGAAATCCTGGCCCGCTTCACCCCTGTTGGCGAGCAGTTGGTAGAGGCTTTCCGCCTGCGCGCCCATGGGTACGCTGGCGTTGACCGATGCTGCGGCTCCCAGTGCGAGTTTCAGGTCCTTGAGCATCAGGGCAACGGCGAAACCGCCGCTATAGCCATTGTCGGCGGGCGATTGCGGGCCGACGCCGGGGACGGGGCAGTAGCTCGTCATCGACCAGCTTTGGCCGGACGAAACGCTGGAGATGTCGTAGAAGGTTTGCGCGTCGAGGCCGATCTTTTGCGCCATGGCGAAGGCTTCGCAGGTCGCCACCATGGTCGCGCCGAGCAGCATATTGTTGCAGATCTTCGCGGCTTGGCCGTTGCCGTCGCTGCCAGCATGGATCACGGCCTTGCCCATGGCGGACAGGATTGGCTTGGCGCGCGAAAAAGCGTCATCGTCGCCGCCGACCATGAAGGTGAGCGAACCGGCATTGGCGGCGGCGATCCCGCCTGAGACGGGGGCGTCGGCCATCTGGAAGCCCTTGGCCTTCGCCGCCGTGATAACGCGGCGGGCGGTTGCCACGTCGATGGTCGAGCAGTCGAGGAACAGCGTGCCGGGCTTGGCTGCGCCGAACACCTCATCGGTATAGACCGCCTCCACATGCTTGCCCGCCGGGAGCATGGTGACGACGGCGTCTGCCCCCGTGACCGCATCGGCGGCGCTGGCCGCGCGGATTGCGCCTGCGGCCTCCGCCTTGGCAAGCGCATCGTCGGAAAGGTCGAAGGCGCGGACGGTAAAGCCGTTCTTCACAAGGTTCGCGGCCATCCCGCCGCCCATATTGCCCAGGCCAATGAAGGCGATCGTGTCAGTCATATGGTCCTCTCTTCATGGGCGCAGCAGGTCGCGGGCGACGATCATGCGCATCACCTGGTTTGTGCCCTCAAGGATCGAATGCACGCGCAGGTCGCGCCAGAAGCGCTCGATCGGATAGTCCATCAGATAGCCGTAGCCGCCATGCAATTGCAGCGCGCGGTCGGCGATGGCGGACCCAGCATCGGTGGCGAGCCGCTTGGCCATGGCGGCGAAGCGGGTCTTGTCGGGCGCGTTCTCCGTCACCTTGACTGCGGCCATGTAGAGGAGGGCGCGGGCGGCCTGAAGTTCGGTTTCCATGTCGGCGAGGGTGAATTGCGTGTTCTGAAAGTCGGCGATGGCCTGGCCGAACTGCTTGCGGTCCTTGGTGTAGGCGATCGCTTCGTCGAGGCAGCGCTGCGCTCCGCCCAGCGAACAGGCGCCGATGTTGAGGCGGCCCCCGTCAAGGCCCATCATGGCGATGCGGAAGCCTTCGCCCTCCGCGCCCAACAGATTCTCCGCAGGCACGCGGACATTGTCGAAATTGACCTGCGCGGTGGGCTGCGAATGCCAGCCGAGCTTGCGTTCCTGCGCGCCGAAGCTGACGCCGGGCATGTCCTTTTCGATGACGAGGCAGCTTATGCCCTTGGGGCCATCCTCGCCCGTGCGGACCATGGTGACATAGATGTCGTTTTCGCCGCCGCCGGAAATGAACTGCTTGGAGCCGGTGACGAGATAGTCGCTGCCGTCCTTCACCGCGCGCGTCTTGAGTGCGGCCGCGTCCGATCCCGATCCCGCTTCGGTCAGGCAATAGCTGCCCATCCGCTCCATCGGCACCATGGAAGGGAGATATTTGTCCTTTACCGGCTGCGCGCCGAAGCGGTCGATCATCCAGGCGGCCATGTTGTGGATCGATATGAAGGCGCTGGTGGAGGGGCAGCCATAAGCCATGGCTTCCATGATCAGCGCGGATTCCAGCCGCCCGAGCCCGATGCCGCCCGATGCTTCCGACACATAGATGCCGCCAAAGCCCAGCTCCGCCGCCGCGCGAATCGTGTCGCGGGGAAAGATGTGCTTTTCATCCCATTCGGCCGCATGCGGCGTGATCGCGTCGTCGGTGAAGCGCCGGGCCATCTCCTGTATCTGGCGTTGGTCGTCGGTAAGGTCGAACTGGGTCATCATGCATCCTGTCGCGGCGATGGCGCGCCGCTGGCTTTTGCGGGAGAGCATGCGCTCTCCCCGCGCGGCTGTCACCCCATGGTCGGGATGACGAAGGCGCTGTCGCCGGACGCGCCGCCATCGGGCCAGCGCTGGGTGATGGTCTTCACCTTGGTCCAGAATTTGACGCCCTCCATGCCGTGCTGGTTGGTGTCTCCAAAGGCGGATCGCTTCCAGCCGCCGAATGTGTGATAAGCGACCGGCACGGGGATCGGCACGTTGATGCCGACCATGCCGACATTCACCCGCGCGGCGAACTCGCGCGCGGCATGGCCGTTGCGGGTGAAGATCGCGACGCCATTGCCATATTGATGCTGGCTGGGCAGGGCGAGCGCATCCTCGAAGCTTTCCGCGCGCACCATTTGCAGGACGGGGCCGAAAATCTCTTCCTGGTAGGTCCGCATGCTGGGCTTGACCTGATCAAACAGCGTGGGGCCGACGAAGAAGCCCTGCTCATGCCCTTGCAGGGTGAAGCCGCGGCCATCGACCACCAGCTCGGCGCCCTCATCGATACCCATCTGGATATAATTCTCGATCTTCGCTTTGTGCGCGGCGTTGAACACCGGGCCATAATGGGCTTCGGGATCGGTCGAGACGCCGACGCGCAGCGCCTGGATGGCCGGGATCAGCTTTTCGCGAAGGGCGATGGCGGTCTTTTCGCCCACCGGCACCACGACGGGCAGCGCCATGCAGCGTTCGCCTGCTGATCCGAAGGCCGCGCCCGAAAGGTCGTTGACGACCTGGTCCAGATCGGCATCGGGCATGACGATGCCATGGTTCTTCGCGCCGCCCATCGCCTGCACGCGCTTTCCGTTATCGACGCCGCGCTTGTAGACATAGTGAGCGATGTCGGAGGAGCCGACGAAGCTGATCGCGCCGATGTCGGGATGATCGAGGATGGCGTCGACCATTTCCTTGTCGCCCTGCACGACCTGCAGGATACCTTCGGGCAGACCCGCTTCCAGGAAGAGTTCGGCCAGGCGCACCGGGACCGAAGGGTCGCGCTCCGAGGGCTTGAGGATGAAGGCGTTGCCCGTCGCGATGGCGACGCCCGACATCCACAGCGGGATCATGGCGGGGAAGTTGAAGGGTGTGATGCCCGCGCCGATGCCGATCGGCTGGCGCATGGAATAGACGTCGATGCCCGGCCCTGCGCCCTGGGTATATTCCCCTTTCAGCGCATGGGGGATGCCGCAGCAAAATTCGATGACTTCCAACCCGCGCTGGATGTCGCCGCGCGAGTCCGCGATCACCTTCCCATGTTCGGACGAGAGCAGATGGGCGAGTTCGTCCATATGCTGTTCGACCAGCGCCTTGAAGTTGAACATTACACGGGCGCGCCGCTGCGGATTGACCGCCGCCCAGGCGGGCTGCGCGGCCTTTGCCGCCTCCACCGCGCGGTCGAGCAGGGCACGGTCGCCGAGCGCGACGCGGGCCTGCACCTGCCCGTCATTGGGATTGAACACGTCACTGTAGCGCGCCGCTTCGCCGTCATGGGCGAAGGCAAGCTTGTGGGAAATATCGCGCATGGCATCCTCTCGCTCAAGATTTGCCTTATCATGCCGAAAGGCGATAATGCATTCAATTCCCCTTTGTTGCAGAGTTGATCTGCATTTTTGCATGGGTGTGGCCGATGTTCGATTGGGACGATTTGCGCATATTCCTGACGGTCGCACGGTTGAAGCGAGTGGCTCCTGCGGCGCGCGCGCTCGGCATCGACGCCACGACGATTTCCCGGCGCTTGGGGCGATTGTCGCAGGCGTTGGACGCGCAACTGTTCGAACAGAGCGGCGCGGAAAGGGCGCTGACGGAACATGGCGCGGCCTTGCTCCGCCATGCCGAAAGCATCGAAAGCGCGGCGATGTCGGCCATCGTGGATGTGAAGGGGGAGCGGCATAGCCTGAACGGACAAGTGCGGCTGTCGGTGGCGGAGGGTTTTGGCCGGTGGGTCCTGGCTCCTGCGATCCCGCAATTTCATGCGCGCCATCCCGGCATCCGGCTGGACGTCATTACCGCGTCGGGATTCCTCAATCCGTCGAAGCGGGAAGCGGATATGGCAGTGATGCTGGCGCGGCCGCAGCGAGGGCATCTGGCGGTGCGCAAGCTCGCCGATTACAAGCTGCACCTCTATGCCTCGCCCGGCTATCTAGAGGGGCGCGGCGCTCCAGTGTCGCGCGATCGGCTGCACGAGCATGTGCTGATCGGCTATGTGCCCGAATTCCTTTATTCGCCGGAGCTCGACTATCTGGACGAGGTCTATGCCGGGCTGGAAGCGTCGCTCCGGTCGAGCAGCATCGGGATGCAGCGCCAGCTGATATTGGATGGCGCGGGGATCGGCGTGCTGCCGGACTTCATCGTGGCGGAAGATGAAAAGCTGGTCCGCCTGTTCCCCGAAGAGGTGGAGATTGCGCGCTCCTTTTGGCTGGTCACGCACCCGGAGATGGCGAAGCTCGCCCGCATCATCG
Organism: uncultured Novosphingobium sp.; assembly: GCA_946886075.1. The sequence continues at coordinate 181,753 of CAMPHR010000001.1, read as the reverse complement.
CTGTGTCAGAGATGCTGCGGGAAAGGGCGGAAGCTTTGCTGGGCCGGGACGCTCCCACTGACTGAAGCGCCCCGGCAAAGTCAGATATGTCAGGCGACCAGACGTGGCTCGACCGGATCTTCTGGCACGCCCTTGGGCCTTCCCACATCATAGACGCGGGTCAGCAAGGCGATGAAGTTGGTGTCATGCAGCGGATCGCTGGGCATTTCAAAGATTTCGCCGCGCGCACGCAGGTCCTTCACGAAAATCTCGAACGCCATGTCGGTCGTGATGTCGTCGCTATGATCGCGCGAAATGCGCAGGTCGTTGAGGTCGGTGTAAACCTGCGCGTTCCAGTGGAGCAGCAGGCGGAATTCCTGCTCCGGAATCTTCGCTACGACATCGTCGCCGGTCATGATCCGCCAGCCGCCAGCGACGCCGGGATCGGCCGAAATGGTCGAGTTGATCGCAAGACCTGCGGGTTTGCGCTGATCCACAGGACCGCAGCCCTGCGCCGTGTGGAACATCATTTCATTTTCGACCACGACGCCGTCGCCCCACATCGGCGCTTCCAGGCAGACCGGATCATTTTGCGGCCCATTCGGCCAATAATGGAAGCCGCCGCCGATCGGCCCCTGATAATACCAGGCGATGACCTGCGCCTTCTTCGCCTGCCAGCGCTTGAACAGCCCGGACTTGGCCATGATGTTCAGCAGCCAGATCGGGCAGTTGACTTCGTATAGGCCGCGAAAGTGCGTGCCATCGACATGCGGAGACCCGCCCGCCGAGCTGGGTCCCTGAAGATTGAACATCAACTGGTCGCATTCGATATAGGGCGTGTTCCAATAGCTGCGCGCCATGTCGAGAAACTTCTTGTTATAGAAGCAGTCGTCCAGTTCCGGATAACGGTTGACGCCGTTGTCGGCGATGTAGCCGCGGAACACCGGGTTCATGAACATGTCCCAGGTCGGCGTAAAACCTTCCGGGATAGAGCCGGTCGAAGTCGCGATCACTTCCTCTGGCGAGGCGAAATATTGCGCGAGGATCAGCGACCATGGGCCTTCGCGGCGGATGACGTCCAATACCCGCTGATGCTGGTCTTCGGTATAGAGGCTATCGACTATTCTGGGCGGCGCGACGGGCAGGAAAGTGGAAGCGACATCGGCAGGCATATGCTCTCTCCAGCATGAAATTCCCCACGCGTGACGGCGGGCTCGAAGATGGGAATATCCCATCTCCGTCCAGCTCGCAATAATTTCCGAAAATATATTCGACTATTCGCCGCGACAGGTGGCCACTCCGGCGAGAACCAGCGCCAGCGTGGTGCGCCATTGGGGAAGGGCTGTGTCGGCATAGCGGTCGGGATGCGCCGCGATGACCGGCACATCTTCGGCAGAACGCTGCCGGATCGACGCGCGCACGGCGTCGCGATATTCCGCCTCGCCGCCCGCCACGGCGCGGGCATAGGATGACAGGAACGCGCCGCCCAACACGACAAGGTCGATCGAGCGCAGCAGGTCCAGCGCATCCGGCAGGTCGAAGCCGCGCGCCAGCATGGCCTGCAGCCATTGTTCCGAACTGTCGATCTCCACCGCTGGGCCCAGATTGCCGCTGACCAGCGTGGAAACAAGCTGCCCTTCCTCGACCAGCTTGTGCAGCGCTTCGGCATATTGGGTGGCATATTCCTGCCACGGCTGACCATTATCCTCCGGGAAGGCGGCGGCGCCCGAAGCGCGCTGCGCCGCCAGCCGGACCAACTCCTTGCGGCCGGTGACATAAGTGTACAGCACCGCCGGGCGGACGCCCAGCCGATCGGCGAGCGCCGCGATCCTGAGGCCATCGAGGCCCATGTCTATCGCCGCATCGAGGATTTGCGCCAGGGTCAGGCGGCGTGGCCGTCCGACGGCGCGGGGCACGGGCGACGACGCGTCCGCCTCCGCAGAGGAACATTCAAGATTTTCGCGGCTCATCGCTGGACCCATAGCGATGGAAGGACCGGGCGTCGATCCGGCGCATTCCTGCTTCCCAGGGCGAGCGGCCCAGGGAACGGCTTCAGCAAAGGAGCGTTTGCGAGATTGAAAACAGGGAGACGAAGATGCGTGTCACATTGATGATCCTTGGCGCGGGGCTGACGCTCGCGGCTTGTAACCAGGCGAGCGAACAACGGACGGCCGATGCGCTGGATTCCGCCTCCAACAGCGCCGAACGTGCGGGCGATCGCATCGAGAACGCGACGGAAAACGCGCTGAGCTCGCTGAAGCCCGCGCCGAACGCGCAGGATTTCGTCAACCTGGCCGCCAAGAGCGACGCCTTTGAGATTGCCGCTGCAAAGCTGGCTGCGACGAACGCCGCATCACCGGAGGTCAAGGCCTTTGCCCAGCAGATGATCAAGGCGCACACGGACTCCACGGCGAAGATCAAGGCCGCTGCGGGCAAGTCCCGCCCGGCTGTGATGCCTGACCCGGCCCTGACCGCCGACCAGAAGGAGGATCTGGACGAGCTGCGGCAGAAGAAGGGCGCCGCATTCGATGAGGAATATGTCGATGGCCAGGTGGACGCTCATGAGGACGCGCTGGCGCTGATGCGATCCTATGCATCGGGCGGCACCCACGCGGAGCTCAAGGCGGTGGCGGGCGAGATCGCACCCGTGGTCGAAGGTCATTTGAAGATGGCCCGCGAGCTGGAGGCAACAACCGATAAATGATCCGATAGCAGCGGCCGGCGGCCATCTGTCGAGGCGCGCCGCTGCCACGCGCCGCTGTTTCACCCCGCCGCCGTTTCACCCTGAACGCATAAGATGAACCTGTTCGACCTCGATCTTGCGCTGCCGATCCTTGGCTCGATCCTCGCCGGGGGCATCGTCGGCGCTGAGCGGGAATATCGTTCCAGCCCGGCCGGTTTTCGCACGCACATCCTGGTCAGCCTGTCCTGCGCTCTGCTGATGCTTGCGGCGGTGCATCAGGTCCGCTGGCTCAGCGATACGCCGGACGACATCATCAGGATCGACCCCGTCCGTATGGCGCACGGCGTGCTGACAGGCATCGGCTTTCTGTGCGGCGGCGTGATATTTCGCGAAGGGTTCAATGTCCGGGGCCTCACCACCGCCGCCTCGCTCTGGTCGACATCATCGCTTGGCATATTGTTCGGGGTGGGCTTCTACAGCCTGGCGATCGGGGGAACGGTGGCGACCTTGCTTGTTCTGACCGCGGTGAACATATCCGACCGCTTCCTGCCGCAACGGCGGCATGCGCTGATCAAGGTACGATATAGCCGCGCTGCGCTGGTGTCGCAGACAGCTTTCCGCACCCTACTGACGGACGCTCATCTGCGCCCCGCATCGATCCGCCAGCAGATGAAGGACGACTATCTGGAATTCAGCACGACGGTCACGGATGACAGTCAGGAGAGGATGGAGATGCTCACTCTGACGCTGCAGCGGGATGCTGATGTCACCGGCTTCGACTATGTCCCGCATGATACATAATCGGGCGGTTATGAAAGTTTAGAGCATCGCGGAGGGCAGTGGCGCCCGGCCCAGGATCATGTCTGATGCCTTCTCCGCAATCATGATCGTCGGCGCATTGGTGTTGCCGGACACCACCTGCGGCATGATGGAGGCATCCACTACGCGCAACCGATCGATCCCATGCACCCGCAGATCGGCGCCGACCACCGCCTCGTTACCTTGGCCCATTTTGCACGTCCCGGCGGCGTGATGATCGTTGGTAAGGGTCGCGCGGATATAGGCGTCCAGCGCCGCGTCATCGTCCATGTCGCGGACGGGCATGTCGGGCTTCACGCCATATTGCTGGAAGGCGGGTTGGCGATAAATGTCGATCGCCGTGCGCAAGGCCGCTCGCAGGCGCTTCCTGTCCCCTTCCTCCCCCAGATAATTGGCGTCCAGGATCGGCAAGGCTGATGGGTCTGCCGAGGCGAGGCGCAACGCGCCCCGGCTTTCAGGCACGGTCAGCTCCATGCGGTTGATCATGCCATGCTCGGGCATGGGGTCGCCGGTCATATGATCCAGCCGGATCGGCACGAACTGATATTTGATGTCTGGCACCGCTTGGTCGGGCACCGATCGGATCATGCCCACAGCCTCGATCGAACATTCCGCCATGAAGCCCCGTCGGCCAAAGACCCCGCGCAGCAGCTCCTTTCCCGCATGAACGGGGCTCAGCAGCTTGGCCTGCGACAATGGGGCGGTGCAGGTTGCATGGGCGGTGATGCTGGCATGATCGTGGAGATTGCGACCCACGCCTTTCAGCTCCGCATGAACCGCAATGCCGTGAGAAGCCAGTTGATCCCCATCGCCGATGCCGGAGAGCAGAAGCAGGTGCGGAGACTGGAACGCCCCGGCCGATAGCACCACCTCTCCGGCGGAAAAGACATGCCGGTTCTTCCCCTGCCGCAGTTCGATGCCGGTCGCCTTCCCCTTGTCGAGCAAGATGCGGGTGACGTGCGCCCCGGTCATCACGGTGAGGTTCGGCCGACGCCGCGCCGGACGCAGATAGGCGGACGCCGTGCTCCAGCGCCGCCCCCGCCAGACGGTGGATTCGGCCGGCCCGAACCCTTCGCGGCGCGCGCCATTTATGTCTTCATTATAGGGGTGGCCCGCCTCGACCGCCGCCTCGATGAAGGCCCGGGTCAGCGGGTTGTTCACAGGCGAGCGCAAGACGTGCAGCGGCCCTCCCACGCCATGATAGGCGTCCTCGCCACAGGCATGATCTTCCGCACGCTTGAAATAGGGCAGGACCTCGCGATAGCTCCACCCGTCGTTCCCCATCGCTGCCCAGCCGTCATAATCCTGCGCCGCCCCGCGACAATAGAGCATGCCGTTGGTGGAGCTTGACCCGCCCAGGACCTTGCCCCGGACGTCGCGCATGACGCGGCCATCGACATGGACCTGCGGCGCTGTGGGATAGACCCATGCGAACTTTCCCGGCCGGTACATGGCGGCGAAGAAGCCGGGCATGTGGATCAGTGGGCTGCTATCGGCAGGCCCCGCCTCTACCAGCAGGACGTTCAACCCCGTGCCGTCGGTCAGGCGATTGGCCAGTACGCAGCCTGCCGAACCCGCGCCGACGATGATGATGTCAAAATGCTTACCTGCCACTGGCCACAACTCTCCTGCCGGGCATCGATGCTGTCCGCTCCTGCCTCTTGGTGAAGAGTGGTACTCAACTGTTCGGTTGCGGTAAAGGATGGATCGGCGGGCTTATCCCGCAGCGTCAGCACCATTTGCTAACCTGCGATGGCGGCCGTTCCGATCTCTGGAACCGGGCCTCAGCAAAAGGCTTCACCTTCCGACATGGCGCATCATGGCGCCGGGCAAGGAGGTTCTCATGGCTCAAAAAGGTGCAGGCGGTAATCCGGGGGCGATCACGAAGAAGGGCGGCGACGGCGCGAGCGGGAGCACTGGAACGGGGCGCGGCGGCGGCAATGACGCGCGCGGATCGCAGTCGGCGTCGAAGGGCAAGGACAAGCAGACCGAGGCGCAAGAGGACGCCGCCCAACATCGTGAGGAAGAAGGCGGCTACCAGTAACCGCGACCGCCCTTATTCCGGCGGGGAAGGCGCAAGGCTGATGTCCAGAAAGTCCTTCAGCGCCTTCCACGACAAGCTATGCGCAGCGCGGTCATAGCGCATGCGCGGGTCGCCCAGCGAGCCGACATCTTCATTGGTGAAGCTGTGGAAGGCCGGGCCGTAGTTGGTCAGCTGCCAATCGGCCTGCGCCTGCCGCATTTCGGCTTCGAACGCGGCGACATCTTCCGGCGGTACCAGCGGATCGCGATCACCGGTGAATACCGCGATGCGCGCCATCGTCCGGTCGGGCTGCGCTGGTTCCTTCGTGGTGAGGAGGCCATGGAAGCTGCCTACCGCCGCGACCGGCGCGCCTGACCGCGCAAGCTCCAACACGGTGAAGCCGCCAAAGCAAAAGCCGATCGCCGCGCAGCGTGCCGCATCCAGGCCCGAAACGGCCAGCAGTTCGTCAAATCCCGCCCGAACCCGCTGGCGGATGAGGGAAGGGTTATCCTTGAACCGATCCAGCGCTGCAAACATCTCCTCGCCCTGCAGCACCCGGCCTCCGCCATGCATGTCCGCCGCCAGTACGACATAGCCATCCGCCGCCAGCATCGCGCAGTGACGGCGGACATTGCCGCCGATCCCGTCCGCTTCATGGACGACCAGCATCCCCCTGCCATTTGCCTGGCCCGAAGGACGATAAATCTCGCCGATCAATTCGACATCGCCATCGCGATAGACATGGCGCTGGCCTGGAGTGGTGGAGTTCATTCGGATCGTCTCCCGTGCGGTTTTCAGGCTCAACCTTGGTGCCGGGGAATCGATCCTTGCTTGGAGCGAGGTGTGTCTGATCGGAACTCCGGATCCCCCGGGCCCCTGAACTCCCAAACCCCGTTCGGGCTGAGCTTGTCGAAGCCCTTCTCTTACTAAGAAGGAAAGCCGTTGGCTTCGCCGGCCTTCGGCTCGACAGGCTCAGGGCGAACGGTGGTGGGGGTGGTTCGGAGTGGCGCGGATTTCTTGTGTGCATTGCGAAGCGTGGCGCGGGATTACCGTGTCAGACCCCAGCCCGCGCATGCTCCATATGGAAGTCGATCAGCGCCGCACAGGTATCTTCCAGCGCCTGTGCGGGCCCCTGGCTGCCGAACACATGATGGGTCGCCATCGCGCCTTCGATGACCAAGATCAGCCCGTCTGCCAGCTTCTCCGGCTCGGCCACGCCCAGATCGCGGCTAAGGTCGCAGAACAGCGCGCGAAACTCAGACTTGCAGCTTTCGACGATCAAGCGTCCCGGATGACCCGGCTCGGGCAATTCGACAGCGACATTGCTGATCAGGCATCCGCGAAAGTCGGCCATGCGCATCTTTTCCGCCTTGCGCCTGATAACGGCGTCCAGCCGGTCGCGGGGGTCTGGCCCCGCCTCGTCGAGCGCCGCGTAGATGCTGGCTCGCCCAGCCTCCATATCTTCGCGCAGGCAGGCGGCGACCAGTTCGTCCTTGGACTTGTACGCACGATACAGGCTGGGTTTCGTGACGCCCGCTTCGCAGACGATCTCGTCGACCCCGACGGCCCTGATTCCGCGCTTGTAGAAGAGGTCCTTGGCCGTCTCGAAAATCTTCGAAGCCGCTGTTTTCTTTGGCGTTCCTTCCGCGCAGCCGCAGTCGAAACCATCTATAAGGCCCATATTCAAAAATTCCGCATCCTCACCGCTTGACGATGATGTAACAGATCGGTACGTAGCCCGCAAGAGACGTACCGGTCAGTAACATAACCGTCAAATAACTGTGGGGCAGACGATGTATCTTTCCAAGGTCAAAGCCGACTCGGAGATCGAACAGGACGCGCCTGCGCCTCGGCGTTGGAAGCCTGCCTACCTCCTACTTCCGGCGGCGGGCGTCCTTGCCATCTGGGCGGGGATGAGCTGGTGGAACGGTGCGCCTGCGCCCGCCGCGCCGCCGCCCGCAGTGGTGACCGTGGCAACGCCGCTGTCCCGCATGGTGGTGGATTGGGACGATTATGTCGGCCGGTTCGAGGCGAGCAAGGCGGTTGAGGTGCGGCCCCGCGTCTCCGGCCAGCTGGTCGGCATTCACTTTCGCGACGGCGATGTAGTGAAGAAGGGCCAGCTGCTCTTCACCATCGATCCGCGGCCCTTCACCGCCGCATTGCAGGAAGCGCAGGCACAGGTGGCGAGCGCGTCGACGGCCTTGGGGCTTGCCCGGGCAGAGTTGGGCCGTGCCTCACGCCTGATCGCTGACGAAGCTGTGAGCGCGGAGGAGGTCGATTCGCTGCGCGCCCGCGTCAGATCGGCAGAGGCGCAGCTTGCCGCTGCCCAGGCCGGTGTTCGCGCGCGCCGCCTGAATGTCGAGTTCGCCTATATTCGCGCGCCGATCACCGGCCGCATTTCCGATCGACAAGTGGATGTCGGCAACCTGGTAGCGGGTGATACGGCAGCGGGCGCGACGGTGCTGACGACCATCAACGCGCTCGACCCCATCTACTTCTCTTTCAACGGTTCCGAAGCGCTCTACTTGAAGCACCGCCGCCAGCAGGATGCGAGCCAGCAGGTGGAAATCCGGCTTCAGGATGAGACCGGCTATAATTGGAAGGGCAGGGTGGACTTCACCGACAACGCGATCGATCGCGGGTCGGGCACCATCCGGGGCAGGGCGGTCGTCGCCAACCCCGGTTCCTTCCTGGTGCCCGGCATGTTCGGCAATATGCGCCTGGGTTCAGGAGCGCCGCACCGCGCGCTGCTCGTTCCGGACGGGGCGGTCACCACCGATCAGGCGCGCAAGCTGGTCTATGTCGTCAATCAGGATGGCAGCACGACGGCCAAGCCGGTCCAGATCGGCGCGCTCGCCAATGGCCTGCGGGTCATCCGCTCCGGCCTGTCGCCGTCGGACAAGGTGGTCATCCAGGGCACGCAATTCATCCAGCCCGGCGCGAAGGTCAAACCCGTCGCGGGGCGCATCGAAGCAGCAGCATCATCGACCAGCGAACCGGTTTCGACCCCGGTCGCTTCGCAGGCGACGCTCGCCGACTGAACATAGGTCCGGCAGGGGAGCCGCAGCGCCTTGACGGCGCCACGGCATCCCATGTCCGGGAAAGGGAATAAGGAAGAGATCATGCGTCTCAGCCACGTCTTCATCCAACGGCCGATCTTCGCTGGCGTCATCGCGGTGATCATCACCATCGTCGGCGCGCTCGGCTTTTTTGGCCTGCCCGTCGCACAATATCCTGACGTCGTACCCCCGACGGTCACGGTCAGCGCCAACTACCCGGGCGCTTCGTCCGAAACGATCGCCGACACGGTGGCCGCGCCCCTGGAGCAGGAGATCAACGGCGTTGACGACATGCTCTACATGTCGAGCCAATCGACGGGCGATGGACGGCTGACGATCACCGTCACCTTCAAGCAGGGCACCGACCTGGATGAGGCGCAGGTGCTGGTGCAGAACAGGGTCTCGCTCGCCGAGCCCCGCCTGCCCGAAGATGTGCGGCGGCAGGGCGTGGTGACGCGCAAGACGACGCCTGACTTCCTGCTGGTCGCCAACCTGATTTCGCCCGGCAACAAGGTCGATCGCGCTTACCTGTCCAACTATGCGCTGACCCAGATGAAGGACCGGCTTGCCCGCATCGACGGCGTGGGCGAGGTGCGGATTTTCGGTGCGCGCGACTATGCGATGCGCGTGTGGATCGATCCCGGCCGGGCCGCCGCGCGCAACCTGACGGCGGGTGAGATTGTCGAGGCGCTGCGGTCCCAGAATGTGCAGGTCGCCGCTGGCGCCATCGGCAAGCCGCCGGAAAGCAGCGCGCCCGCCTATGAAGTGAACCTGGAGACGCAGGGCCGCTTCACCGCGCCCGAACAGTTCGCCAACATCGTCATCAAGAGCGACGGCGAAGGCCGCCTCACACGCCTGTCTGATGTCGCCCGCGTGGAGCTTGGCGCGGAGGATTACGGCATCAACACCTATTTGTCGGGCCAGCCTTCGGTCGGCATCGGCATCTTCCAGCGGCCGGGCAGCAATGCGCTGGATTCAGCCGACGCTGTGCTTGCCGAATTGAAGACGATGTCCGCGAAATTCCCGGCTGGGATGGAATATCGCGTGATCTACAATCCCACCGACTTCATCCGTGAATCGGTGAGCGCCGTTCAGCACACGCTGCTCGAAGCGGTGGTGCTGGTCGTCATCGTCATCCTCGTCTTCCTGCAAAGCTGGCGCGCGGCGATCATCCCGGTGCTGGCCATTCCGGTATCGCTGGTCGGCACCTTCGCGGTGCTTGCGGGGCTTGGCTACTCGCTCAACAACCTGTCGCTGTTCGGGCTGGTCCTCGCCATCGGCATCGTCGTCGATGACGCCATCGTCGTGGTCGAGAATGTCGAGCGCAATCTGGAACATGGCATGACCCCGCGTGAGGCATCGCACCGGTCGATGGACGAGGTGTCGACCGCGCTGGTCGCCATCGTGCTGGTGCTGTGCGCGGTGTTCATACCGACGATGTTCCTGACTGGCCTGACGGGTGAATTCTACCGCCAGTTCGCAGTCACCATCTCGGCCGCGACGATCATCTCGCTGATCCTGTCACTGACTTTGTCGCCCGCGCTCGCGGCGCTGCTGCTGCGTCCTAAGGAAGCGCATGAGCCCGAAGGCCGGTGGAAGCGCATGGCCTATCGCGGGGGCAAGCGGTTCAACGCCGCCTTTGATCGGCTGAGCCATTGGTATGCCTCTGTCACACGCGCGATGCTGGGGCGGTTGAAGCTGGTGCTGCTCATCTATGTCGGCCTCGTCGGCCTGACCGCGCTGGTGTTCATGTCCACCCCGGCGGGCTTCGTGCCCGCGCAGGATCAAGGCTATGCCGTGACGGCGGTCTTCACGCCCTCCGGTACATCGCTGGCGCAGACCGACAAGGTGCTGCGTGAAACAGCCGCCAAGATGGGCAAGATTCCCGGCGTCAAGGGCACCGTCATGCTGACCGGCTATCACGCGCCGAGCGGCACCGTCGCGCCCAACGCCGCCGCTGCCTTCCTCGTCTTCGACAGCTTTGAAGAGCGCGGCAAGCATGGCTGGAACCAACAGTTCATCATGGGCGAAGCGCGCAAGATCGCGGCTCAGGTCAATGAAGGCCGGGCATTCGTGATCCCGCCACCGCTGATCCGTGGCATCAGCACCGGCGGCGGCTTCAAGATGATGATCCAGGATCGCTCCGGGCGCGGCTATGCAGAGCTGAACAAGATCATCGGCGGCCTGCTCGCCGAAGCCAACAAGGACCCCAACCTCTTCTTCGTCCATACGAAGTTCGAGGCTTCGGCTCCCCGCATCTTCGCCGATGTGGACCGCGCAAAGGCCGACATGATCGGCGTGTCGCCCGCCCGCGTGTTCGAAGCGATGCAGGTCTATCTGGGCTCGGCCTATGTCAACGACTTTAACCTGCTTGGCCGCACCTACCGCGTGATCGCGCAGGCCGACCTGCCGTTCCGCGACGATGCGGGTGACATTGCGCTGCTGAAGACCCGCTCCGCCTCCGGCGAGATGGTGCCGGTAGGCGCGGTTGCGACCCTGCATGACAAGACGGGGCCATATCGCGCCGTTCGCTACAACCTTTACCCCGCGATCGATGTGGAGGGCGATGTCGCGCCCGGTCATTCCTCCGGTCAGGCAATGGCGGCGATGGAGCGTCTGGCCGCCAAGCTTCCCACCGGCGTGACGACCGAATGGACAGAGGTCGCCTATCTTCAGAAGGTGGCAGGCAATGCGGCGATATTGGTGTTCGCTGCGGCGACGCTGTTTGTCTTCCTGGTGCTGGCGGCGCAGTTTGAAAGCCTCATGCTGCCGCTCGCGATCATCCTGATCGTGCCGATGACGCTGCTGGCGGCGATGATCGGGGTCAACCTGCGGGGCATGGATAATAATATCCTGACGCAAATCGGCCTGGTGGTGCTGATCGGCCTTGCCGCCAAGAATGCGATCCTGATCGTCGAGTTCGCCAAGCAGGCGGAGGAGGAAGGGATGGGCCCGGTCGATGCCGTCGTCCGCGCGGCGCAGAACCGGTTGCGGCCGATCCTGATGACCAGCTTTGCCTTCATCCTGGGCGTGGTGCCGCTGGTGATCGCGAGCGGTCCGGGTGCTGAGTTGCGGCAGGCGCTGGGGACGGCGGTCTTCTCCGGCATGCTCGGGGTCACCTTCTTCGGCCTGGTGTTCACGCCAGCCTTCTATGTGGTGACCCGCGCGCTGTCGGAACGGATGCGGCGCTGGCGGGAACGGAGGGCGCCGCGTCACGCAACGCCCGCGCTGGGAGCAGCGGAATGAGAAAGATGATGACAAAATATCTGTTGATCGGCGCGGCTTCGCTGACGCTCGCCGCCTGCGCTGCCGGTCCCGACTATGCCCGTCCGCAGCCGGGGGCGAGCACGCAGGGCGCATTTGTCGCCGCGCGCCCGGCCATCACCACGCCTGACGCGGTGCAGGATGGCTGGTGGCGACTGTATCAGGACCCGGTGCTGGACGGCCTTGTCGGCAATGCGCTCGCCGCCAACACGGACTTGCGAGTAGCGATCGCCAATCTGGAGCGGGCGCAGGCGTCGCTACGTGAAAGCCGCACCCAGTTGCTGCCGCAGACCACTGTTTCCGCCCAGCCGACCTATGGCCGCACCTCCGCGCTGCAGCGTGCGCCCGGCCTGCCAGCCGAAGACTGGCGCATCGATACGGGGCTGAGCGTGTCCTATGAGGTCGATCTGTTCGGCCGAGTGCGCCGCGCGCTCGAAGCATCGCGCGCGGATGTCGGCGCTGCTGCCGCCGCCGCCGATGCCGTGCGCGTCACCGTCGTCGCCGAAACCGTGCGCGCCTATGCCGACGCATCCTCCGCCGCCGAGCGGATCGCGGTGGCGGAGCGCACGCTCGACCTGCTCGACCGCACCGTGGATTTGAGCGCAAAGCGGTTTCAAGCCGGGCGCACCAGCCGCCTCGACGTCGCCCGCGTCTCCGCACTCCGCGCCCAGCAGCAGGCCACCATTCCACCCCTTCGCGCCCAGCGCGATGCAGCGCTTTTCCGGCTGGCCCTCCTTACCGGAAGAGCGCCGGCCGACCTTCCCCCTGAGGTCGGCCAGCGCGCGGTCACCCTTAGACTGGATCGCCCCATTCCAGTCGGGGATGGCCGCGCGCTACTTGCCCGACGCCCGGACGTGCGGGAGGCGGAGCGCAGGCTTGCGGCCGAGACTGCGCGGATCGGCGTCGCGACGGCTGACCTCTATCCGCGCATCAGCCTGGGCGGGTCGATCGGATCGACCAGCAACACGGTAAGCGACATGTTCGGCGCGGGTCCGCTGCGCTGGCTCGTCGGGCCGCTGCTCAGCTGGGCCTTCCCCAATATGGAGGGCGGACGGGCGCGGGTGGCGCAGGCGGAGGCATCGACACGCGCGGCGCTTGCGACCTTCGACGGCGCGGTCTTGAAGGCGCTTCAGGAAACGGAGACGGCGCTGTCAGCCTATGCCCACACATTGGAGCAGCGGCAGGCTCTGCAAGCTGCGGCGGATCAGGCGCGTGTCGCGGCACGGATCAGCCGGGCGCAGCTGCGGGAAGGGCGAGCGGACTCGCTCGTCGTCCTTGACGCAGAGCGGACATTGGCGGGGGCGGAGGCGGACCTCGCCAATGCCGATGCGCAGGTCGCCGCCAGCCAGATCGACCTGTTCCGGGCGCTAGGCGGCGGTTGGCAGGGGGACGCGGCTCAAGCAGCGCCCGTCGCGCAGGCGACCGGCACCGTCAAGTGACGGGGTGGGCCTGAACCCACCCCGCAATTCTTATAGGCCGTCGAGGCCCTTGCTGACCAGGATGTTCACCGCAACGCGGCGGTTCTGGGCCTTGCCTTCGGCCGTGTCGTTGCTTGCCACCGGATCGGCTTCGGACATGCCGGTCGGCGTCAGCATGCGGTAGGGCTTCCACTTGCAGGCTTGCTGCAGATAGTTGACCACCCGGCCAGCGCGCTTTTCACTCAGCTCCTGGTTATATTCTTCATCACCAACGGAATCGGTGTAGCCGACGACCAGCAGCAGGGCGTTGTTCATCCCTTCGGCAGAGCTTGCCGCAGCACAAAGGTCATTCTTCGCCTGTTCGGACAGCACGGCCTTGCCAGTGTCGAAGTTGACGTTGGTCGTGGCTTTGACATTATACTGGTCGATCTCGCTCATGCGTCCGCGCAGCGCGTCGGTGGCGGCGGTCTGTTCGGCAAAGCGTTGATCGGTGCCGTTGTAGATCATCGACGCGGTCTTCAGGTCCTTGTTCTGGAGCTTGATCGTGCTCGCCAGCAGCCCGTCACCCGACTGCAGCGTCTGGACAGTCACCGGCACGCCGTTCAGCAGCGACGTCGCAGCCAGCCTGGCGCGGCCAAGGCCCAGGAAGCCCTTCACGGCGCTGATCTTCGTCGCGTCGTTGATGGTGATCACCGATTTCGTGCCGTCTTCCGCCGTCACCTGCATCCTGTCACCGCTGCGGGCGGAGATGATGCCCTTGATCTCCGGTCCTTCGGCGGGCTTGGCTGGCACATAGGCTGTCGCCGACACGTCGGCCGCAGGCTGTTCCTGCGTCTGCGCCAGGCTGGCCGAAGACACCCCGCCAAGCAGGGTCAGCATTAAGAGACAATTATATCCCTTTGAAAAGACAGTCATCACGCTACTCCTTTTAAGATCCGGACAGTCGGGCCTGCGCTGATGCAGCTTTTCGTCTGACCGCCGATCGCGTGATGGCGTATTCAGCTGTCAGAACCCCCTCCATTACTTCACAAGATATCCCTCATGGCGCTCGTAATAGCGCCATGTGCGCCCTGCCTGTTCTCGCTAACCTTTCCCTTACATGAACGGGTTGTTGTTGACCCTACATGTTCGGCCATCGGAGTGCGTGGTGCGTTGGATCGTTACGGCAGGGTCGCGGTAAATGGCGGCTCAGCCCGAGACCGGCCGCATCAACTCGATCCGCACGCCATCGGGGTCTGCACCGTGCAGCAGCTCGATATATGCCGTCTTCACATGCGCCTCTTCGACGAAATAGCCGCCCCGCTCGCTGAGCGCTGCCGAAGTCTTTTCCGGCTCATCATCCCAGAAAGCCAGATGCGTCAGGCCATAGCGATTAAGCGGCTGCCGCTCGCGCGATCCGAAGCTTTCGGGCTCGAACACCTTGAGTAACTCGACTGTGTTACCCTGCGCGTCGCGTACCATTTGCGCGCGCAGCTTGATGCCCGGCACTTCATTGATCACCCCCAGCCAGTCAAACCCCTGATCAAGGACGTAATTCTCTGCAGCCGTGAAGCCCAGCGCCTCATAATAGCGCAGCGAAACGTCGATATCCTGGACGCAAATGCCGCTGTGGGAAAAACGTTCGGCCTCGCCCGGCGCCTTCATCAATTCGACGCGGACGCCATCGGGGTCCGTGCAGTAGAGCATCGTCGTGTCGTTCCCGGCGAAATAGGCGCGCGTCTCTTCATAGACGGTCCCGCCCGCGTCCCTGATCCGCGCCGCCCAAACATCGATGTCGTCCACGTAAAAGGAGATGTGCACCAGCCCATATTGCAGCGTCGATCGCTTCTCTCGCGGCCCGGTCGCGGGAGGCGCGAGAAACTGGAGCAGTTCGATCACCGGCCCGTCCGGCCGCTTGAGCATCACCGGCCGCAGCCGCACGCCGGGCAGCTGCATCGTCTTCTCCATGTCGGGGCCTTCAACGATGCCATGGTCCTGATAAGGCTCGAAGCCCAACGCGTCCTGATAGAAACGGGCGGACGTTTCGATGTCGCGCACGCAAATGCCGCGATGTGACAAGGTGACCATAGCTCTCTCCTGTTAAAGGCCGCAGTCCGGGTTTCCCGGCTGGGTCCTTCGTCCTTGAAATAGGTTTATGGACGACATGTAGACGAGCAAGGCCGTTGCGGCCATATTAAATTACGCAGATGAAGCCGTGCGGCCGGGATTACCCCTGAAGATATGCCGACTTCAGCGCCTCTGTCTCCGCATCTCCCAAGCCGAGGCCTTGGCGCACATAGGCGTCGAAGCTGCCATAACGCTTAGCCACTTCATCGAATGCCGCGTCCAGATAGCTTGCCCGCACCGTCAGCACCGGCTCCAGATGGGAAGGATCGATCGGGCTACCGGATTTCGCCAGCATCTCCTTGGCCCGCTCATTCTTGGCGCGCAGATAGCTGTTGCTGGCGAGGTAATCCGCCATCACCGTCGCGCGCGGGACGCCGAGCAGCGTCAAGATGACCGCGCTTGCCCAGCCGGTCCGGTCCTTGCCCGCCGTGCAGTGGTAGAGGATGGGTGCGCCATTCATCTGCCCCAGCAGAGTGGCGTAGGCCCGCTTCGCGCTGCCCAGCGACACGAAGTCGCGGTTCGCCTCCGTCAGCAACTCCGCCCCCTTGCCCGCCGCGATCGTCGCCATCGCCTTGCGCATGTCGCCGCCCAGCGATCCAGCGCTGTCCCCGGCCACGTCCAGGATCAGCGGCTGGCTCCCACTTGGCAGCCGGTCGGGCTCTCTCGTCCGCTCGCTCTCCGTCCGAAGGTCCGCGACCAGCCGCAACCCCATCCGCTCCATCGCCTTGAGGTCCGCATCGCTTACCCGGTCGAGTTGGTCCGACCGGTACAGCAGGCCCATCTTCACCCAGCGTCCATCGCTGGTCCGATAGCCGCCAATGTCCCGCAGATTGGCGATGCTGGCCAGATGCAGCGCCCGATCCGCGATGACGAGCGGCGCGCCTCGGCTGGGCACCAGCGTGAAATAGGGCCGCGCGCCGGGCACCGGGTTGCGGACCATCATGCTCCCGCTGCCACGCCCGCTCGCCAATGGCTTGCCGGTCAGGATGGGGGAGGGCGACGATCCGCCATAAATCGCGACGCCGTCCACCCCCGGCGCATCCCACGCGATCTGGTAATCCTCACCATCGCCCGCCTTCGCCGCCGTCGCCGTGAGGAACGGTATGGCCCCTCCGCGCCTCGCTGGAATAGAGGTAGCGCAACCTGCGACCGTAGCCGCTAGGGCAGCGGTCACAAAGGCACGGCGGTCGATCAGCAAGGCGTTCATCCCTTAGCTCACCCTCTCTGGGAAGAGATGTTGCCGCCATCCACGACAATCTCCGACGCGGTAATATAGCTTGCCTCGTCGGACAGCAGGAACCGCACCACCCGGCCTACTTCCTCCGCCTCACCCAAGCGGCCGAGCAGGATGCGCTTTTCGAAATGCCCCTCGGGCAGGGCCTCCACCGCAGGCCGCATCATCGGCGTCATGATCTGGCCAGGCGATACCGAATTGATGCGGATGCCGTCTGCCGCCAGCCGGTCGGCCATTGAGCGCACCAGCGACAATATCCCGCCCTTCGCCGCGCTGTAGATTGGATTGAGGGCGTTGCCGAGCGTCGCGTTGATCGACGCGATGGCGACAATGGCGGAACCCGGCTGCGCGGCAAGGTCCTGTCGGATCGCCTGGACGATGAAGGCGAGCGACCGCAGATGGATCGCGATCCCGCTGTCCCAGCTTTCGGCGGTCAGCCCGTCCAGCGATGCCGTGTCCACGACGCCTGCGGCGTGGACCAGTCCGCCCGGCGCGCCGATCGCCTCGCGCGTTGCCGCCAGCGCCGCTTCGATCCCGCCAAGGTCACGCAGGTCGACGGCGATGCCTGTCGCCGCCGTCCCATGCTCGGCCGTGATGGCGCGCGCCGCCTCGGCGCCCTTGTCGCCATTGATGTCCCACAGGGCAAGCGGGCGTCCCACGACCGCCAGTGCATGGGCGGACGCCAGGCCGATGCCCGACGCACCCCCGGTGATGATGACGGGAGAGGATGGCGAAGCGAGAGCAGGATTGAGCGACATGGGGATCAGTTCCTTTATTTGGGCGAGGGGCCCTGTTTGTCGAAAAAGCCGTTCAGGCGAATATTGCTGATCTGCGGCGCGCCATCGGCCAACGACACCCACATGATATGGTCCGCAACCGCAGGATCGTCCGCCTTGCCTCCGGGCATGCCGCCGGTGACGCCTAGCTGGATATAGTCCTGATCCCTCCGGCGCTCATAGGCATATTTGTGAAAATGCCCCGCCAGCATGGTGTAGGGGCGGCCCTTCAGCAGCGCCTCAATACGCTCGAATGCGGGCGAGGCGACCTTCCATGCCGGGCGGTGCATCAGCACGAAGGTCCAGCGCGGATGCGGATTGGCGGCCAATGCTTTCCGCACCATCTCGACCTGGGCCGTGCTGATCGCCACATTTTCGGACGCCCGCAGCTTGACCGCCAGTTCGCCAAGCTTCGGCTCGCGGGCGAGCAGTGCCTCCGCCTGCGCCGGATCGCCTTGCAGCGCGGTCATCACCTTGCCCATCGCCTCCGCGCCATAAGCGTCGAGCAATTTCTTGCGGGCGATCTTCGGTTGGGGCGGGTCTTCTGTATTGAGGATGATGAACAATGCGCCCTTGTAGCGGAAATGATAATAGTCCGCGCCCAGCTGCGCGCGCCAGATCTGCCGCTGCACATCATTGGTCAGGTCATGATTGCCCGGCACGTAGAAGAAAGGGGTGCGCAGCTGACCGATGGCGCTATTCACTTCTTGCCACTCGGCGGCGATCTGCGCCCGGTCTTCCGTATTCCCCTCGATCAGGTCGCCGATATTGATGACGAAGTCGGGGTGAAGCTGATCCACCTGCGCCAGCGCCTTTTCAAACACGCCGGGCCGGTGCTGTCCCGTGCGATCGCCGATGACGACGAAGCGCAGACTGTCCGCCCCGGCGAAGGCGCGCGCCGTGCGGGCGACATCCTTGGCGCCCGGCTGATAATCACCGGCCGCAACCCCGGCGGCAGAGCAGGCAAGCCCGAGGATGGGCAGCGCAAGGCGGATCAGCTTCACTGTCCCTCCCCCCCTTAAAATTCGACGTTCAGGTCGATGCCATAGGTGCGCGGTTCCCCGAACAATGCGCCGGGGCGGCCGACATTGAACTGCATGATGTAATAATTCTTGTCCGTCAGATTGCGGCCCCACAGGCTCGCGCGGACGCCCTTCACGCCGGGAATGTCGCCCAGCGTCAGGCGGGCGTTCAGCAGGCCATAGTCGCCGATGATATATTTGCCGCTGCTGATCGTGCTGTTGGTGAACTTGTCGCTTTGCGCGGTGTAGTTGACGTTGGCGCTCAGCTGACCGATCGGCAGGCGGGGCAGGTCATAGGTCAGGTCCAGCGCGATTGTGTGCTTGGGCGCGTTGGTGAAGCGGTAATTGTCCGCGATATTCGTGCCGGTCGCGTCCAGGATCTCGTCATAGCGCGCGTCCAGATACCCATAGTTCACCGACAGGCGCAGGTTGCGCACCGGCGCCAGGGTCAGGTCGACCTCCACGCCCTTCACGGTCGCCTTGCCCGCATTCAGCACGTCGGTCAGGCGGATATTGGTCGGGTCCGACTGAACATTGACCTGAATGTCCGAATATTTTGAGATGAACGCCGCCGCATTGAAGCGCAGCCGGTTGTCCAGCCACTGGCTCTTGATGCCTGCTTCGTAGGACCAGAGCGTCTCTGGCCCGAAGCCTTCGTTGAACCGCCCGATGGAACTGGCGCGGACGTTGAAGCCGCCGCTCTTGTAGCCCTTCACCGCCTTGGCATAGACATTGACGTCCTCCGACGCGTCGAATGCGACGACGAAGCTGGGGCTGAAATCCTTGAACGTCTGGCTGCCATCGCCAAAGCCCGGCACCGTCGTGATCGGGCCGCCATTGACCTGCGTCTGGCGCGACAGCGTCGCTTCGCGCTTGTCCCAGCTTTGCCGCAGCCCGACAGTCAGGTGCAGCCGGTTGTCCAGCCATTGCGGCGTATAGGTCGCCTGGCCGAACAGCGCGTAGGAACGGTTTTCGATGGTCGCGGTGGTGAAGCTGCGCGTCAGTGTCGGCGGGCTGTAGCTGTTGCTGAAATTGTCGCCGCTTTCGGTGAAGTAATAGAAGCCCGCGACATATTGCAGTCCGCCGTCCAGCGCGTCGCCGATCAGCTGCACTTCCTCGCTCCACTGGTCCTGCTTTGCGCGGCTGCTGTTCTTTTGCAGCGGATTGGGGCCAAGGGCGCCTGTCAGATAATCCTGGTTCTGGAAATTATCGAGCTTGCGATAGCCGGTGATCGACCGCAGAGTCAGCGCGTCGCTGGCTTCCCATTCCGCCGTCAGGCTGTGGCCTTGCGCGGTGATGTCGTTGGGCAGGACGTCGCGCACCAGCGGGCTTCCCGCCGCGGGCCGTTCGAGCACCCGCGGATGAAGCGGCGAGAGCGCGACGTAATAGGGGGTGTCGCCGATCTCCGTGCGATCATAGCTGTAGCGCAGGCTGAACCGGTCCGAAGGCTGCCACAGCAGGTCAGCGCGCATCGCTTCCCGATCCTTGTCGCCCCACCGTTCGATGCCCGTGCCAGGATTGCGGATGAAGCCATCCTGCCGCTGGTTCACATAGGACAGCCGGGCCGCGAAGGTCTCGCCCAGCGGAATGTTGACCGCCGCCTTGAACCGCCGGTTGTCATAATTGCCGATCGTTACCTGACCCTTGAAGCCGAAGTCGCCAAGGTCAGGCTTGCGGGTGATGAAGTTGATCGCGCCGCCCGTTGCGTTACGGCCGTAAAGCGTGCCTTGCGGGCCTCGCAGCACTTCGATGCGCTCCAGATCGGCGACTTCCATCGCCAGCCCCTGGCTGCGCGCGACATAGACGCCGTCCATATAGACCGCGACGCCGCCGTCCTGGGTGATCTGGTCATCGGACAGCCCCACGCCGCGCATGAAGATCTGCGTCGTCGCGGCATTGTTGGGGAAGGGGGTAAGTTGAAGGTTGGGGACTTGGGCGCGCAGGTCTGTCAGCCCGCTTATGCCCTTATTCTCCAGGTCCTGCGCGCTAAATGCGGCGATTGAAATCGGCGTGTCCTGCAGCGATTCCTCACGCTTCTGCGCGGTGACGACAATCTCCTCGATCGCGCTGCCTGCCTGATCCTGCGCCAGAGCGGGCAGGGCGGTCGAACTCATGAGCAGCGTGACGACGGAACGGGCAATCAGGTGATTCGGCATATATCCTCCCCGGGAAACTCCATGCTTCGGCGGGCCATCCGGCCGCATTCTCATCGAGCATGTGCGAATCTACCTACTAGTTCGTAGATAGTTGTGCAACTCCATTCTTGCCGCTACTTCATTCATGCAATCCGCGTTGCCACCGTCCCGCTCCACCGCATAAGAACATGATCATGACAGCAACCAGACAGACAGTCCGCCAGGCCAAGGGCGACGCCACCCGGCAACAGATACTCGACGCCGCCGAACGTATTTTCGCCGAAATCGGCTTCGCCGCCGCACGCCTCGATCATGTCGCGGAAAGCGTCGGCATCCGCCGCCCGTCGATCCTCTATTATTTCCCCGGCAAGCAGCAGCTTTACGACGAAGTCGAAGCGGACATCTTCGCGTCGATGCACGCCTTCGTCCTCAACCGGACCGAAGACGTCACCGAACCGATGGAGCGACTGCTCGCCCTGCTGGACGCCTGGCTGGATTTCCTCGTCAGCCGCCCCACCGCCGCGCGGATAATCCAGCGCCTCATCGCGGACTCGGCGGCCTACGGCAACAATCCGGTGCGCTTCTCCGAATCCGCGCTCCAGGATCTGGAGGATGTCGTCGCGGCCGGTGTCGCCAGTGGTCAGTTCCACCCGGTATCGGCGATGGTTCTACTCAACACCGTCGCGGGCAGCGCCCTGCATTATGTCTGCAACGCGCATCAGCTTGGCCCGTCCCGATCCTATGACCCAGCAGCGCCCCAGCAATTGGCGGAGTTCCGCACAATGATGCACCGCCTGGCAAGGGTCGCGGTGGCTCCAGGGGATTGAGCTCCCCCCTTAAGCGTCCAGCAACCGATCCAGCTCTTCGATGTAACGCTGATATGCAGGCCCGACGTCGCCATGGCTTGCAATGCCGCGATCCACGTGCGCCGCCGCCTCGCCCAGGCTACTGAAGCCCAATGTGCCTGCCAGTCCCGCGATCTTGTGCGCCGCTTCTCCGATCCGCTGTAGATCGCTCCCGCCCAGACTATCGAGCGGCGGAAGCTGCGCGCGCTCCTCGCCACAACGAGCGATGAACTAGTCGCGCACGGCCAGCATCCGCGCGTTCGCCTCCACCGTCATGGCAGGAAGTCGCGGACCTTGCCGCTAAGTGCGATCGGGTCGAACGGCTTTGCGATAACGCCCGCCGCGCCCAGGGAGAGAAGATGATCCACGTCCGCGCGCGCACTGCGGGCGGTGACGAACACCACCGGGATATGCGCGGTGGCTGGATCGGCGCGCAGTTGCGCCAGGGTCGCTGGCCCATCCATCCCCGGCATCATGAAGTCGAGCAGGATGAGCGCAGGCCCCCAACTCGCAGCCGCCTCCAGCGCGGCCGGGCCGCCATCACAAAGGCGCACCTCGAATTCCGGGTCGAGGCTGAGCGAGATGTCCACGACCTCGCGGATATCTTCCTCATCATCCACATAGAGGATGCGGACCATCGTCATTTCGCTCCTTCAGGGCTGGTCTGCCGCCACAATCGCTCGATCGTCGCAACCAGATGATCGATCGACGTCCGTGATTTGGTGAGGAAGGCCTGCACGCTCGCCGCCGCCTCATTGTCGGCATCCTGCGCGGAAAAGATGATGACGGGTATCGGCCCCGCCGCCTTCAGGTCGGGCAGCAGAAGCGATCCCGGACCATCGGTAAGGCCAAGGTCCAGTATCGCGAGGTCAAAGGTCTGGCGGCCAAGTGCGGTTCGCGCTTCCCGCACGGTCGCCACCGACGTCAGCTCGACCTGGTCCTCCAGCGCGGTGGCGATCAGGCGGAGAACGTCGGGATCATCATCGACATGCAGGATGCGCGGCTTGCCCTCACGCTGCCCGCCGAACAGCGTGCGCTTGACCGCGTCCAGCATCTGGTGCGCGGGCAGGGGCTTTTGCAGCCAATCGACGATCGGCAGCGCCTCGGCCTCGACCGATCCTGCCCGACTGTCGGCGGAGATCATCAGGATCGGCGGGTGGCTCCCGTCCTCCAGCGCACGAAGCGAGCGAACGAGCGAGATGCCGTCGCCATGGGGCAGGTCCGAATCAATGAGGATCAGGCGGTAGCGACGTGCGCGCGCCGCCATGAGCGCTGCGGACCCGTCATGCACCACGTCGCAGGCAAAACCGGCATTCGCCAACGCCTCCTGCATATCGGCGGAGGTCTTGCGATCGCCCTCGCAAATGAGGATGCGACCCTCTTCCTCCGTCGTTTGCGGCGTCGTCGCTGGCAGATCGACATGGAAGCGGGTGCCGACGCCCGTTTCCGTGTCGAAGCTTACGCTACCGCCCAGCCGCGTCACCATCTCGCGCACGATGCTGAGGCCAAGGCCGGTGCCTCCCTTCGCCCGGCTGTCGGAACTGTCGGCCTGGGCGAAGCGGCTGAACACCCGTTCGCGAAAGGCTTCGTCGATGCCGGGGCCGTGATCGCAAATGCTGATCCGGTGGGCTGCGCCCGACGATTGCAGGACGATTTTCACCGCCGCGCCTTGGGGCGAGAATTTGACTGCGTTGGAAATCAGGTTGGCGATGATCTGCATCAACCGGTCCGGATCAGCCCAGATATAGGCGCGCGGCCCATCGATTTTCAGCTCGAGGGTCACCTGATAGCGATCGGCAAAGCCGCGATTGGACTCCATCGCCTGCTTCAGGAAATCGGACAGGTCGATCAGCTGGTTCTTGAAGGTCATCCGCCCGCTGTCGATTTTCTCCAGATCCAAAATGTCGTTGATCAGCCGCACCAGCCGTTCGGCGTTGCTGTGCGCGATCGTGATCAGCCGTTGCGCGCGCTCGCCCAGCTCACCGCCCGCGCCCCCGGCGAGCAGGCCGAGGGAACCGGCGATGGACGTCAGCGGCGTGCGCAGTTCATGGCTGACGCTCGCGACGAATTCAGACTTGATCCTTTCGACCCGCTTGCGCTCGCTGATGTCGCGAACGACGGCCACATAATGGGTCCCGTCATTCAATTCGACGGCGGTTATGGCTACGTCCGACGGGAAGACGGTCCCATCCTTGCGGCGGCCGGGTATCTCCTGAATATGCCCGGGATGCCCTTCGGTCAGCTTCATGCTGCGCAGATAGGCGGCAACCTGGCCCTGCGGTGGCTGGTTCGCGAACAACATGCCGACGTCCCGCCGCAGCAGATCGCTATCCTCATAGCCAAAGATCCGCGCGCCCGCCCGGTTCACGCCCTCGATGCTCCCGCTCGGGTTGAGGATCAGGATGCCGTCCATCGCGGCGTCGAGAATGGCTTTGCGGCGGCGGGACACGTCGTCCAGCCGGGCGAGGGCGGCTCCCCTGGCTTTCAGCGTCCGCAAAATGACCAGCCCGGCTGCGCAGAGCAGGATCGCCAAAAAGCTGAGGAGGGAAAAGGCGCGGGCGCGCAGCTGCCTTTGTGCCTTTTCCGAAAGCTCGGATGTTTGCGCCAGCTGCCTCGCCTCGTCCGCTTGCTGCCGGGCGATCTCGCTGCGCAGGCGATCCATCAGCAGCTTGCCCCGACCGCTGACGACCAGCGCCAAGGCCTGGTCTTTGCGACCGCTGCTGCTCAAGGATACGGCATCCTGAACGAAGGCCAGCTTGTCACGCGACAGCTTCCGGAGTGTATCGAGCCGCCTTTGCTGCTCCGCCGACAGGGCGAGCGCCTGCATCCGGCCGAAGGTTTCCGGAATTGCACGGCGCGCGGCCTGATATGGCTCCAGAAATTCGGGCCGGTCGGTCAGCAGATAGCCCCGCTGGCCCGTCTCGATATCTTGATGCTGCGACAGCATGTCCTGCATCAGCGACCGCCGGTCATAACTGCGGCTGACCTCAATGCGCAGCTGCCCCGCGCTGTCGGCCTGCGCGACAAGGATGATGCCAACCGCCAATATGATGACCGGAATGGCGATCGCCACCACCGTCAGCATGGCTTGACGAAGACCGAGGAGGGTCATCGGCGGCGTCCTAGGCAGGGGCGGGCGTCGCGGCCTGCCCTGAAACTGCCGCAACGGCGAGGAGGGGCAAAAAGCGAAGTGAAATCATTGGATTATTTCCCGACGGCGGACTGCTATTGCTGCATACCGTGCGATGGGGCGGAAGGGACAGACAAAAATCTAGGTTAATGCACAATTTACCGCATTTTTGGAAAATCCAGCACATCCAATGCCTTCCTGTCGGGCGACTTGCGCGCTCAACAGGGCGAGAGCTTGGCAAGAAACCATACCGGCATCGATGCTCCGACACATCCACCATTCGGAACTATCGCCCGGATCGCGTATAGACGCTTTACAAAGCCTGCCTCATCAAGAGCAGGCAAGCCAAATGGAAGTGAGGAGAGGCAAGCCATGCGTTTCTGGCTGTCGATGATGGCGGTGCCGGAGCTTGATCAGATGATCGCGCTGGCGCAACACGCGGAAAGCTGTGGATTTTACGGCGTCACCTATGCCGATCATCTGATCATGCCAGCGTCGATCAAGACGCCCTATCCCTATACCGAATCCGGTGACATCTTCTGGCCGATCGATGCGCCATGGCCCGACCCCTGGATCACGCTGACATTGCTGGGCGCGCAGACGCGGGAATTGAGGCTGGCGACCAACATCTACCTGGCGGCTTTGCGCGACCCGTTCACCGTCGCCCGCGCGGTCGCCACCGCATCGGTCTACACATCCGGCCGCGTCATATGCGGCGTATCGGCGGGTTGGCTGAAGGAAGAATATGACGCTGCGGGCATAGACTTCGCGACGCGCGGTCGCCGCCTGGACGAAATATTGGCGATTTGCCGCAGGCTCTGGGCTGGCGAAACAGTAAGCCACGATGGTGAGTTCTTCCAATTCGACGCTGTGCTGCTGCGCCCTGTGCCTCCTTGTCCGGTGCCGGTTTGGGTCGGCGGAAAATCGGCCCCGGCGCTGCGACGCGCGGCGGCGAATGACGGCTGGTTGGGCCTCCCTGCCACGGTGGATGACACGATCGCGATCGTGAAGCATCTGCAAGCCTTGCGGGCCGGGATGGGATTGCCAAGGTCCGGATTTTCCCCCGTCGCGTCCCTGATCGAACCACTGACCGCGCATACGGAGGAGCGGCTCGCTGAACATGGCATCGGCGATATGGTCACGATCCCGTGGATGCCGACGCCATGGGAAATGGAAAGCTATGTCCCGCAAGGCGCTGACATCGGCCAGCTTTCCGTGAAGAAGGATGCGATCAGCCGCTTTGCCGATCGCGTCATCCACCGGCGAACCTGAACAGGGGGCGGGCGCCAACCTGCGTTGCTCTCATGTGTGAGATCACCAGAAATTACGGATCACTCATAAAGACCATTGACGAAATGCGCAGTTAGGAGGAAGCTCAGCGCATGACAAAGCCACGTCTGCCAACGAGCAGGGTGAACAAGCTATAAAAATAGTGTGTCATGACAGGGAGGATGAGGAAATGGGCGGTATCAATCGATCATTTATATCCGGCGTACTGGCGATGGTGCTGGCCTCGCCGGCTTTTGCTCAGGAAGCGGCGCCGCAGGACAATCCAACTGCAGGGGCCCAGGCACCAAATGGCGGCGGGCTTTCCGACATCATTGTGACGGCGCGCCGCACGCAGGAAAGGCTTCAGACGGTGCCGGTTTCCGTAACCGCGCTGTCGGGCGAGTTCCTGGAGCAGCAGAATGTGCTGGACGTGACGAGTGTCCCTCGCTTCACCCCAAACCTGTCGCTTTTGCAGCAATCGACCAGCCTCACCGCGGTTTCACTGTTCATCCGCGGCGTCGGCAATCAGCAGCCTGACGCCGCGACCGACCAGGCGGTGGGCGTCTATCTCGACGGCGTATATATCGCGCGTGCGGCGGGTGCTATCTTCGACCTTGTCGATCTTGAACGTATCGAGGTCTTGCGCGGGCCGCAGGGCACCTTGTTCGGCCGCAATACCATCGGTGGCGCGATCCAACTGGTCACCAAAAAGCCCACCGACGACATGCATCTGGAAGCCAAGGCCGGATATGCAAGCTATGACGACTGGTTTGTCCGTGGCCGGGTCGATACCGGCTTCATCGGCGGATCGCCCATCAAGGTTTCGCTGGCGGCCATGCACCGGGAACGTGACGGCTATATCGACAATATCTACACGCCGGACAGTGAAGACCCCGGCGCGTTGCGCAGCGATGCCTTCTATGCCGGTGTTGAAGCCGACCTTGGTAATGTCACGGTCAATTATAATTTCGACTTCAACTATCGGTCGGGCACCGCACCTTATTTCCAATTGCTGGCCGCGACGCCCAGCGTCTTCAACTATTTCAGCCAATCGCCCGATTTCGGCGGCGATCCCTTCCTCATCAGCCCTGACCGGATCAATCCGGGGCGTCAGGATGGCTTCGTCGATCGCTTCGGCGACCTGCGCTATGGGGCCAAGTCGCGGATCTACGGCCATTCGCTGACGATTGCCTATGAACCGATCGACGAACTGACTCTGAAGTCGATCACTGGCTATCGGCGCTTCTGGCAGGACACGATCCTGACGCTCGACGGTAACGGCTATCTGCGCGGCCCGGTGGTTGACTTTGATCCGGCGTCGCCGACTGGTGTCACGATTGCCGATGTCGGGCTCTACAACGGCAACAATGCGCCGCAGAAACAGTGGCAATTCAGCCAGGAATTTCAGGCACTCGGTTCGTCTGGCGATCTGAGCTATGTGGCGGGCGTCTATTATTTCTACGAAAAAGCCTCGCAGAATAATCGCCAAGCGCTGACGCTGGTCGCGCCGACGGCTTTTCTGGAAGCTTTCGGCGTTCCTGCTTCGACTGCCGCCAATATCCTGGCCAATCCTCAGCTGACGCCAGGGGGTCTGATCGGCATCAACCTGACGCCGACTCTTGGCTTCCGGGCGACGTCCGAGTCCGCCGCCATCTTCGGTCAGGTAAGCTGGAAGCCTTCCGCGCTGGATGGGAAGCTCGAAATCACCGGCGGCGCGCGTTACACGCAGGATCGAAAGACCTTGCAGCGCACTGACCTGCCGACATTGACCGCAGCCACCGTCGTCAACAATGACAATGTGTCCTGGCTCGGTTCGGTAAATTATCGCTTCACGCCGGATATCATGGCCTATGCGCGCGTCTCCACCGGCTATCGTTCAGGCGGCATCGACCCTCAGAACCCGCAGGGACAGTTGACGACCTACAAGCCGGAAACCGTTACTGCCTATGAACTGGGCGTGAAGTCGGAACTGTTCGATCGCCATCTGCGGCTCAACCTTTCCGTATATCAGACCGACTATTCCAACCTTCAGATCCAGCAGTTCCAAAGCGGTAGCAGCGGGGCGACCTCTGTCGTTTCCAACGCGGGCAAGGCGCGGTTCCGCGGGTTCGAGGCGGAGCTGACGGCGCTTCCCTTCAACGGGCTGCAGATCGACGGGTCGGTCGGCTATGTACACCCGGACTTCAAGGAATATCTGTATCGCGATCCCGACTTTACCTCGCCGACCTTCAACCAGTTGATCAATGTGGGCGATGAAGCGCACCTGTCGCAAACGCCCAAGTGGAATGCGCGCGTCGGCGGGCAATATTCGGTCGATGTAGGCGTCGGCACGCTGTCACTGCGCAGCGACCTTTCCTATCGCAGCCGCATCTACTTCTTCGCCCTGGACCGGGTAAATCCCTTCAACCGCGAAGTCAGTTCGCGGCCCGACTATGATCTGAGCGCCCGCATTTCCCTGTCGGATATCGAAGTCGGCAATGCAAAGATCGACGTCGGTCTGTGGGGTGCCAATCTCACCAACCAGAGAAATCTCGATTTCGGCATCGACTTTGGCGGCCTCGGCTTTGGCGCAGGCTCCTACAAGAAACCCCGCACTGTCGGAGGGGACGTCAAGGTGAGCTTCTGACCCATTTTCGGGCGTGGATCATGGAACGGCTCGGTGACACGCACCGAGCCGTTTTTTTTTTTTTGGGCGCAAGACCCGGCGTTCAGCCGCGCTGCAAAATTCCTCGAAGTAATCTTGAACGCACAGATGGATCAAAGAGCATAGTCAATCTGCGCCCAGAACTTCCTGGTATCAGCATCGCCCGCAAAGCTGCTGATCCCTTTCCTTTGATAATCTGCATATTTGACAAGCGCGCTCAGATGCTTGTCGATCTTCCATGTGACCTGCGCATTATACTCATCACCATAATGGATCGACAGCCGGTCGCTGCTGAGATGATGATAGATGAACGACGCCACCAGCGGGCCTGACTTGCCGATCTTGGGCACGGTATAGGCGATCCCGCCATAATAGTCCTGGATGCCGGTCGCGGGCGTCGTCAGAAACTTGTCGGCCCAGCCGTTGAATTTGTGGAGCGTGGCAAAGGGTGTCTGGAATGCGAACCCGCCCGCCACACCGGTCGCGCCGCTATCGGAACCAAGCAGCTCATAACCGCCCGTCACTTTGAACGAGGCGACCTCCAACCCCAACTCCGCCGCCACATAGTCGGCACTGTAATCCACGGGGTTCTTCGCATAGTCGCTCTGCCGCGCATAGCTGGCGAGGTAGCTGAGCTTCACCTTCTTCGCGACCGGCACCGCGCCTGCAAAGCGCGCGCCATAGGTCTGGCTGCTGTTCCGAAGCAGCGCCGCCACCGGCTCATCCTCGTCGATCAAATAGGCAAAGCCGGTCAGCGTCCCGAGCTTCGTCTTGTAAGAGATGTTCAGGAACACATCGTCGCCCTCAATCTCCGCAGGACGGCTCACCGCGCCGAACTTGCCCCCGTCAACGCCCCAGATGGTCCGCGCCGCGATGGCATAGGTCATGTCGACCTTCAGGTCCTTGATGCCCATATATTCGACCCGCAGCGCATCGAACGTCTGCTCATTCTGCCGCCAGGCGACCGACCCGACAAAGCGCTGGTCGTCAAGGTTGATGCGCTGGCGGCCCAGCGTGATGATCAGCGGCTTGGTGCGATATTGCAGCTGCAGGCGGTTTAATTCGACCGTCTGGGGATCGGCGACGATCGGGTAGAGGGTCTTGCCATTCACGCCACTGTTGTAATGTTCATCGATCGCCAACGTACCTTCACCTTCCGCCAGGAAAGCAAATGGCCCCCTGGACAACTCACCACCTGCGCGCAGGCGAACGGTAACGGCGTCGGCGTCCCTGCTGCTGGTCAGGGGCAAGGGTCCGTCCTGATCAACGGTTTCATAACGAAGGCGCGCTTCGATGATCGGCTTCAGCACGACGTCTTGCGCAAGAGCCGGCGTCGCGACTGCAGCCAGCGCCGACGCCGACAGCAACATGTTCAATCCACGCATAATTCCCCCTTTTTCGCTCCCAATGGCAAAGCCCTCCAGCACATCCCCCCGAACATCCCGATCCTTCCGCCCGGCCACGCTGGACCGCCCCGCCATCCAGGCAGCGAGCGTCGCTTGCGTCAGCAGGTGATGACAAAAGCCCGCAGCGCGCATTCGCGTCCGCGCGGAACATAAAAAAAAGCCGCCAGAACATGGTCAGTTGACCAGTCCGGGCGGCGTCCTTGCCGATGTCGATCCTGCTGGATCTGGCTGATCCCTGCCATCATTGGCGGTCTCAACCCCTGCGCCGAAGCGTCCCTGCTTCGACGGCGGTCAAGCTGTCACCGGTCATTCGACCGCGCAAGCAAATTTTTCGCATTGCACAAAAAGCAATCAACGCCCGGTTTTGACGGTCGGCCGACCCGACCATCCCACCATTCGGTGAACCGGTCGAAATAGCCGCGAAGGTGGGGACCCAATCCTCTCCCCCTTTGTTTCCCTTTCACTCACGCATGGCTCAGGCGATATCCGTGTTCCCGGGGGGAAGGCGGCGGGGCGCTATTGGAGGTCAGCGCATGCCGACCAGCAACCCCACGACGGGCGCCCTTCGCGGCCTCGCGGCCACGGCGCTCGCGCGCTGCGCGCTGAAGAACCCGGCTGAAAAGCGCGATATTCAGTGGCTTGTTAACATGGATGATAGTGCCGTTCCTCTTCTCCACCCTAGATGGCGGGAACGGGGAATACCGGCAATTCCGGTCAGACCAGCGCAACAAGGGTTCGGACGGGATTTGATCGAGCATATATTGCCAAATCGGCTCAGCGCCACGGGAAGCAGAATATGCTTTCGCACCACGGTGCCGCTGATCGTCCACTACCACGACCGCGTCGCTGATCTGGAAGAGGAGGATGACCGATGACCGAAGGTCTGACGGGCAAACGCATCCTCATCGTCGAGGATGAATATTTCATCGCTACCGATCTCAAACGGGCGCTTGCTGAAGCAGGAGCCATCGTCGTTGGCCCTGCGGGCACGCTGGCGTCCGCTCAAGCGCTTGTGGAGGAGGACATCGATCTCGCCCTGCTCGACGTTAACCTGGATGGCGAACAGTCATACACGCTGGCGAACCGCCTGCGTGAACGGGCGGTGCCCTTCGCATTCCTGACCGGCTATGACCGGTGGGCCCTGCCGCCCGCTTACCGCGATGTCCCCCGCCTCGACAAGCCGTTCGACCTGCCGCAGTTGATCCGCCAGCTGACGGCGATCGCGCCGGTTGACCCGGCATGACCCCATTTTCCTGCCTTGCCGTGCCGGTTCATCCCGCCGTCCGCAGGCTGGCCGCGCTTGCGCCGCTCGACGCCTTCGCGCAGGCGGCCCTTGCCGACGCGGCCCAACGCAGCCGATCGCTCAAGCCTGGGCGAGAGCTGATCGCCGAAGGCGCGCCGGTCGCCAGTCCGATGTTGATCCTTGACGGCTGGGCCGCGCGGACCCGCTTCCTGACCGACGGGCGGCGGCAGATCATGAGCCTTCTGCTGCCCGGAGACCTCATCGGCAATTGCCGCCACCACCGGCCTTTGTCGGTATCGACGGTGGTGGCGCTCAGCTCACTCACCATCTGCGCCGCGCCATCTTCCGGCTATCCGTCGCTCGAAGAAGCCTATCATGTCAGCCATGCGCTCGATGAGGCCTATCTCCTCGCGCAAATCACCCGCCTCGGCCGCCTCAATGCCGAAGAGCGGGTTGTCGACCTGATGCTGGAATTGTGCGACCGCTTGACCCTGTGCGGCCTTGTCAGCGACGGCAGCTTCGCGTGGCCGCTCACGCAAAGCGCCCTCGCCGACGCGCTCGGCCTGACTTCTGTTCATGTCAATCGCACGCTCCAGCAGTTACGGGGCCGGGGCGACGTCGTCCCGCGCACAGGGCGGCTCCAACTGACGAACCCGACCAAATTGGCTCAACGCGTGGGTCATGTGACGGCAAGCGTGACCGCAGCGCAAAGCTGAAGCTTAGGGTGACGACCGTTACACCTGCTGCAAATCTGGTCTTCAATAACGTAAGCCTAATGGCCGTCGGCACTCTCGTCGCGCACGACTTGCCTGAACTGGGTTGATCTCACCGAAAAACCTACATCACCCTCGCACACCATATCGAAGATTTCTCCTCGCCCCTTCAGGGGAGAGGATAGGGAGCCTTGCTGCTTCCAGCAGCTAGGCGGACTTGGAGAGGGGGAGGGCGCAGGAAAGCGGAACTGAATACAGAGAGATAAAGCAAGCGCCGCTCCCCCTCATCCAACTCCGCCTAAGCGGCTCCGCCGCCTAGGCTCATATCCTTCTCCCCAAGGAGCGACGGGCGCGCCCATAGCGCCTCCAAGCAGGCTCGCATTCGCCCGGCCCAATGCGACCCCACGGCGCCACCCGATCAAATCACCAACAGGGATTACAAAGGAAAGAGGCGCGATGCTCCGCAGCACCGCGCCTCATATCAAAATCGCTCCGATCAAACCCGCACTCTCAGCCCTCCCGAGCTACAGAGCAGAGCCTCGGGAGCAATCCTTAGCTGTTCGTCTCAGCCGAAGCCGGAGCAGCCTTGGCGCGAGCCTTGCGCGGCGCCTTGGCTGCCTTGGGCTCGGTGCCACCTGCCGCATCACTTGCCTTGGCAGGCGAAGCCTTGGCGGCGGGCTTTGCCGCTGCCTTTGCGGGCTTGGCAGGCTTTGCCGCCGCCTTGCGCGCCGGAGCCTTGTCGCCAGCGTCCGCTGCTGCTGCCTTGGGAGCGGCCTTCGCGGCTTCCGCCTGCTTGGGCGCGGCGGCCTTCTCACCACCGTTGGCCACGGCAGGCTTGCGGCCTAGGCCCAGGCGCGTAGCGACGGCGCGGCGGGCTTCGGAATAGCTCGGAGCGACCAGCGGATAGGATTTGGGCAGATTGTAGCGCTCGCGATATTCATCGGGCGACAGGCCATTGGTGGCCAAATGACGCTTCAGCGTCTTGTAAGGCTTGCCGTCGATCATGCTCAATATGTGATCCGGCGAAGACAGGCTTTTGCGCACGGAAACGGCGGGCGTATAAGTCGCCGCCTGCGCTTCGCCAGCATCGGCCGACGGATCTTCAGTCAAGGCGATCCGCGTGGTACGGATAAGCTCGGCCAGCCCTTCGCTGGTAACCGTATTATTGGAGACAAACGCACTCAAAAGCTGAACTGTGAGCGTCGTGATGTCGGGCTGCGATTCTTCAGACATTGGTACGCTTCTCCACACCGAATAACTGGAGCGACCTTCTGCGCGCTTTCAATTCGAATGTAAATAAGCTTCGCGTTTTTAGTGCCGCCAAATCTGTCCCTTTGATGGACGTTTCAGATGTTTTGCCGCCAGGATGGGTTCACTGGACGGCTTATCTTTGCCGGCCGAATTGTTGACATGAGTAACCGCGCTGTTGATTGAACAGGCTCCCGCTTAGAATTGGCCGTGTAACCATCCTATGCCTATCTGCACGGGAACCGCCTTGCTATTTCAGCCATGCAAAATAGCTTCGTAGCCGGGAATGACTTGGGCAGGCGCACCAGATTGGACCAACGGGTGGGTGGCGGCGCAAGGCGATCCGCTGCTGCGGACAACTAAGATGGCCGAAAAATGATCCCGCCCCTATGCCACGGAACAAAAAAAGGGCCGGTCCGTAAAGGACCGGCCTAATGAGTTTTTAGGAGAGGATGCCTGAAAGGCAGGGCGGCATTTGCCGCCGCGGCCCCCTCCTGACAATTGCTTTGATCGGCAGTTCGATTGCATGTCACGCAATCGTAACATTGTCCGGCGCCCTGTTCCTGCTTTCAGGCAGGCGCCGGATATTTTTAGCCGTTCAGCTGATCCTTGACCGCCTTGGCGGGCGTGAAGGTCAGCTTCTTCGACGCTGCGATCTGGATGGTCGCGCCAGTCGAAGGATTGCGGCCTTCACGAGCCGGCTGGTCCTTGACCTTGAACTTCCCAAAGCCGCTCAGCGAAACTTCGTCACCCTTGGCAGCGGCGCCAGCGATAGCGGCAAACACGCCGTCCACATATTTGCGGGCGTCGGCCTTGGTCAGGCCATGCTCGGCTGCAACTGCTTCGGCGAGTTCGGTATTGTTCATCGATCGTCTCCCTTTCGTGGACGACGGGTCTTAACCTGTCTTATCGCCCGCAACTAGAGGGGTTTTTGACGATTAACCGACATTTTCGTGCCGGATTCGACCTAATCGGGGTACTGAAGCGCGACGATTGCCCCTCCGGGCGTTCCGATTCTCTCTCCGCCACAGTGATTCCCGGCCTTCTGGAAGAGCGCCTCAGGCTGATCATCGCCCGGTTTAGGCACCTCGCCGCCGCCATAGCCGTCCGCCCAGCGCCTTGTCCTTCATCACCGCGCGCGCTGCATTATGCCCGGGCGCGCCACTCACCCCGCCGCCCGGATGCGTGCCCGCGCCACACATATAAAGGCCTTCGACCGGCCCGCGATATGCGCCATGGCCCAGCACCGGCCGCGCCGACCATAGTTGATCCAGCGTCATCGCGCCGTGCATGATGTCGCCATCGACCATGCCGAATTTCCGTTCCAGGTCGAGCGGCGACATGATGTCCCGCGCGATCACCGACGCGGCAAAGCCCGGCGCATGCGCTTCCACCGTCGCGATCACATCGTCCGCCGCCGCCTCCCGCGCATCGTCCCAGCTTCGCCCATCGGGCAGGTGCGGCGCGAATTGCTGGCAGAACAGGCTGGCGACATGGTATCCTGGCGGCGCCAGGCTGTCATCGATGATGGACGGGATCAGCATCTCGACGATCGGCGCGCGGGACCATCCAAATGTCTTCGCGTCGGCAAAGGCGCGATCCATATAGTCCATGTCCGGCGCGATGATGATCCCGGCTTCCAGATGTTCGCCTTTCCCCGGTAGGCAGGAAAAATCCGGCAGTGCCGACAATGCGACATTCATCCGGAAACTGCCCGATCCTGTCCTGAAACCGCGCATTCGCTTGCGAAAGTCTTGCGGCAGGTCGGCGGGGTCGATCATCCGCTCATATAATAGCTTGGGTCCGACATTGGCGATCACCGCCGCGCCCATGACCTCTTCGCCACTTTCCAGGCGGACGCCCACCGCGCGTCCGCCATCTACCAGCACGCGCTCGACCGGCGCCTCCAGGCTGATCTCGACGCCCATCGCGCTGACGACGCGCGCCATGATCTGCGTGATCGCGCCCATCCCGCCGACGCAATGCCCCCATGCACCCTTCTTGTCGTTCACCTGTCCCATGACATGGTGCAGCAGGACATAGGCGCTGCCCGGCGTATCGGGGGAGGCATAGTTGCCGACCACCGCGTCGAAGGCGAAGGCCGCCTTGACGGGCTCGCTTTCGAACCAGCCATCCAGAAAGACACGGGCGGATTTCAGGAACAGGTCCAGCAGGTCGCGCTGCTCTTCCAACGATCGCGCCAAGACCCGCTTACCTTGGGACAGGGCCGCGAGCATCATCGGCAGTCCGTCGCCCGCGTTGGGCGGCGTCTCCAGCATCATCCCGCGCAGCAGCTCCGCGATCGCCTCCAGCGCTGCTTGATAATGGGGGAGGGCGGCTGCATCTCGTCTGCTGAATTTGGCGAACTCCGCCTGCGTCCTTTCCAGCCCGCCGCCCACTTTCAAATAGCGGCCTTCGGGCAGCGGCAGGAAATTGGCGATCGGCCGCTCGATCACGCGATAGCCGTGACTGGCGAGCGCCATGTCCTTGATGACCTTCGGGTGCAGCAGGCTGACGGTGTAGCTTGCGACCGAGTTGCGAAAACCGGGGTGAAACTCCTCCGTCACCGCCGCCCCGCCTATGATGGAGCGCCGCTCCAACATGCGCACCTTGTACCCCGCCCGCGCCAGATAGAATGCGCAGACCAGCCCATTATGCCCACCCCCGATAATGACCGCGTCATAATTATACATATGTACAACAACCCGGCTATAGGAAGGCGTCTCTCCCAAAAACGCGTTTCACTCGCCACTTCCCTCACGACTTCCATACCGCCGCGCCAACCACGCGCAAACCATCAACTGAATCTGGTGGAACAGCATCACCGGCAATAATATCGGCCCCACAGCACTCGCCGGAAAAAGAACCCCCGCAATCGGCACTCCGGTCGCCAGACTCTTCTTCGACCCACAAAATTGCAGCACTATCGAATCTTCCCGCGACAGCCCGAGCAGTTTCCCCAGGGCCCAGGTAAACAGCAGCACCACCCCCAGCATCGCGATCGACAACAGCGCCATCAGCATCAGCTCGCCCCGCGAAACCTTGTGCCAAAGCCCCTCGACCACTGCCGCGCTGAAAGCGGAATAGACGATCAGCAGGATCGATCCCCGATCCACCCACCCCAACGCCCCCTTGTGCCGCGACACGAAGCCGCTAATCCACGGCCGTGCCAGATGCCCGAGCAGAAAGGGCAGCAGCAATTGCAGCACAATCCCCTCGACCGCCGAAAGCGACACAAGGCTACCTGTTCCCCCGGCAGCCTTCTGCATCAACAGCGCGACCAGCAGCGGCGTCAGAACAATGCCCAGCAAGTTAGAAAAGGACGCGCTCACCACCGCCGCCGCCACATTTCCCCGGGCGATCGCGGTAAAGGCGATCGAGGATTGCACCGTAGACGGCAGCAGCGTCAGGAACAGCAGTCCCGCCCGCATCTGCGCCGGGATCGCCTCCACCTGCTGCGTCGCCAGCCCCAGCAGCGGGAACAGCGCGAAGGTCGTCCCCAGCGTTGCGAGATGCAGCTTCCAGGCCTTCGCCCCGTTCCAGATCGCATCGCGCGACAGCTTCGCACCATGCAGGAAGAACAGCAGCACGATACCCGCATCCGCCAGGATGCCCACGACATGCGCGCCCTCTCCCCTCGCGGGCAGGAGCGAGGCGAGCACCACCATCGCGATCAGCAGCAGGAGGAAGGGGTCGGCGATTTCCCGAAGACGGCTCATCCCCGCGGCTGTAGGCAGTCTGGCGGGAAAAGAATAGACGCCAGGTCAGTCCGCCTATTAGGGGATAGCCTGGAAATGGAGGCAGACATGAGCGACGGGATCGAAATCATCGAACAGGACGGTGTCCTGGAAATCCATATCGATCGTCCGGACAAGAAGAACGCGCTCACCGCTGCCATGTACGACAGCATGACCGCCGCGCTTGCCGACGCCTCCTGCCGAGGCGACATCGGCGCTGTCCTGATCGCGGGTAAGGGCGACGCCTTTTGCGCCGGCAATGACCTTAAGGACTTCGCCCAAGGACCCCAGGGCGGGGCGGCCGCTTTCGCGTTCATCCGCGCCATCGCAAGGTTCGAAAAGCCGCTCATCGCCGCTGTCCAAGGATTGGCGGTCGGCGTGGGCACGACGATGCTGTTCCACTGCGACCTTGTCTACGCCGCACCCGATGCGCGCTTCATCACGCCTTTCGTCAATCTGGGCATCGTACCGGAAGCTGGCTCGAGCCTGCTTGCGCCAGCTACCATGGGTCATGCGAAGGCTGCCGCGATGCTGCTGTTGGGCGAGCCGATGGACGCGGAAACGGCTGACCGCGCGGGCCTGATAACGGCCATCATCCCGGCACGCGAGCTGGTGGAGCATGCCCGCTCCAAGGCATTCGCCCTCATGAAAAAGCCGCCGCAGGCTTTGGTCGCCACCCGGCGCCTGCTGAAGGGTGACCCGGCACTCATACTGGACCGCATCGATGAAGAGGCGCACCTTTTCGAGCAGATGCTGGCGTCCGAGGAAGCCCAGGAAGCCTTCGCCGCCTTCTTCGAAAAACGCCCGCCGATATTCCGCCGGGATTGACCAGCGGGAAGTGCAAAGCGAACTCAGGGCAGGAAACGGGAACATAGATGAACGAAAAGGCCCGAACCATCGCTGATACAGCACCTGCGCCAGCGGGCCGGTTCACCCTGCTGGAGCCTCTGCGGCAACGGACCTACCGCACGATCTGGATCGCCAGCCTCTTTTCCAATTTCGGGCAATTGATACAGGGCGTGGGCGCGGCTTGGCTGATGACGCGGCTGAGTTCATCGCCGCAGATGGTGGCGCTGGTGCAGACCGCGCTCATGCTGCCGCTCATGCTCGTCGCGCTGCCTGCCGGGGCGGTCGCGGATATGTTCGACCGGCGCAAGGTGGCTCTTGCGGGTCTGATATTCGCATCGCTGATGGCGGTTGGCCTGACGCTGCTCGCCGGGGCGGACCTGCTCTCTCCCTGGACATTGCTGCTATTTTGTTTCCTGATCGGCGCAGGCGTGGCTCTATTCGGCCCGGCTTGGCAGGCGTCGATCGGCGAGCAGGTGAGCGGCGAGCATTTGCCCGCGGCGATTGCCCTTGGTACCATCAGCTACAATGTGGCACGCAGCTTCGGCCCGGCGATCGGTGGCATCATCGTGGCTGCTTTTGGCGCCATGGCAGCCTTCGCCGCCAATGCCATCTTCTATCTGCCCCTGATCATCGCCTTCCTTCTTTGGCAGCGGGAACATAAGCCGTCACGCTTGCCGCCAGAGCGGATCGACCGCGCGATCATATCGGGCGTCCGCTATGCGCTGCACGCGCCGCCGATCCGGGTGGTACTCATCCGCACGCATGTCGTGGGGCTTGCGGGCGCATCTGTGTCGGCGCTGACGCCGCTGATCGCCAAGGACCTGCTGCAAGGTACGGCGAGCACCTACGGCTTGCTGCTGGGTGCCTACGGCGTGGGCGCGGTGCTGGGTGCCACCGGGCTTGATTTCGTTCGCCAGCGCTTGCGCCCGGAAAGTGCCGCGCGTTCGCTGACGTTGCTGCTGGGTTCCATGATCCTGGTCTCCGGGATCAGCAGTCATACCGTGCTGACCTGTGCGGCACTGATGGTCGCGGGAGCCGCATGGATGATCCTGGTGGCTCAGTTCAACGTCGCCGTTCAAATGTCCGCGCCACGTTGGGTCACCGCGCGTGCACTTGCCTGCTACGGCTCGGCTCTGACGGGCGGGCTCGCATTGGGTGCGTGGCTGTGGGGTTCGGTTGCAACGGCATTCGGCACGGGTGAAGCGATGATGCTGTCGGGAGCGGCAATGATGCTGACCGCGCTGCTTGGTATCATCATCCCACTCGCGCCGTCGCTGCCCGACGGCCTGGAAGAAAGCATCCTGACCCATCAGCCGCAGGTCGGACTGGCGCTGACGCCGCGAAGTGGCCCTATCATCGTTGAGATCGACTATCGGGTCGATACGGACAAGGCCCGGGACTTCTACGCAGCGGTGCAGAAGTTGCGCAGCGCACGCCTGCGCAGCGGCGCCTTTGGCTGGTCGGTTGCCCGCGACATCGCTGACCCTGAGCTTTGGACCGAACATTATCATTGTCCGACCTGGGGCGACTATTTGCGCCAGCGAGACCGCATGACAATTAGCGATCGGCAAGTGGAAGACGCGGCCAACATGTTTCACGAGGGCAGCAACGAAGGTCGGGTCCGGCGGCGGCTTGAACGGCCGACCGGTTCTGTGCGATGGCGTGCGGACACGCCGGACCGGCGGGACGAAGCAATCGACATTATTTACCCTTAGATCAGCCAGTTCTGTCGTCACCGCCGGGAAACGTTGTCAATATGCGCAGGAGCGTTACAATCGCTCCTGGAATGGAGTTGGAGAGCGGCATGCCTAGGCAGTCGAATCGGACGGTAGGGCGTCCCCGAAGACTGACGCTGGAAGCGATTGTCGATGCCGCTTGCGAAGTTGGCATCGCCAAGCTGGAAATGAGCCTGGTCGCCGAAAGGCTGAATACCGGCGTCGCCACATTATATGGCTATGTGCGGGGCCGCGATCATCTGCTTGAACTTGTTGCGCAACGTCTCGTCGGCCAGGCGCTGATCAAGGATGAAGGGCAGAGTTGGCAGGAGATTTTGCGCGAGCATGCGACGATCACCTACCGGCTTTTCCAATCCTTGCCTCAACTCATCACCAATTTGATGGCCAAGGAGCCTGAGCAGCATTCCTTCGACTATTCTGAAAGGGTGCTCATGATGCTGGGAAACAGAGGTCTTCCAGCTGACTTGGCCGTCAACGCCTATATCGAGGTGAACCAGGTCGTGATCGGCGCGGCCATCAGCATGATGCGGCGCGAGGGACTGGCCCAGTTAGTCGCGGACGAAGCTGACGATTGCGAGCCACTGCCCGCGATCCTCGGTGACTATCGCGTCACATTGGAACGCATCATTTCGGGTTATGAAGCGGATTTGCCCTCGCAAGAACTGATGGCGCGATCGGCTTAAATCCGGGACACTTCGCTCCCCTCTACCCCATCAAACATTCGCCTGTCGTTACGAAAAACATCTTTCTCCCATTTGGGAGGTTTGATGATTCGCGCCTTCTGTCATTTGGAGCATCGAAAGGCTGGAACGACGATGACAGATAAAAACACGCTCACCCATCTGGCGCGCCTGGAGGCGGAGAGCATCCATATTTTGAGAGAGGTTGTGGCCGAGGCTGAAAAGCCGGTCATGCTATATTCCGTGGGCAAGGATTCGGCGGTGATGCTGCATCTGGCCCGCAAGGCATTCTATCCCTCGCCGCCGCCATTTCCGCTGCTGCATGTCGATACGACCTGGAAGTTCCAGGAAATGTACAAGCTGCGCGATCGCATGGCCAAGGAAAGCGGCATGGAGCTGCTGGTCTATCAAAATCCGGAAGCGCAGGAACGCGGGATCAATCCGTTCGATCATGGCGCCCTGCACACCGACATGTGGAAGACCGAAGGTTTGAAGCAGGCGCTCGACCTTTATGGCTTTGACGCAGCCTTTGGCGGCGCGCGCCGCGACGAGGAAAAGAGCCGCGCCAAGGAGCGCATCTTCTCCTTCCGCACGGCTTCGCATGGCTGGGACCCGAAGAACCAGCGTCCGGAACTCTGGAACCTCTACAACGCCAAGAAGAACAAGGGTGAAAGCATCCGCGTCTTCCCGATCAGCAACTGGACCGAGCTGGACATCTGGCAGTATATCCACCTTAACAATGTGCCGATCGTGCCGCTCTATTTCGCGGAGGAACGCCCGACCGTCGAGCGTGACGGCATGCTGCTGATGGTGGATGACGAACGCTTCCCGCTGAAGGAAGGCGAAACGCCGGTGATGCGGTCGATCCGTTTCCGCACGCTGGGCTGCTACCCGCTGACCGGCGCGGTGGAGAGCGAGGCGAAGACGCTTCCCGAGGTCATTCAGGAAACGCTCCTGACCACCACGTCCGAACGCCAGGGCCGCGCCATCGACAAGGATGCTGGCGGCGCAGGCATGGAGAAGAAGAAGCAGGAAGGTTATTTTTGACGCGCCACGGAATGCGCAAGCGTTCCGAAGCGTCAGCCCCAGCGCAGGCTGGGGTCTCGTGCCTCCAAGCCGAACCTTCCCTCAGATCAACGAGATGCCAGCTTGCGTTGGCATGACGGGACAGATGAAATGACCGACACTCTCGACGAACCCATTTACAAGACCGATGCCCTCATTGCCGAGGATATCGACGAATATCTGAAGGTGCATGAGCACAAGACGATGCTGCGTTTCATCACCTGCGGGTCGGTGGACGATGGCAAGTCCACGCTGATCGGCCGCCTGCTCTATGACAGCAAGATGATCTTCGAAGATCAGCTCGCTGCGCTGGAAGCGGACTCCAAGAAGGTCGGCACGCAGGGGCAGGAGATCGACTTCGCACTGCTGGTCGATGGCCTCGCCGCCGAGCGCGAGCAGGGCATCACGATCGACGTGGCCTATCGCTTCTTCGGGACCGAAAAGCGCAAGTTCATTGTCGCCGACACCCCCGGCCATGAACAATATACGCGCAACATGGTGACCGGCGCATCGACCGCCGACCTCGCCGTCATCCTGATCGACGCGCGCAAGGGCGTGCTGACCCAGACCAAGCGTCACAGCTATCTGGCGCACCTGATAGGCATCAAGAACATCGTGCTGGCGGTGAACAAGATGGACCTGGTCGATTATGACCAGGCGGTCTATGACAGCATCGTCAAGGAATATACCGAATTCGCCCGCTCGATCGGTATCGAACATTTCGTGCCGATGCCGATTTCCGGCTTCAAGGGCGACAACATCACCGGCCCGTCGGATAACACGCCCTGGTACAAGGGCCCGGCCCTGATCGAGCATCTGGAAACAGTCGAAGTCAACAGCGCGACCGACGCGGACAAGCCGTTCCGTATGCCGGTGCAATGGGTGAACCGGCCGAACCTCGACTTCCGCGGCTTTTCGGGTCTGATCGCCACCGGTACCGTGAAACCGGGCGATGCGATCCGCGTGTTGCCCTCGGGCAAGACCAGCACCGTCACCCGCGTCGTGACGCTGGACGGCGATCTGGATCAGGCTGTCGCAGGGCAGTCGGTAACGATCTGCTTTGCTGACGAGATTGACTGCTCGCGCGGCGACGTGATCGCGCTCGCCGACAATGCGCCGCAGGCCGCTGACCAGTTCGAAGCCACGATCGTGTGGATGGCGGACGAGGAAATGCTGCCGGGCCGTCCTTACTGGCTGAAGGTCGGGACGCAGACCGTCACCGCGACGGTGCAGCACCCGAAATATCAGGTGAACGTCAACACGATGGAGCATCTGGCGGCCAAGACGCTGGACCTCAACGCCATCGGTGTCGCGAACCTGTCCACCGACAAGCAGATCGTGTTCGAGCCCTATGAACAGAACCGGACGTTGGGCGGCTTCATTCTGGTCGATAAGATCACCAACGCCACGGTAGCTGCGGGCATGTTGCACTTCTCGCTGCGGCGGGCACAGAATGTCCACTGGCAGGCGACCGATGTCACTCGTGAGTTCCATTCGGGCCTCAAGAACCAGAAGCCTGCCGTGCTGTGGTTCACCGGGCTTTCGGGTGCGGGCAAATCGACCATCGCCAACCTCGTCGAAAAGAAGCTGGCGCGGATGAACCGCCATACCTTCCTGCTCGACGGCGACAATGTGCGTCATGGCCTCAACAAGGATCTCGGCTTCACCGATGCCGACCGCGTGGAGAATATCCGCCG
The DNA here is from genome assembly GCA_946886075.1 of uncultured Novosphingobium sp. Next base: position 138,973 of record CAMPHR010000001.1, on the reverse strand, counting down.
CGTGGGCGAAGTCGCTAAGCTGATGACCGACGCGGGCCTCATCGTCATCACCGCCTTCATCTCGCCCTTCCGGTCGGAGCGTGAGATGGTGCGGCAGATGATGCAGCCCGGCGAGTTTATCGAGGTGCACATCGATACCCCGCTGGCTGAGGCTGAGGCGCGCGACGTCAAGGGCCTCTACAAGAAGGCGCGGTCGGGAGATCTCAAGAACTTCACCGGCATCGACAGCCCCTATGAGGCGCCGGAAGATCCGGAGATCCGCATCGACACGACGTCGCTGACGGCTGAGGAAGCGGCGGACCTGATCGTCGCGAGGCTGATCCCATGAGCGACGTGATGAACGATGGCGATCTGGCCGCGCACCTCGCGGAGGTCGCGGGTCGGATCCTGATCAACGTGCGTGCTTCGGGGTTGTTCAGCCCGAAGGCTCTGGGCAAGGCGGGCGACCAGACCGCCAACCAGTTCCTCGTCCATGCTCTGCGGGAGGTGCGGTCCGAGGACGGCCTACTGTCCGAAGAAGAGAAGGACAATCCGGAACGGCTCGCCAAGAGCCGCGTCTGGATCGTCGATCCGGTCGATGGCACCCGCGAATATGGCGAAGAGCGGGCCGATTGGGCAGTGCATGTCGGCATGGCTGTCGATGGCGAGGCGGTGCTGGGTGCCGTTGCGCTGCCGGGTCTTGACCTCACCGGCACCGGCGGGGGCACCGTGCTGCGGTCCGATCAGCCGCGGCCTGTTCCGGCGGCTCCGGACAAGCTTCGAATGGTCGTGTCGCGGACGCGTCCTGCGAAAGAAGCGGTTGCCGTAGCGGAACGGCTCGATGCCCAGCTGGTACCGATGGGATCGGCAGGCGCAAAGGCGATGGCCGTGATCCTGGGTCAGGCGGACATCTACCTTCATTCGGGCGGCCAATATGAATGGGACAGCATGGCGCCTGTCGCGGTGGCGAAGGCGCACGGCCTGCACTGCTCGCGGATCGATGGCAGTCCGTTGGTCTACAATCAGGAGGACGTGTATCTGCCGGACCTGCTGATCTGCCGAAAGGAACATGCGCAGCAGGTGTTGAGCCTCATCAGCGAGGTGCAGGTCAGCGACTGAATTATCGTGCCACGCCGCCCAGTGCGGCGTGGCAAAAAGTTCATTTTGTCAAGGCAAATTGCACCGAAACGGTCGCGCCTAAAGTCAGTTCGCCCGGTGCGACAGGACTTGGCGGAGGCGGCGCCCCCGCCATACGGCCCGTCACCATGATGGGCTGAACCGGATAATAGCCGCCGCCTTCGCTGATCGAAATGGTCCGCGAAATCCTGAGCCCTGCGGCACGGGCGTAAAGTTCCCCTCGCGCGCGCGCATCTTTGACCGCCGCGACCCTCGCCTCGTCCAATGCAGCTTTGGGATCATCCAGCGTGAAGGACGGGCCATCCACCTGATTGGCGCCTGCCGATACCAGCGTATCGATGATGCGCCCCATCTCGCCCAACTTCCGGACGCGCACCTGCACATTGTTGCGCGCTTCATAGCCGATGATGCGCGGCGGCTCTGGCTGAACGGGTGCGACATAGGGTTCGCGCGTCATCCGGGCCCTTAATTGCGCTTCCTGTTCAGGATTGGAATATTGCGGTTGAAGCGATAGCGCGGAGGTTTGGATGTCGCGATCTCCGATGCCCGCGCGCTTCAGGGCCTTGATGACCTCATCCATGCGCGTGGCATTGGCCGCCAGAGCTTCACCGCCCGTCTTCCCTTGCGTCACCACCCCTGCTGAGAAGATGGCGAGATCCGGCACCTGACGGCTTTGCCCCTCGCCACTGACGACCAGCAGCGTCTCATCCGTTGTGAGAACCGGTGCCGTCGCAGGAATTTGTGCCTGAGCCGCCGAGGCTCCTCCCACGGCGGCAATCAGAAAAGCAAAGCATTTCATCAGCGTCTCCTGGACCGTTGCCAAAGCGCAACGTCTGGCCGGGCATCGAGTTGCATGATCCAATCTATGGTCGCAGCAACTTCGGCGGCTTCCCCGCGTTGCCGCCGGAGGAGATGCAGATGAAGATGATGCGAAAAGACCCTGCGGGTTGGCTGACTGTTCTGGCGCGGCTTGGTTTTGCCGCGCGTGGTGTGGTCTATTTGCTGATCGGCGTGTTCGCCATGGACGCAGCGCTCAATGGCGGACGGCCAAGCGATAACCAGGGTGTGATGGGCACGGTCGCGGAAGCGCCGTTCGGAAAGGCGCTACTCATCCTTTGTGCGCTGGGCTTTGCTGGCTATGCTTTCTGGCGGCTGACGGAAGCGGCCCTGGACCCTGAACATAAGGGTCAGGACATGAAGGGTCGGTTTGAACGCGCCGGTTATGCCGTGAGCGGGATCATACATACCGGCTTGGCGGTAGCGGCCGCAAAGCTTGCCATGCGGAAGGCTGCGCCTGCTGGCGGCAGTCCTGGAGATCAGGCTGCGCAAAGCTGGTCAGCCTGGTTGCTCGAACAGCCCGCGGGGCCTGTTCTGCTGGCTCTGGTGGCGGCAGGGTTATTGGCGACGGCGGCAGCTCAGGCTGTGAAAGCCTATAAGGCGCGCTTTGATGAACTGGGAGGCGATGTTCCTGCACCCCTGCAGGTTCGCTGGCTCGGCCGGATCGGATATGCCGCGCGCGCATTGGTCTTTGCTATGATCGGATGGTTCTTGATCAACGTGGTGCTTCATCACAATCCTGATGAGGCGGGTGGGCTGGGCGCGGCGCTCAGGCATTTGCGCGAGCAGGACCATGGGCCGATCCTGCTGCTGATCGTGGCCGCTGGATTGGCGCTTTTCGGGTTGTTCAGCCTGGTTGAAGCCCGCTACCGTCGCCTTCGCGTGGTCACGCCTCGCATGCCATGACAATGCGCCTCAGCAGCGAAAAAAGCTCAGAGACTGTCCATTGTTACGCTAGCGCTGCCTGCCGGACTGGGCCAGCCAAAGCGCAACAAGCCAACCTGCCACGGCACAGCCACCAAACCAGATCAGCCACATCGCGGCATCGCCGGTGAAGGCGATAAGCACCCCTGGCGCCAGTGCGCCAAGCATATAAATGTAGCGCGGTGCCCGACCATGACCCCCGGCCAGCCCAGCCGCCCGCCTTCGCTTGGGATCGCCAAGGCCTAGGAGGATGAGCAGGCATGCGGACAGCGCCGTCGCGGCAAACACCAGCCCGATCATCATTCGGCCGCCTGAAGCAGCGGTTCGCTGCCGGTACGCCGCGCGCGTCGCGGCAGTACACGCGCAAGCATCCAGACGCCCGCCAGCAGAAGAGCGATATCCACGGCAGCGATGATAGGCTGACCTTGCCCGATGGCGGTGATCCATCCGGGCCCACCCGTGATCAGGCGGAGTGGCGGCAGTATGAGCATCAATATGCCCATGCCGCCTTCGAGTAGGACGCCGAACCTCGCCCGGTCCGCGATCAATGCTCCGCCAACTATCACCAGAGCGGAAGCAATCAGGAAACCGGCCGGTGTCCAGAAAAGCGCCGTTCCGGACGAGGTCGTGCAAAGGAAAGCAACAGCCGTACAAAGCAGCGCAAAGGGCAGGCCAAGTCCGACGATCGTCACCATCCGGTCGAGCCAGCCCAGAGACCTTGTCTCATTCGCGCGGCGGACTACCCACAGGCGAAGCCCGGTCAGGGTTACATAGCACATGGCAAAACCAAGCCCGAACCAGACCGCTTTCGACAATATGCCCGCAAAGTTGCCAAAGTGCAGCGGCGACATGATCCCCGCCAAGGCGCCACCGGCTGAGGGCTGTGTTCCGATCAGCGGCTTCACCTTTTCAAAACGGCCATCCGCGCCGTCATATAGCAGGCTGATGGGGAGAACGCCGCCTTTCTCCGGCGGGTGGAACGTCGTCACCTTGGCATCGGCGCGGCCAAAATTTTCTACCGTGACAAAGGTGGGTATCTCGCCGGTGCGCTGGATCGCATTTTGCGTGATCTTGTCGAGGCCGCTGGTTGGGACGGGGCGGGGATCAGCTTTCCCCGGATTGCCGAAGACGCTGCTGTTGAGAGCCTGAACGTCTCCGCCAAAGGCCGCCATTGCGACGATCGGGACGCCGACCGTACCAAAGAAGGAGAAGAAGCTGCCAGTGAAGGCAAGAATGAAGGCGAAGGGCAAGCTCCATGTGCCAGCGAGGCTGTGCCTGTCGCGGTTGAACAGCACCGGGTTCGCCTTCCGCCGCAAGGTAAATATATCCTTGAACAGATGGCGGTGGATCATGAGGCCCGACACCGCCGCAACCAGCATCGCCAGCCCAATTATACCGGTCAGTAGCAAGCCCCAAGGATTGGGCAGGTGCAAACGCACATGGGTATCGACCAAGAAATGGCTGAGTGCGTCGTCATTGCGCGGACCAAAAACCTCTTCGCTGGTGCCAGCTTGACGATCGATAACCTGGCCGTTGCTGCCGATCCTGTAGAAAATGCCTCTGCTTACCAGTTCCCCGTCCGGGTCGATCTCATGCCGGTGAAAGAAGGCGCCCAGATCATGATCGCCTACCTCGAAGAGATCGACGCCTTCATGATATTTCGCAGGGGTTTGGCTTCCCAGTGCCTCGACGCTCTGCCCGATCGGCCGCTCAAAGGCCGATGTGGTGGAAATATGGCCGGATGACCAGGTCCCGATTTCCTCTGCGAACACCGCTGCCGTGCCGGTCAGGACTACGGCATAGAGGACGAGCCCGAGCAATATGCCGGACCAGCCATGGACTGCCACCATCAGCTTCGTTTCATTCTTGGGAAGATGGATCATTTGCCTCCCTCCTTTGCTGTGGAAGGCAGGTTCGCCCATTTATGCGCAAGCAGTCCCCCATGCGATAGCAGCAGCGCGAGAGCCACCAGAGCGACGCGGCCAATACTACGATCCAGACATGCGTGAAAGAAAAGCACAGCCCAAATCAGTGGCGCGAGCACAAGCGGCAGGACCAGATTGTCGATTCCTGCACGTCCACCAGGCAACCACAAGGTCATTCCCGCCATGACGATGATCGTGACGCAGATCGCGCCTGGCCCTGCCAGAAGGATGCGGCTCCAGCGCTTTGGAGCAGATGATCTGGACATCGCGTTCATGGCCCACTCATACCGCGATGGGGGTATGATGCAAGTCATTAGCAATTAACTACGAAGCTTCGATCCGCCTGATCGCTTGGCGATCAGCGTTGGTCGTAGTCTGCGCTCGCCCTAGAAATCAGCACCGATAACCCGGTAAAGCGTGATGCGGTTTTGCAGCAGTTCGAGGTCCGTCGCGATGGCGCTCCGTCGCGCCAAATAGAGCGACCTTTGGCTGACGAGTGTCGTCAGGAAGGGATCTATCCCCGCGCGGTATCGCTGCTCCGACAGGGCATAGGCGCTTTCGTTCGCAATGACCAAGGCCCGCTGGGCGCGCTGCTGCTCCCCTATGGTGCCCGCTCGCGCCAGAGCATCCGCCACTTCGCGGAATGCACTCTGGATCGCGTCCTCATAACTGGCGACCGCCGCTTGTTCCTGCGCCTTGCTGAAGTCGACATTGGCCCTGACGCCGCCACCGAAAATGGGAAGGCTCGCGGAAGGGGTTGCCGACCAGGTGAAGGCGTTCCCCGTGAAGAGAGAAGACAGCGCGGAGCTGGCGACGCCGATCGCCGAAGTCAGGCTGATCCTCGGGAACATCGCGGCCCGTGCCGCACCGATATCGGCATTGGCGGCTTGTAGCTGATGCTCCGCTTGCAGAACGTCGGGCCGCTGTAGCAAGACGTGGGAAGAGGTGCCTGCGGGCACTTGCGCGGTCGAACCGATCAGCGAGGAGAGCGAAAGCGGCAACAGAGCGTCTTCGACCGGCGATCCGGCAAGAAGATCGAGCGCGTTGCGGTCCTGCGCTACCTGCGTGACTGAGGCGGCGACGTCGGAGCGTGCCTGCTCCACTACGGTCTCGGCCTGATGAACGTCCAGTTTTCCGGAAAGGCCGACGCCGTTGAGCGATCGGGTAAGCGCCAGCGTCCGCTCCGCACTGGCCAGCGTGTCTCTGGCGACACCAAGCAATTGTTGATCGGCGGCGAGCACAGCATAGGCGCTGGCCGTTTCCGCGACCAGCGCGATGCGTGCCGCCCTCGCGCCCTCCTGGGTCGCCAGATAGGATTGCAGCGCCGATTCACTCAAGTTGCGCAACCGGCCGAACAGATCGATTTCGAAAGCGCTGAATCCGATGTCTACGCTGTAGCTGTCCTGCCGTTGGTCATTGCGGCGCGAGAAGGTGGCGGATGTATCCGACGTCACCGTTGGCAACTGCACCGCCCTTTGAATGCGATATTGGGCGCGTGCGGCAAGTAGGTTGGACAGTGTCACGCGAAGGTCGCGATTGTTGGTGAGCGCACGGTCGATGATGGTGCGCAGCCGTTGATCGCCGACCAGCGCCGTCCAAGGCAGCCCGGCCTTGTCCGCGGAAACTGGCGCTGGATATGAAGCTCCACTGGGCCAGGCTGGAGGAACAGGCGCAGCCGGTCGCTCATAGGTTGGCGCGAGATTGCAGGCGGCAAGCGCGGTCAGGGACCCGAGGATGGCGAAGCGCCTCATGCGGGTACCTCCGAACCGGTCGCAGACGCGCTGCCCTTGCGTGTGAACAGGCGCACGATGGTGAAGAAGAATAGCGGCACATAGAAGATGGCGAGTACCGTGCCGGTCAGCATGCCCCCTGCCACCGCCGTGCCGATGGCGACGCGGCTTTGCGCGCCTGCGCCATGCGCCAAGGCCAAGGGCATGACGCCTGCGATGAAGGCCAATGACGTCATGATGATCGGACGGAAACGCAACTTGGCCGCCTCGATCGCCGCGCTCATTGCGTCCTTTCCTTCCCGATAGGCGAATTCGGCGAACTCCACGATCAGGATCGCGTTCTTTGCGGCAAGACCCATGGTGGTGAGCAGTCCGACCTGGAAGAACACGTTATTTTCAAGGCCGCGCCCCCACACTGCAACGACCGCTCCAATAAGGCCCAGCGGGATGACGAACAGCACGGCAAGCGGCACTGACCAGCTTTCGTAAAGCGCGGCGAGGCAGAGGAACACGACCAGCACGGAAAGGGAGTAGAGCAACGGCGCCTGACCGCCTGACAATTGTTCCTGATAGGAAAGGCCACTCCACGCATAGCTCGTACCGGCGGGAAGCTGTTTTTGCAGCCGCACCATTTCGTCCATCGCTTCACCGGAACTCGCGCCCGGCGCGGCCTGGCCCTGTATCTCATAGGAAGACTGGCCGTTGAAGCGGGCAACGGTTGTGGGGCCCATCTCCCAATGGGTCGTCGCGAAGGCGGAGAAGGGAACCATCTCGCCTGTAGCGGCGGACCGGACCTGCCAGTTTTCGATGTCCGTCGGCAACGCTCTATAGGGCGCATCAGCCTGCATGTAGACGCGCTTGACGCGGCCCCGGTCGATAAAATCGTTGATATAAGTGCTGCCCCAGGCAGAGCTCAGCACATCATCAACATCACTTTGCGTCAGTCCCAGCACGGCCAGTTTTTCGCTGTCGATATCGACCTTCAACTGAGGCGTGTCTTCCAGCGTGGCCGCGCGTACACCGGTAAGGAGCGGGCTTTGTTCGGCTGCGGAAAGCAATTGATCCCTGAGCGCGAGGAACTTGTCTCTGCCAAGCCCGCCAGTGTTGAGCAATTCAAAGGTAAAGCCATTCGATTGCCCCATGCCGCGAATGGCAGGCGGCGTCATGGCCAAGATTTTCGCATCACGCACCGCGGCCAGTTGCTTGGTAGCGCGGCTCGCAATCTCGTTCGCACTATTGGCCTTACCTGACCTGTCTTCCCAAGGAGTGAGGTTGATGAAGCCTTGCGCGGTATTTTCGCCCTGTCCCGCGAAACTGAAACCCTGAGCGATGAAGATGCTGCCAACATTGGCACCTTCCTCACTTTGGAAATAGTTGCGCACACTGTCTATCGCTTGCTTCGTCCTGGTGGACTTGGCGCCCGCGGGCAGCGTCATCTGCACCATGACCTGCCCCTGGTCTTCCACCGGCAGGAAGCTGGTCGGCAAGCGCGTGAACAGCAGGGCAAGGACGCCAAGGACCAGCACATAGACGCCCCAGAAAAGTGCGCGCCTGTGCATCACATTTTTCAATCGGCGCATATAGCCACCCGTCATGCGTTCAAACCAGCGGTTGAACTTGCCAGCCCAACCCTGCTGGCGGCGCTCTTCGCTCGTGGGCTTCAATAACGTAGCGCATAGGGCGGGCGAAAGGATCAGCGCGACCACCACCGACAACAGCATGGACGACACGATGGTGATGGAGAATTGCCGGTAGATCACGCCCGTCGATCCGCCGAAAAAGGCCATCGGCAATAGAACGGCCGAAAGAACCAGCGCGATGCCGACCAATGCGCTGCCAATCTCTTCCATCGACTTGATCGTGGCGGATCGCGCGTCCAGACCTTCATCATGCATCAAGCGTTCGACATTTTCCACAACGACGATGGCATCATCGACCAGCAGGCCGATCGACAGCACCATGCCGAACAGCGTGAGCGTGTTGATGGAATAGCCGAAGAGCGCAAGGACGCCGAAGGTCCCGAGCAGCACCACGGGCACAGCCACCGCAGGGATCAGGGTCGCGCGCCAGCTTTGCAGGAAAACGAACATGACGACGACGACCAGCCCGACGGCCTCGATCAGGGTCTTGATGACTTCATTCACCGAAAGCCGGATGAAGGGCGTCGTGTCACGCGGAAATGCGATGCTGTAGCCATAGGGCAGACCGGCCGACAGCTCTTCTACCTTGGCCTTTACAAGTTCGGCGGTCTTGAGCGCGTCCGCGCCCGGGGCAAGTTGCAGCGCAATGCCCGATCCTGGATGCCCGTTCAGCGATGCGGAAGAGGTGTAGCTTTCGTTACCCAGATCGACCCGCGCGACATCGGAAAGGTGGACGACTGACCCGTCGCTTTGCGTCTTTACGATAATGTTGCGGAATTGTTCGGGCGTCTGCAGCCGGGAGCGAGCACGCACGGTAGCGTTGAGCTGCTGCCCGGCGGGAGCAGGATCAGCGCCGATTTGCCCGGCAGAAACCTCGATATTCTGCGACCGGATGGCGGTTTCGACATCAGACGGCATGAGCTTGACGGTCGCGAGCTTATAGGGGTCCAGCCATATGCGCATCGCATATTGGGACCCAAAGATCTGAACGTCGCCGATACCTTCCAGTCGGGAAATCGGGTCCTGGAAATTATTGACCAGATAGTCCGATATGTCGGCCTGCGTCGATCGATCGGTGCGATCGTAAAGAGCGACCAGCATCAGGAAGTCGGTCTGCGACTTGGTGACTGTAAGGCCTTGCTGCTGAACCGCGTTTGGCAACCGGCTCAATGCCTGCTGCACCTTGTTTTGGACCTGTACCTGAGCGGTATCGGGGTCAGTCCCCTTGTTGAAGGTGACGTTGATCCGTGACTGGCCATTGGCTGTGGATGTCGACGAGAAGTACATCAGGCCATCGATGCCGGTCAGTTGCTGTTCGATGACTTGGGTGACGCTCGTTTCGACCGTGTCGGCCGAAGCGCCAGGATAATTTGCCCGGATATTGACGGCCGGTGGCGCGATGTCGGGATATTGGGCGATTGGCAGCGACAGCATGGCCCCGAGACCGGCAAGCATGATGCCAATGGCGATCACCCATGCAAAAATCGGGCGGTCGATGAAAAAGCGGCTGATCATTTGGAATTCTGGCGCGGTTGACCGATCGCGGCGGCGCGGACCGTGTCACCCGGCTTCACCTTATCGGTCCCTTCCACGATCAGGCGGTCACCAGCCTTGAGGCCTGCGGTAATAAGCCACTTGTCGCCAATCGCCTGGGCCGCCGTCACCGTCCGCCGCTCGACCTTGTTCGCCCTGTTGACGATCAAGGCCGTGGCATTTCCCTTGGGATCACGGCTGATGCCTTGCTGGGGCGCCAGTATACCTCCGGGGATCACCGCTTGTGGGGCCACGACGCGCACGAACATGCCGGGGAGCAGAAGGCTGTCCGGATTGGGAAACCGCGCGCGGAGGGTGATCGTGCCGCTGTTCGGGTCCACGATCGGTTCGGCAAATTCCACACGTCCTTCCAGCGGATAGTCGCTACCGTCATCGAGCTTCAGCCGGATGACGGCGCTTGCAGGAAGAGCCTTGCCAGCGGCAAGGCTGCGCCGGAGCGCGAGAAGCTGCGCGCTGGACTGCGTGATATCGACAAAGATGGGATCGAGTTGCTGAATGGTCGCGAGCGGGGCCGTCTGGCTGGCGGTTACCAACGCGCCAGGAGTCACCGACGACCGGCCGATGCGCCCGCTGATCGGTGCGCGGACCTCGGTGAAACGCAAGTTGATGCTGGCCGTCTGAAGCGAAGCGCGCGCCTGCTGGATGGCGGCACCTGCCTGCCGGGCAGCAGCGATGACATCATCCCGTTCCTGTGCGCTGACAGCCTCCGTCCGGCCGAGAGCCTGATAACGGCGCGCTTTGGCCTGAGCCGCGACCGCCGTAGCCTGCGCATTGGCGAGAGCCGCCTGCGCCTCGTCGCGGGATGCCCGATAGAGGGAAGGGTCGATCTGATAGAGCGGCTGACCCGCTCGGACGTAGGAGCCTTCGGTGAAAAGGCGCTTCTGGACCACGCCTACGACCTGTGGCCGCACCTCTGACATCATGGTTGACGCAGTGCGCCCAGGGAGTTCGGTGGATACAGTCACATCCTGCGTTCGCAGCGTAACTACACCTACCTCGACCTGCTTCTTTTCAGGCGGCTTGCTCTGGCCACAGGCGGTGGCCAGCAGACACAACGCTACGGTCAATTGAGCGCGGCGGAATAAGAAGGGTGCAAGACGCAGCGGCATAGCGGCGGGCGATCCAGTAACAAAATCAGCAGTGCGAAAACTTCACCCGGCGCAGGGGGGAGGGGGAGCGCCGGGTGAAGGCCGGGCCAACTGGTGACGAGTGTCACAGCGCAGGCGCCGACGCTTCCTCTTCGCTCTTCCCAACGGTGTTTAAAAGGCAGATCATGTGCCATTGTGCATCGCGATATGTCGGAATGTATCGGCACGTATCAGCCGCATGGACATGGGCAGACTTTTCTCGCCGGACCCCTTAGAACGGCGCCATGCCTGACCAGACTAACAGCCGCGCCGCACGTCTGATCGTCGTTGATGACGATCCGGATATCCGGGACCTGATCGTCCGGCAGCTGCAGCAGGAACATTATGAGGTCGTGCCCGCCGGCAGCCTGGCGGAGCTTCATGAGGCGCTTTCGCTGCACCCCGCGGACCTGATCGTGCTTGACCTCAACCTTCCCGATGGAGACGGCCTCAACCTGTGCCGGGAGTTGCGCGCGCAGGGCAATGATGTTCGCATCATCATGGTATCGGCGCGAGGCAGTGCGATCGACCGGGTGCTCGGGCTGGAGCTCGGCGCGGACGACTATCTCACCAAACCGTTCGAGCCGCGCGAATTGCTGGTGAGAATACGCAATCTGCTTCGCCGTGCCCATAATGACGATCCCGAACGCCAGCGTGACAAGGGCGCCCGAACGGCAAGCTTTGGTCCGTGGCGACTAGACTTGTTCCAGCGCAGGTTGATTGCCGAAGACGGCCGACTTGTGATGCTGTCCTCCGCCGAATTCCGGCTTCTGTCCCGCTTCATCGATGAGCCCAATGTTGTTCTGTCCCGCGAAAATCTGGTGCCGGAACGACGGGCCACGGCTGCGTTCGATCGGTCTATCGATCTTCAAGTGAGCCGGTTGCGACAGAAGTTGGCGGCGATGCCCGGGGGCGAAGAGCTGATCCTGACGGTCCGGGGCGAAGGATATGTGTTGGCCAGTCCGGTCGCCTTCGAATGATTATGCCGCTCTGGAACCGAGCCCGAAGCTTTTTGCGGTCGCTGACGGGCCGAATTTTCCTGCTGTTGACCATTGGCATGTCTTTGGCGGCAATGCTCGCTCTGCTGGTCGCGGAGCATAGCCGCAGCCGGGATTTCCAAAGCTGGCGCATGCAACGCGTCGTTGCGAGTGCCGAGGATATAGCCCATCGACTGCAACGTGATCCCAAGGGCGTGGAAGCCATGCTGGCGTCGCAGCAGATCATGGGCGCGGCGTTGGCGCCCGAGGGCATCGCAGTGGCAGAACCCGATGCGGATCTGGCAAATGCGTTAAGGGCGCGCTTTGGACGAGGGTCCAATCCCGAAGCCAGCCAAGTGCCTGCGGGCCTCTGTTTTCCGCGTCAACGCTATGATCCTTCGGTCGGTGCCGCAGGCGTAGTCGATGTGCCACGCCCCTCTTGCTGGATCGTGCGCTTCACCGATGGCACAGGCGCGCGAAGGTCGATGGCGCTCAACCTGCCGCGCATGGAGCGGCCAGCAAGCATGATGGCAAACCCGCTTTACATGCTGCTGATCATCATCGCCTCTGCCGGACTTGCGATCGTCGTGGCCCGGATCGTGGCTGAACCTTTGCGCCGTTTGAAGCATGCGGCAGAGTCCTTCTCATTATCTCTCGACCCTGAAGAAATTCCCGAAACCGGTCCTGAGGAAGTGCGAGCAGCGCTATCGACTTTCAACCTCATGCAACGGCGAGCTCGCGCGGGCTTTGCTGAGCGGACGCAATTGCTCGCAGCGATCAGCCATGATCTGCAGACACCGCTTACCCGGCTGAGATTGAGACTTGAGCTGGTCGAGAATGACGAGCTTCGTTCGCGACTGTTGCAGGATCATCAGGCGATGCAAACTCTCGTCAAGGAGGGGTTGGACCTGGCGGCGAGCACCGAAACACAAGAGGAATGGTCCCTCGTGGACGTAGATTCCCTGCTGGAGAGCATGGTCGAGGATGCGCAGGACCTCGGAGCGCCGCTACGCTTTTCCGGGGGATGCGGAGGAACGATCAGGGTCAAGCCCAACGCGCTCAGCCGATGCATCAGCAATTTGACCAGCAACGCCATCAAATATGGTGGCGACGCGGAAATCGGATGTTCTCGGCAGGGCGGGCGCATTCTCATACACATTCGGGACAAGGGCCCCGGCATCCCGCCGGATCAGCTCGATCAGATGTTCGAGCCATTTACCCGTGGCGCTTCTGGGCAGCCGGGAGGGCGGCCGGGAACGGGCATCGGGCTCACCATCGCCCGTTCGCTGGCCATGACTTTCGATGCGTCGGTCCGGCTGGTGAACGCGGAAGACGGAGGCTTGATCGCCATCATCGAGGTGAAGGCGTAAGCTCGATCTTCCGGGTAGCCAATCGGTCGGCTTCCTCGGGATTGTGGGTGACATAGACGATTGGCAGCCGAAGCTCGTCCCGAATGCGCAGGATGACGTCCATGATGTCCTCCCTGCGGGCCGGATCGATCGAGGCAAGAGGCTCATCCATCAGGAGCGCGCGGGCGCCCGACAGGAGCGCTCGGCCAATGGCGACGCGCTGAGCCTCGCCGCCCGACAGCGTGCGGGGCCAGCGGCCAAGCAGATGCTCGATGCCAAGGAAGTCGACGACGGCCTGCAGCGACATCCACCGGTTCTCGGGCGCCGCCAGGCGATGTCCGTAGAGCAGGTTCGCGCGCACGCGGAGATGCGGGAATAGGCGCCCGTCCTGAAAGACATAGCCGATGCGGCGGCGATGTGGAGGAAGGTCAATGGAGCCGCTGTCGTCGAACAGCATTTCCCCATCGATGCTGACATGGCCGCGATCCGGCCGTAGCAGACCGGCGATCATGTTGAGCACTGATGTTTTCCCTATGCCCGACGGGCCCCAGAGCAGCGTTATGCCATCGGATGCCGCAAAGCGGGCGGCTACGACATGGCTGCCAAGATCTTTGCTGACATCGACGTCAAAGGACATGACTGGTCCTATCGGCTGATGCCCGACGGGCCAGTGCTTCCGATAGCAGAAGTGCTCCCAGAGAAAGGCCGATCGAGATCAGTGCCAGTCGCCAGACGGCCGCATCCGCGCCCGGCACCTGAAGAGCGCTGTATATGGCCAGCGACAGAGTGCGGGTTTCCCCCGGAATATTGGAAACGAAGGTGATGGTGGCCCCAAACTCCCCGAGCGATCGGGCAAAGCCGAGGATGAAGGCAGCTGCGACGCCGGGGAGGGAGAGGGGCAGGAGGATCGTGAAAAAACATCTTGCGGGACTGGCGCCGAGAGTTTGCGCGGCCTGCTCCAGGCGATGATCGACAGTTTCGATCGAAAGCCGGATCGCGCGCACCATCAGGGGAAGCGCCATCACCCCCGCAGCAATGGCAGCGCCCGTCCATCGGAACATGATGGAGAGACCTAGCCACCTCTCCAACAAGCCGCCGATGGGTCCCGTGGGTCCAAAGGTCAGCAGCAACATCCATCCGATGACCACGGGCGGCAGCACCAGCGGCAGGTGGACGGCTGCGTCGAGTAACAGCTTGCCGGGGAATCGCCACCGCGCGAGTATCCAGGCAAGGGCAAAGGCCAGCGGCAGGGTGATGAACATGGCCGCGAGACTGACTTTAAGCGAGAGCAGGACGATCTCCCACTCCTGCGCGCCAAGGGATGCGCTCGTCACCGCGTGCCGAAGCCATAGCGGCGGAAGATCGCCTTGCCGCGCTGAGACAGGAGGAAGCGATGAAATGCTGCCGCTTCCCGGTGGCTCGATCGGCTGAGCAGCGCCAGCGGATAAGTGATTGGCGGATGACTAGTTGCCGGAAAGACCCCGACGATCCTGACCGCGCTGGTGGCGCGCGCGTCGGTTTCGTACACGATGCCAAGGGGCGCCTGCCCCCGCTCCACCATCGCCAAAGCCGCTCGGACATTTTCGGCGGCCGCGACCTTCCCCGCGATCGAAGGCCAAATTCCGAGGGCGAGCAGAGCCGCCTTGCCATATTTCCCCGCCGGAACGCTGTCGGGGTCCGCCATCGCCAAGCGGCCGTCACCTATCGCTCGAGCGAGCGGAAAGCCGCGCCCAATGGGCATAGACGCCCCTCTTCCCGCCGGGGCGATCAGGACAAGCTTGTTGGTCAGCAGGGTGGCACGTGTCCCTCGCCGCACCAACCCCTTTGCAGCGACTGCATCCATCCAGGGTTCGTCGGCTGACAGAAACAGGTCGGCAGGCGCCCCGGCTTCGATTTGACGGGCAAGGGCGGACGAAGCGGCAAACGAAAGGACAGGTCGATCATGTCCCAGCGCCGTCCATGCATCTGCGGCGGCAGTCAGCGACTCCTGCAGGCTGGCTGCTGCCAGCACGAGCGGTCCGCGCCCCCGCGCTTGAGCCGCCGGGCCTGCGAAGACGGACATAAGCAGAAGGAGCAGAACCAGTAAGCGACGCATGCTATACCCAAGCCAGAGATATATACGTGGCTATACAGCGCTTGAGCGTCATGGCGATGGGGAATTTTAGAGTGGGGTGCGCGACGGGAAGATCAGCGTGGCAAGTAAAGCCTGCCGCGTTGCGCTTCGAGCGCCGCTCCTGTCAGCGGCTGCCGTGCGCTCGCGGGCTTTCCTTTTCGCAGCCGCTTGCGGTCCTTCTCATCCGGATCGGTGACGCGGACGCGGACGGCGGC
This sequence comes from uncultured Novosphingobium sp., assembly GCA_946886075.1. The sequence continues at coordinate 123,466 of CAMPHR010000001.1, read as the reverse complement.
TTGGCCCCGAGCGCGAATACCCAGGGCCTGCGCGGCTCCCTGCGACAGGTCGATGATCCGCCCACGGGCAAACGGCCCCCGATCATTGACCCGGACCAGCAGGGTGCGGCCGCTGCTCAACTCGGTCACTTCCACATAGGAGGGCAGGGGCAAGGTGGGGTGAGCCGCGCTGATCCCGCGTGCGCGGAATTTTTCTCCGCGCGCCGTCCGATTGCCTGACTCATTGCCATACCAGCTGGCATAGCCGACCTCGTCATAACCCGGCTGTGGGGCAGGCACATAGGTGACGCCGCGCACGGTATAGGGCGGGCCGATCCGGACGGGCGTATCGGAAACGGGTTGGTAGGGTGCGCAGCCTGCAAGGAGCAGAGGCAGCATTGCTAAGGCACGATGAAGAGACAGCATCCGCTCGTCATATCGTCACAGCCAAGTTCATCTCAAGCGCGGTGATCATCCGCATAGCTATCTGTAATTCCATGGGGATAGCGCCGCGTGCATTCCATTGTCCTTAAGGAGATGCCGCTTCGTCCCTAATCGTCGGCCGGCCAGCATTAAGCGCCAATGATCGCCTGGCGAGGCTTATGTAGGATGCTGTCAGTCGCCGGTGCTCGGGGAGCCTGCGGCTTCCGCAAGATACCCCCAAACTTGCGGAATCGGGCCCGGCTGCCCCGACCATCATAAAGGTCGACGATTTACAGCCGGGCCCAACTTGTCGCGGTCCGGCGGCATCGCTGATTAAAAATTATCAAGGCTTGGGGCGCTTATCCTTTTCCCGATCTGCATCGTCAATTGCCTTGATCAGGTCGTCAAACGCGCCATCGCGCGGGAGGGGAAACAGGCGTGAGAAGCTGTCGCCGAGCCGCTGAATGTCATTCTGCGTCAGCAGCCCTATCGCGATGATGTCGTCACGGGTGTCCATTCAAGACCCCTCCTGACAATCGACAACGATGCAAATCGGATCTGGTGCCAAGCCGTTGGGTCGGAATGGCAAAAATCCATTGCATCGCGTTGAAAGATGATCGGTCATGAAGCGCGCCAACGTTCAAGGGCTGCATCATATTTGCGGCGTTCTTTGTCGATGCTGCGCTCAAGCTGTTCATGAGCGGCCTGCTGCTTTTTGCGCAAGCGCTCCATTTCCGCGCGTAGTCGAGCCTGTTGCTCTTCGAGCAACGCCAGCGCTGCCTTGGCTTCCGATTCTTGCTGAGCCAGAGCGTCTTCCGCCGCATTCAGGGCATCGCGACTGGGCCGAGGAGGAGGGGCGGCACGCTTCCTCGCCGCTGGCTTGGCCCGGCCCTGGTTGTCCGGACGGGCGTGCTTCCGTGTCGGCTGCGGGCGGGTGTTGGCGAGCGAGGCAAGGTGCTCGGCCTCGCTTCCCCGTGGCCGCTTGATGACAGTGCCAGGATGCGCCAGCGGCTCGCGGATCAGGTCGGCTTGCGTGACCTGCTCTGCCGATCCTCGTGCGAAAAGATTGGTGTCAGTGCCCCAAGCCTAGAGCGCCGCCTTCTGGCTGGCTGCCGCAACATAGGCGTCATGAAAGCCGATCGGGGTGCGGTACACTTTGAGCGCGCGAGCCATAATGGCCGAACGTTCCTGACGGCTTGCGGTGCCACGCTGACAGCTTCATCCATGTTAACGGGCACAGCTTGATCGAGTGGAAACCTGTGAGCCGCGCAGCGTTAGTCCTGAAGTTCAGTCATCAGGGAAAATGCCATGCAGCAGGACAAACAAGGCGGTCAATCTCCAGCGGCTCCGGCAGAAGGCAGTAACGACATTCCTCCGCCCGAGCGCGGATCGCCGCAGGATGGCAGCAATCCGGAAAGCGGAGAAGCGGAGAAGAAGATCGAGAAAGGCGAAGTCGATGATGCCAATCCGCTCGCGCCGCCGGTGAATACGCAAGCGGGCAGCTGAGCCTGATCGCTCAGTGGTTATTCGCCGCTTCTTCCGGCCAATAGAGCCGCATCGGATTGTCGACGAGCAGCTTGCGTCGCATTTCGGTCGACGGAGCGATGCGCGGGACCATATCGCCGAGGGCGCCGTCATCCGGGATGGCTTTCTCCATATTGGGATGAGGCCAGTCGGTGCCCCAAAGCACCCGATCTTGATAGTCGGCAACCAAGGGCGCAACTGATCGAGCGAAATCATCCCAAGGTGGTCCTTGAGGATCAAGCCGGTCAGGGCATGTCACCTTCGTCCATATGTCGCTGCGGCTGTCCAGCAGGGCTCGGAAGGCTTTCATATCGCGCCCATCTGGACCCTGAGAGACATCGGGACGGCCCATATGGTCGATGACCAGCAAAGTGGGGATCGCGTCGATGAAGGGGCGCAATTCTTCCAGCAGATCCGCTTCGAAATAGATCACCACATGCCAGCGCAGGGGCTCGATCCGGCGGGCTATTTCAAGGAAGCGGTCCTTGGGCGCATCTTCGACCAGGCGTTTGAGGAAGTTGAAACGAACGCCGCGGATGCCGCCCTTGTGCAACTCCTCCAGCTCGGTGTCGCTGATTGCCGGGTCAACCACCGCCACGCCGCGCGCCTTGCCCCCTGATCGGGTGATGGCGTGAAGGGTCGCCGCATTATCCGTGCCGTGGCAACTGGCCTGCACGATGACATTGCGGGAAAAGCCGAGCCGGTCGCGCAGGGCAAAAAGCATGTCCGGACCAGCATCCTGCGGAAGATATTTCGCCTTTGGGCTGAAGGGGAACAGCTCCATCGGGCCGAAGACGTGGCAATGCGCATCGACGGCGCCCGGCGGCGGCGTGAAATGGGGAAGGGACGGGGTGTTCGTCCAGCTGCGGATGCGTTCGCTCACCCGAAAACCTTTCCATCCATCAGCTTGCGAGCGGTGCGGAGCATCGCTGCGCTGGTGACGTTGCCCTGATCGTCCATTTCCATCACGCAGGTTGTTTCGCCGCTTGGGTGCTCTACCGACATCACCTTGCGCTTTCTATCGGGCACGGATGCCAGTTCGGCAGCCGGAGAGCCGGGGAGGAGGCAAGCGGTGGCGACGCTGACCGCGCCCAGCACGCCGATGGATGCGTGCGCCCGATGGGGGATGAAGCTGCGCACGGTGATCGCTCCACCACGGCGCGGCGGCGCTACTAGCATCATCTTGGGTACGGATTTTTCCTTTACATCGCCAAGGTTCATACGCTCTCCCACCGCAAGGCGGATCTTTTCGATGCGGGCTTTGAGGGTGACGTCGGCGTCCATCGTGGCGCGATCCTCGTAGCCAGTGATGCCAACATCCTGCGCCTTGATGATGACGCAGGGCATGCCATTGTCGATCAGGGTGACGGGAACCCCATCGACTTCATCTACCGCGCTGCCTGTGGGCAGCAAGGCGCCACAGGAAGAGCCGGCGGTGTCGCGGAACTCCAGGGGAATGGGGGCGGCTGTGCCGGGAACGCCGTCGATCCTGGCGTCACCTTCGTAACGGACAATGCGGCCCGGAGTCTGCACGGTGGCGATTGCGAGTTGCCCGGTATTTTCCATGTAGATGGCAACGCGAGTTTCCCCATCCTGCGCATCGACAAGGCCGCGTTCGATGGCAAAGGGGCCGACCCCGGCGAGGATGTTGCCGCAATTCTGGGCATCGGTGACGATCGCCTGGTCAACGAAGACCTGGAGGAAGAGATAATCGACATCTGCGCCAGGTCGCTGCGACTTCTTGATGATCGCGACCTTGCTGGTGAGCGGATCGGCGCCGCCCATGCCGTCGATCTGGCGCGGGTCGGGGGAACCCATGATGCGCAGCAGGAAGCTGTCGCGAGCAGCAGGGTTGGCGGGCAGGTCTTCGGCGAGGAAATAGCCGCCCTTCGATGTGCCGCCGCGCATCCACATGACCCGGGCAGAGTCAGACATATTTCAGGCCCATCTCTTCGAGGCGGGGGCGCATGTTGTAGATGTCTAGGCCGAGTTCTCCGGCGGCGAGGCGGGCGCGCTTGGCTTCTTCGGCGGCTTCGCGGGCCTGGGCTTTTTCGAGGACGGCAGCGGCGTTGGCGCGGGGGACGATGCAGACGCCGTCATCGTCGGCGATGATGATGTCGCCCGGATGGACGAGGGCATTGGCGCAGACGATCGGGACGTTCACGCTGCCGAGCGTCGCTTTGATCGTGCCCTGGGCATGAACTGCCTTCGACCAGACGGGGAAGTTCATTTGGGTAAGGTCGCGGATGTCGCGGACGCCTGCGTCGATGACCAGGCCGCGACAGCCTCGCGCTTGGGCTGAGGTGGCGAGGAGGTCGCCGAAATAGCCGTCGGTGCAAGGGCTGGTGGGCGCGAGGAGGAGGATGTCGCCTTCCCGGAGTTGCTCGATTGCGACGTGGATCATCCAGTTGTCGCCGGGCGGAGCGGAGATGGTGACGGCACTGCCAGCGATGCGGGCGCCGGGATAGATGGGACGCATGTAGGGGGCGAGGAGTCCGGTGCGGCCCTGGGATTCGTGGACGGTGGCGACGCCGCAATGGGCGAGGGCGTCGATGGTGGAAAGATCCGCCCGGTCGATATTCTGGACGATGATGCCGGACATGGGGTTTGTTCCTTTTGGCGAAAGCAAGAATGAAGTGGCGAGAAAAAACGGGTTGGACAAATTTGAACCGTGCAAGGGGCATTAGATTTTGCTAACTATGCCTGATGGCACCTGATCAGTTCAATATACGGCATCTGTCCGCTGCTGCCGCGGTGGTGGCGCATGGGAGCGTCAGCCTGGCGGCGAGGGCGGTGAATTTGACGCAGCCTGCGGTGACGCAGGGGATCGCGAAGCTGGAGGCGCAGCTGGGCCTGCCGCTGTTCGAGCGGCATCCGGGCGGCATGACGCCGACGGAAGCGTCGGCACGGCTCGCGCCACGCCTGGAAGCGGCGCTGCGGTTGATCGGCAGCAACCGGGCGACGGCGGCGCAGATCAGGGCGTTCGTCGCGCTGGCGCGGGCGGGGAGCTATGCGGCGGCGGCGGGTGAAGCGGGGGTGACGGAACCGTCGCTACACCGGGCGGTGGGTGATCTGGGGCTGGCCATGGGATACAGGCTGGCGGAGCGGCGCGGACGGGGCGTGGCGCTGACCAGCGCGGGCGCGGCGCTGGCGCGGCGGTTGAGGCTGGCGCTGGCGGAATTGCGGTCGGGGCTGGAAGAGATTGAGGCGCTGAAAGGGCAGGAGAGCGGGCGCGTCGTGGTGGGCGCGATGCCGCTGTCGCGCGCGCGGCTGCTGCCCCGCGTGATCAGCCGGTTCCGGGCAGAGTTTCCCCATGTCCATATCAGCGTCCATGAAGGGTCGCATGCCGAACTGGTGGGGCCGCTGCGCGATGGCGAGGTGGACATGATGATCGGGGCGCTGCGCGATGGCTCGATCGGGCAGGATCTGGTGCAAAAGGCCTTGTTCGAGGATCGGCCGACGATCCTGGCCCGCGCGGGGCATCCGCTGGCAGCGGGTTGGGACGCCGATGCGTTGCGACGCTACCCCTGGATATTGCCGCCCGAAGGCACGCCGTTACGGCAATTGTGGCGCAAGATGATGGGGGCGCTAGGTGGCGCGCTGCCCGCCGTGCCGATCGAATGCGGTTCGGTGATGACGATCCGGGAATTGCTGGTGAATGGCGATTATCTGACGATGCTGTCGCGCGATCAGCTGGCGCTGGAATTGCATGCCGGGATGGTGATCGACATCGGTCCTGCGCCCGGCGCGATCAGCCGCACGATCGGCCTGACCATCCGGGCCGACTGGCGGCCTACCCGGTTGCAGCATCGCTTCATGACCGCGATCGATCAGGAGGTTGAAAACATAAGTTCGTAAAAATTTATGGATAGGCCATGGATTCGATTGGCCGCTGCGGTGCCGATGGGTCATGCCTTTGCACATGGAGCAGGAAGTCGGTCTCATTGGATTTGGCGAGGCGGGTTCGACCTTTACATCGGCAGGGGATTGGGCAGCGCGGGCGCATATATTCGACTGCAAGACTGACGATGCAGCGGCGCGTGACGCGATGATCGCGGCTTATGCGCGAGCCCATGTGCTGGGCGCGCGCTTTTTGGAGGATGCGCTTTCGGGTGTGCAGCTGATCATTTCGCTGGTGACGGCGGATCAGGCGCTGGCGGTGGCGCAAGCGGCGGCCGAGTGCATCGCGCCCGGCGCGATCTATTGCGACATGAACAGCGTGGCGCCGGAGACGAAGCAAGAGGCGGCGCGCGCTATCGAGGGTGCGGGTGGGCAATATGTCGATGTAGCCGTCATGGCGCCGGTCCATCCGGCGGCGCTGTCGGTGCCGTTGCTGCTGAGCGGCGGCGCGGCGGAAGAGGCTGCTGCCCGGCTGGGGGCGCTCGGCTTTTCCAATATGCGGGTGGTGGGTGACGCAGTCGGGCGCGCCTCCGCCATCAAGATGATCCGATCAGTGATGGTCAAGGGACTGGAGGCCCTGACCGCCGAGTGCGTGCTGGCGGCGGAAGCCGCGGGCGTGCGCGGCGAGGTGCTGGCGTCGCTGGATGCGAGCGAGAAGGTGCGGCCTTGGGCTGAGCGCGCGGATTATAATCTGGAACGGATGCTGGTTCATGGGCTGCGGCGCGCGGCGGAGATGGAAGAGGTGGTGAAGACGCTGGAGGCGCTGGGAACCGGGGCTGCGATGACGCGCGGTACGGTGGAGCGGCAGCGGGCGATTGGGGCTTTGGGTGTGAGGGATGTGCCGGAGGGGTTGAGCGGGAAGCTTGGGGTGGTTTTGGCTTCGGGCGAGGCGGTTCGGGGTAAGGGGTGTGGGGTTGCGGCTTGAGGTGGGGTGATTTGCTGGGGCGGCCGCTGAATTGCGAGCTTGAGTTAGGTTCGTCATCCCAGCGTGGGCTGGGATCTCAGGCGGTCGGGGTTCGGGCTGGAGGCACGAGATCCCAGCTTTCGCTGGGATGACGGAGTGGGGATTGGTGACGCCGGCTTGATGATGAAGCCATCTCCTTCGTCACGCCGGACTTGATCCGGGGTCCCGCTATTCCGGGCGGTGGGGCGACGGAAGCGGGACCCCGGGTCAGGCCCGGGGTGACGAGGTTGGTGGGGGAGCCCTGCGCGGGGGCGACGAAAGCTGCCGATGGTGGCGATGATGCAAGTGATGGGTTGAAGGACTGAGCGACGGATGAGTCTGATTATCGACTGCCATGGACATTATACCGTGCTCCCCAAGGGGCATGATGCCTGGCGGGAAGAGCAGAAGGCGGCGTTCACGGCGGGCGTTGCTGCGCCGCCTTATCCAGACATCAGCGATGATGAAATTCGCGACACGATCGAATCCAACCAGCTGCGCCTGATCAGGGAGCGGGGGGCGGACCTCACGATCTTTTCGCCGCGTGCTTCGGCGATGGCGCCACATGTTGGCGACGCAGCGGTCGCGCGGGAGTGGGCTATGCGCTGCAATGACCTGATCGCGCGGGTGGTGGGGCTGTATCCCGATACTTTCGCTGGCGTGTGCATGTTGCCGCAGTCGCCCAAGGCGGACATGGCGAACAGCATTGCCGAGCTGGAGCGGTGCGTGGCGCAGCTGGGCTTTATTGGCTGCAACCTCAATCCCGATCCGGGCGGCGGGCATTTTCAGCATCCGCCGCTGACGGATCGTTACTGGTATCCATTTTACGAGAAGATGGTCGAGCTGGACGTTCCGGCGATGATCCATGTGTCGGGTAGCTGCAATCCGGCGATGCATGCGACCGGGGGCTATTATATCGCCGCCGATACCATCGCCTTCATGCAGTTGCTGGAGGGGGATTTGTTTGCCGACTTCCCGACATTGCGCTTCATCATTCCGCATGGCGGGGGCGCGGTGCCCTATCATTGGGGGCGCTATCGGGGGCTGGCGGACATGCTGAAGAAGCCGAGCCTCGACAGGCATCTGATGAACAACATTTTTTTTGATACATGCGTCTATCATCAGCCGGGCGTCGATTTGCTGGCCGATGTGATCGACAACAAGAATATCCTGTTCGGGTCCGAGATGGTGGGCGCGGTGCGTGGCATCGATCCGACGACCGGTCATTATTTCGATGATACCAAGCGCTATGTCGATGCGCTGGATATCAGCGATGCGGACCGGCACGCGATATTCGAGGGCAATGCCCGCCGCGTCTTTCCGCGCCTGGACGCGCAGTTGAAGGCGCGCGGGCTGTGAGCTTCCGCACCCCCCATCTATCCCTGTGGGGGGTGGATCCATCTCCCGTCCTTGCTGTGGAAGGACGGGACGGGAGATGGATTTTTCTTTGTCTGGAGAACCGCCGATGAGCGTTGATATCCATGAATATCTGGCCGAGTTCGACGATATTCCCGGCACGCGGGTCTATACCGGCAAGCGCGCGCGGCAGGGATATTGGATGAACCAGTTCGCGATGAGCCTGATGAAGGCGGACAATCGCGAACGGTGGAAGGCGGACGAGCGCGCCTATCTGAACGAATGGCCGATGAGCGAAGATCAGCGGCAGGCGATACTGGACCGCGACTATAATCGTTGCCTCGATCTGGGCGGCAATATTTATTTTCTGGCGAAGGTGTTTTCGACGGACGGCATGTCCTTCTTGCAGGCCGTGGGCACGATGACGGGCATGAGCACGGAAGAGTATCAGGCCATGATGGTCGCCGGAGGGCGATCACCAGAGGGCCAGCGTTCGATCAGGGAGAAGCGTTGATGGCCCGCGTTACCGCTGGGGTGGGGACCAGCCATGTGCCCGCAATCGGCGCGGCGATGGACAATGGAAAGGTGGGCGAGCCCTATTGGGCGCCTTTGTTCGCGGGGTATGACTGGTCGCGGCAATGGATCGCGCAGGAAAAGCCGGACGTGGTGATATTGGTTTATAACGACCATGCGTCGGCTTTCGACATGAAGATCATTCCGACCTTCGCGATTGGCTGTGCCGACCGGTACGGGATATGCGACGAAGGATGGGGGCCGCGCCCGGTGCCCGATGTGGAAGGGCACGCGGACCTTGCCTGGCATATCGCGCAAAGCCTGATCCTGGATGAGTTCGACATGACCATCATCAACGAGATGGATGTCGATCATGGGCTGACCGTGCCGATGAGCCTGATGTTCGGGCAGCCGGATGCCTGGCCGGTGAAGGTCGTTCCGCTGGCGGTGAATGTCGTCACTTATCCGCCGCCGTCGGGCAATCGCTGCTGGATGCTGGGCGAGGCGATCGCGCGGGCGGTGGAGAGTTATGGCGAGGACCTGAATGTGCAGGTGTGGGGCACGGGCGGGATGAGCCACCAGTTGCAGGGACCGCGCGCGGGATTGATCAATGCGGAGTGGGACAATCGCTTCCTCGACCTGCTGTCGGCCGAAGATGACGGGTCTCTGCGGGCGATTCCGCACATCGAATATTTGCGGGAGACCGGGTCCGAAGGGATTGAGATGGTGATGTGGCTGATCATGCGCGGGGCGCTTGGGCGCAGGGTGAAGGCGCTGCATCGGCATTATCATGTGCCTGCGAGTAATACGGCTGTGGGGCATTTGGTGCTGGAGCCGGGTTGAGCTTTTTTGAAGCCCTCTCCCCTTCAGGGAGAGGGTTTGGGAGAGGGGCTGTGCCCTCTCCTGCTGTTTCAACGGAGGAGCGGGTGTTCCCCTCTCCCCGGCCCTCTCCCCTGAAGGGGAGAGGGAGATAAGGGAGTGTTCTATGCGTATCGCCCTGGCAGGCGCTGGTGCTTTTGGTGAAAAGCATCTGGATGGCCTGAAGAATATCGACGGCGTGACTGTCACCTCGCTCGTGGGGCGTGAACTGGCGCCGACGCAGGCGGTGGCCGCGAAATATGGGATCGGTCATGTGACGACCGATCTGGCCGAGACGCTGGCGCGCGATGATGTGGACGCGGTGATCCTGTGCACGCCGACGCAGATGCATGCGAGCCAAGCGATCGCCTGCATGGATGCGGGGAAGCATGTGCAGGTGGAAATACCGCTGGCGGATAGCTGGGCCGATGCGCAGGCTGTGCTCGCCAAGCAGGAGGAAACCGGGCTGACCTGCATGGTCGGGCATACGCGGCGCTTCAACCCGAGCCATCAATGGGTGCATCAGAAGGTCAAGGCAGGCGCGTTCAACGTCCAGCAGATGGATGTGCAGACCTATTTCTTCCGGCGCAAGAATATCAACGCGAAGGGCGAGCCGCGGTCGTGGACCGACCATCTGCTGTGGCACCATGCGGCGCATACGGTGGACCTGTTCGCCTATCAGGCGGGGCGGATCGTGGACGCGCATGCGATGCAGGGGCCGATCCATCCTGAACTTGGCATCGCGATGGACATGTCGATCCAGCTGAAGAGCGAGAGCGGGGCGATTTGCACCCTGTCGCTAAGCTTCAACAATGATGGGCCGCTGGGGACTTTCTTTCGCTATATCGGGGACACGGGCACCTATATCGCGCGCTATGATGACCTGGTGAACGGCAAGGAGGAGCCGGTCGACGTTTCGAAGGTGGACGTGTCGATGAACGGGATTGAGCTGCAGGACCGCGAGTTCGTGAGCGCCATCCGCGAGGGGCGGGAGCCTAATTCGAGCGTGGCGAAGGTGTTTGACTGCTACCGGGTGCTGGGGGAGTTGGAGAGGCGGTTGGGGTGATCAGGCGGTGAGGAGCGGGTGCCGCATCCGCAGGTCGTCCATCAGGCCTTCGATGATCGAGATTTCCTGCGCAGTGCCGGTGGGCGTGATCGTCCAGTTGCAATGGGGGTGCGTGGCGCGGCTGTAGAGGCGGACGGCGCCCAGCACCTTGCGCCAGTGATGCTTGCTGCGGCCGTGGTCGCGCACCAGGCGGGCGACGAGCAGGTCGGTGATCTTGTCAGACGTCATCTTCGCTTTTCTCTCCGCCGATCCAGCGGCCGGGCAGTTCGATATAGGCTTCCAGCTCGCGCCAGTGGCGGTCCCAGCCCGGGCCTCGGCGATGCTCGGGCACATAAGCTTCGACCATGCGGCGGGCGCGGGCGACGGGGTTGTCGGGCGGGGTGCGCAGGCGATCGAGAATGTGGCGGATATCCTCGCTCATGACGGGCTGGTAGCCTGTCCCCGGGCGGCGCGCCAGTCGCGGGGCGAGCGGCCGGTGTGGCGGGCGAAGAAGCGGGAGAAATAGGCGGGGTCCTCGAACCCCACGGCATAGCCGACTTCCGCGACGGAAAGGTTGGAATAGAGGAGCAGGCGGCGGGCTTCCAGCAGGGCACGTTCGTCGAGCATGGCGGCGGGAGAGAGGCTGGCAACACGGGCGCAGGCGTGGCGCAGCGCGGTCTCGCTAACCCCGAGCGCGCGGGCATGGTCGGCGACCGGCTCGCGATGGCGGAAGCGCTGTTCGATCCGTTCGCGCAGGCGAGCGACGAGGCGGGCCTGGCGGCCGCTGTTGCTGGCGCTGGAGTCGGATAGGGTCGCGTGGCGCAGCGCCTGGACGATGAGCCAGAGGAGAAGCGCCTCGACCGCGGCGCGCTGGCCGGGGCCGGACCAGGCAAGTTCCCGGGCGAGGCTGTTGATGCGGGTTTCGACATCGGACGCGCCGGGCAAGGCGACGGCGCGGGGGGCGCGGAAGAGAGGGTGGAGATCGTGGTCGCGCTCGAGCAAATGGTGGAGATAGCTGTCCGCGATGGTGATGACCCAGCCACGGGAGTCGTGGTGCCAGGAAAAGCCGTGGATGATCCCGGCGGGGACGAGCAGCAGGCAAGGAGCGTCGAAGTCGACGCTTTCGCCGTCCGCGCGCATCGATCCGCCGCCTTCGGCGATCAGGATGATATGATTGAGGTCGCGGTGGAGATGCGGCTGGATCGTCCACTCGCTGGGGCGGGAGCGGTCGTCTAGGCTTTCGACATGGACGAAGCCCTCCGCAACGCCGCGCTGCGGCTCTCCATAAAGATAGAAGCTGGGGACGGCAGTGGTCATCGGGTGGGCCAAAAGCTGCTGGATCGTCCAAATGATAGGCCAGTTCGCCCATGTCCCGCAAGGGGCACCGGTCGCATGATGCGCGGCATCAATAAACGGACAAGAGGATGTCATGAAGACGCAAGTCACCATTATCGGCGCTGGGCCTGCCGGGCTGTTGCTGGGCCATTTGCTGCGCGCGGAGGGGCTGGAGGTGGTCGTGGTGGAGAGGGCGTCGCCCGACTATGTGCTGGGGCGCATCCGTGCGGGCGTATTGGAGCGGACCACGACGGACCTGATGGACCGGCTGGGCCTGGGCGAGCGGATGCATCGCGAGGGATTGCCGCATGATGGGTTTCACCTGGCCGATGGCGAGCGGCTGATCCGCATCGACATTGCCGGGCTCACCGGACGTCAGGTCATGGTCTATGGCCAGACGGAGCTGACCCGCGACCTGATGGAGGCGGCACGGGAGCGGGGGCTGGAGATTGTCTATGAGGCTGGCGACGTCGCGCTGCATGCGGTGGAGAGTGACGCGCCTTATGTCACTTATAGCAAGGATGGGCGCGAGGAGCGGATCGACGCGGAGTTCATCTGCGGCTGCGATGGCTTTCATGGGCCTTCCCGAAAAGCAATCCCGGCGCATGTCGCGACGGCTCATGAGAAAATCTATCCCTTCGGATGGCTGGGCATATTGGCGGACGTGCCGCCGTGTGAGCATGAGCTGATCTACGCCAATCACGAGCGCGGATTTGCGCTGGCGTCGATGCGGTCGGAAAAGCGGAGCCGCTATTATATCCAGGTGCCGCTGGACGAGCGGGTCGAGGATTGGCCGGACGATCGGCTGTGGGATGAGCTGGCGGTGCGGCTGGGGCCACAAGCGGCGGCGCATATCGTGCGCGGCCCTGCGCTGGAAAAGTCGATCGCGCCGCTGCGGTCCTTCGTGTTCGAGCCGATGCGGCACGGGCGGTTGCTGCTGGCAGGAGACAGCGCGCATATCGTGCCGCCGACCGGGGCGAAGGGCCTTAACCTCGCGGCGTCGGATGTCTTCTACCTGTCGGAGGCGCTGATCGGATGGTTTCGGCGGCGGGACGGCGACGCGGTGGCGGGCTATTCGCGCAGGGCGCTGGCACGGATATGGAAGGCGGAGCGCTTTTCCTGGCAGCTGACGCGGCTGATGCATCGCTTTCCCGATAATGATGCGTTCGACCGGCGGATGCAGATCGCGGAGCTGGATTATATCGCTTCGTCAGTGGCGGCGCAGACGGCGATTGCGGAGAATTATGTGGGATTGCCCTTGTGACGCTGCGTTAGCTTGCGCAGAATATCCTCATCGTACCGCGTTCGCGAACCAACAGGGGATAGGCATGAGCCAGAAATCGACGATCGTCGTCATTGGCGGCACCGGGAAAACGGGCCGCAGGGTAGCCGACCGACTGAGCGCCCTGGGGCATGAGGTGCGCATCGGATCGCGTCAGGGCGAGCGGCCTTTTGCCTGGGAAGATGAGGCCAGCTGGAAACCGCTGCTGGAGGGTGCGGACGGCCTTTATATCGCCCATCCGGACAACACGCATCCCGATGCGGGCGCGCAGATCGGGCGGCTGGCAAAGCTGGCGCTGGAGCGCGGGGTCAAGCGGCAGGTGCTGCTGTCCGGGCGTGCAGATGAGGGCTTCATGGATGCGGTCGAAGCGGGCTTCAAGAATAGCGGCGCTGACTGGACGATCCTGCGCCCGGCCTGGTTCATGCAGAATTTCTCCGAGATGTTCTTCCTCGACGCGGTGATCGCGGGAGAGTTGGTCTTGCCTGTGGGGGATGCGACGGAGCCGTTTATCGACATCGAGGATGTGGCTGCGGTAGCGGTGGAGGCTCTGTCTGACGGGCGGCATGCTGGGCAGATTTATGAGCTGACCGGGCCTGAGCTGTTGGGCTTTGAGGAGACGGCGCGGGTGCTTTCGGAGGCGACGGGGCGGACCATCCGCTTCACGCCGATCTCGTTCGAGGCGTATCGGGACGGCATCGCGGCGAGCGGATTGCCGGAGGAATATGCCTATACCTATGCCGGGATCGCGGATGGCAAGCTCGCCTATGTGACGGATGATGTGGAGCAGGTGCTGGGGCGGAAAGCGCGGCGGTTCGTGGATTATGCGCGGGATGCTGCGAAGAGTGGGGTTTGGGATGAGTGATTGATGGGGCGGCTGACGCTCGAGCTTTACAGGCCCCTCTCCCGCCTTCGCTATGCTCGGTACCTCTGTGGTCGACCCCTGAAGAGGAGAGGGGGGATCTAGCCAACACATATCTGTCGCTTCATGCCAGCGGAGGCTGGCATCTCGTGCGTGGGCGTTCGGCATAGCGTCCCGAGATCCCAGCTTTCGCTGGGATGACGATACGGATTATCTGGATCAGTGGACAGTAACATGGATCAGGGACAGCCGTTGCGGCAGTTCTGTTCAGTTGGAACATCAATTGTAGGTTGAAGTTTTGGGTGGGGCTGCGGAACGCAGCTGAACCGAGGAAAGGACTTCAACATGACGCAAGCATCGGCAATTTTCGATTCACATGCAGAAGCGGAACGCGCGGTATCGGAACTGCGGACCCTTGGCGTCAACGACAGCGACTTGTCGGTTATAGCTCACCATGGAGGCACGACGACGACCACCAGCGGCGATGGCGAGATTACGGACGAGCATCATCGCAACGTCTTGCGCGGCATCCTTGGTGGCGGCGCACTGGGCGCGGGGTTGGGTGTCGCGGCGCTGGCCATTCCGGGTGTCGGACCTTTGGCGGCCGCGGGTGCGATTGCCGCGTCAGCTGTTCCCGAAGCGGTCGGAATAGGCGCGGTGCTCGGCGCTATTGGCGGGAGCCTGAACGAAGTGTTGACCAAGCATGGCGTGAGCGAGGAGGATGCGGGCTATTATAATGACCGGCTGAAAAATGGCGCGGTGCTTGTCACTGTGGCCGATGCCGGGTTGGATGCGCAGCGGGTGCGCGAGGTGCTTTATCGGAATGGTGGGCATAACGCTTCGCAGGCTCGGAACGCGACGATCTGACGATTGTGGGCCGGACGTAAGTCTTCCGGCCCACTTCCTTAGTCTAGCTGTGGTATGTCGCCTCTTCTTGCTGATGGCGGATGTAGCCTCCTGAGATCCCAGCCTCCGCTGGGATGACGAGGGATATCTTACTCTGTGCTCCACAATGTCACCGGGCCGATGAGGCCTGATGGGCGGAGCGGCGCGTTGGGTTTGTAGGTGGGGGCGGCCGTGAAGGTCATGGGTTTGGCGCCGGGCTGCTTGTCGCCGATCAGGCGGTTGACCCAAAGGTTGGCGACTTTCACCTCCAGCTGGTTGCTGCCTGATTTGACGAAGCGGCCGATGTCGAGGCGATAGGGCGCGAACCAGCTGGTGCCGACGAGTTGGCCGTTGACGCGGACTTCGGCGAGGTCGCCTACTTTGCCGAGGTCGAGCCAGAGCGGCTGGCCGCGTTGGGCTCCTTTGGGCAGGGTGAAGCGGCTGCTGTAGGTGGCAATGCCGGAGAAGTAGCGGACGCCTTCCTGCTTGGCTTCGTTGAGCGGCGACAGTTGGGGCATCGGCAGGGTGGCGGGCGCACCCCGGCCGGGCTGGAAGCTGATCTGCCATGGCTGGTCGAGCGTCGCGATCTGGCGCGGGACGGGCGCGGCGATCGTTGCAGTGGGAGCGCTGGCGGGTTTGCGGAAAAGGATGAAGAAGGCGTCTTCAGCGCCGACTTCGAGCGGGATGACGGTTTCTGGCCCCTCCGTGCGGTAGGAAACGGGCGTCGCGGTGCCGTCGATCGCGCGCCATATTTCGGGCTGGCAGCCGGTCACGCGGAAGCGCGCCTCAATCTTTTCGGCGCGGTTCTGGCGGTTGTTGACGAAGTAGAGTTCTCCGTCGGGCAGGGTGCGGTGGACGAAGCGGTAGTCGCTGTCGGGCGCGCCGCCGGTGACGCGGAAATCGGGGGTGATGCCGATGCGGGCGAGCGCGGCGTCCGGGTCCTGCGCGGGGATGATGCGCGGCTTGGCCGTTGTGGTGCCTTTCCAGAGGCGATCCACCAGGGCGGCGAAGGCTGTGGGATCGTCCTTCATCGCAGGGTCGCGCTCGGGCGCTTCGCCGATGACGGGGATGCCTGCGTCGGCGATCGCGGCGATGCGGCGGAGGGTGGGCAGGGTCATGACCTTGCTCGATCCGCCAAGATAGAGCGCGCGGTAACGGGCGCCGCCGGGGGCGACCAGCTGGCCATCCTCGACCTTGAGAACATTGGCGAGGATGTCGGCGTTTACGAAGTCGTAGCCATATCCTTTTGGCAGTCCCGCCGGTTCGCCGGTCGCGAAGAGGGCGGTGATGGGTGCGTCCTCACCATGGAACCAGGCGATGTCGGCATGGTCGCGGCCCTGTTGCAGCAGATAGCTGGTGCGGGCCATGTAATCGACCCAGGGCCGCGCCATTTCCGCCCAGCTTTCATGGCGGTTGAAATATTGGCCGAAGATCATGAGGCTCAATCCCGGCACCTTGTCATCCACCGGCTGATGGACGGAGGTGTGGACGATTGGCCGGTTGATGCCGGACGCGAATTCCAGGTCGACGATGCGCTTCAGGTCCGAAGGCGCGAAGGCCCAGGGGGAGGAGGCGGAGGTCATGGATTCCGCCGCGACGATATTTTGGCCATAGATATGGGCGACGGACGCCGCGCCCTTCATATCGCCGAGCAGGGTCGGGCGTGGCTTTGCATCGCGGTTCCAGGTCCAGAGCGCGGCCATCGGCACATCGGCATGGCTGCGCATGGTGAGGTCGTCGCCCAGCACGGGGCGGACGTCCTCCAGCGCTTCGCCATAGAGGATGAGGCCGTTTTCATGTGCGACCTTTGCGATCGTGCCGTAGTGGGCGTCGGCGAGAAGGTCTGCGAGGGTCTGGCGATAGTCGTGGAGGAAGGCGTCGCTGCGCGCGGGCGAGCCGATGATCGCGCCGGTCAGGACGGGGAGATAGGGGAGCGGATCATAGCCGCGCCGCGCCGTAAATTCCTCCACCATGCGCGGGGTCCAGTTGGACGGGCCGACCTCTATGCTGTCGGTCAGGAGCGCGCGGATGCCCTTTGCGCCGATCCATCCGGGGCCGACCGCGTCGCGATACATGGAGAGGTAGGTTTCCAGATAACGGCGGACGGCGGCGGGATCATATTTGTCGACTTCAAGGCCGGTGGCTTCGGCGGTGGCGGGATGGTTGGTCTTGCCGAGCAACGAGGAGCCGAGGCGGAGGATACGCCAGTCGCTGCCCGATGGCGGGGTCCAGTCGAGCGTGCCGTCGGGGCGGAGATGGCTGGTGACGTCGATGACTTTGGATGGATCGACGGCTTGTGCGGCGGAGGATGATCCGGCGGGGAGGGTGGTGTAATCGCGCAGGACGGTGAAGCCTGCCTTGGCTTCGAACCGGTCCAGGCGCGGTTCGGCGGAGAGCTGGAGCGAACCGATGGGCAGCCTGGGCTTTGAGGGCTGCGCGAAGAAGTCGATGGTGACGGCGCCGGGGACGCCATCGCCAAGGCCCGGCGCACGGGGCGCGTCGTTGGCGCGCAGGACGATGCGGAAGCGGCGGGCGGTGATGGCGGGGAAGGCGATGGTGGTCGCGGCTTCGGACAGGGGGAAGTCACCGATCTGGCGCCAGTCGGTGCCCTGCTGCGCCTCCAGCACGGGGCGGTAGGCGGGGTCGCGGAAGGGCGGCTTGGCATTGGGGATGAAGAGGGTGGCGGCGCGAACGGTGACGGGCTTGCCATAGTCGAGGATCAGCGTGCCGGGCTGATCGGCTGTGCCGGTGGTGATTTCGGCAGTGGTATTGAGGTCGGCATCGTCCAGAGCGGCGGCATCGATGGGCGTGCCGTCGCCCTGGCGCATGTGCGGGCGGGGAAGGCTGCCGGGTTTGATGGGATAGGCGAGGACGCGGACGTCGCGGTAGAGGGGAGTGGTCTTGTCCGCGCCGCCCATGCCTTCGACCGTTGGGGGGAGAGGGGCGCTCTGAAATGGGCCGACCGTTGCGGGCGGCTGCGGCAGCGGGGCGGTGAGGCGGCGGCCGCCACGGACGCTGGTTTCCGCCCAGACGAGCTTCTTCATTGCGTCTTCGGGTTTGACCCAGGGGCCGCCCGTCTCGCTCCAGCCAGGGGAGGAGGCGATGGCGAATTCCAGGCCCTTGGCGTCGGCGGTGCGGACGGCGTGGGCGAAGGCGTCCTTCCACTCGGGCGTCATGTAGACAAGCCGCTGAGGCACGATCTGCGGCGTAGCGAGGCTGGCGTCGAAATTCTGGACGCCGCCGATGCCCATGCGGGCCATCCAGTCGAGATCCTTGTCGATCCCGTCCTTGGTCACATTGCCGTTCATCCAGTGCCACCAGACGCGCGGGCGGGCGCTTTGCGGCGGATTGCGGAAGCCATCCGCCAGGTCGTCGGCGAGCAGTGGGGAAGCGAAGGCTGTGCAAGCGAGGAGCAGCGCAAGGCGAAGGGGACGGCTGGTCACGGCGGCAAATCCTCTGGCGATCAGGGGCGGGAAGGGGCGGTGCGAAGCAGGATGCGAAGGGCGGCGATAGTGACGGCCGATCCGAGCGTGCCGCCATAAACAAGCTTCATGGGGAGCGCTGTGGATAGGGCGATGGAGGCGGGCGCACTCGCCTGGATGGCGAAGGCGAGGAGTGCGCCCAGCAGTGCGCCGCCTGCCGCGAACAAGGCTGCACGTAGCAGCACGGGCCGCAACGGCATCGCGAGAAAGTGCCGCCGTGCGAGCAGGCAGGGGACAAGCGCGCTCATCAAAGCGACGGCAGCGCTTTGCGGAATGAAGTCGAGTGCCAGATTGTCGGGTGTCCTCCAGGCAAGAAGCCGGGAGGACAGGCCGAAGGTGCCCGCGAAGAAGGCGAGGCTGAGCAATGCATTGATGAGAAAGCTGATCGCGGCTTCGCGCCGGATCGAGATCGATCCCCTCATTGCGGAGCCTTTTGTTCCAGCAGCCCACGCGCGCGCAGCCAGGCGACGAACTGCGGCAGGACGCCGGTTGAGGTGGTGCCGGGGCGGCCGATGCCGAAGCCATGGTCGCCGCGTTCATAGGCGTGAAGCTCGACCGGGCGGCGCGCATTGCGCCATGCCTCGACAATGGCGAAGCCCTGCTTTTTGAACAGGCCGTCATCCATGGCGATGGCGTTGAACATCGGCGGTGCGTCAGCGGGCACGTTGACGGCGGTCATGGGACCGTAGATATAGCCGATGAAGGCCGGGCGAGCGTCGCCCTGTCCCTCCAACGCGGCGTTGAGGGCGGTGATGGCTCCAGCGGAAAATCCGATAATGCCGACGCGCGCCGGATCGACGCGGAACTGCTTCGCGCGGCTGCGCACCAGAGCGAGACCGGCGAGCGCATCCTGCGTGGCGCGGGGTTCCTTGATCTCCGCTGCGGGCGTTTGCCGGGCGGCTTGCGCCATGCGCTGGCCCATCGCCGCCATGAAGGCTTTGCTGTCGCGCGGCGTTTCGTTGAGGCGGTATTTAAGGACGAAGGCGGCTATGCCCTGATCGTTAAGCGCGCGGGCGATGGCTTCACCCTCGCTCGACATGGACAGAGACATGAAGGCGCCGCCGGGCGCCACCAGCACGGCCGCGCCATTCGCCTTGGCGGGATCGGGCAGATAGGGCGTGATCGTGGGGCGGGTGACGTTGCGGACAGTCTGATTGTCGATGACAAGCGAGCCGTAACGGCCGCTGATATGTTCCCACTGTTCATTGTCCGCATCCTTGGCGGAGGGGTAAAGCGGGATTTCGGCGAGCTTTGGCTTGGCGATCGGGGTGATCTGCATCTGAGCGGCGGCCGGGACGGCAATCGCCAGGGCCAGGGTGGTCAGGACCAGTCGCTTCATCAATTCAGTCTCCCTCTCTCGAAATTCGCCAGGCTATCTTGCCCGGATTTCATATCGCGTTGGCACGCGCGATCGCACCATAGATGGCCGCGCTGGGCTTGGGAATGCGGGCAAAAGTAGCGGGATCAACGCTATGCAGGCCGAATTTCGGACGATAGCCAAAGATCCATTCGAAATTGTCGAGCAGCGACCAGTGGCTGTAGCCGATGACGGGCACGCCCGACGCAATCGTCTTTTGCAGTTCGGCAAGCGCGGCGGGGATGAAGCGGGCGCGCAGGCTGTCATCTTCCGTGCCCACGCCATGTTCGGTGACGAAGATGGGGACGCCGGTTGCTTCATGCGCATAGCGGACGGACCCGGCGAGCGAGGGGGCATAGACTTCGGCCCCGCTATAATTGACTTGCGCCCCTTTGGGCGCGGGCAGCTTGCCCTTGTCGCTCCACATATTGCGCTCATAATTCTGGACGCCGAGGAAGTCGTCAGCCCGGGCGGTGTCCAGCCATGCGCCATAGAGTTCCTTGCGCTTGGCATCGCGGATGCTGTTGCGGCCGACAGCCTGATCGTCGAACATGGAAAGCGAAA
The DNA here is from genome assembly GCA_946886075.1 of uncultured Novosphingobium sp. The sequence continues at coordinate 103,161 of CAMPHR010000001.1, read as the reverse complement.
AGCCAACGGGAAGATCGCCCCGAGCCGCCTTGATCGCGGCCTTGCCCGCCTTGTGCGCGGCGACGAGGTTCGTCTGCATCGCGGGCAGATCTTCCATATTCGCGGCGTTGGCTGCGGTGAATTTGGCGGTGCCAGAGCGGCGGGCCGCTTCGGCCAGCATGGCGCGCTGTGCGTCCAGCACCTGCGGCGGCAGAATGATGGCGCGCAGGACCAGCAGGATATTGGGTTCGTTGAAGGTGATGGCGTGGCTGATGCCGCCCGCCAGATGCCGCGCGGCGCGATCGCAGAAGCGGGCGAACAGCTGGACGCCTTCGCTGTTGGTCCAGCCGCCCATGGCGCTGAACCAGCGGGGCGCGGTGAAGTGGTTGAAGGTGACGACGGCTTTGAGGCCGCGTTCCTGTGCGCCATCAATCATGCGCTTGTAATGATCGAGCATGGCGCGGGAGAAAAGGCCGGGTTCGGGCTCTATGCGGGCCCATTCAATGGAGAAGCGGTAGCTGTTGAGGCCCATGCCCCTGGCAAGGTCCATGTCCTGCGGCCAAAGCGCGAAGCTGTTGGCGGCGTCGCCCGATGGCGTGGAATAGATGGTGGGCTTGATATTCTCCAGAAACCAGTTGTCGCTGACGACATTATTGCCCTCCACCTGATGCCCGGCGGTGGATGCGCCCCAGAGAAAGCCTTGTGGGAAGCTGCGGCGGCTTAGCTGGCGAGTGGCCGCAAGCGCGGGGCTGGCGGCGAGGGCCGTGCCGGTGGCGATCAAGGTCCGGCGGTCGATCATATCTCTCTCCCAATTGCGGGTTAGTTTGTTGTGTCGTGAATGAAGGCGCGGATTTCGTCGGCGAGGCGACGGTCGCTGGTTCCGAGATGCATGGGCAGGGAATAATGATTGTGGCCGCTGGCGATCATCGCGCGCGGCATGGTGCCGTGGCGGTCGAGGCGGTCCTGCATCAGGGCGAGGAATTCCTGCTGGAAACGGGCGGGGTCGTGCTGCGCGCAGGCGATGAAGAGGGGGAGCGTGGTGGAGCCCACGGCTTCGCGCGGCATGCGTTCGGCGTAGAGGGCGGGATCGCCATAATAGAGCGTGTCGCGTTCATCGAGCGGGGTGTAGCCGTAGAGGCCTGAGAGCAGGATGGCGGCGCGGATTTCGGTGGTGCCGTGGCTCTTGATATAGCCCGCCACATGGACGGCTCCGGCGGAGGTGCCCATGAGGACGATGCGGTTCGGGTCGCCGCCATATTGGGCGGCGTTGGTCTTTGCCCAGGCGATGGCGGACGCGACGTCTTCGGGACCGGCGGGCCATTGATGATCGGGGGCAAGGCGGTAGTTGGGGACGATGCCGAGGAAGCCCGCCTGCGCGGCCATGCGGCCGACATTGGCGTTGGGCCAGTTGGTAGCGTTGCCCTTGTCGCCTTTGAGGAAGCCTCCGCCATGGAGGAAGATGAGGATGGGGGCGGAGGTTGTGCCTTGCGGGGCGTAGAGGTCGAGCCGGTGGCGGTCGTGGGGGCCGTAGGGAAGGTCAGTGAGGGAGGCTGGTGCTTGCGCGGCCAGCCTTTCCTGCTCTGGTGTGAAGATATCGCGCACGGATTGCAGTATATCGGGGCCGAGGGACTGGCCCAGCGCCGCGATTTGTGCTGCCATGTCCATGCGCGATCTCTCCTTAGCCGATCAGAATTTGGCGTCGAAGCTCAGGCCGACCTGGCGGAAGGACTGAGGACCGTAGATCGCGCCGACATTGTCCGTGCCGTTATAGGGGAAATCGCTCTGGATGAGCGAGGGTTCGTGCACGTTGAACAGGTTGCGGCCGAAGACGGCAAGGCTGAAGCGATCATCCTCCGTCCGCACGCCGATGCGGCCACCGACCAGCCAGTGCGAGCGGAAGGTGGTTTCCTCGCGCGAGTTGGCTTCGTAGCGGACGCGCGATTTCCAGATCGTATCAACGGCGACAAAGCCGTTGAACCGACTCGTGACGGGCACCTCATATTCGCCCGACAGGGTGAACTTATATTTGGGCGCATAGGCAAGCTGCGTGCCGCCGATGTTGGTGCCGTCGGTGCCGATGAAGCCGTTCGGATAAGTTGCCTTGGCGTAAATAAAGCCGGTGTTGAGCGATAGGCCTTCAAACGGGCGGCCGAAGAAGTTGATTTCCGCGCCGCGCGACTTGACGCCGCTGATGTTGGTCTGGTCGCAGGAGATGACGCCTGTCGTGCCGCTGACCGTGCACTGCTGCGCCTGGAAGTTCTTGATCTTCTGGTAGAAGACGCTGAGGTCCGCGACCCAGCCGCCGAACAGCGTGGCCTTGAAGCCTGCTTCGTAAGCGGTGGGAATTTCCGGTAGGACGACGTAAGGCAGGCGCGGCGCTGCGGGGGTGGCGATCTGGCCGCCCTTGAAGCCGCGTGATGCGGTCGCATAGACCATCGCATTGCGCGTCAGGTCATATTGGGCGCCGAGCCGGTAGGAGAAATTCGCTACGTCCAGAACTTCCCTTTGCTGGGGATTGGCGGCGAAGGAGGTGGCGAAGTTGAAGCGGTCGAGAGACAGGCGGTCGGTCGTGTAGCGGCCACCGGCGATCAGGCGCAGGCTGGGTGTCAGGTGGAAAGTGCCCTGACCAAAGATGGCGAGCGAGCGATCCACGATGGTGTCGTCCGCGCCAGCACCTTCGCCTGCCGGATCGACAATCGGGATGACGAGGCCGGGGAAGGGCGTGACGGTGACCGACAAGGTTTCCGGGTCGCGCGTCTGCTTCTGGTGCGAGAAGAAAGCGCCGACCGTATATTCGAAGAACTGGTCGGACGGCGATGTCACGCGGAATTCCTGCGTGAAGAGGCTGAGGCGGCGATTGACCGGGCCGTTGGCGACCTGCAGCTCCAGCGGCGCTCCACGGAACACGTCGCTTGCCGCACCGAAGCCGGTCTCGCTCGAACGGCGGTAGGCGGTGATCGAGGTCAGGGTGAACGGATCGGCTTCATAGTCGATCTGGAGCGAGCCGCCGTAATTTTCGGTGTGGCCGACATAAGAGCGGTTGGAGCAATAGTCGCGATTGCCCTCGCGTGCCGTGACGCCGCAGGTGGCGAGGCGGTCAGTGATGCCGACGGGGTCGAAGCCTGCGCCGCCAAGGAAGGGGCCGGGGCCGCCTGTCCTGATGAAGGTGAAAAAGTCTCCGCCATTTTCCGCGCGCGACTTGGCATAGTCGCCGATCAGGTTGATGGTGAGGTTGTCAGTCGGCTCCCACAGCAGGCGGCCGCGGACGCCCCAGCGGTCATTGTCGTTGAGCTTTCCGGTGATGGTGTTGCGATTGACGCCCTGGCGGAAGTTGGCGACGCCCGAGACGCGGACGGCGGCATTGGGCGCGAGGGGGATGTTGACGACGCCCTGCAGCACTTGGTTGCCGAACTTGGACCCGGCGGTGCCTGCGTCGGACAGCTCACCGCGCACGCGGGCGGAAAAGCCGCTGGGGTCGGGCGCATTGGTGGTGATGTTGATGACGCCTGCCGAGGTGGTGAGGCCGAAGAGCGTGCCTTGCGGGCCTTTCAGCACTTCGATCCGGCTGACATCGAACAGGTCGCTGATGTTCGCATTGCCCTGGCTGACCTGGTCGACCACGACGCCGACCGAAGCGACCGCGCCTGCCGAGAAGGTCTGCGTACCGATGCCACGGATCGAGCCGCCGCCGCCGGTGTTCTGACCAGGAGCCTGCTGGATTTCGAGGCTGGGCGCGATGCGATTGAGGTCGTTGAGGGTATTGACCTGCTGCCGTTCCAGCTGCGCCTGGTTGGCGACGGTGATGGAGATGGGCACTTCGGTCACCTTTTCAGCCTTGCGCTGGGCGGTTACGATGATGTCGGAGGTCGCCTGATCCGATGCCTGGGGCGATGCGGTGGCGGTGTCCTGCGCCCATGCGGGCGTGGCGATGGCGAGCAGGCTGGCGCTGCTCAAGGCTATGATGGTGGTGAACTTTCTCATGACGTTGATCCTCTCCCCTTGTTGTTTACTGCTCGTCGATGATGCGGTTGGTGAGCGTGCCGATGACGCCGATGCTGATTTCGACCTTGTCCCCGGCCTTCATGTAGAGCGGGGGCGTGCGCTTATCGCCGACGCCGCCAGGGGTGCCGGTGGCGATGACGTCGCCGGGGGCAAGGGGCGTGAAGGCCGAGATATATTCGATGACGGTGGCGATATCCCAGATCATGTCGCTGATCGGCTGATCCTGGACGAGTTCGCCGTTGAGGCGGGTCTGAACGCGCTGGGCGGCAAGGTCGCCCGCCTCGTCCGGCGTCACCAGTGCGGGGCCGAAGCCGCCGGTGCCGGGGAAGGTCTTGCCGGGCGTGAACTGGATATTGTGGCGCTGCCAATCGCGGGCGGAGCCGTCATTGAAGCAGGCGTAGCCCGCGACATGGACCATGGCGTCGGCGCGGGCGACCTTGTGCGCGGGCTTGCCGATGATGACGGCGAGTTCGCCTTCATAGTCGAAGCGGGCGGTGACGGATGGCTTCACCATCGGCTGGCCATCGGCGACGAGGCTGTCCGCATAGCGGGTGAAGATGGCGGGATGCTCCTTTTGCTCGCGGCCGGTTTCCTTCACATGCTCGGCATAGTTGAGGCCGACGCAGAGGATCTTGGCCGGGTCGGGGATGACCGGGAGCAGGACGATGTCGTTGCGGCTGTGGCGCTCGCCTTCGGTGAGGCTGGCGAGATTGCCGGTGGCGAGCGCGGCTTTGAGGCTTGGCGCGCCAGTCAGTTCGATGATGGCGTCGCCGTCGAGGCGGCCGAAGCTGGGGGTGCCGTCGGGGCGGCGGAAGCTAACGTAGCGCATCAGATTTGTTCCTCGTTCAGGGGCTGCGGAGCCCAGTCGCGGCGGTGGCGAAATTTCTCTTCGGCAGCGCGCAGGCCGGTCAGGTCCTTGTCGGACATGCCCCATTGGTCGATGCGGCCTTCGGGCCAGGTCCAGTCTTCCGGAGCGCCGGCCTTGTAGTCGTCGGGGACTTTCTCGACGGCGGTGGAAAATTCGATGACGGGACCGAAGGGGGCGATGAAATAGGCGAAGACGTTCGCGCCGGGACCGTGGCGGCCGGGGCCCCAGGCGGGGACCATGCCATGGTCACGCAGGCGGCCGATGCCGCGCATCACTGCGTCCATGTCGGCCATCTCGAAGGCGATGTGGTTGAGTGAAGAGAAGCCTGCGCGGGCGAAGGCGGTCGAGTGGTGGGATTCGTTGCAGCGGACGAAGACCATTCCCTTGGTCCGGTCGGAGACGCGGAAGCCTAGGGCTTGCTCGATGAGGTGGCCGGTGGCTTCGGCATCGGTGGCGTTGAAGACGACGTGGGTGAGTTTGACGGGCAGGTCATGGCCCTCGATCGGCGTGACTTCGCTCGCATCGGTGAGGAAGCGGAGCAGTTCGCCTTCGGCAAGCTCTACGATGATGCCGTGGCCGTTGCCGGGATCGTGCGAGGTGACGGGGCTGGCGGGGAGGTTCGCCTTCGTGACGCTGGCCTTCAGTTCTTCGAGACGTTCGGGCGAGCAGGTGAAGGTGGTGGAGCGGACATAGGGTTCCGCCGACTCTTCGAGCGCGACGAGATAGGGGAAGGGGCCTGAGCCGCGCAGATAATGGGTGCCGCCCCGCACTTCAGCGGGGGCCATGCCCCAGACGTCGGCCAGGAAGGCGGCGGCCTCTGCGGCGTGGGGCAGCGCCAGTTCGATGCTGCGCAGTTTCATTTCGTCTCTCCGTGGGTGAGGCCAGCGGCGGTGATGCCCGCGATGGCGCAGGCTTCGTCCATGTCGCCTGTGTCACCGCTGGTCCCGACGGCGCCGATTATCCGCCCTTCCAAGTCACGGATGATGACGCCGCCGGGTGACAAAGCGAGTTGGCCGCCGGTGACGGCCACGACGCTTTGAAAGAAAGTGGGGTTTGAGGCGGCGCGGGTGGCGATGACCCGCGTGTCCGCGCCCATGCCGAGTGCGCCTGCGGCCTTTGCCTTCGCTATGTCGAAACGGAAGAGGCTGGCGCCGTCCTCGCGCGCGAAGGTGACGGGGTGCGCGCCTGCATCGAGGATGATGATGGCGAGGGGCTGTGCCTGCTGGACGCGCGCCTCCTCAAGGATGGCGTCAAGGATGGTGCGGGCCTGGGCGAGGGAGATGGTCATGGCCGGAGCTTTGCCTGCAATTGCGTGAGAAGGTCGGCGGGCGTGCCGGTGCCGAAGACATAATGGTCGGGGCGGACGAGGACCGCTCGCGTGTCATGAGCGGTGAGCCAGTCGGCGATCGCGCCTTTGGCGGGAACGACGGTGATGTCGGCGGGGGCGTCAACTGTTTCGCTGGTGAAGAGACGCCAGCCGCTGCCGGTGATGTCGTCGAGAAGTTGGCCGTCCACGCTGGGCTGGATGAAGCGTTCGCCTGCCGCTGGCGTGCCGGGGGCGATGACGCCTTGGGCGATAGCTGGGATCAGGTCGGCGGCGGTGCCATGGCTTGCGCCCTTGGCGGCTTCGCGCATCTGGGCGTCGCGCGCGGCGGCCTGATCCGGGTCGAGCATGCAGATGTAGCGGCCTGCGGCGACGGCGGCGGCGATGACGGCGCGGACATGGGGGTCGCGCTCGGTCTGGTAGCTGTCGAGCAAGGCTTCCGGGGCGCGATCCGCCAGCACCAGTTCCAGCTTCCAGGCGAGATTGGCGATGTCGCGCAGGCCGTGGCACATGCCCTGGCCGAAGAAGGGCGGCGTCTGGTGCGCGGCGTCTCCTGCGAGGAAGACGCGGCCCCGGCGCCATTGCTCTGCGATCAGGCCGTGAAAGCGGTAAGTGGCGGCGCGGACGATCTTGTGCGGGACGCCGGTCAGGTAGGGGGCGACGAGCGCGGCGACATTGTCCGGCTGCATCATGACGGCGTCGTCCTCACCGGGGAGGAGCATGAATTCCCAGCGGCGGTGATTGCCACGGCCCGGCACGATGGTCGCGGGGCGCTTGGGGTCGCACATCATGACGGAGAGTTTTTGCAGGTCGGCGGCCTCCGGTACGCCCCAAAGATCGGGAAAGCGGACGGGGCCATCGACTTCGGCATCGACGACGAGCCAGGGTTCTTCGAAATCGAGATCATCGAGCGCTATGCCGAGCGCCTTGCGGACGGCGCTGCGCGAACCGTCGCAGGCGATGACATAGCGCGCCTGCTCCGTGCGACCGCCAGAGAGGCGGAGGGTGACGGCGTCTGCCTCCTGCTCCATTCTTTCGAAGGCAGTGCCTAGCTGGACGGTGACATTAGGATAGGCTGCGAGGGCTTCGCGCAGATGTTCTTCGAGCTCTGGCTGATAGAAGAAATAGTCGTTGGACCAGCTGAACGGGCGGGGGCGGCCGACCGTGCCCATATAGCGGATGACGCCATGGTCTGCGCCGACATGGAGATGGCCCTCTGTGTCGCGCATGTCCGACGCGACCTGATTGATGACGCCTGCCGACTGGAACAGGCGCATCATTTCATGGTCGAGATGGACGGCGCGAGGCAGGGGGTAGGGATGCGCCTCCTGCTCCACGACAAGGACGGACAGGCCCGCCTTGCCAAGGAGATTGGCTGCAAAAGCCCCTACCGGGCCACAACCGATGATCGCTACGTCGAACATCTTATCGGGTCAGTTCTTTCAGGCGGAGACGGGCTGGACGGACTTGTGGAGGCGGCCGCCCTGCATGATCATCTGGAGGCGGGCAGGGTCCTGGAGGATGGCGACATCCTGGGTGGGATCGCCTTCGACCAGGAGGAGATCGGCGAAATAGCCTTCGCGGATCAGGCCGACCTTCTGGCCCATCAGCTGACCGCCGAGCATGGTCGCCGCGCTTAGGGCTTCGGCGGGGGTGAAGCCGAAATAATCCACGAAATGCTCGAGATCGCGGGCGTTGCGGCCATGCGGATTGAAGGGGAAGCCATAATCGCCGCCGATCAGGATGCGGACGCCGCGGCGCTTGAGTTCAGGGACGAGGTTCGCTTCCAGCTGCATGCGCTGCGTGGCGCTGGCCTTCATTGCGCTCATGTCGATATGGGGCGGCGGCGTCGCTTCCAGCGCGGCGACCGAGACGCCGGGGCCGGGGGCGTAGAAAATTTCATCCTTGCGCGCTGCGAGCGCGTCGATCGCGGCTTCGTCGGCGAAGGAGCAATGGTAAAGGATGCGCGCGCCTGCTTCGAGCGCGAGGTCGATCGCGCGCGGGCTGTAGGCGTGGGTGGCGATCCAGAGGCCGTTTGCCTTTGCCGCTTGCCCAGCCGCCTCCATTTCCTCGTCGGTGTAGAGGATGTCCTGCGCGGAGCCGGGCTTTAGCGCATCTTCGCCGGAGATGACGAGCTTTACGGATTTGACGCCGGTTGCGCTACAATGGTCCATGAAGGCGCGCATCGCGTCAGGCCCACGGCCGTTGAAGACGTCGCCGGTTTCGACGCCTTCTTCGCCTTCGGGGCTGCGTTCCAGCGTCGAGGGGACGAGGCGGGGGCCGGAGGTTTCGCCTGCTGCAATGGCGCGGGCGAGTTCGGGCTCTATCCCTTCACCCAGCGCCCCTGCGGAATAGGCGCTGGTGAAGCCATGGTCGAGGAGGACCCGCGCGTTGCGCCAGGCGGCGGTCTTGAGCTCTTCGGGCGGCAGGATGAACTGGTGGTAGATATGTTCGACTGAGCTGCCCCAGGTCAGGTGACAATGGGCGTCGATGAGGCCGGGCATGAGCGTGTTGCCCTGACCATCGATACTGGTGTCGGCGGCGACGGCATCAAGGTCCGCGTCGGCGGTGAAGATGGCGGCGATACGATCCTGATCGACCAGGACGGCGCCGGGCGCACTGGGCGCGCCGGTGCCATCGAAGATGCGCACATTGTGGATGAGCTGCCGCATAATGTCCTCTCCCGGCATTTGTGCCTTGTGGAGGGTAGATGCGCCTTAATTGCCCAAAGGAAAAATAATCATTTTTACTATTACCATAGTCAGGAGCTATGGATGAAATAGTTCAGGAGCCGCTGACCCAGGCCGGACAGGCGCGCGCCCTTCAGCTTGCGGATGCCGATGCTGCGGGGGAAAGCGGCTTCGCGGATAGCGATGGCGCGCAGGACGCCTATCGACAGTTCGGCAGCGGCGACCTGCATGGGGAGGATGGTGACGCGGCTGCTGCTGCGCACGATCGCCTTGGTGGTGAGCAGGGAGTCACAGCGGATGCTGCTGCTGGGAACGGGCGCGTCGGCGGCGAGGAACAAGGCATCGACCTGACGGCGGAACGCGCCGCGCGCTTCGGGCAGGACCCAGCGCAGGTCGGCGACGTCCTTCAACGACACTTCGCTTGGCAAATGTTCGTTGGCTCGGCCGACGATCAGGGAGAAGGGGTCCTGCGAGAAGGTGAGTTCGTCCAGATCGTCGGGAGGCACGTCCATGCCCGTGGTGACGAAGGCGAGTTCGATGTCGCCCTGACGAAGGAGGGTGGCGAGGTCGGGATCGGGCCGCTCAATGACATGGAGCGAGAAGTTGCCCGCTTCATCCTCAAGAAAGCGCACGGCGCCGGGCAACAAGCTGACCAACGCCCCGGGCGTGCCGCCGACGCGCAGGGGCCCGGCGATGCCCTGGCGCGAGAGGCGCAGTTCTTCTTCAGCGTCCTTGAGCAAACCCTCCATCGCCTGCGCGCGGCGCAGGAGCATGCGGCCTTCTGCCGTGAGCGCGATCCCTGCCCGCGATCGTTCCAGCAGGGTGGCGCCGATCGACTGTTCCAGCTGGGCGATGGCGATCGAGACGGAGGGCTGCGAAATGTTGAGCAGCCGGGCGCCGCCGCTGATCGAATTCGCGCGGCATACGGCGAGGAAGGTGCGGAGCGCCCGTGGGTCCATCATCTGCCGCTGACCGTCGCGCCGAGTTCCGGGAGCGGGGTCCATTCGCGGTCCGCAGGGAGGGGGGCGAAGAGGCTATCGATAAGCTCATCGCTGACCTCTTCCGGGGTTGCCGGGTTCCAGCGGGGCGCATTGTCCTTGTCGAAGATGACGGCGCGCACGCCTTCGATGAAGTCGGGGCGGCGGATGACATGGCAGGCGATGCGATATTCATTGCGCATGTTTTGAGCGAAGTCGGTGAAGGCCGTTCCTTCCGTCATTTGCCGCAGGGCGACCTTGATCGTCTGGGGCGATTTGGTCGCGAGCACCGCCAGTTGCGCCTGCGCCCATTCCGATCCGTCGGCGCGCAGGGCGGCGAGGATGTCCTCGTAGCGGCTGGAGGCGAACAGCCGGTCTATGTCGGCGCGCTCGGCTTCCCAGGCGGAGGGCGGCGGCGGGTCGCTCATCTCATCCAATATCTCGCCGATGCCGTCGGGATCGGCGATGATCCGCGCCTTGACGGAATCCAGCTTTTCGGAGGCCATATAATGGGTGGCGATGCCGATCGCCGCGCAATCCGCTCCATTGATGCGAGCGCCGGTGGTGCCGAGCCATGTGCCGGTCCGGCCCGGCATGCGTGGCAGGAACCAGCCGCCGCCCACATCGGGGAAAAGGCCGATGCCGGTTTCGGGCATGGCATAGACGGTGCGCTCGGTCGCGATGCGGAAGCGCGCCGGATCGGAAATGCCGACGCCGCCGCCCATGACTATGCCGTCCATGAAGGCGATTACCGGCTTTTCATAGAGGAACAGCAGGTGGTTGAGGCGATATTCGGTGTGGAAGAAGCGCTCCGCCTCCGAACAGTCGCCCTTTGCGCTGTTCGCGATCATGGCGATGTCGCCGCCCGCGCAGAAGCCGCGCGACAATTTGGGGTCGCCATCGGGCGAGGGGGCGTGGTCGAGCATGACGGCGGAAATTTCATCATCGTGACGCCAGGCGAGCAGCGCGTCGATCATGGCGGCGCACATCTCCATCGTCAGCGCGTGGATCGGCCTGGGCCGGTTAAGGCGGATGCGGCCGACGCCATTTTGCACGAAGATGATCAACTGATCCGTCATTCCCAATCCCACCTGTCTGCCGCCCGCCTGACGCGGTCGAGCCTTATCTAGATTATTCGAACAGCTGTTATCGGTTCGGATCGTTCCGGGGAAGGGGCCTGCGAGGGAACGGCGTGCGCGGTCGCGTCGTTGAAAATTCGACCTATGGGCAGGAGGAGTGGATGAACGGCGATCCGAATGGCGGCGGGCCTGCTGAAACCTTGTCGCCGGTTCTGCCGAACCAGACGGAAGAGGCCGCCGAGGCATTGCTGAAATTATGCTGCGACGCTGATCTGAAGATCGCGACGGCGGAGAGTTGCACGGGCGGGCTGCTTGCGTCGCTGCTGACCGATGTGGAAGGCGCGAGCCATGCCTTCGAGCGCGGGTTCGTGGTATATAGCGAGGATGCGAAGTGCGAGCTGCTCGGCATCGAGCAGGAGAAGATCGACAGTTGCGGCGCGGTGAGCCGGGACGTGGCAATCGCCATGGCGGAGGGTGCGATCGCCAAGTCCAATGCCGACATTGCGCTGGCGGTGACGGGCTATGCTGGCTCCGCGCCTCCTGGAGATGAGCCGGGGCTGGTGCATTTCGGATGCGCGCGGCGCGGCGGCGGAACACGGCATCGCGAGGAGCATTTCGGTGATCTGGGGCGCGGGCCGATCCGGCTGGAGGCGATTGCCGTCGCGTTGGAGATGATGAGGGAGGCAGTGCATGGGGGCTGAACGGTTCGAGGCAATTGACACCCATGGCCTGGTGCGGCTCGCCGCTGCGACCCCGGAGGCTAGCGTTGCCGATGTCGGCGCCAACGCGGCGGCGATTTTGCGGCTGGCGCGCGAGGCGGCGGGCAAGGGGGCGGACATCGTGCTGTTTCCCGAGCTGTCACTGTCTTCCTATGCGATCGACGATCTGCATTTGCAGGACGCGCTGCTCGACAGGGTGGAAGCGGAGATCGGACGGCTGGTGGAGGCGAGCGCTGACTTGCCGGTGCTGCTGGTGGGCGCTCCGGTGCGGCGATCCGGGCGGCTTTACAATGCGGCGCTGGTGATTGCGGGTGGCAAGCTGCTGGGCGTGGTACCGAAAAGCTACCTGCCCAATTATCGCGAATATTATGAGAAGCGGTGGTTTGCTCCTGGAGCGGGGTTGGCCGGGCTTGAGGTCGATGTGGCGGGGCATCGCGCGCCGTTCGGGCCGGACCTGATCTTTGCAGCGGGCAACCGGACCGACTTCGTCTTTCATGTCGAGATTTGCGAGGATTATTGGGCGCCGCTGCCGCCGTCCACTTTTGGCGCGCTGGCGGGGGCGCTGATCCTGTGCAACCTGTCGGCGTCCAACATCATCGTGGGCAAGGCGCGGGATCGGGACCTTCTGTCGGCGGCGCAATCGATGCGGTGCATTGCTGCCTATGCCTATTCAGCGGCGGGCTATGGCGAGAGCACGACGGACATGGCCTGGGACGGTCAGGCAATGGTGCATGAGATGGGCGACCTGCTGGCGGAGTCCGCCCGCTTTGGTGACGCGCCGGAAATCATCTATGCCGATATCGACGCGCAGCGGCTGCGGCTGGAGCGGATGCGCAATGGCACGTTCAACGACACGGCCGAGGCGATGGGGCATCCCGAGCAGCGCTTCCGCAAGGTGCGCTTCGAAGCCGTGGCGGCGGGCGAGCGGGAAGGGCTCTACCGGCCAGTGCGACGCTTCCCCTTTGTCCCGGCTGATCCGCTGCGGCTGGACGCTGATTGCTATGAGGCGTTCAACATCCAGGTGGAGGGGCTGGTCACCCGGTTCCGGGCTACTTCGGGCAAGCATCTGGTCATCGGCGTGTCCGGGGGGCTTGATTCCACCCATGCGCTGATCGTCGCGGCCAAGGCATGCGACCGACTGGGCCTGCCGCGATCAGCGATCCTTGGCTATACCATGCCGGGCTTTGCCACTGGAGAGACGACGAAGTCCAACGCCTGGGCATTGATGAAGGCGCTGGGCGTCAGTGGCGACGAGATCGATATTCGTCCGGCGGCGCGGCAGATGCTGGCGGACATGGATCATCCCTTTGCAAAGGGCGAGCCGGTCTATGATGTGACCTTTGAAAATGTGCAGGCAGGCCTCAGGACCGATTATCTGTTCCGGCTTGCCAACCGGCATGGCGGCTTCGTCGTCGGGACGGGCGACCTTTCCGAACTGGCGCTTGGCTGGTGCACCTATGGCGTGGGCGACCAGATGAGCCATTATGCGGTCAATAGCGGCGTGCCCAAGACGCTGATCCAATATCTGATCCGCTGGTGCATCGCGACGAACCAGTTCGACGCGGAGACGGACAAGATATTGCAGGCGATCGTCGACCAGGAAATATCGCCTGAACTGGTGCCCGCCGATGCGTCGGGCGCGATGCAGAGCACGGAGAGCAGGGTCGGGCCCTATGCGCTCAACGACTTTTTCCTGCATCATATCGTGCGATGGGGACAGCCGCCGTCCAAGGTTGCTTTCCTCGCCTGGCATGCCTGGCGCGATGTGCAGGCGGGCGCGTGGCCGCCGGGATATCCGGAGAGCGCCAAGCAAGCCTATGACTTGCCGACGATACGACATTGGCTGGATAATTTCCTCTACCGCTTCTTTACGATCAGCCAGTTCAAGCGGTCGGCGCTGCCCAATGGGCCGAAGGTTTCGGCGGGCGGCGCGCTATCGCCACGCGGCGACTGGCGGGCTCCGTCCGACAGCAGCGCGACGGTCTGGCTGGAAGAGTTGGAGGAGCGGATCGGACCTGCCGGTAAGCCGTGAACAAATACAGCTGGATCGACGGCGAAGTTGCCATTGCGCATCTTTTTTTCGCCACAAATCATTGACCCTGCGCCATAATTGGGTTAAGCAATTCCTAAGGCAGAAAAGCGCGTGACTGCGAGCGATCTGACCGAAAAGGCAAACTGCCGGTGACGGCAGGACGCAAAGCTTCCGGTCTCTTCATTGAGACAGCGGGGTTACCGAAGCAGGATTTGATGCGATGCAACCGCTTGGCCTCTCTTCTTCATTCATGAACTTCGGTCCACTCGGTTGGGCAGCACTGGCGTCGTTCGTGAATTTGCCATCGGGTTTGGGGAACGCAGGCTGTGATCAGCCTTGGCGGCCCTCATGCGGATTTCTCAAGCGGTCATCGTCGGGCGGTTTCAGCCGCCCCTGAACTGTAACTCCCTCGGGTCGCACTATGGGAGAGAAGCACAGCGTCCCAAAGACCCATCTCCCCACCCGGGACGCTGTGCTTCATTCTTTTGCCGCAAGGCTCTTATCTGATCGCCAGAAATCCTGATGCGTGACATCGACCGGCGGCTTGATCGCGCGGTCAAATTGAACCACTGCTGTGCAGCTCCGACATCCGACATGAGGAATGCTGCATGAAGACCCGCGCCGCTGTCGCTTTTAAAGCGAAGAAGCCCCTGGAGATTGTCGAGGTTGATCTGGAGGGTCCCAAGGCTGGCGAGGTGCTGGTCGAGATCATGGCGACCGGCATCTGCCATACCGACGCCTATACGCTGGACGGGTTCGACAGCGAAGGCATCTTCCCGTCGATCCTGGGCCATGAAGGTGCTGGGGTCGTGCGTGAGGTCGGACCGGACGTGACGTCGGTCAAGCCGGGGGATCATGTGATCCCGCTCTACACGCCCGAATGCCGCCAGTGCAAAAGCTGCCTTAGCGGGAAGACGAACCTGTGCACCGCGATCCGCGCGACGCAGGGCCAGGGGTTGATGCCGGACGGGACGAGCCGGTTCAGCTACAAGGGGCAGACGATCTTTCACTATATGGGCTGCTCGACCTTTTCGAACTTCACCGTGCTGCCGGAAATTGCCGTGGCGAAGATCCGGGAGGACGCGCCGTTCGACAAGAGCTGCTATGTCGGCTGCGGCGTGACGACGGGTGTGGGCGCTGTCATCAATTCGGCGAAGGTTACGCCCGGTTCCAACGTCATTGTCTTTGGCCTTGGCGGCATCGGCCTCAATGTCCTGCAGGCCGCGCGCATGGTGGGGGCGGACCGCATCATCGGCGTCGATGTGAATGACGGGAAGGCCGAGTGGGGCAAGCGCTTTGGCATGACCCATTTCTACAATCCGCGGGGCAAGAACACGGCCGAGGTCGTCGCTGATCTGGTCGCACTGACTGATGGCGGCGCGGATTACACGTTCGACTGCACCGGCAATACCGAAGTCATGCGGCAGGCGCTGGAGGCGTGCCATCGTGGCTGGGGTGTTTCGACCGTCATCGGCGTTGCGGAAGCGGGCAAGGAAATCTCGACGCGGCCGTTCCAGCTGGTCACTGGACGCGTGTGGCAGGGCAGCGCCTTTGGCGGGGCGAAGGGGCGAACGGACGTGCCCAAGATCGTCGATTGGTACATGAACGGCAAGATCGAGATCGATCCGATGATCACCCATGTGCTGACATTGGAGGAGATCAACAAGGGATTTGACCTGATGCATGCGGGCGAGAGCATCCGCAGCGTCGTGGTGTTCTGAGCGGCGGCATGGAGCAGGTCAGCGCTAACAAGGCCTTTGGCGGCGTGCAGGGCGTTTACAAACATGCGTCGGTCGAGACGGGGAGGGAGATGAGCTTTTCCGTCTACGTTCCACTGCATGCGGACGGAGCGAAGCTGCCGGTGGTCTGGTATCTTTCGGGCCTCACCTGCACCCATGCCAATGTGACGGAGAAGGGCGAGTTCCGGAAGGCTTGCGCGGAGCTGGGGCTGATCTTCGTCGCGCCGGACACGTCACCGCGCGGGGAAGGGGTGCCCGATGATCCTGCGGGGGCTTATGACTTTGGCCTTGGGGCGGGATTTTATGTGGATGCGACGCAGGCGCCGTTCGATCGCCATTATCGGATGTGGTCCTATGTTGCCGAGGAACTGCCCGCCCTGATCGCGGAGAATTTTCCGGCCGACATGAGCCGCCAGTCGATCATGGGGCATTCTATGGGCGGCCATGGCGCGCTGACCATCGGGCTGCGTCATCCGGAGCGGTTCAAGGCGGTGTCGGCTTTCGCGCCGATTGTTGCGCCCGGTCAGGTGGCCTGGGGAGAGAAGGCGCTAGGCGGCTATCTGGGGCAAGATCGGGCTGCGTGGCGGAAGCATGACGCTGTTGCCTTGATCGAGGACGGGGCGCGTGTGCCCGAATTGCTGGTGGATCAGGGGACTGACGACGCGTTTCTGAATGAGCAGTTGCGGTCGGAGTTGCTGCGCGCGGCTTGCGATGTGGCGGGGATCAGGCTGACGCTCAACATGCGGGAGGGCTATGATCATAGCTATTATTTCATATCGAGCTTCATGGGCGAGCATTTGCACTGGCACGCGGAGCGGCTTGGTGTGGGGTGACCTCGCGGTTTGAAGGATGGCGTTTTCGTGAGCTACTTTGCCTTCTATTCGCCGGCCGTCTTGAGCTTGTCGAAGGGCTTTTCTGTTCTTTAAGAAGATAAGGGCTTCGACAGGCTCAGCCCGAACGGAGGTGGGGTGGTTGCGGTTATTACCTGCGCGCCTCGGAGATCTGAAGGCGTTTCGGCTGCTTGAGTTTCACGAAGGTGCCCAGTTCGCGGCGGAGCATGGTGAGCATCCAGTTGCGGTGGTTTTCGATGAATTCGGGGAAGCCGTTGGGACGGGACGGATCGAACAGCGGCACCTGCCAATCGGATGGCTTTTCCTCATAGCTTGTTTCAATCCGGGCTGAGCCGTCATCCGGCGCATCGACATGGCTGCCAAAATAGCTGTTGCCCTTGAAGCGGAGAGATTCGACAGGGTCGAAGCCAGCCTTGATCAGATAGTCGGGGCCTTTGCGTCCGACCTCGCTGCCGTAGCGCGCCGTGCCGGCGACCTTGAAGACATTATCACGGAAGCGGACGTCGCGCGCCCAACCGTCCCATTGGGTTGCGACGACCATCTGGACGTCCAGCGCCTTGCCCACGTGGATGACATTCTTTTCAACCAGCGCGTCCGACACATTGCCTGATATCTGGAAGATGCGCGTGCCGTCATTGCGGCTGACGTTGAAGCGCGCGACGGTTCCATGATTGCCGATATTGCCATTGTCGTCGTGCCTTGGCGAGCAGATCAGCAGGAAGCCGCCCGCATTGTCATGGCTGTAATTGTAGAGCAGCGTCGTGCGGCGGGAGTTGAAGTCTGAATCGAAGCCCTGCCCGTCATAGCGGGTGCGGGTGTAGGCCGCCTCATTGAGCTGAAGGAGGCTGTTGTCCGTGCTCCATTGCCAGATGCCTGCATTATAGCCGGGCGCGCGGCTCCCGGCGTAGCGGACGATATTATGCTCGATGAGCGCGCCGCTAGTGCCGCGTGGAACTATGCCGTCGCCGCCGATATCTTCCACATAATTATCGCGGATGATGACCTTCTCGCTCGGGAACCAGTTGGCGGACGTCACCTGGTCGCTAATCCCGGCGATGCCGGACCGGTCCACGCGCCAGATGATGTTGCGTTCGATGATGAGGTCGTCGAACTTTGTCGGTGTCTTCTGCCCGGCTACGCGGAAGACGATGCCACCATTATCCTTGCGGTCGTTCGTGCCGCGCACGTCATGGATATACATGTCGCGGATACGGATGCCGCGCGTGATGCCGCGATCCTCCGCGGAAATGAGGACGCCGGTGCGAGCGGCAGGCGACATGTTGTCGTTTGTAACCTCAAGGCCGCTGACGGTCACATAATCCGCGTTGAGGATGGCGACGCCGTAGGGAGAGATGCCGCCAGCGTCGATACGAGGGCGCGAGCCTATGCCATCGGCACTGACGACGATGGATGCCTTTTCAGTGCCGGATCGAGTGAGCCTGAGGGGCTCGCGCCACAGTGACCCTGCCATGAGCTTGACCTCATCACCCGGCTGCAGCGGGAAAGCGGCGACGCGGGAAAGAGACTCCCATGGCTGCGTTGGGGACGTCCCGGTGAAGCTGTCATTGCCCAGCGTCGAGCTGACATAGTAGGTTTCGGCATCCGCAGCCGTTGCTGCCCATGACAGGGCGAGAAGGGAAGCGGCGCCCAATGATTTCAGCAACTTTACCCTCTTTCTTCGCGATGTGGCCTAAGGATCTTCTAGCGATGCGGGCCTGAACGCGAAGTGAAATGATCTGCCGTTACCCACAAAAAAAGGCCCCGCCTCCAGCAAGAGACGGGGCATGGGAGAGGCGCTTAAATGCCCCGAAGGCTTGTCAGAATTTGACGCCGACGGTCACGCCGTAAGTCCGCGGTTCGGCATAATAGCCGCCCGCAAAGCCCAGCTGGCCATAGTCGATGCCGCGCACGAAATCCTTCGCGTTGGTGAGGTTCTTCACCCACAGCCGGACTTCGCCTTCGCCCGAGCCGAGCGAGAAGCCATCAATGCTGACCTGGGCATCGATCAGGTCGATGTCGTCGCCCTTGATCTGTTCATTGAACGGCGAGCCGAGCGAGCTGCTGAAGTTATATTTGCCGTCTTCATGCGTGTACCCGATCCGCGCGCGCAGCGTTGCGTTGTGCCAGTTGAGCGGGAACTGCGCGTTCAGCGCCACGTTGGCCGTCAGTGGCGACGTGTAGCCCGGCGTCGCGATCGACGCGATATTGACCGGCGGTTCGCCTGCTACCGGCGACTGGCCTGCCAGGAACTCCTTATATTTGATGTCGATATAGCCGATGCTGCCGTCGATGGAGAAGTTGTCCGAAAGGACAGCCTGTGCTTCTGCTTCAACGCCGTTATATACGACCTTGCCCGCATTGATGATGCGCGTCGCGAACGTACCGGCCGGTGCGTCGGTCACGGGACCGATGACGGCGAGATTGTCGTAGATGTTGTGATAGGCTGCCACGTTCAGGCGCAGGCGGCGGTCGAGGAGCTCCGTCTTCACGCCCACTTCATAGGAAGTGACCTTTTCCGGTTCGAAGCCGCCAAGCTGGCTCGTGCCGAAGAGTGCCGGGTCCTGCGAATTGAAACCACCCGAACGATAGCCGGTCGCGGCGCGGGCATAGAGGTTGATGCCGTCGGCTACGTCATAGCCAGCCATCAGGTTCCAGGTGAACTTGCTGAACTTGGCCTGGCCATATTCCGGCACGGCGGGCGCGACCGCGCCGTTCTGAAGACGGATCATCTTCTTTTCGTCCCAGGTGTAACGGCCGCCCGCAGTGAGGCGGATGCCGCTGTCACGGCCACCAGGATATAAGGTGAACTGCCCGTAGACGGCGGTGCTTTCGCTCCATGCCGTATAGTTCAATCGGGCGAGCGTCTGGACCAGGCGGTAACGCGCAGGATTTGCGGCAACGAACTCAGGTCCGAGCGGGCCGAAGTTGGCGAGGAACACGGAGTTGGTGTCGAGGATGAAGCCGCTGTTCTGGCGGCCGTTTTCGGAACCCTTTTCCCAGAAATAGAAGCCGCCGACGACCCAGTCCAGCGAGTTGCTGTCACCGGAGATTTCGACTTCCTGGCTGAACTGCTTGTGCCGACGATGATTTTCGACGGAGAACAGATCCTGGGTGATCGTCGGCAGAGGCGCTGCGGAGATAAACGGAATTGCCGCCGCAGGCAGTGCTCCCGTACGACGCAGTAAGTCTGCGGGCATGCCGTTGAACAATGTTGCGTTCGAAAATGCCGGACCACTGAAAGCACCGAGGCCATCGAGATCCGTCACATTGTCACTGTTCCAGAAACGATAGCCGGTCGTCGACTTGACCTTGAACCCACCGAAGTCATTCTGGACCTGAAGATTGTGACCCCAGGTCTTGTCAACAGCGCGGCTGAGGACGTTGTTGCAGACCTCATGCCGATAGCGACGTTCAGGGGCAGCAAGGGCCGCGCATTCGGGATCGGCGAAGGTCGCGCCTGCGAGATATTGGGCAACCGGCGCCTGCTGCGTCACCACTGCCTGACGGCCGTCGACGTTGATTGGCGCGTTTGGCGTGCCGTCCGAAACATTGGTGAGAACGAAGGGGAGCGGCGTGCCCTTGATGCGGTTCCAGTCGAAAATATACTGGATGCTGCCCGTGCCGCCCAAGTCAATGCGGGCTGCGGCGCGGAACGCGTCCGATTTCCGAGCGCCCGGATCGCGGGAATCGCGCGGCTGCAGGATGTTGTCGATGACGCCATCACGTTCGCTGTGGCTGTAGGTAAAGCTGGTCGAGATGCCCGCGATCTCGCCCGGATCGACCGATATTTTGCCGTTCCAAGCGTTGAAATTTCCGTAGCCAGCCTCAGCTTTCAGACGGAAGGTCGATGAGGGGGCGCGGGTGATGAAGTGGATCGCACCGCCCGTCGTGTTGCGGCCAAAGAGCGTGCCCTGGGGGCCGCGCAGAACTTCTACCCGTTCGATGTCCGAGACGCCAAGACCCAAGGCGCCGCCGCGAGCAATATACACGCCGTCCACATACAGACCGTTCGCAGCGTCGATACCGAAGCTTTCGCTGCCGCCGTTCGAAATGCCGCGGATGGAGAAGACGGCGGCGGCGTTGCTGGTGGTGCCCTGGGTCACGACGACGTTAGGGGCGAGGCCGCTCAAGTCGCGGCTGTCGCGAATGCCGAGCTGCTCCACCTTTTCAGAACTGATCGCGCTGATCGCGATGGGCACATCCTGAAGATTTTGGGCGCGCTTTTGGGCGGTAACGACAATTTCTTCGAGACCGGATTGCGCCGGTTCGGCATCGGTCTGAGCCAGGGACTGACTGGCGATCGCGAGGCTGCTGACCCCCATGATCAGTTGTAGTGCTGCATATCTGCATGTCTTGGACATTAGTATCTCTCCCTTGGATATTATTACGTCGGTAATGAGGATGATATCGGCGCGTATTTCTCGCCAAAATTCATGTATTGACTGAAGAGTTCAGGGATTTCTCGTCCGGCTATCAGCCGGGCATATACAGCTGAGCGGCTTTCCCGCCGTCCACCGGTAATGCCGTTCCCGTGATGTAACTTGCAGCGTCCGACAGCATGAAGACGATGGCCTGCGCCAGTTCTTCAGGTTGGCCGCCACGCTGCATTGGAATGGCGGCGGTTGTGCGAGCGGCAGTATCGGATGCGCGCGCGGAAAACAGTTCCGTGGGTGCAGTCTGCACTTGCCCTGGGATGATGGCGTTGATGCGGATGCCGAGCGGCGCGGCTTCCATCGCGGCGGCGGCGGTGAAGTGCACCAATGCGGCCTTGGACGCGGAATAGCTTGCCATGTTCACGGTTGCGCGAATGCCGCATGTCGAGGCGATGTTGACGATCGCTCCCTCGCCCGCTGCCGCCATGACCTTCAGCGCAGCCTTTGTGCTGACGAAGGCGGCGTCGCTGTTGACGGCGAAATCCTTGCGCCAA
Organism: uncultured Novosphingobium sp.; assembly: GCA_946886075.1. The sequence goes on along the minus strand of CAMPHR010000001.1, from coordinate 81,974 downwards.
TGGTCGAGCGTCAACTTGGCTATCGGCGCATAATGGGTGGACATGGCGTTGTTCACCAGCATGTCCAGGCGGCCATATTTCTGCGCAACGCCTTCGATCATTGCCGTCAGCGCGTCGGTGTCGGCAACGTCCAGCTGAACCGCTTCGATGAGGCCGCCCTGCGCGGAAATACTGTCGCGTGCACTATCGAGAAGCGCCTGCCTGCGCCCGCAGATAATCACCTGTGCGCCCCGCTGCGCCAGCAGGGTGGCCGTCGCGAGGCCGATGCCATCGCTGCCGCCTGTGATGATGGCGACGCGGCCTTGAAAATCCTCGCTCATTTCGACGTCCAGAACCTCACCTAGAAGAATCGCACTCTGCTCCCAGGGGCGGTGCGATGCGACTCAAGATTCTCCAAAACTCGTAATTTGTAAATCCATTAATTCCGAATATGATTGTTCACTGCGCAAATGAGCGGCGATGAGGAGCGCAATTTCATCCGACGCGGAGTGCAAACCAATTGGTCGAATATCAGCTGAATTATATGAAAGTTCGAGATGGTTCGCTCAGGATGCGCGGCCGGCGAGGAGACAAATCCGGCGGGTCAATCATGCGGAAAAAAAATCTTGTTGAATTACGCGCATGGGGGAATAAGCTTGGCACCAAGCATAACTACGATTGAGTCGAGGATGGAGGATGCCGGGATTGAACGGGGGCTAAGGCTCCTGCGCGATCCCCTGTCGGACAATTCCACGGCGGTTAAGGTGATCCCGAAGGATAGCATGAGCAAGATCGATCCCATTTTCGCGGCTGTCACCGCACCCGGCACGCCTTTCGAAATTGGCGAGCAGGATGGCATGCGCTTCTTCGTCAATGCGCCTTCTGACCTGAACTTGCTGATCGAAGGAGCGCGGCGCTTCGGCGATCAGACCTGCATCGTCGATTTCAACAGCGCCGAGCGTGAGCGGCGGGTGAGCTTTGACGAGCTGTTTGCCTGGCGGGACGATCTGGCCAGCCGTCTCGGCATCGTGCGGGGGCAGAGGGTCGCCATAAGCATGCGCAACCGGGCCGAGTGGATGGTGGCATTTTTGGCGGTGGTGAAGCAGGGCGGTGTTGCGGCGCTGCTCAACAGCCGCGGATCGGCGACTGAACTCAACGCCATGGTTGAGGAGGTGACGCCGGAGCTTGTGCTGGCCGATACCGAGCGCGCTGCACTCCTGCGCGAAGGAGGCTATGCGGGCCGGTTGATCGACGTGACGCAACCGCTAGGGGACGCGCTCCCCGGCGCGGCGGACAATGCGACCGCCGGACCGGCTGATCCCTGCGCCATATTGTTCACATCGGGCACGACCGGGCGGGTAAAGGGCGCGGTCCTGTCTCATCGCAGCTTGATCACGGGGTTGCTGGGCACGCAGCTGACCGGAATGATGGTGCTGCATAATATGGCGCGCGAATATGGCGTTCCGGTGGAAGCCATTGCAGCGCAGGTTCCGCCCCAGGCCATTTTGCTCGTCTATCCGCTTTTCCATATTTCGGGGCTGGGCTCTGGCTTCCTTGCGCCGTTCCTGTCGGGCGGCAAGATCGTCATCATGCGCCGCTGGGATGCGGAGGAAGCAGTCCGCCTTATCGAGCGGGAGCGGGTCACGCAGCTGTCCACCGTCCCCACCATGCTGTGGGACATGGTGCATCGTGCGCGCACTAAGGATGCCGACCTTAGTTCCGTGCGCAACATCGGATCGGGCGGTCAGGCGCTGCCGCTCAACCTGCTGGAGGAAGTCCGCAAGCTGTGCCCCCATGCGATGATCGGGACCGGCTATGGCATGACCGAAACGTCGGGCGCGATCGCGCAGGCGGTGGGGGCGGATTTCCTGGCGGCGCGGGCGTCGGCGGGGCGGGTTCTGCCGCTCGTTGATCTGCGCATCGAACGGGAGGATGGCGCAGTCTGCGGGCCCAATGAGACCGGCGAGATCATCGTGCGCAGTGCCATGATCATGAACGGTTATTGGAACCGGCCGGAGGAGACGGCGAAGACCTTCACGGCGGACGGTTGGTTGCGGACGGGCGACATCGGTTATCAGGACGAGGACGGCTATATCTTCATCGTCGACCGCGCCAAGGACATGGTGATTTCAGGCGGCGAGAATATCTATTGCGCCGAGGTCGAGCGTGTCCTGAGCGAAATGCCGCAAATCACCGAATGCGCGACGTTCGGCATCGCGGACGAGCGACTGGGCGAAGCGCTGGTCGCGGTGGTTCAGGCGGAGGGTCTGGATGAACGCAGCGTCATCGATTGGGTCGCGGGCAGGCTCGCGCCCTACAAAGCGCCGGTGCGCGTTGCCTTTTCGGCGGAACCTCTGCCGCGCAACCAGTCCCAGAAAATCAACAAGATCGCGCTTCGTGCGCTGTGGCCCGAACTGGCCGAAAGCAACTGAACAGGAGAGTTTCCCATGGGCATGCCCAAGGACATAAAGATAATCGATTGCATGCTGGGCATTCCGGAGGCGGAAGACCGTTCCGCCTGGTTCGATCCTTTCCGTCCGCTGATCAAGGATCAGCAGACGCTCCAGCAATTTGCGATGCCCGCTCAGTACATGTTCAAGGACATTCCGCAGACCGGCAAGGTTGATGACTTCGTGTCCTGGACCGTCGAGCAGATGGACCAATATGGCATCGACAAGGCGCTGGTCGGTTGGAACGGCAATGCAACATCCTATCGCGCCAAGGAGATGTATGGCGATCGCTTCTTCTTCGACCTGCCGTGCGACCCGAACAAGGGCATGGAGGAAGTGAAGCGGATCAAGCGCATCCATGCCGAGGTGGGCCTGTCGGCGATCAGCGTTTTTCCGGCGGGCACGCTGCCGCAGGTGGCGATCAATCATAAATATATGTTCCCGCTCTATACCGTCGCTGCTGAACTGGGCCTGCCGGTGCTACTGAATGCGGGCATTCCGGGGCCGCGTATTCCGATGGAGACGCAAAAGGTCGAGCATCTGGACGAGGTGTGCTGGTTCTTCCCTGACCTGAAAGTCGTGATGCGTCATGGCGCGGAGCCGTGGGAGGCTTTGGCGGTCAAGCTGATGCTGAAATGGCCGAACCTTTATTATTCGACCAGCGCCTTCGCGCCAAAACATTATCCCAAGGCGATCATCGACTACGCGAATACGCGCGGCGCGGACAAGATCATCTACGCCGGATATTTCCCGATGGGTCTCAGCCTGGAGCGCATCTTCAGCGACATGCAGAATGTGCCCTTCAAGGATGAAGTCTGGCCGAAATTCCTGCGTGAAAACGCCATCAAGGTCTTTGGCCTTTAAAATAATCTGACGGAGCTTTCCCATGTCCAACCCCGAAACCAGCGCCGCCACCGATGCGCGCACCCCGCCTGTCGCCGTGTGGCAGATCCTTGAAAAGCTCAAAGGGCAGGACCTGCTCGACTGGCGGCTGGCCGAGGTGAAGGATCGCGCCTCCATCAAGGAGCGCAATCTGGACATCGGCATCCCCTTTGGCTGGTATCCGCTGCTGCTCTCGTCCGAATTGCAGGTCGGCGAGGTCAAGCCGCTGCGCTATTTCTCGCAGGATCTGGCGATCTGGCGCGGTGAGGATGGCAAGGTCCGCATGCTCGACGCCTATTGCAAGCACCTGGGTGCTCATATGGGCCATGGCGGCAAGGTGCATGGCAATCTGCTGGAATGCCCGTTCCACGCCTGGCGCTATGATGGCGACGAGGCGGTGGTGAAGGAGGTCCCCTACGCCCGCAATATCCCGCCGCAGGTGAAGCGCAAGTGCACGCGCAACTGGCACATTACCGAAGCCAATCGTTTCATTTGGGCCTGGTACCACCCGCAGGATGTCGCGCCGCTGTTCGAAGTGGCCGTGCTGCCCGAGGCCAGCGATCCTGAATGGACCGATTACGAGGTTCATGAGTGGAATGTCTGGGGTTCGCTCCAGAACATGGCCGAAAATGGCGTGGACGTCGCGCATTTCCGCTTCATCCACGGCACTGCCAATGTGCCGTTGGGCGAACTGCGCTGGGGCGATTGGGGCCGGGGCGCGGACGTCAAGGCCAAGATGGGCACGCCTTGGGGCGAGGTCGATGGCTGCATCAGCTATGACACGATGGGCCCGGGGCAGAGCTGGACGCGCTTCACCGGTATTTCCGAGACGCTGCTGGTTGCTTGTCTGGCGCCGGTTGAGCTGGACCATGTCCATGTCCGCTTCTGCTTCACCCAGCCCAAGGCGCAGGCAGAGGGCGAGCGCGCAGGCGTCGCCAAGGCGATCATCCGCGACATTTGCAAGCAGTTCGATCAGGACAAGGTCGTATGGGACCGGCAGAAGTTCGAGCCCAACCCGATCATCTGCGATGGCGACGGGCCAATCCCGCAGTTCCGCAAATATTATGCGCGCTATTATGCGGATCAGGATGCGGCGTAAGCGCATCGGATAATTCCGTTCCCGAGAAGTGGAACGGGGATCACATCAAGGCGCGCTGGAGAGGTAAGGGATGAACATGACACGCCGGGAAAGCATGGCGACTGTCGGCGCGGCAGCGCTGGTCGGGGTTGCCGGAGCGGCCGAGGCAGCGCGGCGTTCCGACCCGCTTGGCGATTATGACGCGCTGGGTTTGGCTGAACTCGTGGCCAGGAAGCAGGTTTCGGCTGGCGAGTTGCTGGACGCTGCGATCGGCAAAGCGGAGGCGCTGAATCTGCGGTTCAACTTCCTTGCGCAGAAACATTATGACTATGGCCGCGCGGCAATCGCCAGGGGCCTGCCGCAAGGACCGTTCAGTGGCGTTCCCTGGCTGCTGAAGGACCTCAACACCTATATCGCGGGGCTGCCGACGGAAAATGGCAGCCGCTTCTTCAAGGGTTACAAGCCCGAGGTGACGTCGGAGCTGGTCCGCCGCATCGAGAAGGCTGGCTTTGTCATCTTCGGCAAGACGACTGTGCCCGAGCTCGGCCTGACCGGCACGACCGAGAACAAGCTGACCGGCGACACGCGCAACCCGTGGGACGTGAGCCGGATCACGGGCGGATCGTCCGGTGGCGCTGCGGCGGCGGTGGCGGCGGGAGTGCTCCCGGCAGCCCATGCGACCGACGGCGGCGGGTCGATCCGGATTCCGGCGTCCTGTTGCGGACTGTTCGGGCTAAAGCCGAGCCGGGGACGGGTGCCGATGGGGCCGCCCCGCACGGAGGGCTGGGGTGGATTGTCGGTCCATCATGCCGTCACGCGCAGTGTCCGCGATTCCGCTGCCATATTGGATGCGACGCAGGGGCCGGAGCCGGGGAGCCGCTATGCCGCGCCCACGCCGGGCGAGACTTTCCTGTCGCAAGTCGGGAAGGCGCCCGGCCGGTTGCGGATAGCGTTGATGCTGAACGCGCCGACGGGATCGCCGGTCGATACGGAATGCGTGGAGGCAGCGCGCAAGGCGGCGCGGCTGTGCGAGAGCCTGGGCCATCATGTCGAGGAAGCAGCGCCCAAGCTCGATACCGCCGCGATGGGGGCGGCGAGCTTCGTGTTGATCGGATCATCCGTGGCTGCGGACATGATGGATCGCGCCAAGGCGACCGGCATCCCGATTGGGCCGGACGTGCTGGAGCCGATTACGCTGGGCTTTGTCGGCTATGGGCAGAAGGCGACCGGCATGGACTTCGCCCGGGCGAACAGCACGCTTCAAACGGCGGCGATCACCATGGCTCAGTTCATGGCGAATTATGATGTGATCCTGTCGCCGACATTGGCCGCCCCGCCGCTGAAGCTGGGGCAGATCAACCTGACGCCTGACGTCGATTTTGCTGCGTGGGGACAACGCGCGGCGGTCTTCTCGCCCTTCACCCAAGTGGCCAACATGACAGGACAGCCCGCCATGTCGGTGCCGCTCGCCATGTCATCGACGGGCGTGCCGATCGGGGTGATGTTCACTGGCCGCTATGGCGACGAGGCCACACTGTTCAGGCTCGCCGGGCAGCTGGAAAGCGCCGCGCCGTGGAAGAACAGGCGTCCAGCCATTTAAGATATTTGGAGAATGTGATGCGCGGATTGGAAGGCAAGGCGGGGATCGTCGCGGGCGGCGGGCGCGGCATCGGTGCGGCAACTGCGCGGCGGCTGGTGGCCGAAGGCGCGTCGGTCGTGATCGGCGACATCATGGGCGAGTGGGCGCAAGAGACCGCGCGGGCGATCCGCGAGGAGGGCGGCCGGGCCATCGGCGTGGTGCTTGATGGAACCAAGGCAGCGTCACAGGCGGCAATCGTTGAGGCCGCCTTGTCCGAGTTTGGACGGCTCGACTTTTACCACAGCAATCTAGCGGGCGGCACCGAAGGCGACATTGATGTGCTGAACTGCTCCGAAGAGGTGCTGGACCGTTCCTTTGCCATCAATGCCAAGAGCCACTTCCTCGCAACGCAAGCCGCTCTGCCGGTGCTGCTGGAGCGTGGTGGCGGGGCGATGATCTACACTTCTTCTGGCGCTGCGATCTCGGGCAATCCATTGCAGGTCGCTTATCCGATGACGAAAAATGCGCTGCATGCTCTCGTCCGACATGTCGCCCGCAAGTTCGGGAAGCAGGGCATCCGCGCCAATGGCATCTGCCCCGGCGTCGTGCTGACCGAAGCGGTCGCGCAGCATCTGACGCAGGACTATGTGGATGGGATGCTGGAGAATTTGCCGCACCGCCGCCTGGGCCAGCCCGACGATATAGCCGGTGCGGTCGCGTTCCTGGCGTCCGACGATGGCGAATGGGTCAACGGTCAGCTGTGGCACGTCAATGGCGGCTCGCTGTTGCGAGACTGACAGAGATGCGCCCTGCTTCCAACCCGTGGGTCGTGCTGGCGATGCTGCTGGCGATCTACATCGTCAACTATGCCGACCGCTACCTGATCACCGGTTTGATCGGCCCGATCAAGGCTGAGTTCGGCATCGGTGACGCGATGATGGGCATGTTGATGGGCCCTGCCTTCGTGCTGCTCTACGTGGTGCTGGGCGTGCCCTTCGCGCGGCTGGCGGATCGCACGTCGCGTGTGCGGATCATCGCGGCGGGATGCATCCTGTGGAGCGCGGCGACGGTTGCCACCGGTCTTGCAACGGGTCCTGTCACTTTGACGCTGGCGCGGGTCGGGGTTGGCGTGGGGGAGGCGGCCTTCGTCGCCCCGGCCTATTCTCTGCTCTCCGACTATTTCCGGGCTGAGCGGCGCGGACTTGCCTTCGCGATATTGGGACTTGCGGCTTATGTGGGGCAGATTGCAGGGCAGGCGGGCGGGCCAGCGATTGCGGCTGCGCATGACTGGCGCATGGCGTTCCATAGCATGGGTGCGATTGGGGTTCTGCTGGGTCTTGGTGCGCTGCTGCTGATCCAGGAGCCGCGCCGTAGTGGCACGGGTGGAGAGCAGGTGTCGGCAATGCCGCTCGGCCAGCTGATGGGGTGCCTCGCGCGGAGCCCGGCCTATCTGCTGATGATGTTCGCCTTTGGGTTTGGCGTGCTGTCGGGCGTCTCCTTCGGCTTTTGGGGACCGGAGCTGTTCACGCGTGCCTATGGGCTTGATCCTGTGGCGGTAAAGTCAGCCTTTGCGATCAACTTCGGGCTGTCCGGGCTCGTCGGCATGCTGCTGTTCGGCCTGCTCTCTGATCGACTTGCCAAGCGGAGCATGATCTGGCCATCGCGGCTGGCGGCGCTGGCGCTCGGCGCTGCGACGTGCGCGATACTGATGTCGAGCTGGGCGAGCAGCTTCGGCATGGCGCGGTTGGCGGCGATACCGGCTGGTCTGCTCGGCGGCGGCTGGTCCGTCGGCTTCATCGCCACGCTGCAATATATGCTGCCTGCGCGCATCCGTGCCGCATCGACGGCGCTGTTCCTGGCGGTCACCACGCTGCTCGGTTTCTTCGTCGGGCCTTGGGCGACCGGGTGGATCAGCCAGATGCTGGGCCATGATGCGGCGTCGCTTCGCATGGCGCTGACCCTGATCATCCCATTCGGCTTCCTGTCGGCGCTGCTCGGCTGGGCGGCGGCGAGCCGGGTCGAACGGGACCGATCAAGACTGGACGATGCTGTTTCGATTCGACCTTCTGACCCTTTGCTGGCAAGAGTGGCGTCAGAAAGAGGTTGAGCGAATATATGAGTGAGACTTTTGCGTTCGATGAGACGGACCGGAAGATTGTCGAACAGCTGCGGCAGAATGGCCGCGCCACCAATCAGCAGATCGCGGAATCCCTCAACCTGATTGCTTCCACCGTTTCCACGCGCATCCGGCGGATGGAGGATGCGGGCATGCTGCGCGTGGTCGCCGTGTCCGACTTCGCGGTGCATGGATATCATGTCCTCATACACCTGGCGGTCCAGGTGAGTGGGCGGCCTGCCTTGGACGTTGCAGAAGAACTCGCTATTTTTCCTGAAGTCTTCGCTGCGCATCTGGTAACCGGAAATTACGAGATCAGCCTGCTCATCACGCTCCATGACATTGACGAGCTGCCCGCGCTGATAACGGATCGCTTGTCCAAGGTGGCGGGCATTCGATCGATGACGCCCGCGATTGGGCTCGACATCGTCCGCTATGGCCTGGACACCGCGCCGATCGATCGCCGGAGGCTCGCATGAAAAAGCCCGACCTGGACGAACTCGATCATCAACTGATCGCTATACTGGCGCAGGACGCGCGCGTCTCCAACCGCAAGATCGCGGCGGATCTGGGCGTGAACGAGGGTACGGTGCGGGGCCGCATCAAGCGGTTGCAGCAGGAAAAGCTGATCGCCTTCACCGCGCTTACGGGTCTGAAGCTGGAAAAGGCAACCAATGTGGCCTTCATCGCGGTTCAGGCTGATGTCGGCCATGTCCGGCAGATCGCGCGCGACATTGCGCATATTCCGCTGGTGAAGGCGGTGATGACCACGCTGGGGCCGTGCAATATCATGGCGACGTGCCTGTATGATGACCTGGACAACCTGCACAAGATGGCTTCGGGGCAGATCTTGGCGATGGAGGGGGTGAACCATGTGGAAACCTCGCTCGCGGTCAGGACTGTGAAGTTCAGCAATCGGGTGGTGCGTATCACGGATGCCCAGACCGTAAGCAGCCTTTGATCCATATGAACAATGAAGTTCGGAATTTAATTATTTCAAAATTCCGCATATGCGTGCTTGAAAAGGCAAATAAGCTGATATAGCACGATGTGAGGACGGCAAGCGGCAGCATGGGCATGTCAGCCGTCAATGGCAGGAGAGCGCAGCCCGTCAGGTGACGGGCTGATCGACCTGTCCCGTTGAATGCCGGGGCAGGATTTCCGCCACATGATAAAAGGCGGCCGAGATGGAATTCGCATTTACCGACGAACAACAGATGATCGCGGAGACGGCGCGCAGCTTCTTCGCGGAAAATGCCATCAGTGAGCGCACGCGCAAGGCGATGGCGGGCGACGGTGTAGACCGGGCGCTTTGGCAGGCATTCTGCCAAGAGCTGGGCCTCTCCGGGATCGGGCTTCCGGAGAGCGCTGGCGGCGCGGGTCTTGGCATGGTCGAGTTGGCGATCATCGCTGAAGCGGCGGGCGCTCAGGTGGCGGCACTGCCTATGCTGAGCAGTCTTGTGCAAGCGGCTCAGGCGATCGCAGCGGGGGGCACTGCGGAGCAGCAGGAGGAGTGGCTGCCTCGCCTGATCTCTGGAGAGACGATCGGCGGTTATTTCTACGGCGCAGACATTCAGTCCGATGGCGACCGGCTGACAGGCGGATCGCGCTTCGTGGCTCATGGCGCTGCTGGCGACATGTTCGTGGTGACCGACATGCGGCAGGTCTGGATCGTCCGGGCCGATGCGCCGGGCGTCAACGTGACGGGCCAGACGAGCATGGATCAGACCCGTCCACTCGCGCATGTGAAACTGGACAATGTGGCGGCTGAACGGCTCGCAGATCCCGAAGCCGCGCTGGCCGCTGTCCATCGCGCGGCCTTCATCGCAGCGGCGGCGGAGGCGCTGGGCGGCGCGCAGGCGTGCCTTGATCGAACCGTCGAATATTCCAAGGAGCGCGTCCAGTTCGGGCGGCCGATCGGGTCGTTCCAAGCCTATAAGCACAGGCTGGCGGACATGATGATCGAGATCGAGCAAGCGCGGTCGGCCGTCTATTGGGCCGCCTGCGCTGTGGACGAGGGTGCCGAAGAGGCAGAGATGGCCATCCATGCCGCCAAATCCTTTGCCACCGACACCTATTTCCGCTGCGCCGGTGACATGATCCAGCTGCATGGCGGCATCGGTTTTACCTGGGAGCATGACGCGCATCTGTTCTTCAAGCGCGCTCGCGCGCTGCAGACTATGCTGGGCAATAATGTTTGGCATCGTGAAAAGATCGCCACGATGATCCTGGGAGAAGCGGCATGAAACTCGGATTTTCTCGGCAAGAAGAACTGTTCCGGCAGGAGTGCGCGGATTGGTTGAATGGCCAGATGGCGGGCGAATTTCGCGACATCAAGGGCGTCACCAAGCTGACCGGCAGCCCCGAACGGCGCAAGGAATGGGAGCAGCAGCTTGCCGAGCATCGCTGGTCCTGCATCGGTTGGCCCTCGCAGTGGGGCGGGCGCGACGCGACATTGGCGCAGCAGGTGATCTTTGCCGAGGAATATGCCCGCGCGGGCGTTCCGGGGCGCGTCAACCATATCGGCATCGAACTTGCCGGACCAACGATCCTGACATTCGGCACCGAGGAGCAAAAGCAGCGCTTCCTGCCCGGCATCGCTGCTGGCAAGACTATTTTCTGCCAGGGCTTTTCGGAACCCAATGCCGGTTCGGACCTGGCGAGCGTGCGGACCAAGGCGCGGCTTGAAGATGGCGAATGGGTGGTGAACGGCCAGAAGATCTGGACCAGCCTTGCCCATATCTCCGACTGGATCTTTGTCGTGACGCGCACGGAGGAAGGTTCGCAGGGACCCAAGGGCCTGACCTTCCTGATGATGCCGATTGACCAGCCGGGTATCGAAATTCGTGGTATCCGCCAAATAAATGGCGATGCGGAGTTCAACGAAACCTTCTTCACCGACGCGCGGTGCCCGGCCGACAGCTTGATCGGCGCGGTAGGCGACGGTTGGAAGATCGCGATGGGCCTGCTGGCATTTGAGCGCGGCGTGTCGACGCTGGGCCAGCAGATGGGCTTCCGCAATGAACTGGATGAGATCATCGCGGCGGCCAAGGCCAATGGCGCGGCGAATGATCCGCTGATCCGGCAGCGGCTTGCCAAGGCGGAAGTGGGCCTGCGCCTGATGCGCTATGGCGCATTGCGCATGCTGTCGCAGACCGATCATTCCAAGATTGACGGCGCGGCGCTGACCTACAAAATTCAGTGGGCCAGTTGGCGCCGCAACCTGGGCGAGCTTGCCATGGACGTGCTGGGGCAGGGTGGCGAGATCAGCGAGCATGCGGAGTATGAGTGGGATACACTGCCCAACCTGTTCCTCTTCTCTCGCGCTGACACCATTTACGGCGGGACCAACCAGATCCAGCGCAACTTGATCGCGGAACGGGGCCTCGGCCTGCCGCGCGAGCCACGCGGGAACGCCTGAACCGTGGAAGAAGAAGATGCCTTTGAGCGATTGAAAAACCTGCCGCCGCGGGGACATCATGCGCTGCTGGGCATCTATAATGTCGATCATGGACCGGACTGGGCGGAGCTGGCTTGCCCCTTCGCTCCCGGTTTCCTGATGGATGCGGACGCAGGGCTGGTGTCGTCTGGCCCTATCATATCGCTGGTGGACGCAGCAGCCGGTTCAGCCATCATCGCGCGCACGCGGCAATGGCGGCCAATGGCCACGCTCGACCTGCATATCGACTATCTGCGACCGGCGAGGGTAGGGCACAGCCTTCATGCGCGTGCGCAATGCCATCATATCACGCGCAAGGTCGCCTTCACCCGTTGCGATGTGCATGATGGGAACCCCGAAGCGCCGATCGCCACGGCCGCCGCCAGCTTCTTCTTCACGGACGGGCCATGATCATACGCACGCCCTATGCGCAGATGCTGGGCATCCGCAGCGTCGCTTTGGATGCGGATACCACGGTGCTCATGATGCCCGCTGCTCCGTCGCTCGAAGGGCGGACGGGGTTCCTTTATGGCGGCGTAATCGGCAGCCTTCTGGAGCTCGCATGTCTTGAGGCCGTTGCTCAAGATCGGGGAGAGCCGTGGCCCAAGCCGCTCACCATGTCGTTCGATTTCCTGCGTGGGGGCGCGATGATCGACAGCTATGCACAGGCCAGGCTCGTCCGGGTCGGGCGGCGTGTGGTGAACGCTGACGCCATTTGCTGGCAGGCGGACCGGGACAAGCCCATCGCGACCGGTCGGATGCACCTGCTGTTGGACTGATAACAAGGGGAGAGGGGCGTGGCGCTGTTGAACGGGCGGGTCGCGATAATCACCGGAGCCAGCCGGGGCATCGGCGCTGCCATTGCTCGCCGATTTGCCGCCGAAGGCGCGAAAGTCGCGATCGTCGCGCGGACGGTGGAGGCGGGCGACAGCAGCCTGGCCGGTTCCCTTGCCGAAACCGCCGCGTTGATACAGGCTGGCGGAGGGGAATGCCTTTCCATCGGGGCCAATCTGGCCGATCCGGCCGACCGGTCGCGCATCGTCGCTGAAACCGTCGCGCATTTCGGCAGACTGGACATTTTGGTCAATAACGCCGCCTGGTCGCGCTTCGTGCCGATCTGGGAAGCGCAGCCCAAGCATTTTCACCTGGCGTTCGAGATGAATGTTCACGCGCCGCAGCAATTGTCGCAGCAGGCGTTGCCCCATCTTCGCGAGCAGGGCGAAGGATGGATCCTGAACATCTCCAGCGCGACGGCGGACATGCCGCCGCCTGCGCCCTATGATCCGGATGATCGCTATGTCCGCTTCAATCGTGACGGCCATGCCACGCTTTACGGCACGACGAAGGCAGCGCTTGACCGGCTGACGGCAGGATGGGCGGTTGAGTTGTCACGCGAAAAGATCGCGGTCAATTCGCTGGCGCCTGTCGGAGCGGTGGCGAGTGAAGGCGCGCTGTCGGTTGGGGGATGGGATGAGCGTGACCATCTGGAACCGGTGGAAGCCATGGCAGAAGCAGCGCTTCAGCTTTGCCATCGCCCGGCCAGCGAACTCAGCGGCAATATCGTCCGCAGCCTTCGCCTGCTCGAACGGTTGAATGCGCCGGTGCGTGCGCTGGATGGGAGCTTGATGGTGTGATGTAAGCGGCTTGGCAGCAAGCCACTCCAACCAATCGTGCTAATCAACTTCGCCCAATCTCTGGATCAGTCTCGCCGTTCAGATGTTTGCTCTCCGACAGAAAAGGGAGTGACAATGGCTGAGACCGATAGCGACCGGGGCCGGACGGCGAAAAGGCCACGGGAAATGCCCAAGGCCGCCTGGCGGGATATCCTGATCCGGACGTGGAATGAGAGCGGCAGCGACAATATCGGGCTGATCTCGGCAGGTGTGGCCTTTTATGGCTTCCTGGCGTTCGTCCCGACATTGGCGGCACTGGTATTCTGCTATGGGCTATTTGCCGATCCGGCGACGATCGCTGGTCATCTGCAATCGCTGTTCCGCCTTTTGCCCGAGGAAGCTGCGCGCCTGATCGGGGAGCAGCTGTTGGCTGTGGTCAATACTGGCAATGACAAAAAGGGCTTTGGCCTGATTCTTTCGCTGGCGCTATCCATCTATGGCGCGATGAATGGCGCGAGCGCGATCGTCACGGCTGTGAACATCGCCTATGATGAGGAAGAGAGCCGCAGCTTCATCAAGCTGACGATGCTGGCATGCGTCATGACGCTGGCGCTGTTGCTCGCCGGGATCATTGCCATCTTTGCGATCGCTGCGCTCGCCTTCCTTGAACATCTGATGCCGGGGGCGCCTGCGATCCTGATCACGGTGATACGCATCGGCTTCTGGATATTGGCGGCGCTCGCCGCAAGCATGTTGCTCAGCACGATTTACCGCTTTGCGCCTGATCGCAAACGCGCCCGCTGGCGCTGGCTGACGCCTGGGTCGCTGTTTGCGACGGTTGGCTGGCTGGCTGTTAGCTTGGGCTTCGGCATCTACGCGTCCAACTTCGGCAATTATGGCGCCACTTATGGAGCGCTCAGTGCGGTCGTGGTGACGCTGATGTGGCTGTATCTGTCAGCCTATATCCTGATTTTGGGCGCAGAGCTGAATAGCGAGATCGAACATCAGACGGCTGAGGACACGACCGTCGGGCGTCCAAAGCCGATGGGCCAGCGGGACGCTTATGTCGCCGATACGGTGGGGAAGGTGCCTTGATCAGCGATTGTGACGCGGCAGGCAACTTTTTCGCGGTTCATGACTTAGCGTGATCATGGACCTGCGAGCGATCAGCAACGGAGAATTTCATGGCGCGGACTCGTGAACAACGTGGCGAACAGGAAACGAAGGCGGCGGTCGCCAAGGTCAAGAAGACCGGCAAGGCCACTGGCGGCGCGCGTGGGGGCATCACCGCGCCCGTGACGCCGTCCCCGGAACTGGCGGACATTATCGGCGACAAGAAGATCCCGCGGAGTGAGGTGGTCAAGAAGATCTGGGACTATATCAAGGCCAATGATCTTCAGAACCCGAAGGACAAGCGGGAGATATTGGCGGACGAGAAGCTGGAAAAGATCTTCGGCGGCAAGAAGGCCAGTATGTTCGAGATGAACAAGCATCTGGCAAAGCATCTTAAAGCCTGATCGCCTGACGAGCGTAGAAAAAAGCTCTCTTTGCCTGAGCGAAGAGAGCCTTTTTCATGCCTCGTCCTAGCGAAGCGCGGCGCGGAGAACGGCCTTCAAGCGGCTTGCAACAGCCTCAAGCCCGGCCGAACTGCGCGATCAGCAACCAGGTGCCGCCGGCGATCAACAGGAACAATATGAGCGCCGTCCAGGAAGATGCAAAACGTAGCGCTGGCTGTTCTCCATTCCATTTCCGCCTTCCGCTGATCATCGGGCCGACGAGATTGTCGCGCCTGTGCAGCAGGTAAAAGAGGATGGCGACGACGTGGAGAGCGGTCAGGGCGAGGATGACGTTGAAGATGAACGCATGCCATTCAGCCGCCACCCGGCCAGTGTCAAACTCGACCAGGTAGGAAAAGGGACCGGACTCCATGCCATCAATATCGACGGAAAAGAAACCAAGGCCAACCTGAACGACAAGGATCGCGATCATCGCGATCACGCTCCAGCCACCGACCGGATTGTGACCGGGCGCCGGAGCCGCCGCTCGGCTGAACATATGCCCACGGACATAACGGAACAGCTTGGACGGACCGCCCACGAAGTTGGAGAAGCGGGCCGTGCTGCTGCCCGCGAAGCCCCAGATGAGGCGGAACAGCAGCAAGGCGAAGATGCTGTAGCCAGCCAGCCTGTGCCAATCGAGCATCCGCTCTTCAGCTGTCCACCAGGCGAACGCGAGCAGCGGTACGAGCGTCCAGTGGAAGAGGCGGGTCGGCAAGTCCCAGATGCGCAGGCGCACGGGCGCGCTGCTCGTTTCCGCCTGCACCATCAAAGCTCCGCGCGGAAGCGGTCGTGGCAGCTCTTGCAAGTGCCGCCCAGGCTGTTGCGAGCGGCGGTGAGGCCCGCGACATTGCCGCTGGCCGCAGCCGCGTCGAGCGCCTTTGCAGCAGTGATCATGTCGCCCTGAAGCTTTACGAAGGCGGCATTGTCTTTCCAGATTTCAGCCTTGGCCCTGGTCTTCACGCCTGATTCCGGCCCGCTACCCTTGGGGAAATATTTGGGCAGCAGCGCCGCGCGCGTGGCGACATCACGCGCAAGGGGGCGCACGCTGTTCATGTCGGGCGATGCCGACTTGATTTCGTCGTTGATGCTTTTGAACGCTCCACCAATTTCCTTGTAGCTGGCCTGGCGCGCCTTGATCGCATTGGTGACCGCGGGCGTGGCGGCATAAGCGGCGACGCTTGCGGCCAAGCCGGCCGTTGCCAAAGCCAGGGAGTAGGGAAGCTTCATCATCTGCCTCATTCTTTCTGTAAAGGTCACGCCATTATTTCGCTGATTGGCCGTTTGGTGCTCATCGCATCAAGTCCCCAGCTATCCGTTGAAATTCCCATAGCTTGCTGAAGAGTCAAGCCGACGCGGCTGATTGTTTCACCATTGCCATGAACATGCAGGCCGGTCTTCACCTTTCCGCCAGCCCGGCCCGCAAGCATCACGGGGATGCCGAGCACATCATGGTTCTTCGCATAGGACACATCGGAATGGGCAAAAACCAGCATATTGTCGAGCAATGTGCCGTCACCCTCCTTGATGGCGGCGAGCGCTGACACGAAATCTGCCCAGGCTTCCATGTTGCGGGTAGCGAAGAAATCGACCGTCGGTTGGTAGCCGATGGAGCGATCGACCATCTCCTCATGCGTGTTCTGGTGATAACCCGTCGTCTGGCCCGCTTGCCGCAAGTCGGAAGCCGCCGTCGAAAAGCTCATGTTGAACACGCGCGTCTGGTTGCAGGCGAGGGCCATGGCGAGCATCTGTGCCATCAGGCGATGGTTGGTCTTGCGCTGTTCCACGTCGGTAGCGTCTCCGGACACGGCAGGCGCTTCGGCAGGGACGACGCAGGCTTCGGCCGGCGGCGGCTTTTGTAGTTGCAGGGCAAGCTTGCCTTCCATCTCACGCACGGAGGTGAAATATTGGTCGAGCCGAGCCCGATCGGCGGCGCCAACGTTGCTTTCCAGAGCACGGCGTTGTTCGGTAACGCCCGACAGGACGCTGCGCCGAACCATGATGCGGGGATCGGGCTTGAAATCCGCCTTGTTGGGATCGTTGAAGTCCGCCCCGAATATCTTGCGGTAAAATTCGACGGCGTTGGGGGTCGCCGAATTCATGCTGCGGCCGTCGCGGAAGGAATAGCTGGTGCGGGGATTGCCGTCCGCCGACAGCTCAAGTGAGCGGAAGAAAGAGCCGCCGCCGATCGCGTCGGCGATCAGCACGTCGATCGTAGGCGCGCGAATTGCCAGCCAATCATCGGTAGGAGAGCCGGTGCGCACGCCGGTATTGCCGGTCAGATGTGGCAGGTTGCCCTTGCCGTCCAGCAGCACGTCGAAACCGGTGAGGACGCTGACATGCTGCTTTACAGCGGCAATCGGCGCAAGCTGCGGCGGCAGATCATAGTCCGCCCCGATCTTTTTCGGCTGCCATCGATCCGGGATCATGCCACAGCCCCAGAACCAGGTACCAAAGCGGACCGGCAAACGCCCACCGCCCAATGTAGCGGCAAAGGCCGAGCCATTATTGTCCAAAAATGCGTCCAGCAGAGGCAGGCCCAGCGTCACCGCACCGCCACCCAATATGCCACGCAGCAAGAAGCCGCGCCGTGTCGTTCCGTGCATCAACATCAGCCAGTCTCCTTAACTCTGCGAACAGTGGCCACGCGGCGTTCCGGTCCCAGGCGTGGCATGGCAAAAAAGGCGGGATCAAGGGCGATGGCGCGCATCAGCGATGGGAAGCGATGGCCGCCCGCTACGAAGCTCTGGTCGAGCCGCGTGATGTCTGCCGCGTCCGTGCCGGATGGATTGCGGCCATTGGCGTAACGCCACGCCGACTGGACCAGGCAGCTGCTGACGCGCGGATTGTTGCCGAACAATTTTCCAAGCGCTGCGGCGCCGTCGAACGCCTGCTTTTCGAAATCACCGCTGACGTCGATGATCTCATCATGTTCGACCTTCCGGAACTGGCCCGCGCCGTCAAATTGTTCGAGGCCCAGACCCATCGGATCGGTGCGGCGGTGACAGCTTGCGCATTCTTCGTCATCCAGATGCGCCTGAAGCCGCGCACGCGTCGTCTTGAGCGTCGGGTTATCGACATTCTGCACGACCGCGAAATTGACATTTGCCGGGGGAGCGGGAATTTTCTCGCACAGGAAGATCTCGCGTAGCGCCACGCCACGAAGCGTGGGCGAGGTGCGACCCGGGTGGGAATGCTGCGCCAACAGGCTGGCATGCGTGAGGAGGCCGGTGCGCGGGTCGCCTTGCGGAAATTCATACATGAACCAGCCCGACTTGCTGACTGGTATGTCGTAGATCGGGCCGAGCGAGCGGTTCATAGCGATCGACCGCGTCGTGAACAGGTCGCGATAGTCGCCCTTCTGCTCAACCAGGAACCAGCTGATGGTGCGCAGCGTCTGCTCCCCAAGCGAAGTGCTGATCGCTTGCGAGAAGGCAGGATAGATGAGCGAGTCCTTGGCAAGGTCGTCCATGCCGTCCAGACGGAGATAGTCGGTGAAGAAGGCGCGGACGCCCTGTTCAAAGCGTGGGGATGCTATCAGTCGGTCGACGGCCTTGGTCAGCCCTGCCTGCGTGTCCAGTGCCCCACTGCGCGCTTCGTCGAGCAGCGTCTGGTCGGGCATGCTGTTCCAGAGCAGGAAGGAGAGGCGGCTTGCCTTCGACCAAGCATCGATGCTGCGGCGCGAGGAGGCCGGGCGATCGATGCGGAAGAGGAATTCGGGGCTCGTCAGCATGCCGCTCAGCGTCGCGGCGAGACCTCCATGAAAGTCCCCCAGCTTCGCCGTCGCATCAGTCGTGGCCTTGGCAAGGGCAGTGACCTCCGCCTCCGCCAACGGCCGCCGGTAGAGTTGCAAACCTATGCGCTGAAAGAATTGCCGGGCGCAGGCAGCACCATTCTGGTCGGTTGAGGAGGGGGCGCAGCCGACCAGTTTGGCGCGGTGCTGTTCGTCCGTTACCTGAACCGAGATATTGCGCGCGAGGTTTTCATATTGCTCAAGGCCGGCGGCAGTCACCGAAACGGCACTCGTCCCGACAGCTTGCAGCCCGTCGATGCGCAAGTCGGGCTCAAACCGGCCGACAATCTTGATGTCGGGGCCGAAAACATCGGCGATGACGCTTCGATACTGGCTTTCGGTCAGGCGCCGGATTTGGCTTGGCGGCGTATCGGCGTGCGTTTCGTCGGCTCGCGCGCCACTGAAGGCGATGCTGAGCCCGAGCGTCATGCAGGCGCCTGCAAGCGCCAGCGAGGGCAATGCCCGGATCTTCATGGCAATGCCTCCGTCTGCGCAACTTGATTGGGCGTAGCAAGGAAGGCTTTTACGCCGATAAAATCATAGGCCGACGATATGGCGGTAAAGCGGCCCGTGCGCGGATCGCGATAGCCGTCGGCCAGCCGGTCGATAGCCTTGCGAACGCCAGGGCACGACACCTTGGTCAGATTGGCGCCGTTTTGCGTCATTTGCTCAATCGATGCATAGTAGCTGTCCAGCGTGTAATAGCCATAGATGCTGCCTTCGATCGATCCGTCAGCGCCGAATTTTGCACGCAGCCGCGCATCCCGGATGTGACGCGGCGCATCCACAATCTGCTCCTTGTAATTCAAGGTCAGATCGACAGGATCGGTTGTCAGTACCCCCCCTGTGATGCGGCCCCGGACCGTGGCGCGAAACTGGGGGTCGCGAACGGGTGTGAAAGTAGCGCGCGCCAGCGGGCCGCCCCGTCCGTCGCGGCTCAGCGCTTCATTGACTGCCAGGACAGTGACGCTCACTTCAGGGTCATCCTGAAGATTGTCGACCCCGCGAAGTTCGATCAGCGTGGGCGCTTCCATCGACATCATGACCTTGCGCGCAACATCGTCCCTGCTGTTCTCGCGGAATGAGGACACGCAACCGACTGCGCGCCAAAGCCGATTGTCGACGCCCTTCGCGCCATCGGGACCTTCGAAGTCCAGTTTGCCGTCCTTGCCGTCCAGGTTGATACCGGCGGCAACCTTGCCTTCATAGGTTTTGAAGTCCTTCGCCAGAACCGGAAAACGCTCGGGATTGGAACAGGCGCTGTACACCACTTCGCGTTTTTGGAAGGCCAATCGCCCGGTCCCCTTGGGAAGGCCGTTCAGCGCGCCGACCGCCGCCGCCAACTCCTGCGTCGGCTCCGCCTTTGGATCATAGCCCGGCGGAAAGATCACCGAAGAGGCGCGGTCGCCACGGATATGGATTCTGCGGAATTTGAAATATTCGTCCATCCGCTTTTCAAGTTCCTGCCGCTTCTCCTTGCCAGCATATTTGGCCTGCTCGGCAGGTGGCAGCATGCCGTAGAAACGATCAAGGTCGCCAATGTCGGGAACAGGGCAGCTGTCCTTTTCCCCACCCTGGGCGATATAGATGTTGCTGAGCACGAAGGCGTGGACGCTAGTTTCACCGCCTGTGGGCGCATCTGCGCCGATCAAGGACGCGGCGATCAAAGGCAGGATCACATATGCCTTAGCCGGCCGTTCGCCGGTAGATCCTCTAGCCTTCATCGCTTCCTCTTCTATGCCGCTTTATAAGGATGTTCCTATTTTTATGACCCTTCCTGGATTTTCCCACCACCCCAAAATCGATCATCCGGCACGGCATTTCCGCGCAGCTTTCCCTTGGCAACATGTGAAATGGAAAGGTTTATCTCGGTTGGGCAATCGGATAGGTTGATCGAAATCCAAGGGGAAGATCAATGGGCTCACTGCAGGCGGGTTCTGGCGAATGGCATCTGGCCGAAAAGGTGGCCGAGCGCGTGCTTGCCATCTATGCCGAGGCGTTCGGATCAGCCGAACCGCTTTTTGCACATGTAGGACGGGCGGCGGATGAGGGCACCTCGGTTCGGACCTTGCCAGTCACCGATCTCGCCCGGATGACTGGCAGGGCGATCAATGAACTCGCTCGCCGGGATGCGTTGATGGTGGGACGCCAGGGGCTGCGTTCGTGCGATTGGCGCGTTATTCAGTACAGCGTGACAAGCGCACAGACTTTGCGCGAAGCGATCATGCGCTGTTGTGAGTGTTTTGAAGCCATCGACTGGCGCTGTGGCAGGATGACCTTGCGAACCCATGGGGAAAGAGCCGAAATTCAGCTCGACGCGATGCGAACCGGGGGGTCAACTACAGGAGGCTGCTTGATCGATCTTTTCGGCGTGATGGAAATACATGGCCTTCTCAGCTGGCTGATCGATCATGCTATCCCTGCCCGGAATATCTGGTTGAACCATGCGCCCGAGATATTCGGTGCGCTGAACTTGCCAGCCCTGCCCTTCCCGGCGCGGGTGAACGAAGGTTGGAGCGGTTTTGACTTCAATGCGGCTTTTTTGGACTATCCGGTGATGCGCAGCTGGGAAGACCGGCATCGTCAGCCGTTCAGCAATCTCCTGTTTGTGTCTAGTTTACGGGAATCCGATCGGACGCCGACCGAAATACGTGTTCGCGGCATTGCGATGGCGGCGCTGAAAAATGACAGGCGGCTGCCTGCGTTCGGCGAGATTGTGAGTACTTTCGGGGGAAGCGAGGCAACATTGCGCCGCCAGTTGGCGCGTGAAGGTACAAGCTATCGCCAAGTGCGCGAAAGTTGTCGGCGAGAGCTCGCGCTGCATCTATTACGTAGAACGGAAATCTCGATCGAGGATATCGCAGCTAAGCTCGATTACTGCGATTCAGACGCCTTTCGACAGGCGTTTCGAACCTGGACGGGTCATTCTCCTACCGCTTATCGCCATGAAAGCGGAGCCGCGACGGCTCGGCCAAAGCGGATCGGTTGAAGAAGAGGTGTCACCTTATAAAAGGGTGAGCAGGTAAAAATCCGTTGATAATCCCGGTATATTTTTGACGTCCGGTTTTTTGGAACCGCGATACCGTAGATATTTTGAAAAGATGCCGGCCTCCATCTCTCAAGGAAAATGGAGGTCGACAACTATTTACCACTTATGGTTTTGGGTGACGCCGAATTCACGTGGGTTCGTGACGTCTACCGTGCGATAGCCTGAATCCAAAGGTATCCCGCTTTCCGTAGGTGTAACGGCGTTGTCGAGAGCAATATTGGTGATCCGCTTCTGATTGAGCAAGTTACGGACGAAAGCAGTAATCCCCCACTTGCCCTCAGGCCCGCAAAGGCCGACAAACATGTTGAGCCGTTCGCGGTCCTGATTGCGAAAGTTGACTCGTAATAGATACCGGTAAAGTAAGTCAGGAAGCCGTCATATTTCTGGTGGAAAACTGCTACCGAGAAGTTGATGCGGCGATCCATCAAGGAACCCTTCAAGCCGACTTCAAACGAGTCCATTTTTTTCCCCTCGCGTGGAAATAAGGTCGTTGGAGATCCCGGCCGGAACCGCAACGCAGTACTCCCTGACCGCGACGCTCCACCATAGGCGGCATAGCCGTTAAGCGTGTCGTTGATTGCGTAGTTGATGTCGTTCACCCTGCTATGACCGGCGCTGAAATTCCGCCGCAAAAAAGGCCGGTGAGGCGGCGAGCGTGGGCGTTCAAATGAATCGGATCGATGCTGTTGTCAGCTTCTCCGGTAAAGAACCGCCGGTGCGATTCCGACAATATGAGGCTGGTGAGAGATTCCGCTGCGAAAGCGACGTCCTGATCGGGGATTATACCCTGATCCACCAGCGATTGTAAAAAGGCGATGAGGGGGTCGAGGTAGCGGCGGACGACCACTTGTTCGATATGCGGGCGCGCTTCTTCCATGAAGGATGGGTTCAACATCAAGAGGCGGCGCATGCTGGTGGCGTAGGGTTCGCAGACTTCGACAAGGCAAGCTTCGACGAAGGCGAGCAGGCTGTCCCGCCAATCGGCGCGCGGCGCGATCGTTACCGGGTTCAGCGCATAGCCCAGCATCTGGCGGACGACCGCCGCGAAAAGCGCGCTCTTGTTGGGATAGTAGGCATAGACGGTTTTCCGCGACAGGCCCGACGCGGCGATGATGGAATTCATCGTCAGGCTGGGCCCGTGTTCAGCGAGCATCTGCATCGCGGTGTCGACCAGGCGCTGTTCGACGTCGCCGCTTTCTTCGCGGCGGGGGCGGCCGGGACGGCGGATAGGGGGAGGGGAAGTCATGAGTGAAACCATTGGCAAAAAAAGGTTCGGATGAAAATAAACAATCTTGTTTCTTTTTTTTGCTCCGCTATTCGAAGGGGCGTTGATCGAGATTGGAGTTGTTCGGCTTGCCGCACCTGAAAGGTTCGCGCCCCCTGTCACTCTTGCTAGGCGCGCTGCTGTGCGGCTGCGCGCCTTCGGTCGAGTTGGCGCGCCCGAAGATCGCGCTGCCTGGGCAGTTCGAGGCTGCCCCGGGTGCGGGAGCCGAGCAGAGCCTGGACCGCTGGTGGGAGGGCTTCAGCGATCCGCAGCTCTCCGCACTTGTGGAACAGGCGCTGGCGCAGAATACCGATGCGCGGTCAGCCTATTTCCGATTGCGCGAGGCGCGGGCCATTCGCGACCAGTCGCTGTCGCAACGATCGCCCACGGGCGCGATCAGCGGATCGGCGAAGATACAGGATGGCCATCAGTTGTCCGGAGCCGATCTGTTCGGCTCCACCGCGCGCAGCGATAGCCAGTCGCTCGCCTTCAGCCCGAGTTGGGAAATCGACCTGTTCGGCCGCCTGGGCGCGATCGGGGAAGGCGCGCGCGCGACTTATGTAGCGGTGGCCTATGATTATCATGCGGCGCGGCTGAGCCTGGCCGCTGATGTAGCCAGCGCATTGTTCGAGGCGCGCGGCCTGGCGGTGCAGCGCGACGATGCACAGGAGGGCCTCCGGATCGCGAGCGATCTGGCGCGCGCATCAAGGCTTGGCCGTGATCGCGGGCTGGTCGCGGCATCGGAAACCGCGCGGCTGGAAGGCGATGAGGCGACGGCCCAGGCCGAGCTAACCCGGATCGAGACAGCGCTGCGCAACGCCAAGCGGTCTTTGCTGGTGCTGATCGGAACGCCCGACGCGCCGACCAGCAGCCTGCCCATCGAAGCGCGGCTCGACACGCCGCCGCTCGTTCCTGCACTGATGCCCGCAATGCTGCTGACCCGGCGGCCCGACATATTGGCGGCCGAGGCGCGGGTCGTGGCAGCGACGAGCGCGGTCGAGGTCGATCGGCTGGCGCTGTTTCCCCGCCTGACGCTTCAGGGAAATGGCAGCATCAGCCGCACTTCGGGCGTGGCGGGCGGCATTTCGAGCCTGTGGTCGATCGCCACGGGGTTGAGCCTGCCGGTGCTGGACCGCACGCGCCTGATGGCGCAACTGCGCGCTACCCAGGCGCAGGGTGAACGAGCCGTGATAAGCTATGAGGCGGCGGTGCAGGGCGCCTTCAGAGACGCGGACATCGCCCTCGCGCTGGTTGCGGCCGACCGGGCACGGATAGCTGACCTCAGCCGGGCCGAAGAGCGCGCGCGCTTTGCGTTCGATGCGGGACGGAAGGGCTTTGGCGTTGGCCTGACCGACCTTACCACGCTGCTTCAGTCCGAACAGACCTGGCGCGCGGCGCGCCGGGCGCTCACCAATGCGCGGACGCAGTCACTCACCAATGTCGTTGGCGCCTTCCGCGCGCTGGGCGGCGGGTGGAACGCCGATGATCCCGCGACGGCGCCTGAACAGCCTGCCGTCGCCCTGCCTATTCAATCCAAGGAACTGCCGTGAAATCCAAGCTGCGTCCTTTTGCCCTGACGCTTCCGCTCGTGCTGCTGCTCACCGCTTGCGGGGGGAGCAAGGACGGGGCGAAGGAGCCGCCGCCGCCGACCGTCAGTGTCGCGCTGGTGGGCGAACGGGTCATCGAGGGTGGTCTGAGCGCGTCGGGCCGGTTGATCCCGCGCGAGGAAGTCGCGGTCGCGCCCGAACTTTCAGGCTATCGCATCGCGCGGGTGCTGGTGGAGGAGGATGCCCGGGTCGGCGCTGGACAGGTGCTGGCGGTGCTGGACGACACGCTGCTGCGATCGCAGATCGATCAGGCGCGCGCGCAGTTGAGCCAGCAGCAGGTGGCGTATGAACGGGCACGCATGGAAGCCGGGCGTGTCGCCGGGCTCGATAATCAGGGCGTGCTGTCGCAGGAGGCGATCGACCAGCGCCGCATCGCCGCGCGGTCTGCCCAAGCTGCCGTAGGCGTGGCGAAGGCGCAGCTTGACGACTTGCTGACCCGGCAGCGCAGGCTGATCGTCCGGTCGCCGGTCGCGGGGCGGGTGCTCCAGCGGTCGGCGCGGCCAGGCGAGCCGTCGGCGTCAGGGACCATATTATTCACTATCGCCCGCGACGATCTGGTCGAGTTGGAGGCCGAAGTCCCGGAAGCGGCAATGGGGACGCTGTCCATCGGGGATCCGGTGACGGTGACATTGGCATCGGGCACCAAGATGGCCGGCAAGGTCCGGCTGCTCGGCGCGCGCGTCGATAATCAGACGGGGCTGTCGCGCGCGCGCATTGCGTTGCCGGTGAAGGATGAGCTGCGCCCCGGTGGCTTTGCCAAGGCGGATTTCGTCAAGGCGAGCGGCGCTATCCTGAGCGCGCCGGAGCGCGCGGTCCATTATGATGCCGATGGCGCCTATATGCTGCTGCTCGACAAGCAGGATCGCGTGCATCGCGCATCCGTGCGCACGGGACGCCGCGCCGCGGGCATGGTCGAGATACTGAGCGGCGCCAAGCCTGGCGTGCGGGCGGTGCTGGGCGGCGGGGCGTTCCTGCTGGAAGGTGATCGCGTGCGGATCGCGGCGGGCGGGAAGGCATAGCCATGCGCATATCCGCCTGGGCGATCCGTAACCCGATCCCGGTCGTTTCCCTGTTCATATTGCTGACGATCGCGGGGATCGTCGCTTATATCGGCCTGCCCATAAAGCAGTTTCCCAATGTGAACTTCCCCGTCGTCAGCGTGACGGTAACGCAAAATGGCGCGGCGCCGAGCGAGGTCGAAAACCAGATCACCCGGCCGATCGAAAATGCGCTGAGCAGCGTCGCGGGCGTCAAGCACATCAGTTCGACGGCGGTTCTCGGATCATCGACGACGACGGTCGAGTTCGAACTGCACAGCGACATGCAGAAGGCGACGGACGATGTCCGCACAGCCGTCGAGCGCGCGCGCATCGACCTGCCCCCCGGCATCGACCCGCCACTGGTACAGCGGCTCGACATCGATAGCGCGCCCATCCTGACCTATGCCGTCAGCGCGCCTTCGATGGGCAATACCGAACTGTCGCGCTTCATCGACAAGGTCGTGACGCGCGCGTTGCAGGCGCAGCCGGGCGTTGCACAAGTCCACCGCATCGGCGGGTCGAACAGGGAAATCAACATCGTCCTGGATGCGCAGCGCATGGCGGCCCTGGGCGTCACCGCGCCACAGGTGAACAACGCCCTTTTCGCATTCCACAGCGACGATCCGGGCGGTCGAGCCGATGTGGGCGCGGTCGAGCAGACGATCCGTGTCCTTGGGTCGTCGGCGACCATCGACCGTATGCGTGAACTCGCCATTCCCGTGCAGGGCCGCTATGTCCGGCTGGCCGACATTGCCGAGATTGGCGATGGATCGTCCGAGCAACGCGGCTTTGCGCGGCTGGACGGCAGGCCGGTCACCGCGATCCAGATCAGCAAGACGCGCGACGCGAGCGACATCAGCGTCGAAGACCGCGCGCTGAAGGTCGTTGCGCAGCTTCAGGCGGAGCATCCCGGCGTCACCTTCACCAAGCTGGTGTCGACGGTGGATTCGACGCGTCGGACCTTTGCATCGACGCAGCATGTGCTGATCGAGGGCATCTTCCTGGCCGTGATCGTCGTCTATATCTTCCTACGCAACTGGCGGGCGACGATCATCGCTGCGGTGGCCATGCCATTGTCGCTGATCCCGACGTTCGTCCTGATGTCGGCCATGGGCTTCAGCCTCAACAGCATAACATTGCTGGCGCTGACGTTGGTGATCGGCATCCTGGTCGATGACGCGATCGTGGAAGTCGAAAATATCGAGAAGCGGATCGAAACGGGGGAGACGCCCTATCGTGCGGCGCTGATCGGTGCGGATGCCATCGGGCTTGCCGTGATCGCCACCACGGCCACGATCATCGCCGTGTTCGCGCCGGTTTCCCTGATCCCGGGGCAAGCGGGGCAATTTTTCCGCGAGTTCGGCCTTACCGTGGCGGTCGCGGTGCTTTTCTCCCTAGTGGTGGCGCGTTTGCTGACGCCGCTGATGGCGGCCTATTTCCTGGTGCCGTTGAAGGACCGCGCGCATCGGGAAAAGCGGCCGGTCAATCCAATCTACGGCCGCATATTGGACTGGGCGCTGGCCAATCGCTGGAAGACGATGGGGATCGGCGCGGGGATTTTCGCCCTGTCCCTCCTGCTCGCGAGCTTCACGCCGCTGGGGTTCCAGCCTGTCGGCAATCCTGGCTATCTGTACATCGCGGTGCAGGGGCCGCCGGGCGCCACGCGCGACGACATGGCGCGGGCTGTCAATGACGCGACGCGGATGCTGTCGGCAGAACCCGCCGTGGAGCGCGTCTTTGCCCAGGTGGGATCGACGTCCGGAGGCTTCGGCGGTGGCGACGACCTGCGCACCGGCACGCTGACCGTGGTGCTGAAGCATGATCGCGATGTCACGACCGACGAATTCCGGCAGATCATACGGCCAAAGCTGCGCGACATTCCCGATGTGCGCCTGTCGAACCAGGGCACATTCGGGTCTGCGTCGGTCAATATCGTGCTGGCGGGTGAGGACGGCCAGGCGCTGGAGCGCACCCAGACGGAATTGCTGCGCCAGATGCGCAATGTGCGGTCCATTTCCGATCCGCGCCCGGCTCCTCCGCCTGCGGGGCCTGAATTGATCGTGACCCCGCGGGCAGAGGAAGCGGCGCGGCTCAACGTCGACAGCCGGACGCTGGCCCAGGTGCTGCGTGTCGCGACGATCGGCGACATTGACGCGAGCGTCGCGAAATATTCCGACGGCGACGAACGCGTGCCGATCCGCGTCCGCCTGCCCGAAGGTGCGCGCCAGGACTTGGACACGATCGCCAACCTGCGCGTGCCGACGCTGGACGGGCAGACGACGCCCTTGTCGGCGGTCGCGGACATTCAGTTCAAGGCAGGCCCCGGCAAGATCGTGCGCTATGACCGCGAACGGCGTGTGTCGGTTGAGGCTGACCTGGTCGCGGGCCGGACATTGGGCCAGGCCTTGCAGGAAGTGAACGCGCTTCCGGTCATGCGTGACCTGCCCAAGGGGGTCCAGCAAGCGAAGGTTGGCGATTCAGAGGCGATGTCCGAGCTGTTCGGCGGCTTCATGCTGGCGATCGTGGCGGGCATCGGGCTGACCTTTTCCGTGCTGGTGCTGCTGTTCAAGGGCTTCTTCAAGCCTGCCGTCATCCTTGCCGCGCTTCCGCTGTCGCTGCTTGGGGCCTTTGCCGCGCTGGTGCTGTTCGGCAAGACGTTGGACCTGCCCGCGATGATCGGCCTGCTGATGCTGCTGGGGCTGTGCGCGAAGAATTCCATCCTGCTGGTCGAATTCGCCATCGAGGAGGAGCGCGCGGGAACGCCGATGACGGAAGCGCTGCGTAATGCCTGCCGCGAGCGGGCTCGGCCGATCGTCATGACTACGGTGGCGATGGCGGCGGGCATGTTGCCGACGGCGCTGGGGATCGGCGAGGGCGCGGAGTTTCGCCAGCCGATGGCGCTGGCGGTGATCGGCGGCCTCATCACGTCGACGGCCCTGTCGCTGGTTTTCGTTCCGGTGATTTATGAGATTGTCGATAGCATCGAGCGATGGATCGCGCCGCGCGCGGCTCGCCTGGTGACGCCGCGTCAGGCGGGGGACGATGACCCGTTTCCCACATGACGAAAATGTTGACGTACGCTCACGAACTACTTGACCTAATGAACATCTATGTTCAGTTAGTACCGCCTTTTAGGCACTCTCCTACACCTACTTGGGCCGGCCAAAAGCCGGCCTTTTCTTTGCGCGCATGCTATAGGTCGGCGCGGCAGACGCAAAAAAGGGCGCTTTCGCGCCCTTTTTCGTCGATATGTGTCAGGCTGCTGGTTCAGGGCAGCTTGGCGAGGTCGGCATCGATCGCGGCGAGACGCGCGTCGGTGACGTCATCCGGCGCATATTGCTGGATCGTCTTCAGCGTCATGGCACGGGCCATGTCGAGCTGATCATTGCTCGTCATGCCGGGGATATGCTTTTCAATGATCGCCTTGGCGGCAGGATTGTCCAGCAGCACGCCAAGTTCGGTGTCAGCCGTGTTAAGCTTGGCATGATCAGCATGCGCGGGGGCGGGGGCAGCAGCCGTCTGGGCGAGCGCGGGGGTAGCGACCGACAGAGCAGCAGCGGCAAGAATCAAGAGACGCATAAAACAGGATCCTCCATTATGACCGGGCGTATATCGCACGGGGTCGTTCTAAATTCAAGTCACCAACTTGCGCGCGCCGCCATAAAAAGGTCAACGGCCTTGCTCGCGGCCTTCATGAATTCGGCTTCATTGATGGGGCCAGCACTGCTTTCCTGCAATTCCCAGCCAGTGATGGCGGAGACGAACATCCGCGCGATCGTGGAAGGGTCGCGTGCGGGGATGCCGTCGCGTCGGGCGGCTTCGCTGATGTCGTTGCTGATGAGGCGGACGATGTAAAGATAGCCTGCCTCATACATCGCGCGGGCGAGTTCCGGGAACCGTTCCCGATTGGCGAGCGTCAGCAGCTGGAACGCGTGAACTTCGGCCTGCAGGACGGACTTGGCGATGGTCTGCGCATGATGGTGCAGTCGCTCACCAATGTCGTCGGTGAGGAGATGATCCTGCTGCGCAGAGGCGAGGGACCATTGGGTGACCCGATCCTGGATGACCGTGGTGAACAGCGCCTCTTTGGACGGGTAGCGCGCGTATAGCGTCCCTTTCGAAACCCCGGTTTCCGTCGCGATATTTTCCATCGCGACACCGTCATAGCCCAGTTCAAGGAACATATGCGTCGCCGTCGCCAGAATGGCCTTGTCGATGGCAGCGACCTGCTTTGCATCGGGCCGACCCCGTTTCGGGATAAATGTCTTTTCTATCTTCGTAGCTGGCATGATCACTTCTCTGGCTCAAGCCATGGGCGGACGCAATGGGTCATCCCAAATCAATCGAACGCAACCGATCGAATATTGACGGTTGGCGTTTCCCATCATAAGAATGACAAACTGCTGACATCCTGAAAATGTCCTGATAGCGCCGAGGCTGACCATCATGAAGAATTCCTCATCAATCCTGTTGCTGGCCATAGCCGGGACGATGCTGACGCCGCTTGCGGTGCATGCCCGTGATGCGAAGGACGCTGCCGAGCGCCGGGCGGCCGAAACGCTCGCGAAAATGACCGACGACGAGAAGCTACGGCTGATCCACGGGCCGATGACCGCGGTGCTGCCTTCAGCCAAGCGGCCGCAGGGCATCCCCCTGAGCGCGGGCTTCATCGAAGGGGTGGAGCGCCTTGGCGTGCCGATGCTGGTCGAAAGCGACGCGAGCCTTGGCGTATCCAACCTGATGGAGATGCGGCGAGGCGACGTGGCAACGGCCCTGCCGTCTGGTCTTTCGCTTGCAGCGACCTGGGACCCGGAGATCGCGCGCGCGGGCGGAGCGATGATTGGTGCGGAGGCGCGGGCCAAGGGGTTCAACGTGATGCTGGTCGGCGGCGTCAACCTGATCCGCGATCCGCGCGCTGGTCGCAACTTCGAATATCTGGGCGAAGATCCGCTGCTGGCCGGTGAGTTGGTCGGCAGTCAGATCAGCGGGGTGCAGTCCAACAATATCATCGGCACGATCAAGCATTTCGCGCTCAATGATCAGGAAACCGGACGCAATATAGCGTCGGTCAACATGGATGAGCAGACCATGCGCGAGAGCGATCTGCTGGCGTTCCAGATCGGCATGGAGCGCGGCGATCCCGGTTCGGTCATGTGCGGTTATAATCGCGTCGGCGGTACTTATGCGTGTGAGCACCCCTTCCTGCTGAACGATGTGCTAAGGGGCGACTGGGGCTTCAAGGGCTATGTCATGTCGGATTGGGGCGCGGTGCACTCTACCGAGGCGATCGTCGCTGGGCTCGACCAGCAGTCCGGCGAACAGCTCGACGGCAAGCGCTATTTTTCCGATCTGATGGTCGATGCGGTCAAGGCGGGCAAGGTGCCGCAGCCGGCAGTCGACAAGGCTGCGGGACGCGTACTCTACGCTATCTATGCCCATGGCGTGGCCGACAACCCGCTGAAGGCAGGCCAGCCGATCGACTATGACGCGAACGCGGCCGTGGCGCAGCGTGCGGCCGAAGAAGGAATCGTGCTGCTGCGCAATGAAGGCGGCATCCTGCCACTGGCGGCGACGGCGAAGACAATCCTGGTCGTCGGAGGGAATGCCGACATCGGCGTGCCGAGCGGAGGAGGTTCGAGCCAGGTCAATCCTGTGGGCGGGCTGAAGCGCGTTTCCAAGGGCGCGGAAAGCGGCCCTGCCGCTGGCTTTGCCCGGCGCGGCTATGGCGGCACGGCGCCGCTCGACGGATTGCGCGCCGAATTCCCCAATGCGACGATCAGCTATCTTGACGGCAAGGATGTGGCTGCGGCCGTCCAGGCGGCGAAGGCAGCGGATGTCGTCATCGCCTTTGGTGAGAAATATTCGACCGAGGCCGTCGATCACAAGGACCTGTCACTGGGCGAAGGACAGGACGAGTTGATCGATGCCTTGGCGAGCGCCAATGCCAGGACGATCGTCGTACTCGAAACCGGCAATCCGGTCCTGATGCCCTGGCAAGCCAAGGTCCCGGCGATCCTTTCGGCCTGGTATGGCGGCCAGCGCGGCGGCGCGGCCATTGCGCGCGTCCTGAGCGGCAAGGTGAACCCGTCCGGTCATTTGCCCGTGACGTTCCCCGCCTCCATCGACCAGCTGCCCAACCCGGTGCTTCCCGGTTCGGACGCGCCTGCAGCAGATAAGGAAACCCGCGCGGTTTATGGGTTGCAGGCCGGTTTGAAGCCGTTCGACATCGTCTACCCCGAAGGGTCGGACGCCGGTTATCGCTGGTTCGACAAGAAGGGGCTGAAGCCGCTTTATCCCTTCGGCCATGGCCTCAGCTACACGCAGTTCCGCTATGAAGGGCTGAAGGTGACCGGCGGAAAGACGCTGGCGGTACGCTTCACCGTGGCCAACAGCGGTCAGCACGAGGGCGCTGACGTACCGCAGGTCTATGTAACGCGGCCGGGCAAGGCCAAGCGGCTGATCGGATGGGCCAAGCCTGACCTGAAGCCGGGCGAAAGCAAGGAGGTCGTGGTGACGGCCGACATGCGCGTCCTGGCCGACTATGATGTCAAGGCGAAGCGCTGGATAGTTCCGGCGGGCGACGTCAAGGTGGAGGTAGGTACGTCCGCAACTGATCCGGTGTTGACCGGGACGGCACGATTGAACCGCATGACACGCAGGCCCTGAGCCATGACGGCAAAGCGCTTCATCGAACGCTGCCTGCTGGAGGTCCAGCGTTGAGGCGGCGTCGCCTTGCCGTGGGCTTGGCATCCTGCCTGCTGATTGCGGCCGCGCCTGCCGTAACAACGCCGGAAGCCGGACTGAACTCGGTCCATCCGGAGCTGCGGTCCATCGCGCGGGGCATCATGCAGGCTCAGCGAAGCGGGGTGACGTACAAGCCTGCCAAGCCGGGACCCCTGCCATTGGGGGTCAAGGAACGGCAGGTGCCCGGATCGCGCGGGCATCCTGCCGTGCCAGTCTATGTCGTGAACGCCGAGGCGCGGCAGGAACCGCCGCGCGGGGCGATCTACTTCGTCCATGGCGGCGGCTTCATCGGCGGCGATGCGCGGGAAAATCTAACCGCGCTGAAAGGCTTGGCGCAACGGCTGAACTGCGTCATCGTGTCGGTGCAATATCGGCTGGCGCCCGGGACACGCTTTCCCGGGCCGCTGGAGGATGCCTATGCGGGCCTGAAATGGCTGCACGGCAATGCTGCGGCGCTGGGCGTCGATCCCCGGCGGATCGTTGTGATGGGCGAAAGCGCGGGTGGTGGGCTTACTGCCATGCTGACGATCGCGGCGCGGGACCGGGGCGAAGTGCCGGTCGCGTTCCAGGCGCTTGTCTACCCGATGTTGGATGACAGGACGGGTTCTTCGCGGCCGGTGCCGCCCCATATCGGCCAGTTGATCTGGACGGCGGAGTCGAACCGCAAGGGCTGGCAGGCACTATTGGGGCGGCGTCCCGGCGCCGCCACCCAGCCCGCAGGCGCGGTGCCCGCTCGCGTGAGCAACCTCAAAGGTCTTCCGCCCACCTTCATCGGGGTCGGCTCGATCGACCTGTTCGTCGACGAGGATGTGGAGTTCGCCCGCCGCCTGATCAACGCGGATGTGCCCACTGAATTGCTGGTGGTCCCCGGCGCTTTCCATGGCTTTCAGATGATCGTTCCTCGCGCGGCCATTTCCCAGCAGTTCAATAGCGCGCTGGAAACAGCGCTGTCCCGCGCCCTTTCGCCGGAGAAGAAATGATGACGATGCGTACTTTGCTGGCTGCTTCGCTGATGATGGGCGCTGCGCCCGCCGCTATCGCGCAGACGGGGGCCGCCGAGGGCTGGATCAGTCATGCGGAGGCTGGACCAACTGTGCGCCCGATCGTCCTGCATTTCCGTCGCATGGTTACCCTGCCAAATAAACCGCGCGAGTATAAGGTGCGAGTTACGGCGGATAACCGCTTCATAGTGTTCGTGAATGGCGCGCGCATCGCAAGTGGCCCGTCGACGGGCGACATCCATCACTGGCGGGAGGAAAGCATTGACCTTGCGCCCCATCTGAAGCGCGGGGCCAATGTCATTGCGGCAACGGTTTGGAATGGTGTGCAGCCGCTGAAGCTTCCCGCCAATCCCACCCCCGGCCAGGTCATGGCGGCTCAGGGCAGCTCGCTGTTCACCAATACCGCGCCTCTGTTCCAGCAGAGCGTGGCAACCGGATTTCGCCTGATCGGCGAAGGCGATGCAGAGGCGCTGTCGACCGGCCAGCCCGGTTGGCGGGTAAAGCGCGACCAGGGCCGTGGCTTTGCCAATGGTTGGTCGCAGGTGAAGCGGTGGTATTATGTCGCGGGCAATCCGGAGAAGATTGATGCGGCAAAGGCCGATTTCGATGCCGCCGGGCCGCAGGAAAAGGGAGAGGGCTGGCAGGACGCGGTTGCCGCTCCCGATGCGGCGAAGCGAACGCTGGTCGCGGATCGGCTGCCCCAGCAATCCTATACGCCAGTCGCGGCGGGCAGGGTGGTGCGGACAGATGTGCCCGCCGCAATGGGCTTCCCCGCGCGGGCGGTGACGATCCCCGCCAACAGCAAGGCGACATTGCTGATCCAGCGCGACGCGATGGTATCTGCCTATCCGCAGCTTGACGTTTCAGGCGGCAAGGGCGCGGCGATCAAGCTGCTGTGGACCGAGGCGCTTTATGATGCGCAGGGCCGCAAGGGCGATCGCAACCTGATCGAGGATCGCAAGCCGATCGGCATATGGGACAGCTTCATCGCTGATGGCGAAAAGCGCAGTTTCGCGCCGCTATGGTGGCGGACCTGGCGCTATGCCGAGATCACCGTCGAGACCAAGGACCAGCCATTGGTGCTGGAGGGGCTGCGCGCATATGAGACCGGTTATCCGTTTCAGCAAGTCGGCAAGTTCGAAAGCGATGATCCTGAACTGACACGTATTTTCGACATAGGCTGGCTCACGGCGCGGATCGACGCGCATGAAACTTATATGGACACCGCCTATTGGGAACAGCTGCAATATGCGGGCGATACGCGCCTGCAAATGCTGATTTCCTATGCCGTTTCGGGTGACCCGCGTCTTGCCGAGCAGGCGATCGACGCCTTTGCCGCGTCAGATGCCGAAGGTGGCCTGATGGAAGGCGCCTGGCCGACGCGCGGCAACAATGTGATCGCGCCGTTCGCATTGATGTGGGTCGGCATGCTGGATGATTGGCGATTGCGCCAGCCTGACGCGGCTCCCGTCGTCCGCAACATCCCACGCATGCGCCGGGTGCTGGACTGGTTCGAAACCTATCGCCGTCCCAGCGGACTGCTGGGCAAGAACCCGCAATGGAATTTCATCGATTGGGTAGGCCAGCCCGCGACCGACCGCACCATCTTTCCCTCCTACGGGAAGACGGACGAAAGCTGTTTGATGAGCGTCAGCTGGCTCGGCGCGCTTCAACAGGGCGCGGCGATCGAGGCGGCCTTTGGCGATAGCAGCGTGGCGCAGCGCTATGCCGCCCGTGCTGATACGGTGAAGGCGGCGATCCGCAACCGCTGCTGGGTGCCGGCGCGCGGCCTTTATGCCGACAATCCGGACCGCGATCGGTTCAGCCAGCATATGAACGCGCTCGCCATACTGTATGATGTCGCAAACCGCGATGAAGCCGGGCCGATTATCGACCGGATCATGGCGCCGGGCAAAGGCATAGACGCGCCGGAAGGGATCACCAGCGTCAGCTATTATTTCTCCTGGTATCTGGCGCAGGCGCTTGTCCATGCCGGAAAGAGCGAGCGCTATCTGGATATGCTGAAGACATGGCGCGATCTGCTGGCGATGCATTACACGACTTGGCCCGAAGAGCGCGACGATGCGGGACAAGGGGGCAAGGGCCACTCCACCCGGTCCGACAGCCACGCATGGAGCGCGCATCCGAGCGCGGACCTGCTGGGCATCGTGGCGGGCATCGGCCCTGCCGCGCCTGGCTATGCCAGGTTGAAGGTCGAGCCCGCATTGGGATCGCTCAAGACCCTGTCCGCCACTGCTGCGACGCCACAGGGACCGGTCAGCGTCCGCTACCGCATTTCGGGAAGCACCCTGAATGCGGAGATCACCCGGCCTGCAGCGTTGCCGGGCGATTTCCTGTGGAATGGAAAGCGTTATCCGCTGACCCGCGCCACCACCAAGTTGAAGGTGCCGGTGCGCTAGGACGGGTCGCCAAAACTCAGCGCTTCGGGGCCTCTTTCGCCCCGAAGCCGTTGAAGTCGATCCAGCGGAACATCGCGTCCGTCCATCCCTGCGTCGTTGTCCCCTCGATGCCCAGGCCAAAGCCATGTCCGCCCCGCTGGAAGGCGTGGAATTCGACTGGACGGCGAGCCGCGATCCAGCTTTCGATCAAGCCGTAGCCCGCGCGCCCTGACAGTGGATCGTCGGTTGCCATCGCCACAAAGGCGGGCGGGGCATCGCCTGGCACTTCGACCTTCTCCATCGGTGGATAGACCAGGACGGAAAAGGCCGGACGATCGGCGAGCGGAGCATCCAGCGTGACGCGGATGGTCGTGCGCGCTCCGGCGGAAAAGCCGATCATCCCGACCTTCGCCGGATCGATGTGCCATTTCGCGGCGCGCGAACGCACCAGCTTCAATGCCGCGATGCCATCGGCGACCGCATAGGGGGGCGTGACGATCCGCAGACCTTCGCCCGGCCTACCGATCCATTCGGTCATCCGGCCCTGCATCATCTTGCCGAAGGTCGGCCAATCGCGCGGCGTCGGGTCCAGCCGATATTTGAGCACGAAGGCAGCGATGCCGCGATCAGCCAGCAGCCGCGCCACCTCCATGCCCTCATGATCCCAGGCGAGCGTCATGAAGCCACCACCGGGCGCGATGACCATGGCGGTGCCGGTTGCCTTGGCCGGGTCTGGCAGGACGGGCAGCAAGCTCGCCTCGCCGGTGTTGCGGACGCTCATGGCGCCCGGCTTCCCGAACCAGATTTCAGCGCCGTTGCCGCCCGGAACGGGGCCAGTGCGGAGCGGTATCGCCTGCCGCATGTCGGCAGGGGCCGACAATTGTGCGGTCGCCGCAGTCGTGCCCAGAACCCATGCGACGAACACGCCAGCCAGCAGTTTCTTCATTCTTACCTCTCCCGTTCTTATCTTGTCCGGATCAACCTGCGGCGTCGCCCCATATCTGAGCGAAGAAGGGATTGCGCGCAGCTTCGGCTTCGTAGGCGGCCGGATCGAGCATGGTTAGCGGACACCAATGGCCGCCCTGCAAGTAGAGGCGCGGCGTCATGGTGAAGCGGTGGCCAGCAGCGGACTGCCACTCGGTCGGCACGTCCGGACCATCGAACGCGCTACCGAGATATTTGCCACCGCGATATTCCGCCGCTGCCTTCAGATCATCTACGCGCCAATCCTCCGGCGAGCGGCTCTCGTCATAGCCATGATCGAGCAAGGTAGGTTGCCGCGATGGCTGGGCGAAGCGGAAATCGTCCCAGTTCCGGGGAATAGCGTCCCATGCCGCGCGCGATCCGAAATAAGCGCGGATCTTCGCTTCATTGTTGGTGGCGAACCAGTTGAGGCTGCCGTCCGGTCCATTCGCGAGCTTTTCGATCTGCTTCGACACCACGCCCGGCATCAGCTTTGGCACCGTGCGCGCGATCCACGGCATGTGGCGGGGCGCTTCCTTGAAATAGTCGTCCAGCGATTGTTCACGGAAGGGCACCAGCGCTTCGAGCCGATCGGAATCCGCATACCATTGGCCGTGGAAATTGCGAGTGGCGAACCAGTGCGGTTTCAGCACCTTGCGGTAGTTGGGCATGGATTTTTCCATGAACTCATGGTTCACCACACGGGAAGATGCGCCGCCGCCCAGATTGTAGAAATTGCGCCAGAATGTGCCGGGCACATCGTCGCCGCACAGCGCCGCCATGAGACGGCCGCTGTCATTGGCGGTCGACCATTCGAACACGCCGTTCAGCGGATTGTGGAACATGATGGGGTCGAAAATCTTCCACATCTCAAAATGCGCCATGCCGCTTTGGCGCACGGATGCCCAATGGGTGATCCCGCTTTGCGCGACGATCGCTTCCGCCTGCGTCTTCGTCACCGCATAATGATCATAGGCGCTGATCTTGATCGGGTCGCCGGTGCGCCCCCAATGTACGGGCGCGTTGCGACTGCCCGTCTCCGCCACGGTCCCGATATAGATGAGGCGCGTCGTCCTGGGGTCGCCCACCGTATGGATCGCATCGACGATATTCTGCGCGCCGCCGACATTGACGCGCGTCACCAGGTCCGCCGGAAGCCGGTCTGCGAGCGGTGACACCAGGGCGCCGACGTGCAGCACGACGTCGGCACCCTTGACGCCTTCACGGATCGAAGCGGCATCGGTGAGGTCGCCCCAGACGATTTCGGCGAGGCCGCGCCGCTGAACATCCTTCACCACCGGGTGCGCCCTT
Source organism: uncultured Novosphingobium sp. (assembly GCA_946886075.1). The sequence continues at coordinate 44,111 of CAMPHR010000001.1, read as the reverse complement.
TCCTCGGGCCTCACCAATATTCGCAGGCGCAGCGCATCGGCTCGTTCCGCGATGCGCTTCACAGTCTCTCGACCCATGTTGCCGGTAGCGCCGGTGAGGAAAACCGTCTTGCGGGTGTCGATCATGTTGCTCCCCTGGAACCAAAAGCTGATAATCGCACGACGTCGTTTCAATAACAAGGGGGTGACCCGTCAAGGGGCTCTCCCCGACAGTTCGGCTTGACTGGCAACCTCTACTTCTAAAATAAGAGCACGGCCGTTCGATTACCAACCGGCCTTTGCTTAACCGGCAAGAATGACAAGGGTAGGATGAATGACGTCACATTTTGGTTTCACGAAGCTTGTGGTTCAGGATTTGGACGCCATGGGCGCCTTCTACAAGGAGGTGGCAGGCCTTGTCGAAATGGCGCGGGTTCAGGATGTGGTCGGCGATCGGCAGATCGACGAAATCCTGTTCAACGCAACAGGTGAGGGCGGCGCGACCTTCGTCCTCTTCAAGTTCCTGGATCGGGACGCTCCTGTACAGGAAGAGGTGATCCTGGGCTTTCAAACCGACGATGTCGCGTCATTCGTTGAGCGTGCGGAGAAGGCAGGCGGAAAGGTCGTGCAGCCGATCGAAGTCAAGGAAGCCCATGGCGTAAAGGTCGCCTTCGTGACCGATCCCGAAGGGCATCTGATCGAGGTGGTCGAACTGCTGTCGAGGTAAGTCAAGTGGCGGCGCGGGCTGATCCCACGCCGCCGACTTTGATGCTATCCGTCGGCCTTCAAATCTTGGGCGCGCCGAAATCCTGAGCACTGCCCTGATCATGTGGGGCGTGGAAGGTGTCGCCCGACGGTTGGCCGCCCGCCAGTTGGCTACCGGATTGGGAACCGGTGTCGCCGCCCTGCTGCAGCTTGTCATCGACGCGGCCGACCAGGTCGTCCTTCTTCTCGCGCAAGCTGTCCGTCAGGCCCTGCTTCTGCTCGCTTGCCATCGTGCGCGCCTTTTCGCCCAGCGAGCCGAGCTTTTCCTGTTCGACACGGCTGAGGGGCATGGCTGAACCAAGCGCCGCGCCGACAGCCGCCGCGATGAGGCCGCCGACGAGCGGGTTGCTTTCATACAGGTCCTGCGCCCTGTTCGCAGCCTGGCTCGCACCGCGCATGGTGGCCTGGCCCGCCCTGCTGGAGCTTTCCGCCCAGGCGTGGCGCTTTTCCCGGAAACGGTCGGTCAGGTCATCCAGCCGCTGACGAAAGCTGCTGTCGTCTTCGTCGGCCCGCCTTTCCAGCATCAGGTAGTTTGCGCGCGCCTGATCGCGGCGGCGCTGATAGGCGGCGAAGTCTTCGCCATCCCGCATCTCGACGGCGGACATATGGCTGACATAATCGCGATGATACACGTCAAGGTCGCGCGGTTGCTGATCTCCGCCGGAGCGGGACGGCAAGGACGGAAATTTGGAATCCTTGTCGCTGATCAGCCAGATCGTGCCTGCCGCGATCAACCCCAGGGCGATCGGATTGCGCCGCGCGCCGTCGAGCAGCATGCGGGCATCGACGTTGCTTTCGTCGGCCTTGTCCAGCAAGGCGTCGAAAATCTTGCGCGGCGTCAACTGATCGCCGATCTTGTCGATCGTCCGGCTCATATCCTCCTGCGTGCGGCGGATGTCGCGTTCGATCGCCTCTGGATCGCGTTCGACAGTATCGGTCATCGTCTATGCTCCGGATGAAGGTCCCCGCGAAGAGCCGCGGGCGTTCTTTCAAGGCTGTGCTGCGTGCGTTCGGCGGCAAGATCGACAGCACGCATCTTCGCCGCGCCGCTCCTGTACAGGACATAGGCGACGATCAGCGTCACGACGCCGACGATCAGGGTCGCAAGGCCAAGATGATCGATCGCGTCGGCAAGGAGATAGGCAAAGGCCATCAGCAGCACGCCAAGCCCGGCGATGCCGACAACCGCCGCGCCTGCCATGGCGCCGACTGCCTTCTTCAGGTCGCTGCCGGTCTCCCGCACCTCCGCCTTGATGAGAGCGAGCTGTTGTTCGGCTAAATGAGACCCCTGTGCCGTAAGGTCCCTCAGCAGCGAGACGATATTGTCATCGCTTGCCGACGCCGCGCTTCCTGCGGCAGGGGCGGCGGCGCCGGTCGTCCTGTTTATCGTGTCGGCCATCAGATCGTCCCCATGCTCGTGCTTGGCGGATCGGACCAGCCACCTTGCGGGGCTGCAAGGCTCTGGCTGCTGGGCGTAGTCGGTTCGGCTCGCAACACCCGGCTCGCGGCGAACCCGGCCGCGGCGCAGGCGGCAAGGAAGGTCGTCGGGTTATCGCGGGCGATCTGACGAAGGTCGCCGACCAGCTGCCGCGAATCCTTCTGTTCGACCATGTCGGCGAAGCGTTGGATTTGCTGCGCGCCTTGTTCGAACAAGGATTTAAGCCAGCTGGGACTTTGTCCGCCACCAAGATCTTCGGCCGCCTTGTTGAGCGCCGACGCGACTGATCGGGCCTGCTCTACCGCTGGTCCTTTGCGTGCGTCGGCCTCGCTTTGCAGACGCTCCGTAGCTGTGCTGGTGAGTTTATGGGCATCCCCGCGCAATTCTTCGCGCAGATCGCCCGAGGCTTCGGGAGGCTGCTGCATATATAATCCTTCCTGTCGAACTCCAGCGAGTGAACAGGAACGATCATGGCAAGTTCCGCCAGTGGATCGCTATTGCGGCAAATTGCTAATCCATGCTGCTAAGCAGATGGTTTCCGACTCATGACGTTTAGCGATCGGCGCATTGACGCTGTCCAAAGTCTTTCGCGCAACTGGTTCAGATCAGGCGAGCACTGGATCAATCCTGCTGAACCCGATGATCCTGGAAGAAATCGGGGGCATTGATCAGTTGCGCACCGGCAAAGCGCGGCGCGTCGGGGTGGGTTGCAAGCCACAGGACCGTGTCGGCCGTTTCCTGCGGATCGCGCGCCTGGGTGCCAAGCCCTACCTCGGCTTCCGCATCTGCCCAGGCAGACCTTAACGTATCGGTCATGGTGAAGGCTGGCTCGATCAGGAACGCGCTGATGCCGTCTGCGCGATGTTCGAAATTGATATAGTCGGGGATGTGATTGAAGGCGGCTTTCGGGCCCGTGTAGAAAAGAGCGCCGCCCGTCTCGGTCGGATCGACGGACGAACGCGTCGACATGAAGATCATGCGACCGCCGCCCTGCGCGATCATCGATTTCAGGACGAGGCGGCTGAGATGGAATTGATTGATGAAATTACCGGCGGTGGCGCGCTCGGCATCGGCCAGATCGATGTCCATCACCTTCTGCATGATGGAGGGCCCCTGATAGATGCCATTGTTGACGAGCAGGTCTATTTGGCCGAACCGGGCGAGGGTCGTTTCCACCGCGGCGTCGATCGATGCGCGATCGGCAAGGTCGAGCCGCACGCCATAGGCGGTCCCGCCTGCTGCTTCTATTTCCGCTACCGTTTCCTCGATGCTGCCGGGCACGGGGACGCCGCCCATCGCGTCATGATGACCGGTTCCCGCAGAAAGCGTGCGGCCCGTCACCACGACCGTGAAGCCCGCGCGGCCAAGGGCAAGTGCGATGACCCGGCCAATCCCCCGGGTTGCGCCCGTCACCAAAGCGATCTTCCGCATCGTCTTCCTCACTTTTTGCTTGCATCGTCTGTGCCAGCCCGATCATGCTATTACAATAAGCGGTGCTAAAAAGTGGCTCGCTGTTGTGCAGTAGCGGGGAGAGAATTGTGACTGACGCGATATTGTCCGGCCGGGCCGCCATGGTCACTGGCGCTGGAGACGGCATTGGCGAAGGCATCGCCCGCCGCTTGGCCGCCGCAGGAGCAGCGGTGATGGTCGCTGACATCAATGTCGAAAAGGGCGAGGCAGTGGCCGCAAGCCTGAGGGACGCGGGCGCGCGTGCTGCTTTCCGCCGGTGCGATGTCACGGACCGGGATCAGATCGTGGGTGTCGTGGAGGCCTGCGTCGAAGAATTTGGCTCCATCGATATATTGGTCAACAACGCCTATCGCGGCGAAAACATGACGCGCATCGAAACCAAGAGCGACGACATTTTTGCCGAGAGCCTCGACTTCAATCTCTATGCCGTGAAATGGTCGATGCAGGCAGCCTTCCCGCATATGCGCCAGCGCGGATGGGGCAGGGTGATCAACATCGGGTCCCTGAATGGGGTCAATGCCCATATCGGCACCGCTGAATATAATGTGGGGAAGGAGGCGCTGCGCGCCTACACGCGCACGGCCGCTCGCGAATGGGCGCACCATGGCATATGCGCCAACATCATCTGCCCGGCAGCCGCGTCCGCCAGCTTCCGCCTGTTTGCGGAGCTTCAGCCGGAGCTTGCCTCGCAGGCCGCCGCTGCCAACCCGATGGGCCGGATGGGCGATCCCGAAAAGGACATTGGCGGCGTAGCGCTGTTCCTGGCCAGCGAGGATGCGCGCTATGTCACAGGCAACACCCTGTTCGTGGACGGCGGTGCCCATATCAATGGCGTTGTCTGGGCACCTGATCTGGGTCCGGAAGAATAAAGTCCGGCCGTTGGAAGCGGTGGGATGCGCCGCTTCCCCTTGATGTCGCGAGCAGGATGACGCCGCGAGGCTGCAGCCTTTGCGACGTCCAGTGAACTTCAAATATTCTATCGGGAGAGTGGGGTGACGCGCATTTCACGCTTTGCAGGTCTGGCAATTTCGTCGCTTTCGTTTCTCCTGACGCTTCCTGTGTCCGGGGCAGTTCCACAGTCGGCGCCCCAGCCCGCCATCGACGCGGTAATCGACAAGAACATCGCTGCATGGGAAGCGCTCTACAAAGATCTTCACCAGCATCCCGAGCTAGGCTTTCAGGAGCAGCGGTCGGCGAAGTTGCTCGCAGCGAAGATGCGCGCGCTCGGGTTCGAGATCACGGAGAAGGTGGGCACGACAGGGGTGATCGCGGTGTACCGCAACGGCGCCGGTCCCGTCACGCTGGTGCGCACCGACATGGACGCGCTTCCTATGGAGGAGAAGACGGGCCTACCCTATGCAAGCAAGGCGAAAGCCGCGTTGGACGGCAAGGAGACCTTCGTTGCGCATAGTTGCGGCCATGATGCCCACATGGCCTGGTGGGTAGGGACCGCGCAGACGCTCCTTTCCTTGAAGGAGCATTGGAAAGGGACGCTGGTCTTCGTCGCGCAGCCAGCCGAGGAAGTGCTGGGCGGGGCGAGCGCGATGGTGAAGGACGGGTTGTTCACCCGCTTTCCAAAGCCCGATTATGCGCTGGCCGCCCATATTGCAGGCGCCGTGCCGGTGGGCACTGTCGTGCTGAAGGAGGGGGTGATCCTGTCCGCCTCCGACGCGCTGGAGGTGGTCTTTCATGGCAAAGGCGCCCATGGTTCGGCACCCAGCTCGTCCATCGACCCGATCGTCATGGGCGCGCATTTCGTTTCCGACGTGCAAAGCGTGGTCAGCCGCCAGAAGGACGCGGGCACCTTCGGCGTCATCACGGTTGGCGCTTTCCAATCGGGCACCGTCGGCAACATCATCCCTGACGAAGCGCGGTTGCGGCTCAGCCTGCGGTCCTTCACGCCTGAGGTGCGCAAACTGCTGATGAACGGGGTGGAGAAGACCGCGCAAGCCGCGTCCATGATGGCGGGCGCGCCTGAACCAACCATCACTCGCGTCAATGGCGCGGCGGCCACCGTTAATGATGCAGCGCTGGCTACCCGGCTCACGCCGTCGCTGAAAGCCGTATTTGGTCAGGGCCTGCTTTCCATCCCAGCAAATGCGCCGGGCTTTTCGGGGAGCGAGGATTTTTCGGAGTTCGGCGCGCTTGGCATCCCGTCCGTCTATCTGATGGTCGGTGGCGATGCGCCGGAGAAGCTGGCCGAATATAAGGCGAAGGGGGTCACGCCACCCACAAACCATTCTCCGCTTTATGCGCCGACGCCCGGGCCTGCGATCCGCAGCGGGACCAAGGCGCTTGTCACGTCGGTGCTGGCAATCAACGGAACGGCGGAGCGCTGAGGCTGGGTGAGGCGAGGCCCGTACTGGATGGGAGCTTGAAGAGCGGGATGTCATCGCCCAATTAGGAGGCTTCTTCCGTCCTTCTGGACCCAGCCAAGAGTAGCCATGACCTCGCCTAATCCCTTGCTTGCCGACACCGACCTGCCCGATTTCGCCGCCATCGATGCGGCGCATGTGGTTCCCGCCATTGAGGAAGCGATTGAGCAGCATCGCGCCGCGATCGCGCAGATCACAGCCGGTCAGGCGGATGATTTTGGCAGCGTCATCCTGACGGCGGAGCGGGCGGACTTCCTTCTGTCGCGGACATGGTCGCCCGTCGGCCATCTTGCAGGGGTGGCCGATACGCCCGAGCTACGGGAGGCCCATGCTTCGGCCCAAGCGCTGATCACGAGCTATCTGATGGAGGCGGGCCAGAACCGCGCGCATCATGACGCAGTGGCGCGCGTGGCTGCACGGCCGGACTTTGGCGATCTGCCGCCTGCGCAAAGGCGGGCGGTCGAGCTCGCGCTGCGGGCTTTCCGTCTGGCGGGCGTGGCTCTGGAGGGCGATGCGCGTCAGCGTTTTCTCGACATCGGCGTGGCGCTTAGCGACCTTGGCACGCGTTTCGGCAATGCAGTGCTGGACGCGACCGAAGCGTGGAGCGAACATGTCACCGACGAAGCGGCGCTGGCCGGGGTTCCAGAAAGCGACAAGGCCATTCTCGCCGCCTATGCGCAGGAAAAGGGGCTGTCGGGCTGGCTGATCACGCTGCGCCAGCCGAGCGTGCTGGCGATTCTGCTTCATGCCGAGGATCGGGCGCTGCGTGAGCGCGTCTATCGCGCCCATAATACGCGCGCGTCGGACCAATCGGACGATCGGAGCTACGACAATAGTGAGCGGATCGACCAGATCATGGCGCTGCGGCATGAAGCCGCGCAGATATTGGGCTTCAATGATTCCGCCGCGCACTCGCTTGAAACCAAGATGGCGGCGGATGCAGACGAGGCGTTGGCCTTCCTTGCCGACCTTGCCAAGCGTGCTCGCCAGGTGGGTGAGAAGGAGCTGGAGGAAGCGCGCGCCTTTGCCGCCGAGCATTTCGGGCTGAATGATCTCCAACCCTGGGACTTGTCCTATGTTGCAGAAGCGATGCGGCGGACCTTGCATGGGGTCGATCAGGAAGCGCTGAAGGCCTATTTCCCCCTGCCGCGAGTGCTCGCGGGAACGCAGAAGCTGATCGAGCGGCTTTTCGATGTCCGCCTGGTTGAACGGAGCGGCGTTTCCACCTGGCATCCCGATGTGCTGTTCTATGACGTTCTGGACGCGAGCGGCGAGATTGTTGCGGGCGTCTACCTCGATCTGTTCGCCCGCGCGGGGAAGCGGGGCGGGGCGTGGATGGATGTCTGCCGGGCACGCTTCCGGGACGCGGACATTTTCCATCGGCCGATCGCCTATCTCACCACCAACTTCGCGCCGCCTGCGGGCGATCGCCCGTCGCTTCTGACGCATAATGATGTGGTGACGCTGTTCCATGAGTTCGGCCATGTGCTGCACCACCTGCTGACCGAGGTGGACCTGCCTTCTGTTGGCGGCATCTCTGGCGTGGAGTGGGATGCGGTGGAGCTGCCCAGCCAGTTCATGGAGAATTTCGCCTGGGAAAAGGAAACGCTGATCGGCCTGTCGGGGCATGTAGACACGGGTGAGCCGCTGCCTGAACCCCTGTTCGATCGGCTGCTTGCCGCTCGCCAGTTCCAGGCAGGATTGGCATTGTTGCGCCAGATCGAGTTCGCGACATTCGATCTGCTGCTGCATCGCGACTATGATCCTGCGCAGGGATCGCGGGTCATCGAAACGTTGGAACAGGTGCGCGCCTCCGTGGCTGTCCTTCGTCCGCCGGAATGGAACCGCTTCGCCCATGCGTTCAGCCATATTTTCGCGGGCGGATATGCGGCCGGCTATTATTCTTACCTGTGGGCCGAGCTTCTGTCGGCGGACGCTTTCGAGATTTTCTCCCATGCCGACCTGCCGGGGGGTGGGGCCAGCGCGTTCCGCCGGGAAATCCTCGCGGCGGGCGCCAGTCGTCCTGCGGCCGAAAACTTCCAGGCCTTTGCCGGCCGTGCGCCGGAAGTGGATGCGTTGCTCCGCTCGCGTGGACTGGCGGCATGACGAAGGACCTGTAGCATGACTACCCTCCTCATCATCAGTTGCCCGTCCTGCGCCGCGCTCAACCGGGTGCCGGAGGAGCGGCTGGGGGAGGGGCGTTGCGGCCGGTGCAAGCTCGCCTTGTTTCAGGGGCGACCGGTGACGCTCACCACCGGCAATTTTTCCCAACATGCCGCGAGCAGCGATATTCCGCTTCTCATCGACTTTTGGGCTGGCTGGTGCGGGCCCTGCCGCCAGATGGCGCCAGCGTTCGAAGCGGCGGCGGCACAGTTGGAGCCGCGCCTCCGGCTGGGCAAGATCGATACCGAGGCGGAGGCCGATCTCGCCGCCCGCTACGCGATCCGCAGCATTCCGTCGCTGGTGATCGTGCATAAGGGACGGGAACTCGCCCGCAATGCAGGAGCGATGCCAGCGGCCGCCATCGTCAACTGGGCGCGGCAGCATCTGCCTGCCTGATCAGGCGGGTTCCTTGACCCGCTGGACGATGCTGCTGGCGAGCTTTGGCGCTACCTCGGCCAGATGATCGAAATGCGCTTCGAACGAAGCCATGCCCTGGCTCATCGAACGGATTTCCGCTTCCAATCCCTGCAAACCGGCTTCTGGCAGCAGTACCTCTATCACATCCCATGCTGACCAGCCTTCCCGGCTCGTCATGCGCAGCATCTGGCCGCGACGGCTGGCGACGGCGGAGGTGATGCGCGATGATGCGGAGCCCGGCGTCATGATGGTCACATGCGAGACCGGCTCCAGCAGATAAGGAGAGGCGGCGGCCAGCGCTTCGCTTATCGCGATACGCCCTGCCGTCCGGAAAGCGAGCTCGGAGCTGTCGACACTGTGAAATGAGCCATCGACTAACGTCGCCGCGACATCGACCACGGGAAAGCCGAGCGGGCCCTTGCCCAGGGCGTCCTGCACACCCTTTTCGACCGCCGGTATCCATTGCTTGGGGATTGCGCCTCCAGTTATGCGTTCCTCGAAGCGGATGCCCTCGCCCCGCTCCAGCGGGCGGACGTCCAGCACGACATCGCCAAATTGGCCATGTCCGCCCGATTGCTTCTTGTGCCGTCCACGCTGCGTCACGGCTTTGCGGATCGATTCCCGGTAGGCGATCGTGGGTGGCTGCGCAGAGACGGCAACGCCGTAGCGGCGTTTGAGGCGGGCAAGCGCGACGTTCAGATGCTCGTCGCTCACCCCGTGCAGCAGCGTTTCGCGCGACGCTTCGTCCTGGGTCCAGTGGAGGGCGTGATCTTCCTCCGCCAGCCGATTGAGAGCGGTGGAAAGGCGCACCTCATCCTTATGGTCCTTGGCAGCGATGACGATGGCGCAATTTGCCGCTGGCCGGTCGGCCATCAGGGCGGGCCCATTGGGCCTGGCCGAAATCCCGATCAGGTCACCCGCCTTTGCCGTATCGACTTTCGCGATGCCGAGCACCGCGCCGGGATCGGCCGTGGGGATTTTGGCCGTGGCATTGCCCTGAAGCGCGAACAGGCCGCCCGCGCGCAACGCCTGGCCCGTGCTGTCCTGCAATTCCGCGCCGTCCGTCAGTTTGCCGCCAAACAGCCGCGCGATGGCGAGGCGACCGACAGTTGCTGCGTGCGAAATCTTCATGACTTGCGCAGCCGCCCCGTCGATCCCCAGCCGCTCCGCCGTCTGGGACGGTGAAGGCGTATCGTGGCGGAGCATCTTGAGCAGCCTGCGAATGCCGAAACCGTTGGCGGCAGAGCCGAACAGCACGGGCACGATCAGGCCGCTCGCCGTCTCCTGCGCCAGATCGGCGAAGATGGTCTGGAGGCTCGGCTGCTCGTCGGACAGAAGCTGTTCGAGCAATATGTCGTCATGGTCGGCGAGCTGCTCCAGCATGTGGAAACGCGCATCGCTTTCATCAGCCTTGATCTCGTCCGCCAGCGCGATCTGCTGCGATCCCTTGCCAGCCTCATAATGATAGGCGCGTTCGAGCGCGAGGTCGACGAACCCGTCGATCCGGTCGCCCGAGCGAATGGGAATCTGGCGCGCGACCAGGGCGGCGGCGCTCATGGGGGCGAGGGCGGCAAGCAGTTCCTGGATGCTGCCCCGGGCCTGCTCGATCTTGTTGACGAACAGCGCATGGGGCACGCCTGCGCGCTCGAGCTTGCGAAGGACAGGCTCCGCCAGGGGAGCGCGGGCCGGGTCGGGATCGATGACGACGATGGCAAGATCGACGGCTTTGATCGCCATGGCTGCATCGTCGGCAAAGCTCGGAGAGCCGGGAATATCGATAAGCGAAAAGGGCTCGCCCATCCATTCGAACTGCATGAAGTTGATTTCGGTCGAACTTCCCCGTTCCCGCGCTTCCGGGCTGGCGTCGCCGACGCTGGTGCCAGCCTCCACCGATCCCTGCCGCGTAAGGGCGCCACTTATGTGCAATATGGCTTCGGCGAGGCTGGTTTTCCCTGCGCCGGCCGGGCCGATCAGCGCAATGGAGCGCGATTGAGTGCCGCTCATCCTTGCTCTCCTCATCCCGTCTTGTCTGGCAAGACGGTCTTTTTTTGAGGAAGCGATGTTCTGCCTATAAGGACAGGAAGGCAAGGGGGGTTCGGCCCGATTGCCGAACCGCCCGCCTAGCCAGACATGCTATTGTGGATGAGCGTCGCCGCCACGCCTTGCCCGATGATCTGTGTCAATCATCCTTTTCAGCGACGCCGTTGCGATTGTCGTCATCACCGGTGTTGGTCGATCCCAGGTGGCCCGGCCCCTGATAGTCGATCTCCGTCTGTCCGCCATGGCCCATGATGCTGCCCGGATCATTGTGCGTCTTGCGGTGGCCGTGCGGATAGGGGGCGCCAGCGCTTTCGCCGCCGGGGCTGCTTCCCGACATGTCGAGATCGCTGACGCCATCGCCCTTCTGTGCGCCGCCTGAGCCGAATTCCGGCAAGGTGCGGTTTTCCTCGCTATCCTCATCCTGCGGGCTTGGATCAAGCCCCTGGGCTTCGGCGAATGCCGTGCCGGAAATCTCCTCCACCTCCGGCCCTACGCCGGGAATATGGCGACGCTGCGACTGCGTTCCCGCCACTTCGTCGGCGGACCGTTCGCCGCGCCATCCGTTTTCGGGCGGCGCTGCATCGTCCTTGATCGGCGATCCTTGCCCCTGAAGAAATGCATTGCGGTCATTCATGATCATCATCCTCGCCAGTCGGGAACCGGTTCAACAGTTGTTCGATTGAGGAACGCGCAAGGAAAGCGGCCGATCCGCCTGGATCATTTAACCAGGTTAGGACGCCAGGACCTTTTGCCCCCGCAGACCCGGGGTCAGCTTTATAGGTGAGGCGATGCCACAAGATCCGGAACGACAACGACAGCGAAGTGCCAAGCGATGGCTATGGGCGATCATCGCTGCATGCGTTGCCCTTGCCGCGCTGATTGCATATACCAGCTTGGACGCACCGGACCCTTCATCCCGAACGTCCGATGCGCCCATGCCTGCCGCGACGGCGGCGGAGCCCGCGAACGATAGGGGCGGGAACGAATTGGACGCGGGGTGACCTGAAATGGCTCTGATTTCCGTGACGCCCTGACCGCAATGATCATCCCCGACCAAGCCATGGACGCGCGCAGCGTCGCCCTCCATTATGATGAGCTTGATCTCGCCTATCGCCGCATCTGGGGCGATCATGTCCATCATGGCTATTGGCGTCGTGGCGATGAAACGCCGGAGCAGGCCGCTGCCGAACTGGTCGCGCTGGTTGAGCAAAAGCTTGGGATTGAGCGCGGCGAACGGCTTTGCGACATAGGCTGCGGCTATGGCGCGACTGCCGCTGCCATCCTGGCCCGTCATGAGGTGTCGATCACCGGCCTCACCCTGTCGGCGGCGCAGCATCGCGTCGGGAGCAAGCGTTCTCCAGACTTCGCCTGCCTGCTCCGCGACTGGCTCGACAATGGCCTTGATCCCGCGTCGTTCGACCGCGCCTATGCGATCGAAAGCTCCGAACATATGGTCAGCAAGCCGCGCTTCTTCGCCGAGGCTAGGCGCATATTGCCGCCCGGCGGCCGCCTGGTCGTATGCGCCTGGCTGGAAGGAGAGGGCGTTCCTGCATGGCAAGTGCGGCATCTGCTGCTGCCGATCTGCCGGGAGGGGAGGCTGCCCAGCATGGGGAACCGGGAAGATTATCTCGATTGGGCTTCCGCCGCCGGGTTCCGGCTGATGGACTATCAGGATATCAGTCGCGACGTCCGCCGCACCTGGTCGATCTGCCTCCAGCGGCTTGGCCGCCGCCTGTTCAGCGACAGCAGCATCCGCCATCTCGCGTTCAGCCGGGCCACGATGAGCCGCGACTTCATGCTCAGCCTACCGCGCCTCATCCTTGCCCTAAGGACGGGTGCAATGCGCTATGGAGTATTCCAGTGGGAGGCGATCTAGCCGCCGCGCGTCCATCGGCGTGATTCACAGATGAACAGTACGCAGCCCGTGAGCTTCAACGATCCGTCGGGGTTTCTCGCGAGCGACGAGCGATAGCTTTTGCCGCTCTTGGGATCATAGGCGCGTCCTCCCGTCCAGGCCGCGTCTGACCGCGTGAAATCCCACAATGTCAGAAGACCCGCCAAGGGGCGCGCGCGCAGGCGCGGATTGGGATTGTGCACGTCGGTCCTGGGGACGTCAGGCCGGGTATCCAGCACCTTGACGATGCGGCCGCACAGTTTTGCGCCACAAGGTTCGATGCGAACCAACCCCTTGCCATCGTCCGTCACCCACAGGCCGGTCAGATTCGTTGAGGTCGTGGCAGTCGAAGATGCGAGCATCAGCAGCGTGGCCGCCAGCATTGTCATGATCCTGTCCTTTGCCCTTCCCGCACGGTGGGCCGAAAAGTCTGGCGCATCAACCGCTTTCTCCGTGTAGGAAGGTGATGGAGAAGAGGCATGGGCAAGCTGAACATCAGGTCGCGTCAGGAAGAGCAGATGGATGCGCCTGACCTGGATCCCGCAATATATGAGCAGGTCCTGCACGATCTCGCGCGGGTGAACCGCTGGACCTTCACGGCATGGCCGAGCATCGCCTTTCTCCGCCGCGCCGTCGGCAACGCCAGGCATTTCAGCTTGCTCGACGTTGGCTTTGGCGACGGCGATGTGCTGCGCGCGATCGCGCGATGGGCGAGGAAGCGGGGGATCGATGCGCAGCTGGTCGGCGTCGACCTGAACGAGAAGAGCTTGCTTGCGGCACGCAACGCCACGCCTGCCGACCTGCCGATCGACTATCGGGCTGGCGACTATCGCGACCAGCCCGAGTGCTTCGACTTCATCATTTCCAGCCAGGTCACCCATCATATGACCGATGCGCAGTTGATGGCCTTCCTGCATCATATGGAGGCGAAAGCGGGGAAGGGCTGGCTGATCTGCGACCTGCATCGTCATGGCTTTGCCCATTGGGGCTTTCCCATTCTGGCCCGGCTACTGCGCGTGCATCGCATCGTGCGCGAAGATGGTCAGCTTTCGATCGCACGTTCCTTTCGCCGGGCCGATTGGATCGACGTGCTGGGCAAAGCGGGCATTCCCGCCGATCAGGTGCGGATCGTGCGCCGATTTGCCTTTCGCCTGTGCGTAGAGCGTGTCAGGGAGCGGCCGCTTATCCGTTTCTGATCCGCGTCAACGCGGCGGCGCTCGTTCCAAGGGCAGGGGCGAATTTCAACAGGGTCATGAGCAGGCTTCGGGGCAGCGGCGCAGCGGCGCCATGACGCAGCGCTTCGGCAATGCCGACTGGCATGCTGCACTGCCTGCGCCATGTGCGCTGCCATGCTGGAGCAGCCTCGGGACCGCCGCTCAACATCGCATGCGCGGCGCTCATGCCGCTGGCAAGGGCGATGGCAATGCCGTCCCCGGCGAGCGATGCGATGACGGCGCTATGGTCGCCGGTGCGAAAGACGCCATCATGGGTTGCACGCGCACGCCAGCCATAGGGCACGCCCGCAACTGCGTCGAAATGGGGTGACGGGCCCTGTAGTCGCTCCTTCAACAGCGGCGCTTCATGCTGCAGTTGAGTGAGCAAGGCGGGCACGCTGCCCGCCTCATTCAACCGATCCCGGCCGACTGACAGGCAGAGGTTGACCGATCCGTCCTCCTGCAAGAGCAATCCGGCATAGCCTCTGTCGAAAAGGTGCAATTCGACCATCCCCGACAAGGCATCATGCAATGCGATGGAAGCGGGCAGGGTGGCTCGCAAGCCGACAGACGAGGTCGAAAAGTCGCGCCCCATGCCGCGCAGTTCATGCTTGCCCACGCTGATGAAAACTGCGTCCGCCGTCAGCATCTCACCATTGTCGACGCGCACCGCGCGGCTTTCCGGGTCGGCAGCGCGCGCGGTTCGGCCCCGGCTGATTATCGCGCCGGCATTCGCGGCCGCTTCGATCAAGGCATCGTCCAAAGTGACGCGGGAAATCCCGGCCGCGGTTTTGGGCAGCGGGCCCTCGACGCAGCGGGAGGCTGTTGCCAGCCTGAACCGGCTGATCGGGCGCGCGCCAAGCATCCACGGGTCCAGTCCCAGGTCTTGGAGGCTCGCTATGGCATCCCAACCGAGAAAGCCGCCGCACACGCCAGCGGCCGCTTTGGCCTGGCGTTCGATCACATGCGGCCTCAGGCCTGCGCGCGCCAGCGTGATGGCAGCCGCCGATCCGGCCGGGCCGCCGCCGATGATCAGCGCCTCCGGCATCAGCCCACCCGGGAAAAGCGGAAACCTTCGGCGGCGACGCCGGGCCCGAAGGCAAGCGCGACGCCATTGCCGCGCCTCTCCTCGTGAAGAAGGTCGTTGAGGATGAACATCAGGGTAGCCGATGACATATTGCCGTTCCGGCCCAGCACGCCGCGCGATACGGAAAGGGCGTCCGGGTCGAGGTCGAGGCCATTTTGCACCGCGTCGAGGATCGATCGACCGCCAGCATGGACCGCCCAATTGTCGATCTGAGCCGGATCATCGACGCCGCAAATCCGCTTTCTTATGTCATCGTCCCGTAGCGCCGCCTGGATACGCGCGGGAACTTCGCCTGACAGGTGCATGACAAAGCCATTGTCGCCTATTTCCCAGCGGATGAGATCGGCCGAGCTTTCCAGATTGATCGCGAAGGGCGCGTCCATAGCGAAACCCCGATCATCCGCAGTCACCAGCGCGGCTGCCGCGCCGTCGCCGAATTGCAGCATCATCAGCAGTCTTTCGACCTGCTGCTCGGGTTGAAGATGGAGCGAGCATAGCTCGACGGTGACCACCAGCACTCTGGCTTCCGGCTCCGACCGGACGATGTGGCGCGCCGTCCGCAGCGCAGCGACTGCCGCGTAGCAACCCATGAAGCCGACCAATGTTCGCTCGACGCCGGTTAGTCCCAGCGCGTCGGCTATGATCTGGTCGATGCCGGGCGCGACGAAGCCAGTGCAACTCGCCACGACCAGATGGGTGATGCCGTCGATGGATGCCTTGGCGCGCAGGTCGTCGATCGCGCGCAGCGCCAGGGGCGGCGCAAAGCGGTGATAAAGCTGCATGCGCCGTGACGTCGATGGCATGGCATCGGCGTAAAATCCGCCGGGATCGACTGGCGATCCTCCCGCATCGTCTGGCGGCAGAACCGACCATCGATGGTTTATGCCGCTTCGCTCGGCCATTCGGGCGAAAAGACTGCGTGCCCGCTCGTCCGCTACTTGGCCGCTGGCCCAATTAATGAAGGCGACGTGCACATCCTGTTGGGGAACGGCGCAGCCGATGGCGTTTATGCAGGCACGTCTATCGGTCATCGCGTTCCACTTTGTTGCTCGGACCCAGAACGCCGCGGGTGCGCCGGATGATCCGAGCTATCCGGATTAGGCCAAGTGTAGAGCGATTGAGATTGCTGCCAAATGAAAGCGGTGGCTATGTCAGCCTTGGCGAACGGTGACTGGAACGATTTCCTCCCATAGCAACTCCAGCTTGCGGCGGGTGATCCGCCACGTATCTCCTTCGCGTCGCCATTCATCGATATAGCGGATGGTCCAGCGCAGCAGTTGATCCGCATCGTTCAGCAGGTGATCGGCGGTGCAATATGTCTCGCCGCTTGCCTGATCGCCTTCGATTATAACCGTCTGGTTATGGACCTTGTGAAGGGTCGATCGGAACATTTGCCCCAGCGCATCGACGGATTGCAGCGTTGCGTCCAGTCCCTCTGTCACGAAGCCGGGACCTTCGATGCGGCAGTCGTCCGCGAGCACCGATCGCCATAATTGCTTTTCCTTGCGATCCGCGCCCTGGGCGTAGATTTCCGCCGTGCGCCGCAAGGCCGCTTCATCAGCGAGCCTGTCCATGACGCCGCTCACAGGTTCATGCCATTGCCGGTGACGATCGGCATATTGGTCCAGGTGCCGTTGATGTCCCGGATCCACCCCGCCGCCGCCAGCGAGCCGCCATCGACATGGATCGCCGTGCCCGTCACCCAAGAAGCGAGCGGACTTGCAAGGTAGAGAGCCGCGCCCGCGCAATCTTCCGGGTCGCCAAAGCGTCCCAACGGGACCCATCTTTCCACATGGTCGCGGTTTTCCGGCGGCACCATATAGTCGATCGGCGTCTGGGGTGTGTTGGTCGTTTCCGGTGCGATGTCGTTCACCCGGATGCCAAGCGGCGCGAGTTCCAGCGCAAGACTTTTGGTGAAGCCGGTGATGCCGGACTTAGCCGCGGCATAGACCGAACAGTTGGGAATGCCGCGATAGGCTTCGATTGAGCTGATGTTGATGATCGAGCTGCCAGGCGCCGAAGCCTTTAGCAGCGGCAGCAAGCGGTTGGTCACTTGCATGAGGCTGATCAGGTTGATGCCGATAATCGCTTCGATTTCGCCTCGGGCAAGATCGGAAAAAGGTTTGGCATGAAGGAAATGGCCGACATTGTTCATAAGAATGTCGAGCTTACCATCCGCGTCCTGCTCCAGCCTCGCTGCGAGTGCTTCAACTTGTTCCGTCTTCGTAACGTCGCAGCGGATGGCCGTCCCTGCCGTAAAGCTTTCACAGCGCTCCGCATCGATCTCCGCAATAAAAACCCGCGCACCTTGCCGCGCAAACGCATCGGCACACGCCCGTCCAATGCCCGCGCCTCCTCCAGTCACCAGGACCGTCTTGCCCGTAAAATCCAGCATCATCCTATCCTTGATTTCATTCATGCATTGATCAACCCGCGCCCAGCAGGTCGGGATTGCGCCGCAATTCCTGCCCGCCATCGACAGCGAAGGATTGCCCGGTCACCCAGGAGGCAGCGGGGCTGGCCAGATACGCCACCGCTGCGGCAATATCCTCAGGCTCACCCGTCCGTTTGAGTGGAGTTTGCTCCAGAAAGCGAGCAATGACCGCCGGGTCAGCGAACATGTCCGTGGTCGCATCGCTTCGCGTCAGGCCGGGGCGCACCGCGTTGACGCGGATGCCGAGCGCGCCAAGTTCGTCCGCTACTGTGCGGATCAATCCTTCCAGCCCGGCCTTGCTCGCGCAGTAAGTCGCTAGCGCAGGGAAGGGGAGGGTCGCGGCAGTGGACGAGATGCAGATGATCGACCCGCCATCGCGCATCATCTTCGCCCCAAGCTGCATCGCTATGAAGGCGCTGGTGATGTTGAGGTCCAGATCCCTGCGCAAGTCCGCGACGCTGGTCGAAAGAAAGGGGGCGAATCCACCGCCGCCAACCGTGGGAACCAAAATGTCCAGGCGATCGGCCATCGCATGGGCTTTTGCGAGCGCGTCGCCGACGTCCTTCTCGGACGTCGCGTCACCAGCGAAGGTGGTGACCTGCGCGTCTGGCAGATCGGCGATGATCCGGTCACGCGAGATATTCAGCGCTTCCTCCCGCCGTCCCATGATGAGCACCCGAGCACCTTCCATTGCCAACGCGCGTGCGCAGGCCGTGCCGATCCCGCCGCTGCCGCCGGTGACGACTGCTGTCCGGCCCGCCAGAGCAGCCGCGCTCATTTCCCTGACCGGAACTGATCGACAACCTCTTTTACCGCTCGCGCTATGTCGTTCCGGCGATAGCCAAGGTCAGCCATGGTCTGCGCGTCGGGTTCGTACCGGACCATATTGCCGCGGCCGCTGAAAATCGCTGCATCCGGCAGCATTGGATGCTCCTGATCCAGCGAGGGCACATCGACATCGTTGCCCGCCGCCCGGAAGAACAATTTGAAATAATCAGCGAAGCTCAAATTCTCGTCACCGACGAGATAGGCCTTGCCATTTTCACCCCGGTCCAGCGCCGCGTTGATCGCTTCCGACAGGGACTGGGTAGAAATGAAGTTGGTGCCGCCCGAAGGGCCGAAAGGGGGAATGCCGAGCTGGCCTTCAGCATAGCGGGTATAGGCTTCGAACATGGGCAGGCTCATGCCTGCTACGGTGCCGACGACGAAGGGCGCATCAAGGCTGACGACATGAAAGCTGTCATCCGCCAATGCAGCAATACCATCCGTGGCAAGCTTGCGGGCGCGGATATAGACGTTGGTTTCCAGCAGTTCCGGGGCGATATGCGGATAGAAGCTGCCGACATGGATGAAGTGGCGGACGCCTGCTTGCTTGGCCAACGCAGCGAACCGCGGCACCGCTTCGGCATTGGCGCGGAAGACGTGAGCGTCATAGTCGCCGCCCTCGGGAACATGGCGGATGTCGTTCCCGGCCGCAAAGATGACGGCATCGAACGAGGCCAAATCCTGCGCATTGAAGCTTCCCTCGATATAGTCTCCCTGGAGAAAAGGCAGGCGGGAAAGTTCGGTGCTTTGCTGCGGTGGCTTGCGGCCAGCGACAGTGACGTCATGCCCCTTTGCCGCGAGGTGAAGGGCGGCATGACCGCCGATCATACCTGTTCCGCCGATAACCAGGATCTTCATGATAGCTTCCTCTCCATTGGGCACGCTTCGCCTCTCGATGAAAGAGGGCTACCGATTCGAGTTTCGATTTGCAACAAGGAACCTGTTGGGTATTAGGTATCGTATGGATACCAAGGTAAACCCGCAAACCGCTCTCGAGATTCTAGAGCTGGTGGGCAACAAATGGACGATGCTCGTCACCTATCGGCTGGGCGACGGATCGTTGCGCTTTTCCGACCTCAAGCGCTGCGCAGCGCCGATCAGCTCCAAAATGCTAACGCAAACGCTGCGCGAGCTTGAGCGATTTGGGATGGTTTCACGAGAGGTGCTGCCGACAATGCCGCCGAGCGTGGAATATAAGCTGACGGAATTGGGCCGCAGCTTTTTGGGTACGGTCAGCCGGATCTGCGACTGGATCGGCGACAATCATGAGGCACTGGAGCGGGCGCGGAGTCGAGAGCGTATTGCTGCCTAACGGGGCACCGCTCTGAACGCAATAGATCGATAATAGGGATTATGTTAAATATACGGAAACGAAGAGGGGCGCTGACAACATCTGCCAGCGCCCACTAATGTCTACAGGTCAGACAATTCCGGCGCCGAGGCCGACCGGCTTGCGCTCCTGCGCCTTGCGCTCGCGCCATAGGCTGGCCCGGTAAGTCGACAGCACGTCGATCGCACCGCCAGCTTCCAGACGTGCCTTGGCTATGATCGGCGCTACGTCGACATTGTAAGCGCGGCGCAACGCCTGGAATGCCATCATCGTGTCATTGCCTTCCTGCGCCGCGTGCAGTGCTTCGCGATCGACGAGCAGCGCCTTGGCAAAGCAAGCCGTGATCGTCTCGGCCGATGACAGCATGGACTCGATCGGATCGGTCACATTGTGCGACTGATCGATCATGTAGCTGGGGTTGAAGCCGTCGCGCGGGTGGAGTTCGGCTTCCACCAATTCGTTGAAGACCAGAAAGAGCTGGTGCGGATTGATCGACCCGCTATCCAGATCGTCGTCGCCATATTTGCTGTCGTTGAAGTGGAAACCACCCAACTTGCCGAAGCGGTGCAGGCGGGCCACGATCTGCTCGATATTGACGTTCGGCGCGTGGTGGCCGAGGTCGACAAGGCACTTGGCCTTGGGACCCAGTTCCTGCGCGGCCAGGATCGATGAACCCCAGTCCGAAATGACCGTCGAATAGAAGGCCGGCTCGAACATCTTATGTTCCAGCAGCATCCGCCAATCGTCCGGCAGTGCCGCATAGACCTGCGCCGTCGCTTCCAGATAGCGGTCCAGGCTCCGGGCGAAGTCCTGCTGACCTGGGAAGTTGGTGCCATCGCCGACCCATACAGTCAGGTCGGTGGAACCCAACTGGCGTCCGATCTCGATACATTCGATATTATGCTCTACCGCCTGCTGGCGGGTTGCCTCAACGGTCGAAGACAGCGAGCCGGTCGCGTAGGTCTGCGCCTGCCCCGGCTGATCCTGGAAGGTGTTGCTGTTGACCGCGTCAAAGCCAAGGCCAAGGCTCTGAGCTTCCTCGCGCAGTGCCTTGTAATCGCTCACCTTGTCCCAAGGAAAGTGCGGCGATACGCGTGGCGTGACGCGGCTCAGCTGGTTGATGACGGCGCAATCTTCCAGCTTTTCATGGATGTTGGTCGGCTCGCCAGCGATGGGGAATTTGGCGAAGCGCGTACCGCCCCGCCCCGCGCCCCAGCTGGGCACCGCGACGGAAAAGCCAGCGACGCGGTCCTTGATCGCATCGATGTCGATGCCGGTGCGCGACAGCTTGCGGCCGAGCGCGGCATAATCTTCCTCCAGCGCTTGCGTGTCGCGCGCGTTGGATTCCGCGATGAGTTCGGCGGAAATGGGCAGGTTGCTCATATTATTACCTCTCCGTTGCCGATCAGCGCGTGAACGCCTGAGCATTGCCCGCATCGACGTTGATCATGTTGCCGGTCGACTTGGCGGACATGTCGCTAGCCAGGAAGTAAACCGCTTCGGCGATGTCGGACGGCAGCACGTCGCGCTTCAGCATCGAACGCTGGCGGTAATGTTCCTCCAGTTCCTTGCCGGAGTCGATACCATGCGCGCCAGCGCGTTCCTTGCGCCAGTCGCCGTCCCAGATCTTGCTGCCCTTGATGACAGCGTCCGGGTTGACGGTGTTGACGCGGATGCCGAAGGACGCACCCTCCAGCGCCAGACAGCGCGCCAGATGGTTGGCGGCAGCCTTGGCCGAAGCATATGCCGACGCGTTGGTTGCGGCGGCAACGCCATTCTTCGAACCGATGAACACGATCGACGCCCCACCCTGCTCCTTCATACGCTTCATCAGCGGGAAGGCAGCGCGGGCGGTGAGGAAATAGCCCTCGGCCAGCACGTCGTAATTCTTGCGCCACAGGGCGACCGTGGTTTCCTCGATCGGCGCCGAAGAGGCGATGCCCGCATTGGCGACGAGGATGTCGAGACCGCCAAACTCGCGGGCGCAATCATCGAATGCGGCCTGGACCTGCGCTTCGTCGGTCACGTCGCAGACGGCGGCGCGGATCACATCCTTGCCGAACTGCTTGGCAAAGCCCGCGCGGACCTCTTCGATCGCCTCGGCGGCGCGGTCGGCCAGCATGACGCAGGCGCCATCAGCCAGCAGGCGCGCGGCGGTCGCGGCGCCGATGCCGCCTGCACCGCCCGTCACCAGGGCGATCTTGCCGACCAGCGGCTTTGGCTTGGGCATGCGCTGGAGCTTCGCTTCCTCTAGCAGCCAATATTCGATGTCGAACGCTTCCTGCTCGTCGAGCGCGATATATTCGCCAATCGCTTCGGCGCCGCGCATCACGTTGATCGCGTTGCCATAGAACTCGCCAGCCAGACGGGCGGTGGTCTTGTCACCCGCGAAAGTGATGCGGCCGACGCCCGGCACCAGCACGACGATCGGGTTGGCGTCCCGCATCGCAGGCGAGTTGGACCGCTTGCACCGCTCATAATAGGCCGCATACATGTCGCGATAGGCCGCGATCTGCTCTGCCAGATAGGCATCGTCCCGCACCTTCGCCGGATCGAGCGGCAACGGCGCGATCTTCGTGCGCAGGAAATGGTCGGGGCAGGACGTGCCCAGCGCGGCGAGGCGCAGGAACTCGGCCGAACCGACAAAATCCAGCGCTTCGGCGTCGTCCGAATAATGGCCGACCTTGGTGCGCGCGCCGGTCATCAGGCCGCGCAGGCGGGGCATCAGGTCGGCAGCGATCGCCGCGCGGTCCGGGTTGGGCGCGACCAGCTGGCCACCGAAGGCGGGCTTTTCAGCGAGCTTGGCATTCAGATATGCGGCGGCGTCCGCGATCAACTGGACAGTGTGTTCGTAGCAGGACTTGGCGGTGTCGGCCCAGCAGATGATGCCGTGGCCAGCGAGCATGACGCCTTCCAGGCCAGGGTTCGCCTTCACATAGTCGCGCAGTTGGACGCCCAGCGTGTAGCCGGGGCGCTTCCAGGGAAGCCAACCGATCTTGCCGCCCCAGATTTCCTGGGTTGCAGCTTCGCCACCCGAAGAAGCGGCGAGCGCGATGATCGCGTCGGGGTGGACGTGATCGACATGTGCAAAAGGAAGTAGCGAATGCAGCGGAGTGTCGATCGAGGCGGCGCGGGGATTGAGGTTGAACGTGCAATGGGGGAGGTAGCCGACCATCTTGTCGTCGTCCTGGGGACCGGCATAATGCTTCTCAAGGCCTAGCAGCTTTTCCTGATACAGCGTTGAAAAGCCGTCCAGCTTCATCGAACCGATATCGCCGCCCGAACCCTTGACCCAAAGAACTTCCGCCTGCTCGCCAGTCAGCGGATCGGTTTCCGTGATCTTGGCCGACGTGTTGCCGCCGCCGAAATTGGTCACGGTGAGGTCCGAACCGAGCAGATTCGACCGGTACAGGAGCAGTTCGGCAGGGCTGAGAGTCGCGGCAACGCCATCATCCCAGCGGCTGGTGGGGACGGCAAAAGGAATGGCCGCCGACGAGACTGGATTTTGCATGTTCATGGCGCTCCCATTATCATTTGCGCTTTCCTCAATCAATCCTTTGCGTTATTAATCGATCATATTCGATCAAACAAGATGAGAAAATTTCATGCGGGAGGACGAACTGAACCTCGGCTTCGCCATCATAGTCGATATCGGCAAGACGCTGAGCAAAGTGTCCTTATGGTCGCGCGACGGCCGGATTCTTGACCGTCAGGTTCGCCCGAATGAGGTAAAGACTGAAGCTGGCGTTCGCAGCCTCGACACGACTGGCATTGGTGAATGGCTTGTCGAATCACTCGCACGCTACGCATCCAGCCCGGTAGAAGTGATCGTGCCCGTGGCGCATGGCGCTGGCGTCGCCGCGCTGGTTGGCGATCAGCTTGCCTATGCACCGATCGATTATGAGCAGTCGATCCCTGACGAGGTCATGTATGCCTATCGCAAGGAGCGCGACGCCTTTGCGATCACTGGTTCGCCCGCCCTGCCGGACGGACTTAATATCGGGTCGCAGCTTTACTGGCTCGATCGCCTGTACCCGGCCGAAATGGCGACGGCCACGCTGTTGCCCTGGGCACAATATTGGGGCTGGTTCCTGTCCGGCACGGCCGCGACGGAAGTGACAAGCCTCGGCTGCCACAGCGATTTGTGGAGTCCTGACCAGGGTAGCTTCTCCCCGCTCGCCGAACGCCTGGGCTGGGCCGCTCGCTTTGCGCCGTTGGCCAAGGCTGCGGACAGTATCGGTACGATCCGGCCGGAACTGGCGGCGCGCACCGGGCTTTCTCCGGACATTCGCGTTCTTGCCGGGCTGCATGATTCCAACGCGGCCCTGCTGGCGGCGCGCGGGTTCGACGAAATCGCAGAAGGCGATTCCACCATCCTTTCCACCGGCACCTGGTTCATCGCGATGCGCCTGCCGCAGGAAGCGCTGGCGACCAGCAGCTTGGCCGAAGGGCGGGACTGCCTCGTCAATGTCGATGCCTATGGCTGTGCCGTGCCGTCGGCGCGCTTCATGGGCGGCCGCGAGATCGAGACGGTGATCGAATTCGACACACGCCGCGTCGACATCAAGCCCGATCAACCCGCCCTGCTGGCCGCAGTGCCGGAGGTGCTGCAATCGGGCGCAATGCTGCTGCCGACGCTGGCGCAAGGCTTTGGCCCCTACCCCGCTGGCAGCGGCGACTGGATCGCGCGGCCGGAAGACTGGTATCAGCGCCGCGCGGCGGTGTGCCTTTATGCAGCGTTGGTCGCCGACACGATGTTGGACCTGATCGGCTCGCGCGACCGGTTGCTGGTCGAAGGCCGCTTCGCCGATGCCGAGGTGTTCGTCCGGGCGCTGGCTTCGCTGCGGCCAGACATGCAGATCTATACCGCCAACGCCCATAATGACGTGTCGTTCGGCGCGCTGCGGCTGATCGACCCGACGCTCAAGCCGCAAGGGTCGCTCAGCCGGGTCGAGCCGCTGAATGAGGATATTTCCGCCTATCGTTCCAGCTGGTTGGCTGAGATCAATGAGACGGTTTCTTAAAGGGGTCCGCGCATGCCGATAGCCAGCGTTCTTGATTTCCGTGAGGCTGCTCGCCGCCGCCTGCCCCGGTTCCTGTTCGAATATATCGATGGCGGCTCCTACGCCGAAGTGACGCTGCGGAAGAATGTGAGCGAACTGAGCGACATCGCTCTGCGCCAGCGAGTGCTGCGCGACGTTTCGGCCCTCGACCTGACCACCAGCCTGTTCGGGCGGGAGCAGGCGCTGCCGGTTGCCCTTGCCCCGATCGGCCTTGCCGGACTGAATGCACGGCGCGGGGAGTGTCAGGCGCTGCGCGCGGCCGAGGGGGCTGGCGTGCCCTTCACCCTTTCGACGGTCGGCGCTTGCTCGCTGGCCGAAGTCGCGCGCGCTTCGTCGCGTCCCTTCTGGTTCCAGCTTTACATGATACGCGACCGCGCCTTCATGAAGGACCTGCTGACGCAGGCTGCTGCAGCCAGTTGCTCCGCGCTGGTCTTCACCGTGGACATGCCGGTGCCGGGTAGCCGCTATCGCGATTATCATAGCGGCCTTGCTGGCGCGGACGGGCTGAAAGGCCAAATCTGGCGCGCGGCCCAAGCGGCGATGAAGCCGGGTTGGGCCTGGGATGTTGGCGTGCGCGGCCGCCCGCATACGTTGGGCAATGTCGCTCCCGTGCTGCAGGGGAAGACCGGGATCGAGGATTTCTTCGCCTGGATGCGCAACAATTTCGACCCGTCGATCCATTGGCGCGATTTGGACTTCATCCGTTCCGAGTGGAAGGGGCCGTTGATCATCAAGGGCCTGCTCGACCCGGAGGATGCGCGCGAAGCCGCTGCGGTGGGCGCGGACGGCATCGTCGTATCCAACCATGGCGGACGCCAGCTTGATGGCGTGCTGTCAACGGCGCGCGCCCTGCCCCCGATCGCCGAAGCGGTCGGCGACAAGCTGACCGTTCTCGCCGATGGCGGCGTTCGGTCGGGGCTGGACGTCGTGCGCATGTTGGCGCTTGGCGCCAAGGGCGTGCTGCTGGGGCGGGCGTGGGCCTATGCATTGGCAGCGCAGGGCGAAGCGGGCGTCGCGAAGATGTTGCAATTGATCGAGGCGGAGATGCGCGTGGCGATGGCGCTCACCGGCTGCTCCACGATCGCCGACATAAACCAGAGCATTTTGACCGGGAGGGACGAGAAATGAGTGCGGGAGCACAAAAGGATAATTGGCGGGATACGATCCTTGCGGGCCTCGCCAACTATATCGATGCGGGATCGATCGTGGCCGGTTCCGCCGCGCTGGCGCTGTGGCAAGAGAGCTACGGGCTGTCGAACGATTTTATCGGCCTGATCGGCGCATTCGGTCCGAACGCGATCGGCGCTGGCGTTGGTGCCTATGTCGGCGGGCGGCTTTGCGACAAGCTCGGCCGCAAGAAGATCTACCAGTGGGACATGCTGGTCTACGCGATCGGCATGGCGATGCTGGTCTTCGCCTTTGCGCCGTGGATGATCGTTGTTGGCTTCCTGATCGTTGGCGTGGCGGTCGGCGCGGACATTCCCGCGTCCTGGTCGCTGATCGCGGAGCAGGCGCCCGATGACCGGCGCGGCAAGCATTCAGGCGTCGCGCAGGTGCTCTGGTATCTCGGCCCCGTGGTCGTGCTGCTGCTCAGCCTCGCGCTCACTAGCCTTGGCGAACTGGGCGCGCGCATCGTCTTTGCCCATCTGCTGGTGATCGCGCTTGGCCTCACCTTCCTGCGTTCGCGCATGAAGGAGTCCGAACGGTGGAAAGCCGCGCAGAAGGAAGGCGTTACCAAGCTGCCGGTTTCCACGCTGTTCCAGCCCAAATATCTGGCATCCATCCTGGGCCTGGTCGGCATGTATGGCTTTTGGAACCTGTGGGCAGGGACGAACGGCTTCTTCTTCCCCTATATCCTGCGCACGGTCGGCGCGGCGACGCAGGCGCAGTCGGTCGCCATCCAGGCGCTGTCCTTCGCGATCGGCATGGCGTCGATCGGGCTTGTCTTCATGCGCTATGCAGACAAGGTCAACCAGCGGACGTTGTTTGCCATTTCGGCCATCATCCAGGTGATCGGCATGGTGCTGCTTGCGATCTTCCCGCTCACCATTCCGATCGCGCTGCTGCATGTGTTCCTGCTTCAGTTCGGCGGCGGTTTCGGGGCGCAGAGCTTCTTCCAGCTTTGGAGCTCCGAGATGTTCCCGACGATGCTCCGGTCGACCGCGCAGGGCCTGTGCTTTGCCATCGTCCGGATAAGCCTCGGCATCTTCAGCTTCTTCGTTCCGATGTTGAGTGCGACGGGATTCACGACACTGGCATGGATTTTGACCGGTTTCCTCGTCATAAGCGGCGTCGTCGGCACTCTTTGGGCGCCGCGTAACGAGGGCAAGTCGCTGGAACAGCTTGAAGCTGAACGGGCGGCTGCCTGATCAAGGGGGGTCGGGGACAATGCACGCGGAGGAACGCGAAAGGCTGATTATCGAAGCCATGGGCCCTACTGGCTTTGTCAGCTATCGCGCCCTGGAATCGCGGCTTGCAGCGTCCCCCGCCACGATCCGGCGGGACCTGTCGCGGCTTGAGGAAGAAGGCGTGATCCACCGCGTCCGTGGCGGAGCGCGGCTGACGGAGAGCCATGGTGGCAAGCCGGATGGCGCGGCGCGACTGGCGGGCACGCCCTTCGCGCAATCGATCACCGAGAATCTCGCCCAGAAACGGTCGATCGGCCGGGCGGCTGCGCAACTCTGCCAGCATGGCGAAGGCATCATGATTGATGGCGGCACGACCACCCTCCAGATGTGCCCGCATATCGACGGGCTCGATCTGTCGGTGCTGACCAATTCGCTGCACATCGCCAACGCACTCCTGCCGCAGGCGGGCACGCAAATCCTCTTGCCGTCGGGGACATTGTTTCGGGAACAGAACATCATTCTGGCGCCCGCGGGCGAAGAATCGATGCCGCGATTTCATGCGCCCAAGCTGTTCATGGGCGCGGCCGCCGTGGGCCCTCAAGGGGTGATGCAGCAGGATGTCATCCTGGTTGCCGCCGAACGCCGCCTGATCGATCGGGCCGAGCAGGTGGTGCTGCTGGTCGACAGTAGTAAATTCACCTCCTCATCGGGGGCGATTGTTTGCGGCCTGAACGAGATCGACATCGTGGTGACGGACGCGGGGGTCGAGCCGCGCGCGGTCGCGATGCTGGAAAATGCCGGGGTGGAAGTGGTCATCGTGAACGCGTGATCGCGCCTGAGAACGCTGTCGCGGTACAATGAAATGCGGGCGAAACTCCGTGACAGCTGCCGCTGCCATGGCGTTTCACCCGCTGAATTTTTCAAGGCTTCTGGCGAAGATTATTCCTCGCCATTATCCTTCACGCCTACGGTCGGAACGTCGATCGTTTCCTTCTTGGTGCCGACGACGACTGCCTTCGAGTCTACATCGACCTTGGGAAGTTCGCCGCCTTTGACGCTGACTTCAGGCACATCGCCGCCCTTTACGTCAGCTTTCCAGAAGCCGGTGGCGAACAGGATGCCGACAACGGCCAGGATCAGGATCAGAACTATCGCAAGCGTGCGCCCGCCGCGGCTTTTATGGACGACGGTACGGTCTCCGGTGTAGGGATCTCTGTGAACTTCGGCCATCTTCATCCTCCTCTTGGTGGATATTGAACAGATGGAGCTTCAGCTTGTTCCGTCCCTGTATCAAAGGGTGGCGAGAGACCGGCCGGTAGCGGCCAGCCTCTCGCCATCTCTTCCCTGAACTCCATGCTTTTTAAGCGAGGTGGCGGGCGGCCGCGCGCACATAGGTTATGGCTTGGATAATGTTCGGGCCCGGCGGTTGGACGAGATCAGACCACCTTGTTGAGATCTACCCCACGCGTTTCGGGCGCTGCCGCGACGGCGATCAAGGTAAGGAGCAAGCCGCCGATGACATAGGCGGCCACCAGCGCCGTGCCGCCGCTCGCCTTGTACAGCGTCAGGGCGATGATGGGCGCGAGGGAACCCGCCACGATTGACGTGGCCTGATAGGCGATGCTCGCGCCCGAATAGCGCAGGCGGGTGGGAAAAAGCTCGGTGATCATGGCGCCTTGCGGGGCATACATGGCGCCGTGCGCTACCATGGCGACGGTGATGGCGAGGCCAACGCTCCAGATCGTGCCGCCGTCCATCAGGGCAAAGAAGATGACGAACCAGGCGGCAACGCATAGCGCGCCCGCGCCATAGACGAGCCTGCGGCCGATCCGGTCGGACAAGGCGGCGAACAGCGGCATGGTCAGGCATTCAAGCGCAGAACCGATCAGCACGGCATTGAGGACAAGCGAGCGGTCCCCGCCCTTGATCTCCGTCCAATAGGTGATGGAGAAGGTTGCAGCGACATAATAGCAGAGATTCTCGCCGAAGCGCAGGCCCGCCCCGGTGAGCAGGGCGCGGCCCTTTCGGCGGATCGCTTCGATGGCGGGAAATCGCTCCACGCCGCCGGACGCTGCTTCGCGTGCGAAGACCATGCTTTCGGACACCGCGCGGCGCAGCCACCACCCGACGAAGACGAGTATGATCGACAGCAGGAACGGAATGCGCCAGCCCCAGGCCATGAAGTCCGCTTCGCTGAGCAGCGCGGATGAGGCGGCGAACACGGCGGCGGCGAGAAGGTTGCCCGCGGGCGCGCCGACTTGCGGCCAGCTGGTCCAGAAGCCGCGCTGCGATGCGGGCGCGACCTCCGCCACGATGAGGACAGCCCCGCCCCACTCCCCGCCCACAGCGAAACCCTGAAGCAGGCGGAGCAGCACCAGCAATATCGGCGCCCAGGTTCCGATCTGCTGATAGGTTGGGAGCAGCCCGATGGCCGTGGTCGACAGGCCCATGGTGAGCAAGCTGATCATGAGAAGCATCTTGCGGCCGATGCGATCGCCGAAATGGCCGAACACGACGCCGCCAAGTGGCCGAGCCAGGAAGCCAAGCGCATAGGTGGAGAAGGCAAGCAGCGTGCCCGTCAGCGGATCGAAGGACGGAAAGAACAGGCGATTGAACACCAGCGCCGACGCGACACCGTAGATGAAGAAGTCGAACCATTCGATCATCGTGCCAATCAGGCTGGCGCCGACGACGGTTCGCAATTCCCGCCTGGTCACGCCGGACGCCGCCCTGGCGGACGCCTCTGTCGTATCGGTCGGCATGCCCCCTCCTGCCCTTCCTTCCCTCGACGTCTGCATAGAGGCGAAAGGTGGGCATGAACAAGAGCCGGTACGCAGCCGGAGTTGCGATATAAATTTGGAACCAATGCCGTCGTAGCTCGTTCGGCTGCTCAAGGATGAGTTGCAACCTCGCTTTGCGAGGGGTGGTCATCGCGGGGAAATGGGTACAAGGGGGAAGCGAGCTTCCTGTGACGCTGTAAGCGTAACAGGGGCTTTTTTTAAAAATGCAGCATTTGAAATCGTCGATCTCTCAGGCCGGGCTTTACGCCGCGCTGGCCATTCTCCTCGCCCTGCCCTTCCTGGCCGACATCATCTTTCCATTGGGAACGGCCGTCTGGGTTGCCTATCTGCTGCCGGTCGTCCTTTCCTATGTCGCCAAGCGCCCGCAAGTGCCGCTGGCCGTCGCAGCCATCGTGACCCTGCTGACGATCGTCGGCTTCACGCTCGCCCCGGCTGGTGTCGATCCCCAAGTTGCGATTACCAACCGGCTGCTGGCAGGCGTGACATGCTGGATTCTTGCTATCGTCGGCGTCCTTTTCATCCGGAACCGCCTTGCCATTTCGCGCGAAGAGTGGCTGCAGAGTGGACAGGTAGGGCTGGCGAAAGCAGTGGGAGGGGAACAGTCCCTCGATGCACTGGCGTCGAGTGCGCTTACATTCCTGGCCGACTATCTCAAGGCGCAGGCGGGCGCGATCTACATCGCCAATGGAGATGGCTTCCGCCGCTACGCCACCTATGCCGTTCCGTCGGACGCTCCGTTGCCGGAGCGCTTTTCCCCCGGCGATGGGCTGCTGGGCCAGGCGGTGAGCGACCGGCGCAGCTTCTTTTTGAATGACGTGCCGGACGGCTATCTCTGCTATGGATCGGCGCTTGGCCAGTCCAAGCCCGACAGCCTGCTGATCAGCGCTACGCAGGCCGATGGTACGATCAACGCGGTCATCGAGTTGGGCCTGCCCAAGGACGCGGACGGTGAAGCACAGGCATTGCTGGACAGGATTGCGGGACAGCTGGGCGTCGCCATCCGATCAGGCAAATATCGCGCGCGGCTGCGCGAATTGCTGGAAGAAACGCAGCAGCAGGCCGAGGAATTGCAGGCGCAGAGCGAGGAGCTGCGCGCCAATAACGAAGAACTGGAGCAGCAAAGCCGCCATTTGCAAGAGTCGGCCGCGCGACTGGAGGCGCAGCAGGCGGAATTGGAACAGACCAATGCCCAGCTGGAGGAACAGGCACGGCAGCTGGAAATCCAGCGCGACGACCTGACCCGGGCGCAGCATTCGCTGCAGAACCAGGCTGGCGAACTGGAACAGGCGAGCCGCTACAAGTCCGAGTTTCTGGCGAATATGAGCCATGAACTGCGCACCCCGCTCAATTCGCTGTTGATCATGGCGCGGCTGCTTGCGGAAAATCGCGCGGGCAATCTGTCGGCAGAGCAAATCCGCCATGCCGAGACGATCGAAACGTCGGGCAATGACCTGCTGACGCTGATCAACGACATTCTCGACATTTCAAAGATCGAGGCGGGCAAGCTGGAGCTGCACACCCGCCGCATGAGCATCCGCGCGCTTACCGAAAAAATGGAAGCGATCTTTGCGCCGTCCGCTGAAGCCAAGGGGCTGACCTTCAGCGTGACACAGGAACAGGGCGCGCCTGTGGAAATGGAGAGCGATCCTCAACGGATCGAACAGGTGCTGAAGAATTTCCTGTCCAATGCCATCAAGTTCACGGATCGTGGTTCGGTTACTCTGGCGGTGAAGGCAGCATCCGATGGAAGGATCGCCTTCACCGTGCATGACACGGGCGTCGGCATCCCGCCTGAACAGCAGCACGTAATTTTCGAAGCATTCCGTCAGGCCGATGGTACGGTCAGCCGAAAATATGGCGGCACCGGCCTTGGCCTTTCCATATCGCGCGAGCTTGCGCGGTTGTTGGGTGGCGAGGTGCAGGTGGACAGCGCGGCCGGGGAAGGCAGCGCCTTCACGCTGATCCTGCCCGAACGCTATGACGGCGTGGAAAGCGTGGCGGCCGTCCCCATCCGCCCGGCAGAACAGTTCCGGCCCGCGCCCTCCAACCCTAAGCCTGCCCGGCGGCGCCAGGGTCCTGCCGCGCAGGATGATCGCGAGACATTGTCGGGCGACGCGCGCGTCATCCTGATCGTCGAGGATGATCCGGTTTTCGCCAAGATCCTGTGCGACGTCGCGCATGAGCTGAACTTCCAGTGCCTGATCGCCACTACGGCGGATGAAGGCGCGCTGATGGCGCGGCAATATGTGCCCAATGCCGTCATATTGGACATGAACCTGCCCGATCATACCGGCCTGTCCGTGCTGGACCGGATCAAGCGCGACGTGCGCACGCGCCATATTCCGGTGCATGTTGTCTCGGTCGATGACGACAGCCAGGCGGCGCTGTCCAGCGGGGCGATTGGCTACCTGTTCAAGCCGGTGAAGCGCGACGCGCTAGTCGACATGCTGGAGGGGCTGGAGGCGCGCATGTCGCAGCGCCTGCGCCGCGTGCTGGTGGTCGAGGATGATGCGCAGCAGGCGGAAAGCGTCAAGCTGCTGCTGGCGTCGCGCGATGTCGAGACGGTGGAGGCGCATTCTGCCGCGCAATGTTTCGACCTGCTCGGCCGTGAGACGTTCGATTGCATGGTGCTGGACCTCAACCTGCCCGATGCATCCGGCCTTGATCTGCTGGAACGGCTGAGCGCCGATGAGGCGGTCGGATTCCCGCCGGTGATCGTCTACACCGGCCGCGATCTCGCCCCGGAAGAAGAGATGCGGCTGCGGCGTTACAGCAAGTCGATCATCGTCAAGGGCGCGAAGTCGCCCGAGCGGCTGTTGGATGAAGTGACGCTGTTCCTGCATCAGGTGGTGTCGGACCTCCCCGAACCGCAGCAGGCACTGATCGCCAAGTCGCTGAACCGCGATGCTGCACTGGACGGTCGCGAAATCCTGGTGGTCGAGGATGACATCCGCAATGTCTATGCGCTCACCTCCATATTCGAGCCGCATGGGGCAAAGGTGCGGATCGCCCGCAACGGGCGGGAGGCGCTCCAGACGCTGGACGAAGCGGCGCGCGGCCTGTCCGATCCCGTCGATCTGGTGCTGATGGACGTCATGATGCCGGAGATGGACGGGCTTACCGCCACGCGAGAAATCCGGTCGCAGCCCTGGGGCAGGCAGATGCCGATCATCGCCCTGACGGCCAAGGCCATGGCGCGCGACCAGCAGGATTGCCTGGATGCCGGTGCGAACGACTATCTCGCCAAGCCGCTCGATGTCGACAAGCTGCTCAGCCTGACCCGCGTGTGGATGCCGCGATGAGCGAGGAGACATTCGCCCCGCACGAGGAGCTGGAACTCGACCTGCTGCTGGAGGCGCTCTGGCGGCATTATCATTATGACTTTCGCGGTTATTCGCGCGGGTCGCTGCACCGTCGCCTCGCCCGGGCGCAGCAGCGGCACGGATGCGAAAGCCTTTCGCAGCTTCAGCACCTTTTGCTGCGCGATGCGGCAGTGTTCGCCGACCTGATGGGTTTCCTCACCATCCAGGTGAGCGAGATGTTTCGCGATCCGGCTTATTTCCGGGCGTTGCGGGAGATGGTGGTGCCGCACCTTCGCACCTACCCTTCGCTCAAGATCTGGATCGCGGGCTGTGCGAATGGCGAGGAATTTTATTCGCTGGCGATCCTGTTTCGGGAGGAAGGGTTGGAAGATCGCACGATCTTTTATTGCACCGACATCAGCCCCGCCGCGCTCAAGAAAGCGGAGGCCGGGATCTATGATCTCGACCGGATCGCGCAGTTTACGGAAAATCACCGGCTGGCGGGCGGCAAGCAGTCGCTGTCCGACTATTATACCGCAGCCTATGGCGCGGCGGTGTTCGACAAGACGCTGCGCCGCAGGGCGGTATTCGCCGAACATAATCTCGCCAGCGACCAGGTGTTTGCCGAAGTGCAGCTGGTATCTAGCCGCAATGTGCTGATCTATTTCGATCGGGATTTGCAGGATCGTGCGCTGGGGCTGTTCGGCGGATCGCTGGTGCGCGGCGGCTTCCTGGGCCTCGGGTCCAAGGAGACGCTGCGCTTTTCCCGTTATTCCGAAGCCTTTGCCGACTTCCAGGAGGCCGAAAAAATCTATCGGCGGAACGTCAAGGATCTGGAGGATCTGCGCCATGCTGCATGACAAGCCCAAGATCCTGGCCGTTGACGATGTCGAGGAGAATCTGACGGCGCTGGAGGCCCTGTTTGCCGGAGAGGGTGTCGAGCTATTGAAGGCGCGATCGGGCGTGCAGGCGCTGGAATTGCTGCTGGTGCATGATGTCGCCCTGGCGCTGCTGGACGTGCAGATGCCGGGCATGGACGGGTTCGAGCTTGCGGAGTTGATGCGGGGCACGGAGCGGACCCGGCGGGTGCCGATCATCTTCCTGACCGCCGTCGCGACGGACGAGCGGCGGCGGTTCCGGGGATATGAGGCGGGCGCGGTCGATTATCTGCTGAAGCCCGTCGACGCGCATATCCTGCGCAACAAGGCGGCCGTTTTCGTCGAGCTTTTCCGGCAGCGGCAGGAACTGGCCCGCCAGCGGGACGAGATCGCCGCTGCCCTCAACCGGCTGCACGCGCACAGCGATAATTCTCCGCTGGCGATCATCGAATTCGATGCGGCCCGCCATATCGTCGCTTGGTCCAATGGCGCTGAACGGCTGTTCGGATGGCGTGCGCCGGAGGTCGCCGGGTTCAAGGCTGGCGAACTGAAATGGATCGACCCTGAAGACGAAGCTGCGTTCGATGGCTTGATGAGCGACCTGATCGCCGGGCGCAGCGTGCGCGCGGTCCAGCATCTGCGCATGCGCACGGCGGAAGGCGTAACGCTGGAATGCGAATGCTATTGTTCGGCATTGCTCAATGGGCAAGGCCGGCTGGTGTCGGTCAATGTCCAGATACTCGACATCACGGAACGCAAGCGCGCCGAAGAAACGCAGCGCCTGCTGATTGGCGAGCTCAACCATCGGGTCAAGAATACCCTCGCTTCGGTGCAGGCGATCGCGGTGCAGACTTTGCGCCATTCGTCGGGTCCGTCGGATTTCGCCCCGACCTTCACCGGGCGCATCCATGCCCTCGCCCGCGCGCATTCGCTGCTGAGCAGCACGACATGGCAGGGCGCGTCGCTGCGGGAGCTGGTGAACGGCCAGATCGATATTGGTGCGATCGATCTGGGGCAGCTGCACATAGAGGGGCCGGAATTGGAGCTGGCGCCGGAGCTAGCGCTGCACGTCGCGCTGATCCTGCATGAGCTGGTGACGAACGCGCATAAATATGGCGCGCTTTGCACACCGGCGGGTGCGGTGTCGTTGTCGTGGAAGATGGAGCGGGACCGGCTGCTGATCCGCTGGACTGAAAGTGGCGGGCCGCGCGTGAGTGAGCCGACACGCCGGGGATTTGGCACCGCTCTTATCGAGCGCAGCCTGAAGGCGGAGGGCGGACTGGCGAGCGTCAGCTATGAGGAAACGGGCGTTTGCTGGACCATGACCCTGCCCAGCGGCCCGCGCATCAGCCGGATCAATAGTGCCAGCCCGGCCATGAATATGGGCGAAGATCTGGCCGCTTCCGAAAGTGGCGGGGTTGCCGGGCGTACCTTCCTCGTCATCGAGGATGAGCCGCTGGTGGCGATGGAGATTGCGAGCATATTGGAGGATGGCGCGGCCGCTGGAGTGACGATCGCGGGGTCTGCCGCAGAAGCGTTGGCGTTGATCGAGGGCGCCGAATTCGATGCGGCGCTTCTCGACGGCAATCTGCAGGGGCGGACCGTTGAGGATGTCGCGGCCGCGCTGGCACGGCGGGAAATCTGCTTTGCATTCGTGACCGGATATGGTCGGGAGAGCTTGCCTGAGGAATTTCAGGGCCAGATGCTGATCAGCAAACCCTTTGATGCCAAAGCCTTGCTGCATTGTGCGGGCAAATTATGTGAGGGTTCTGCGATCCTTCGGCTGGAGCCTGCTGCGTCGTAAAGGCAGTGACCGGCTATGTCTGGCGCCTGCCGTCTTTTTGCGGGCGGGCTGGTGGAAAGTGGCGTACCCGCCCCCATCTAAGACGCATGGAAAGAATATTTGCCGACGCCTCCGTAAGCTTCATCGTTCCCCCCGTACCTGCCTCCCCGGTGCTTCAATGAACGAGAGCATCGCCTATCTCGGCCTGTTGGCTGACGAAGATATTGAACTGGACAGCGCGGCGCTCATGCTGAGCGCGCTGGATCATAAAGGGATCGATGTCGAACCCTATCTGGTGCTGCTGCGCAGGATCGGCGCGGCCATAGATGCGGAAAGAGCCGATATCGGTGACGAAGATCTGCGATCGGGGGAGGAACAAGGCGCCCTTCTCGCGCGCATAATCGGTGAGGAGTTTGGCTTTGTGGGCGATAGCGACAGCTATGATGCGCCCCTGAACGCCGACATGGTGCGCGTGTTGGACCGGCGCCGAGGCCTGCCGGTGAGCCTGTCCATCCTTTATGTCGCTGCTGCGCGGCGCGCAGGATGGCGGGCGCACGCGCTCAACACGCCGGGGCATGTGCTGGTCAGCATAGGTCCGGAAGACGGTCCGGCGATCATCGATCCCTTCCGCCGCGGCGCGCTGGTGCAGGCGGAGCAACTGGCCGAGCTGTTGACGAAGGCTGCTGTGTCCGGGCCCTATGCCCAGTCCGCAGTCGAGCCCATGTCGAACCGCATGACGCTGGTCCGCCTGCTCCTGAACCAGGCGACGCGCGCAGAAGATGCGGGCGACACGTGGCGGGCATGCACGGTCTATGATCGGATGACCGTCGTCGCTCCGGAACATGACGCAGGCTGGTGGGCCCTCGCTCGGCTGCAGCTGGTGCTGGGCGAAGTGGAGGCCGCCCGCGCGAGCCTATGCGCCATGTTGGAGATCAGTCGAGATCCAGAACGCCGCCGCTATGTCGCCGCGGCGCTCCATCAACTGTCAGGCCAATCCCAGCCTTGATGCGGTGTGGATGGTTGAGCCTCGTGAAGGCTCAATCGTGCCGCAGGTCGTTTCCGGCGCGTTCCATGGCCGCGCCCGCATCATCCCTGGCATCGCGCGCCTCGCGCCGGGCATCCTGAGCGACGTTGCGGCTAGCGGCGCCCAAATCATTCGCGCCCTCGTTGAACGCCCGGCCTGCATCATCAAGGCCATTGTCGATTTTCTCTCCCGCCTGATCAACGGCCCGGCTGACGTCGTCGCCGACGGCCGACCCAGCATTCTCCAAGCTGTCGGCTGCCTTTTCCGAGCAGGCAGACAGGCTCATGCCTGCAGCGATCGTCAGGCCAGCCAGAAGCGATAACTTCATGTTCTTCCTCATCTTACCGTCACGTGCCTGAGCTTAACCAACGCAAGCGCTTATGGTTGCCGCCGATCAGCGGCTGCGCAGTCCGAACACCATCGACCGGTCGGCGTCGGGGATCAATCCTTCGAGCACGCGCCAGAATCCCGTGACAGAGCCCTGCCCCGCCTGGGCATATGCCGCAGCCATCTTTTCACGCAGCGCACGAAACAGGTCGGCCTCCAGCGCCTTGCCCGAGGTGCTGAGCCGAAGCAGCTTTTGCCGCCTGTCATTTGCGCCCTGCCGCGTTTCGATATAGCCGCGCTCGATCAAATCATTGAGCACACGGCCGAGCGACTGCTTGGTGATCGAAAGAAGGCGCAGCAGCTCTTTCACGGTCAAATCGGGCTGCCGCGATATGAAATAGAGCGCACGGTGATGCGCACGGCCAAGCCCCTGCGCCGCAAGCCCGTCATCGATAGACCGCGTGAGTGCCGAGTAGCCGAAATACAACATCTCAATACCCCGCCGGATTTCATCCTCACGCAGGAACAGCGGAGAGGCAGGCGTGACCTGCGGCGCCGGTGCGTTGGCGGGCGAACTATTTGCATTCATGCCGGGTGTTCCAGGAAGCGTTTCGACACGCCCATATTGGCGAAGCCGAGCTGTCATGACTAGGCTTTCCTTTCCCGCAAGAGACGCTATATGCCATCCCCGTGCCCGGCCCCGCCGCGCGCATGCTGGGGCGTAGCCAAGCGGTAAGGCAGCGGTTTTTGGTACCGCCATGCGCAGGTTCGAATCCTGCCGCCCCAGCCAGCGTTTTTGCCACTTATCCACAGGGCATTCCGCACTTCGTTCCGCAATTTTCATGCCTTTTTCGCCTCCAATTTGGCGACGGCAGAGTTGCTTAAAGCCGCCGTCATAGCCTGATAGACATCGAGCATCTGGTTGACGGTCGTGACGGTCCAGCCGAGCATTGCGGCAATCTCCGATGGCGTGCATTGCGCTTCAGCCAGTTTCGTGCAGGCGGTGCCGCGAAGGTCGTGCATGTGCAGACCGTCCAGCCCGGCCGCCAGGATCGTCTTGCGCCAAAGGTGATCGAAGTGGATCGGTTGACCTTCTTTGTTGACCACCCAAGGCTTGCCGTTGTGGGAAAGGATCGTCGCGCACTTCGCTTGCTTGCGTTCCGCGTCGAGGATCTCCTCCAGCTCTTCGATCCGAAGATCAGCCTTGGCGCGAGCATAGTCTTGCTGGATCTGCTCAAGCTTCTCAGAGAACCGCTTAGCTGCTGCATCCCCGCGCGCGTTTGCCCTGCGCTGCGCGTCACTGCTCCGAAGCTGTTAGTGATAGCCGCGGTCGATTTGTTGACGTTGCTTCCCATACTGCCAACCATCCGCTCGACCTTGCGAACGTCTTCTTGGAGTTTGGCGATCCCCAGCAGCATTTCGATGTTGAGGGTTGCGACCTTTACGCCGTTAGCCATGATGTTCTCCAATTGGTTCGGCGGTCAGTCGTCCATCTCAATGTCGACGGTCGGCCCCGTGAAGCCCGTTTTTGCCTTCAGATAGTTGCGGATCTGATCGGCAAATGCCTTGACGGCCTCGTCTGCTTTTGTGTCAGCTGCGGGCCGCATGAACGGCCGGGGAGAAATGCCGGGATGCTCGATCGGACCAGAGACGACCTCGTCCCCGATTTTTATCAGGCCTTTCTTACCCGGGATAATATGCGGCTTCACGCCATATTCGTGGAACATCCCAAGATAGCTATGTTCCCCTTTTAAGCGGACGTGGATCGAAGCCGAGCCATCTGGGTGCACTCTGGCGCTGCCGGTTTTTATCGCCTTTCGCAGCTTGCCAGACTCGCTGGGGACACGCGCCTTCGCCTCATCGCGGATGACGTTGGCCCCAGCACGAAGGGCGGATCTCACAGCCCCGTTTTGCACGCGCTTGGGGAATGCCCGGAGAAACTGCTCTAGTTCCTTCCCGCCCTTCAGCTTAATCGTCATCGGAACCGCCTTCAGGCCTTGGGAGGATTAGCGGCGAAAATTTGCTGCTGAACGGCCTCGGCCTGGGCGCGCAACTTCTCGGCGGCCCCCAAGGGGCCGAGCCGCTCTGTCAGGAAATCCGACAGCGCCATGGAAGCCATTTCCACGCATTCATCCGGCTTAAACTTGTGCCGCTTGGAAACGATATTGAGCGCGACAACGAACTCGCGGCTGCTTTCCGTGACTCTCTCGATATTCATGATGCGCTCCTCCTGAAAGGGTGCCGTGTTGCGCGATTGAACCCTCTGCCAGCTCAGGAGCCAGACTGCCCAGGCATCGCACTTTTCGTTGTCGGCCCCACGGCGGGGCCTCATCCTGCGGACAGTTAGGAAGCGGTAATGGCGGTGATCGCGTCGGAAAAATCGCCCTTCGTGAAGGCCGCTGTGTTTTTCACGGCCAAGGCAATCCGCTCCTCCGCCAGCAGCGTCACAAGGTTTTTCCGGAAGTTGTCGCTATCCTCCAGGCTGGCCTCCACGCGGGCGACCCAGCGGTCGTAGAGCGTTGCGCTGGACTTGAACGCGCCCACCAGGAACTTGTCCTGCGTCATGGCGGCAGTCGCTACCACAGGGAGGCCGAACAGGCGCGGCTCGACCACTGCCCCCGGCTCACCCAACAGATACTCGCCGTCTGTATTCTTCAGCAGCCGGATTCGCATCCAATCGGCCGGATGCAGAACGATTCCATCAGCTGGCAAAT
The DNA here is from genome assembly GCA_946886075.1 of uncultured Novosphingobium sp. The sequence goes on along the minus strand of CAMPHR010000001.1, from coordinate 4,441 downwards.
TGGCGAGACTGTTCTGGAGCAAGGCAACGCCAATTACATCGATCAGATTGGGCGTGGCAAAGGTGATCGAACCGCTGAACGCGGTCGCTTGCGTGTAAACGCCGTTCAGGTCGGTGCCAGTGCCCGCCCCGTTTAGAAGCTGGTTATCTTCAACATAGGCCAGGCCGTAGCTCAGTTCTTGGTCGATGAAACCTTTGATCTGCGGCGCATCGTCAAGGATCTGGCGCGAAGCAAGCATCCAATGGGCAATCGTGCGGACATTAGTCGTAACCAGGTCAAACTTCATCTCAGACTGCGGCTTGGTCGCACCTTCCGCGACAGTAGCAGCGTTGTTGGTGAAGCCAGTCTGCTTGACGAACTCGACCGAATTGCCGGTGACTGGAACCACGGTCAACAAGTCGCGGACCATGAGCTGCCGCTTGGCGATCGGGACGATCGCTTGATCCCGCGTCGGGATCAGCAAATCACCAGCGCTACCATCCGCATCCGAAGTAGCCGACGAAATGATAGCCTTCATTTCTACGCTGTAGCGGCGGCCTGCCTGTGCAGAACCGATCATGGATTTTACTTCGTCATGCTCTACGAACAGCTGTCCCATCGAGGGTGCTCGCTCCGGCAAGTGCGGACCGGGTCGACGCGCCATCTTCTGTTCTATGTCGGTAGTGATCGCCCTCAACTCTTTGATAGCCAGATCATTGCCGTCTAGCTTCTTCTCGAATGCCGCGACATGCTGGGCGAGGATATCCTTCATTTCCATTTTACTGCGCTCCCAATAGCCGAGCTGTTGATGCCTTGATGATCTCGGCCAGCTCGGCGGCGGCCTGATCTTCGTCCTCAGATTGGTGGATTGCTTTCCATGCGGCGCTCGCGGCAGCCTTCGCCTTCCGGCTCGAAATGCCGCTGTCCCGCAACAGGTCTTCGATGTCGCGAGCGCCTGCGATCCCTTTGACCGCCGCTACCCGCGTTTTGTCGTTCATGGGGACCGAGACCAAGCTTCCCTCGAACAGATCAGCCTCTGCAATCGTCCGAACCCCGGTCCTCTGATCGACCTGCGCCTTGCGGGCTTGCCATCCAATCGACAAGCCGGTCAGCGCACCGTCCTTCGCCAGGGCGTGTGCCTCCTGCGCATCTCGCGCGGAAAGCGTCATGCGACCCTTGACGTATAGCCCTTCACTTCGTTCATCCCATTCTTTCCAGGCACCGATGGGCCGGGAGGGGTCATGGTGCAGCAACATCGGTAGCGGAGTGGATCGCGCGGCCAGCGTCTTAGCGAAGCTGCCAGGGAGCAGCTTGTCACCGCCATGATCGACGTTGTTGAAGCCCGCCAACAGGCCTTCGATATGGCCCGCATCATCAAGCGATTTGATCGAAAAGGGAGAGACCGCGAAGTCCATTAGACGCACCTGTAGCTGTGTTGGGTTTGATCCCGTTCAGCCATCGGCGCGCATCTCACGCGGGAAGATGGTTGTCTTGCGTCCATCCCAGACGGTTGACAACTCGATTGATATTGCAGCCTTCGAATCGCGTCAACATGGAAACTGCTCTGCGCCATCAGTCTCTCGCCCAAGCCATCGTCATGGCGGACTGCCGAGCAAACCACACCGGCACTTCTTTGGGACCATAGGCTTTCATCACAGTGAAGCTGGTCGCCGCTGCCAAGCCCGCCAGAACAACGCGAAGGTCAATGCCCTCATTGGTCAGTCGTTCGATTAACTCGATCACGTCCTGCTGGACGATGGCGCACTGGTCTGTCTGCTCGACGGTCGGTTCAATCATCATGGTCTAGTCCTTCAAGGGCGAGGGAAGTGACGGCGAAGCGTGGGCTCAGAAATCCCCAGCGCCTTCGCAATGTCGCGCTGTAGAGCTCCACCCCGGCGCATGGCTGCGATTTGGCGGCGGGCGGCATCAGTTGGCGTGAAGCGGTGGCGCCCTGGGAACCCGCGCCGAACTTTAAGCTCCGGAAAATAAAGGCAATAGAGCGTCGACGTAGCAATGCCGATCGCCTTCGCTATCTCAATTCGGCTCAGTCCAGATTTGGCTAACTCTTTGACTTTATTGGCGTTCTTCGTTGTCTTGATGTGCCGACGCCGGTCACCGTCATGGTCAAGCCCGATAACGGGCTCGCCGAAGAGGTCAAAATTCCCGGTCACGAGAAAAAAAATCCGCGAATGGGACAGATGGCGGTAATGGCGGCGCAGAGCCTTCAGACTTTGACCCCGCCCCCCGGCCGCTGCAGGCGAGTGCCTATCTGTGGTCGGGGAGCAGACTTGCGCGGCACCGGAACGAACACGGGCCGAATGTAACTGTTGATCATCGACTTCGCTACCCTTCCGGGACCGGAAGCAAGTCGTAAGGGTCTTTGGAGCAACCCTTCCGCTGTTAAACCTATGTTCTCTATATACTTTGCCTCTCAAAATGAGAGTTTTGGAAAGGTCGGAAGGATTATTGTATAATTTTGCTCGCACATGCGCCCGCGCATAGCCTCCGCACTGATTTGAGGGATTGGAGATCCCGACCACATTTCTGGATTGGCTGGATCGTGCAAGTAGAACACTTCGCGGCCGCTTTTCGCGGTGATGGTGAAGCCGGGGGGCGGCGCGATCGCGCGGCGGTCCAGCTCCGCGATCGCCGGGTTGTACTCAGTAGCGAGAAATTGATCCCATGCGGCATCAATCGCGCGGTAGCGGGCTAGGGCAGCTTTCCACCCGCCCCCCGCCCCGGCGGGGTTCGCGAGCTTCCAAATGGAAGGATGAGCGATGACCGGCGAGGCAATCGCCACCGGAGCGAGTAGAACGCCCGCGAAGAAGGCGCGGCGCGAAGGGGAAGCGTCAGCGATATTTCCCGCTGACATATCGGGTGCAAGAATCGTATCGCCCGTGATAGGGGCGGCATTAGCCTGAGACATGGGTAAGCTCCGTGTCGATGGTTAGAGCCGGGTGGGAAGTTGACGCTTCCCCTCGGCTCGCTCTTTTGATACCAGAAAATATGAGCGGCGCAAGTTCTGATATCAAAAGATCGTCAAAACGTCCGGGGCAGTCCGGGACACCCGTCATGCTACGCCTCCAGCCTGACCAGCTCGCGGCCCTCGACAAATGGATTGAAGGCCAGGAAGAGCCACGCCCCTCCCGGCCTGAAGCAATCCGTTCTCTGCTGAACGTAGCGCTGAGCAGTGGTGAAACCTCGCGATAATTTGCAAAGGCAGATCTAGGTTGAGCGGAGTCGATGACCTTCCCCAAGTCGTTCACCCCGAGATGGTGGAATTCGTGAAGGCCTTGGCGCGTGCTACGGCCGCTCGAGATCATAAGCTGATGCTGGAGAAACATCAGGCGCGCACGATGGATCCGTGCAGTTGCCCTCCCTCTCCAGTCCCAGCAGATGGATCGAAGACTAAGAAATAGCGGCTCAAGATGCAAAGTTCCGCTTTTCGCCAACAAACGATCCTGACCCTCTTATTGCTTGCTCGATGCGCTCCAGCTTCGCCTCCAGCGCCGGAAAACCCGTTGCCAGCAGCTGCTCTTGATTTGCCGCGCTGGCCGCCATTGAGCTGGTCGCGGTGGCCGTCGCTTCAATAAACGGATCGGACGTGGTGCGGATCGGCGCGGCGTTATCGACCGTGGCAATCGCCTTGTTGGTTGCGGCCTGGATGGCATCGAAAGCTTCGAAATACTTGGCCGTGGAGCCGTACATCTGGCGCTCGATATCGAGATAGGTCTGCGCCGCTTCCAGATACTTGTCCTGGTTGATCGTCTGACCAGAGTTGATCTGGGCAAGATACGGATCAAGCGCGCTTTTCGCGTTCATCGCCTGATCCCGCAGCGACAGCGGCGACGACGATCCCATGTTCATTGCCTTCAGGAAATCCCTCATCGCCTGCGAAGCCGACGATGCGTTGTCCTTCGCCTCGCCAAGCTCCAGATTGTAGAGCTTCTGCGCATCGGCCATCTGCTGCGCCGTGGCACCGCCCTCGCGAAGCGCCTCGACGGTCTTAACCCACTTCTTGTTGAGCTCATCGATCGCATAGCCCACCGGATCGAGGCGGCGCTGAAGCTCGCGGGGAATGTCCTCAATCAGCGTGGCTTTCTCGATCGCCTTCTAAAGATCCTGCCCGGACTTCAGAATATTGATCGACGCTTGGCTAATGCCGGTATCCTTCGCGCCAGGCGAGGCGTTCCAGTTTGATTGGAGCGAGGACTGGGCGATCATCGGCGGCGTGCGCACCAAGCTGCAGGTGGCGCACTTCAAGCTCAGCTACAGCCGGGCCTTCCTGGTCCGAGCCTATCTGTTGCAAACCCACGAGATGCTGTTCGACGCCCATAATCACGCCTTTCGCGTGCTGGGCGGCGTTCCGCGCCGGGGCATCTATGACAATATGCGCACCGCCGTCGACAAGGTCGGGCGCGGCAAGGAGCGTACCGTCAACACCCGCTTCCTGACGATGGTG